>CAWJHV010000037.1:0-16126 GCA_963842795.1 uncultured Solirubrobacterales bacterium | reverse complement strand
GTCGGTCGTGATCCGGTCGCCGCAGCTCACCTTGTCCTTCACCGCGGCCGGGGCGCCGGATGCCGCGGAGGCGGCGATCGCCGCGACGACCGCCAGCGGTGCCAGGCGGGCCCTCACGGCCCCGCCCCCCAGTCGGGATGGAACGGAAACGCATCCGCCATCTGGGTCAGCCGCTCGCTCTTGGTCCCATCCGGATTCATCGTGTAGAGCTCGAGCAGGTAGTCGCCCTTCTTGTTCTTGGGCGCTGCCCGGACGAAGACGATCCTGGTTCCGTCCGGGGACCAGGAGGGTTGGAATGAGAACACGGTGTCGCCGCGATCGCGGGTGATCGGCTTCCTCTGGCTTCCGTCCGAGCGCATCACATACACCCGCGCCGCCTTGCCTCCGGGCGAGTCGTAGTAGCTGCTGAAGGCGATCCGATCGCCGTCAGCTGACCAGTCGGGGCTTGCCCCGTCGAGCTTGTACGGCGTCAGCTTGGTGAGCTCGGTGCCGTCGGTGCGGATGGTGAAGATCGCCGCCTCCTTGTTGTTCTTGATCCGTGTGAAGGCGATCGTGGCTCCGTCGGGAGACCACTGCGCCTCGGTGTCGTACGCCTTGGCCGTCTGCAGCCCGGTGGTCAGCCGTCGCGCGCCGGTGCCGTCGCTGTTGGCGATGAAGATCCCGTGGACGGTCGGGGCGCTCTTGCCCACGTCCTGGTCGAAGGCGACCTGGCTGCCGTCGGGCGAGTACGCCGGATCGCCGTTGAAGTTGCGGACCCCGAGCGCCAGCTCGGTCAGCCCGCTGCCGTCGGGCGCGATCGTGAACAGGTTGACGCGGGTGAATAGGGGCGCGTCGAAGCGGGTCTGGGTGTCGAACGCGAGCCGCGACCCGTCCGGCGACCAGGCCGCGTTCTCGGCGCCGGGGCCCGGGTCGTCGGTGCGGAGGTCGGTGACCTGCTCGACCCCGGTGCGGTCGGGCCGGATCGTGAAGATCTGCGTCGCGCCGCGGATGTCGGCCTGAAAGGCGATGCGCCCGTCCGTCGACACCCCGCGCGATGCGACCGAGCGGGCGCCGGCGCCGACGCTCAGTGCCCCGAGGACGCAGACTCCGAGCAATGCCGCCGCGACCGCTGTCGTGCGTCTGTTCATCGGGGCGGATCGTCCGTGTGGAACCTCGCAAGATGCTCGCAAGGCCTCGCACGGGACGCTCGACATCGCCTGTTCAAGCGCTTTGAGGCGTGTTACGGTCGGCAGCAGGCGGTATCCGCCGCCGAGGGAGCGACCAGGTTGGAATTTCGAGTCCTTGGGCCCATCGAGGTGCGGGACGACGGCCGGGAGATCGGCCTGGGAGGTCCCAAGCAGCGGGCGCTGCTCGCCATCCTGCTCCTCCGCCCGAACGAGGTCGTCTCCCGCGATCGGCTGATCGACGAGCTGTGGGGCGAGCGACCGCCCCGGAGCGCGGCCCACACGCTCGACGCCTACGTCCACCGGCTGCGCCGGGCCCTGGGCGCTCGAGGCGCCGAGATCCTGCAGACCCGCTCTCCGGGCTACGTGCTCTCGATCTCGTCTGACGATCTCGACCTACACCGCTTCCAGGAGCTCGCTGAGGAGGGCAACCGCGCCCTGGTCGCGGGATCAGCGGAGAGTGCGGCGGCGAAGCTCCGCGAGGCCCTTGCGCTCTGGCGCGGGTCGGCGCTCACCGATCTCGCCCACGAGCCCTTCGCCCGGGTCGAGGTCGACCGTCTCGAGGAGCTCCGCCTGGCCGTGCTCGAGGACCGGATCGACGCCGACCTGGCTCTCGGCCGGCAGGCCGCCTTGGTTCCGGAGCTGCGGGCGTTGATCGCCGAACATCCGCTTCGTGAGCGGTTTCGCGCCGACCTGATGCTGGCGCAGTACCGCGCCGGCTGCCAGGCGGATGCGCTCCAGACATACCGGGACGCCCGTGCGTACCTCGTCGAGGAGCTTGGCCTCGAGCCGAGCAAGCTGCTCCAGGACCTCGATCGGGCGATCCTGCGCCAGGACAATGCGCTCGACGTCGCGTCCCCACAGGCCTCGCCGGTACTCGTGTCGAGCCCACCCGCCGCCGACGGGACGGGCAACGGCGCCGCATCGGACCGGTCTGACGGCCGCAACGGGGGTGCGACGCCGGCGGCGGTCGCCCCGACGGCGCCTCGGCGGGTCGCGGGGACCCGCAGGCGGCTCGTCATCGGCGGCGCGCTCGGGCTCGTCGGCCTGGTGGTGCTCGGCGGCGCCGCGCTCCTCGCCTCGGATTCGGATGCGCTCGAAGCCGAAGCGGTGCGGTCCAACGCGGTCGTCTTCGTCGACCCTGCGGACCGTGAGCTCGTCAGCCAGACGCAGGCTGAGGGTCGGCCCGTCGGGGTCGCGGTCGGAGGCGATGCGGTCTGGGTCGCCGATGCGAGCACCGGCGAGGTCCTGCGCCTGAGTCCGTTGACGCGCAAGATCGAGGACCGGATCCCGGTGCCCGGCGCCCCCGGCGACATCGCGGTCGGGGGCGGCAGCGTCTGGGTCGTCAGCACGCAGGACGGCGGCGTGTCGGAGATCAACCCGAGCGCCCACAGCGTCGTCGGCACGGTGCGGGTCGGAAACGGGCCGACCGCGATCGCCTACGGGGCGGGGGCGGTATGGGTGGCGGACGCGACCGATGGAACCGTGATCCGCATCGATCGCGGCCGTGCGGATGTCGCCGAGACGATTCGGATCGAGCAGCCCCTGGACGACATCGCGGTCGGCTACGGCGCGGTCTGGGTGACCAGCGCGGCCAGCGGGCTGCTGGTGCGAATCGACCCGCGGACCGATCGCGTCACCGACTCGCTGTCGGTCGGCAACGGGCCGAGCTCGATCGCGCTCGCGGGGGGCGCGGTCTGGGTGTCGAACCCTCCCGACGGCACGCTCTCCCGCATCGATCCCGAGACCGGTGTCGTCCGCAAGGTCTCGGTCGACGCCCCGGGCTCGCTCGCCGCCGCCGGTGGGGCGCTCTGGGTCTCGGAGACGCAGCGGCTGGATCTCGCGATCGTCGACCCGCTCACCGGCTCGATCTCGGATCGGGTCGCGACGGGCAGCCCGGCGACCGCGATCGCGGCGTCGGATGAGACGGTCGCCCTGGTCACCGGCGCGCACGCCACCGCCCACGCGGGCGGGACGCTGCGGGTCGTCGCGGAGGGAGGGCTCGATTCGATCGATCCCGGCCAGAGCTGGTCGCTCTTCGGCTGGGAGATGCTCTCGATGACCCACGCCGGCCTGGTCACGTACGCGCGCAAGCCTGGGCCGGCCGGCTCGGCGATCGTCCCCGACCTCGCGACCGACGTGCCGGCCCCTCAGGACGGCGGTCGCACGTACACCTTCCAGCTCCGACCGGACCTGAGCTACTCGAACGGCGCCCCGGTGATGGCCGAGGACGTCCGAGCGTCCGTCGAGCGCGAGTATGGGGCGACCAGCGGGCTCGCCGCGCTCGGGGTGCCGCTGGTCGGCGCGGCGGCCTGTGCGCGGGCACCCCGGGACTGCGATCTGAAGCGGGGCATCTCCGTCGACCGGGCCGATCGCACAATCACCTTCCATCTCACCGAGCCCGACCCGGCCTTCCTCTACGAGCTCGCGTTGCCGTTCGGCGCGGTGGTCCCGTCGGGATCTCCGCCGATCGGCGCCGGGCGAACGGCCCTCCCGGCGACCGGCCCGTACGTGGTCAGCCACTACGCGCCCGACCACGAGGTCGTGCTCGCCCGCAACCCCATCTTCCAGGGGTCCACGGGCGTGCGGTCGGCGGGGTTCCCGGATCGGATCGTGCTCCGGCTCGGGGTGAGCCCGGAACGCCAGGTGGGGCTGGTCGAGTCCGGACGGGCGGACGTGATGCTCAACACCCCGCCGCCGGACGAGCTCGCCACGATCGCCAGGCAAGCCCCGCTGCGCGCGCACCCGTACTTCTTCCCCGAGCTCCACGCGATGTTCATGAACACGCGCCGGGCGCCGTTCGACCGCGTCGCCGTGCGGCGGGCGGTCAACTTCGCGGTCGACCGCTCCGCGATCGTCAGGCTCGAGGGGGGCGAGCAGCTCGCCCAGCCGACCTGCCAGGTCCTGCCGCCGGGGTTCCCGGGCTACCGGCCGTCCTGCCCGTACTCGGCCGACACCAGCGTCGTCGGCGCCTGGCGCCGGCCCGACCTTGCCCGGGCTCGACGGCTGATCCGGCGCTCCGGGACCTCGAGGAAGGCCGTCGCCGTCTCGACGCCCCTTGGCGATCCGCTTCGGGTGCGGACGGCCCGGTATTTCGTTGGCCTGCTCGAGCGGTTGGGCTATCGCGCTCGCCTGCGGACCTATCCCAGCGATCCCGCGTACTTCGAGAGCGCCGGGCTGCCGCGGTCCCGCTCGCAGATCGGCATCTACCCGTGGGTGGCCGACTTCCCGGCAGGGTCCTCGTTCTTCTCGCCGCTGTTCGGCTGCGAGCCATACGACGTCGGGGTCCTCAACCTCAACGCGGCGAGGTTCTGCAACCCGGAGATCGACTCGCGGATCAGGCGGGGGACGGCGCTCGAGAGCACCAACCCGGCCGCGGCGAACGCCGTCTGGCAGGAGGTGGACGCCCGGATCACCCGCGCGGCGCCGCTGGTTCCGCTCGTCAACACCCGCGGCGTCGACTTCGTCTCGGAGCGGGTCGGCAACTACCAGCGCAATCCGACCTTCGGGGTGCTGCTCGATCAGCTCTGGGTCCGCTGACCGCGACGCGCTACCTATGATCGCCGGCGATGGCGCGCTGGCAGCAGATCGAGGCCGAGGAGCCGGAGTTCGCGGCCCGCGTGCGTGCCCGTTTCGACGCCGAGAAGCACAAGACGATCGCCACCCTGCGCGCGGACGGCTCGCCGCGGATCAGCGGGATCGAGGTCACGTTTCTCGACGGGGACCTCTGGTTCGGCTCGATGCCCCGGGCGAGGAAGGCGCTCGACCTGCTCCGCGACCCGCGGTTCGCGCTACACAGCGCGAGCCGCGAGGAGAATTGGGAGGGCGACGCCAAGGTCGCAGGTCGCGCCGAGGCGGTGACCGACGAGGAGCGCATCACCGCGTATCGCGGCGAGCCGGAGGAGGAGCCGGGGAGTTTTCACCTCTTCCGCGCCGAGCTCGCCGAGGCGACCACGATCGGCCTCAACGACGCCCGCGACCGGCTCGTGATCGAGTTCTGGCGCGAGGGCGAGGGCGTGCGCTCGATCGAGCGTGACTGATGCCGGCCTCGTAAAATCGAATCGATGAGCGAGAACGGCTCCGACACCTGGTCCGTCTATCTCTCCGGCGAGATCCACTCCGACTGGCGCGAGCGGATCGGCGAGGGCGTGCGCGAGGCCGGGCTGCCGGTCGAGTTGCTCTCCCCGGTGACCGACCACGGCGCCTCCGACGACGTCGGGGTCGACATCCTCGGCCCCGAGCAGGAGGGCTTCTGGAAGGACCACAAGGGCGCGGGCGTGAACGCCGTGCGCACCCAGACCCTGCTGCGCCGCGCCGACGTCGTGGTCGTCCGCTTCGGCGACAAGTACCGGCAGTGGAACGCCGCCTTCGAGGCCGGCTATGCGGCGGCGCTCGGCAAGCCGCTGGTCACGCTTCACGATCCGGAGCTCACCCACGCCCTGAAGGAGGTCGACCGCGCGGCGATGGCCACGGCAGAGACCCCCGAGCAGGTGGTCGAGATCCTGGGCTACGCGATCGCCGGGCCGGGCGTTCGGGCCTGAGCCGCCGTCGGTCGCTCGCCGCTACTGCCGGCAGGTCGGCTCGTAGTCGCGGTTGGGCAGCAGGTCGTCCCACTCGGCGCGGGTGAGGTCACGCCCCGCCGCGTCGCACGCGAAGCCCGTCCACACCTCCTGGTCCATCGGCCAGACGTCCGCGTCGGAGAGCTCGACGATCACCAGGTCGCCGTCGGGCGCGAACTGCGCCGTGGGGATGGCGCCCTCGCTCACGGGGAAGGTCTGGCCCACGGGCTTGTGGGTGTCGACGTCCCAGACGGTGGCGGTCTGGTCGCCCGAGCTCGCGGCGACCAGCCGGCCGTCGGGCGAGAACGAGACGGGGTCGATGGCGCCGGTGGCGGCCTGGATCGCCGAGCCCGAGGCCGTCCAGTCGGACGTGTCCCAGAGCAGGACCTTGCCGTCGTCGGTGCCGGCGCCGAGCAGCTGCCCGTCGGGCGAGAAGGCGACCGACCTGACCAGCCCGTCGACGTGCGGCCTGAACTCCTCGGCGCCCGAGCGCGCGTCCCAGACGGCGACCTCGGAGCCGGCGACAGCGGCGAGCCGGCGGCCGTCGGGGCTGAAGTAGAGGCTTCCCGGCTCGCTCGCCAGCTCGTGGCTGTAGAGCACCTTCCCCGAGCGGAGGTCCCTGACCTCGACCCGCGAGCCGGGGCTGTCCTGGAGCTCGGTCTCGACCGCGAGCAGCTCGCCGTCGGGGCTCACCGCGACCCAGTACACGGGGTCGCCGAACCGCAGCGTCCGCAGCACGGTGCGCGCGCGTACGTCCCAGAGGTTGACGCGCCCGTCGACGCCGCCGACGGCGAGCCGCCGGCCGTCCGGGAAGTAGGCAAGGGCGTCGGCCTCCGGACCGTTGCGCGCCGGCAGCGTGTCGAGCAGGCGGCCGCGCTCGCGATCCACGAGGGCCACCGTGCCGTCCGCCTGGTTGGTCGCCATCGTCGTACTCCGCGGGTCGAACACGAAGCACGGCGTGAGCAGGCAGCTCATGTCCGGCGAGTTCCATGCGAACGCATGGGAGAGCTGCTGCTCTCCGGACAGGTCCCACGCGGCGACGCCCCCGGTGTCGGCGCCCGACACGACCGTGCGACCGTCCGGGAGCACGGCCAGGTTACGCCCGGACGGCTGACCCGTGAACGTCTGCTTGATCGCCGCCGAGGCGAAGTCCCAGACCCGGATCGCGCCCTCGAACGAGCCGCTGACGATGCTCCTACCGTCGGGCGTGAACGCGATCGCGACCGTCCAGGTGCGAGACGGGGGCGGCGGGAACCCCCGCCGCTCGCCCGTCCGCAGGTCGAGCACCGCAAGCGACGTCGTGGGCTCCGCGGGACTCGGGCTGTTCTCGGCGATGGCCGCAAAGCGACCGTCGGGGGAGACGGCGAACGGGCCGCCGGTCGCGAACCGGCGCTCGATCCGCCCGCGTTCGGCGTCCCAGATCAGGGTCTCGCCCTGCGGCGCCGAGGTGACCAGCGTCCCGTCGCGCCTGAACGCGACCGAGACCTCGTCCTGGCCCGGCACTGCCGGATACCGACGCTGCCAGACGATCCTCCCGCTCGGTAGGCCGAGCATGTACAGGCGCTGGCTGGTGGGCACGGGGGCCTCCGGCGCGCCGCTCGCCACCGCGACCGCCAGGCGCTCGCCGTCGGGCGAGAAGGCGAAGCGCGTGAACCTCCGCGGCCCGAGGTTCGTGGGGACCGAGTGCCAGGAGCGGAGCAGGCGCTTCTCCTGGGACCGAGGATCGACCAGATAGAGCTTCGCGCGGTTTCCCTGAGCGGTGGCCACCGCCAGGGTGCGGCTGTCCGGGGAGAACGCCAGCGCCTCCTCCGGGACCTGGCCCTGGAGCTCCAGGGTCTCTCCACGCGGCTCCCAGGTCCGCGCGTCGACGAACCGGAGTCCGCCCCCGCCGTCGCCCACCGCCAGCAGGCTGCCGTCAGGGCTCGCGGCCAGCGCCTGGACGTTGCTTTGGGACGGGGGGATGAGGCGAAGCAGGGCGGGGCTCCCCTGGAGGACTGCGAGCAGGTCGCTGCGCGTCTCGGGACGGTCCTCGAGCTCGAGCCCAGCGACCGCGAACAGCAGCGAGCGGTCGAGGCTGGTCTCTGCCAGCGCCTGCGCGCCAACCCGCTGGGCGTCTGCGGTCAGGGCTTCGTCGCGCGCCTTGTCGCCCTGCGCCAGGGCCACGATCCCCGCGCCCACCGCGACCACGAGCAGGAACCCTGCTCCCGCCAGCAGGCCGCGCAGGCGGCGGTTTGCCCGGCGCTGGCGGTCGGCGTCGCGCTCGCTCGCCTGTCGGCCGTGGTCGAGAAACCGCCGTTCGCCGGCGTTCAGGTCCTCGGGGTGGGCCTGCGCCCATTCGAGCGCCGCCGCGAGCCTGGCGCCGCGGTAGAGGTCGGAGGCCTCCTCGCCACCCTCCTCCCACAGGCGGGCCGCGTTGCCCAGCCGGCGATGCAGGCGCAGGCCCTCGCGATCCTCGTCGAGCCAGCGCCGCAGCGTCGGCCACTTGCGGATCAGGACCTCGTGGGCGACCTCGGCCGTGCCGTCGCCGAGCGTCACCAGCCGCGCGCCGGCGAGCTGCTCGAGCAGCGCCTCGACGGCCTCGGGCGAGGCGCCCTGCGGCACCAGCTCCTCGATCCGCTGGCGCCGGCGGGTGTCCTCGATCCCCTCGCCGAGCTCGGTCAGCCGCAGGAACAGGTTCCGCGCCAGCGGGCGCTGCTCGTCGGGCAGCGCGTCGACGAGCGCGTCGGCGGTGCGGGCTACCGCCGAGGCGACACCACCGCTCTCGCGATAGCCCTCGAGGGTCAGGGTGCGCCCGTCGCGGCGCTCCCAGGTGGCCCGCAGCGCGTGCGAGAGCAGCGGCAGGGCGCCGGGCTCGCCGGCGACGTCGCGCACCACGACATCGACCAGGCCGGGCTCGAGCCGCAGCCCGGCAAGCCGTGCCGGTTCGGTCACCGCCCGCTCGAGCTCGGCGTCGGTCATCGGGCCGAGAAGGATCTGCTGGTCGGCGACCGCGCGTGCGAGACCGGGGTGGGTGCCGAGCTGTCCATAGAGGTCGGCCCGTACGCCGATCGCGACGGCGCCGGGAAAGTCGAGCAGGGCGTCGATGAACCGCTCGCGTTGCGCCGCGTCCTTACAGAGGGTGAACAGCTCCTCGAACTGGTCGACGACCAGCAGGTCGACGCTCGCCGGGTCGACGTCCAGCCGCGGGTCGGCGCCCGGGGTGAGCAGGTGGACGCTGTCGATTCCCGGAACCTCCCCGGCCTCGGCCGCGGCGACGAGCCCCGCCCGCAGGACCGAGGACTTGCCGCTTCCCGACGCGCCGACCAGGCTCACCGGCTGCGCCGGGACGATCCGGGTGACGAGATCGGCGACCACCTCCTCGCGGCCGAAGAAGAAGTCGCGATCCTCCGCCTCGTAGGCCAGCAGCCCGCGGTAGGGGCAGTCGGTGACCGGCGGAGGGGCGTCGACCCCGGGGCCGCGTAGCGCCTTGATCCGCTCGGGCGTCGCGAAGCCCTTGAGGCGATGCGGACCGAGGTCGATCAGGTCGCAGCCGGCCGGCAGCCGGGAGGCGACCAGGTCCGCCGTCACCGAGGAGAGGAAGATCTGGCGCCCGTCCGCCTGCCCGCGAAGCCGGGCGGCGAAGTTCAGCGTGGGGCCGAGGTAGGTCGCGCCGCGGCGATCCGCCTCCCCGGTGTGGATCCCGAAGCGGACGGCGATCGACCGGCCGTCCGGCCAGGGCTCGGCCGCCAGCGCGCGATTCGCCGCCAGCGCCGCCTCCACCGCGTTCGGAGCCGAATGGAAGACCGAGACGGTCGAGTCGCCCTCGCCCATCGACTGCACCAGGTGACCACCGTGCGACTCGACGTTGTCGGCGATCAGCTCGTCGTGGCGGACCAGCGCCTCGGCCATCCCGGCCGGATCGGAATCCCACATCGCGGTCGAGCCCTCGATATCGGAGAAGCAGAAGGTGATCACCCCCGTCGGCAGGGTGGCCGCCCAGCCGCCGCGGAGGTGCTCGACGAGCTCGCCGGGCGTCTCGGGCCGGTCGGCGGGGTTGTCTGCGAGGCCCCGGCGCACCGCCCGCTCGAGCTGCTCGGCCTGCGCGGCGTCGATTCCGTCCCAGGTCGGTTGCGCGCCCGACGGCGCCGACCCGGTGAGCAGCGAGAAAGCGGTCGCCGCCAGCGCGTAGACGTCGCTCGCCCGCGAGGGTGCGCCGTCGGCGGCGAGCTCCGGCGCGCGGAAGCCCGGGGTGCCGGCCCGGCGGCCTGGCGCCTCGGGTGCTGACGACATCCCGAAGTCGACCAGCTTGATGCGCGCGCCCCGGGTCAGGATCAGGTTCCCCGGCTTGACGTCGCCGTGGATCACCGGCGGATCCTGGGCGTGCAGGTGGGTCAGCGCCTCCGCCGCCTGGGCCAGGTATGCGAGCACGCTCGAGGGCGCGAGCCCGGGCCGTCCCCGGTCTCGCAGGAGGGTCGCCAGGTCCGTGCCCTCGACCCAGTCCATCGCGACGACGTAGCGGTCACCGTCGAAGAAGTCCTCGCGCACCAACGGCAGCGCCGGGTGCGGGGCGACGGCGAGCAGGACGCGCGCCTCGCCGAGCAGCTCCTCCCGTGCAGAGGCGTTGCGGACCGTGCGGATCTTCAGCGCGACGAGCCGCCCGTGCTGGCGATCGAGCGCCTTGACCACGACGGCCTCGCCGCCCGCCCCAAGGGTCTCGAGAAGCTCGTAGCGATCCCTGAGCAGCTCCGCCATCGGTCACCGACCCCCGTGGCAAACCTACCCCACCTCAGGCTGGGGTCAAATACGGGCGGCCGCGCCGCGGCGCCTGCTCAGACCCGCTCCGGCTCCCAGAAGAACTGCACGGAGACGATCGCCGGCCGATCGTCCTCGAACGAGTTCCGGATCTGCACCGAGGGTGCCGGCCCCCCTTCGCCGATCGTCGTCCCCGGCTGCGGTGAGGTCTGGGTCCGGGTCGGCGCGCCCTCCTCGCCCTGGCGCGAGTACCAGGTCTCGATCGGCTCCTCGGGGAGGTCGAACTCTCGCGCCCACTCGAGCGCCAGCTCGTGGGCCGCGCCGGACTCCATCGGGTCCGAGTCGACCTGCAAGGTGGTCAGCTGGTCGCCGTCGCGGGACAGAGTCACGTCGTGCACGAGGCCGTCCTCCGGGGCGAACTCCTTGCCCGCGGGCAACCGCAGGCGGACAGACTCGATCGGCGAGAGCTCGTTCGCGGTCAGCTCGGGCCGCACGAACTCGACCCGATCGACGTCGTGACCCTCGGAGAGGTCCCAGTCGACGGTCACCGGACCGGCCGCGCTCTCGTCGTCGGAGTCGCCGCCGCAGCCGGCGAGCAGGAGGGCGAGGACGGCGAGGACCAGGGACAGCGGGCGCGCATCAGCCACCGGGGTAGGGGAGGTCGGGAAGCTGTCTGGCGTCGTCGGCGCGGTCGGCCACGGGGGTGTCGACGATCTGCTGCATCGCGGATGGGTCGTGGACGAGGGTCTCGTAGTTGGGAAGCATGTCCTGGCTGATCCAGGCCCAGCGGTCGTTGAAGTCGGCGATGTTGCCGGCGGGGAACGGGGTGGTGACGTGCGCCTCGGGCCCGGGCGGGTCCCAGCCGATTATCGGGACGGTCGGGGTCGGGTCGAGCTCGAGCACGATCGGGTCGAACTCGCGGTAGGGCTCTCCGCCCGGGATCGGGTTGTCGGCCATCGTCGTGGTCATGTAGGTGAACGCCTCGCCGACCGGGCCGTGATGGCCGCGCATCGCGTCGTAGTCGTCCTGGATCACCTGCGACTGCTCGCGGTACAGAAGCTGCTCGTTGCCGCGGTCGATCAGATCCGGGTCCCCGGTGTCGATGTCCTCCCAGGCCGAGAGCGTCTGCGGGTCGATCGCGTCGGGCTGGCTCGCAGCGACACTCCTGATCGCCCCGATCCCGCCCCAGAGGTAGGCCTCGTGCTGCCAGGCGAGGTCGTCGAAGATCTCCTTCTGCATCCCGAGGAAGCGGTCCTCGTACCAGCCGAGCTCCTCGCCGGCCAGGTGCTCGGGGACGTCGAGCGGGCCGAGCGGCATGTGCCCGAGAGCCTCGTCGGCCCAGCCGGGGAGGTCGGGAGCGCCGATCAGGCGCCCGAAGTAATCGAGCCGGTCGCCCGGGTCGGTGACGTGGCGGACGGCGTAGATGTCCTGCCAGCCGGCGTAGAACATCGGGCCGACCAGGTTCGCCATCCCAGCCCACTGGAGCTCGTTGTGATCGCTCCAGAGCTCGCCGTAGTAGGCGTAGACAGCCTGCACGTTCTCGTCGTTGGCGAGCAGGCCCTCGCTCGGATCCCAGCTGTCGCCGTCGATCCCCGCGCGCATGTAGGCGAGCTGTTGCCACTGCTCGCGGGTGAGGTTGGCGAAGGCGACGTGGCCGTAGCTCTGCGCCGGGGTCAGCGCGAGGCCGCCATACGTACCGCCGAGCGGCGCTGCCGAGGCCGCCGCCTGGACCGCGGCGGCGGTCGAGCGATCGGCGCTCAGGACTTCGTCGCAGGCGTCCTGGGCGCGGCGGGTGTTGCGCGCCCGGACCTGCTGTGCGTAGGCCTGGGCGGCGGCGGCGCTCTGTTGGGCGCTGGCGGCGTCGGCGCTGGCGGCGTCGGCGCGCGCCTGCAGCCCCGAGACGGCGGGGCCGGCGATCAGTGCCGCGCCGGAGGTGGCGATCGCGGCGGCATCGGCGATCGCCGAGCGCGCCGCCGCGCGGCTCGCCTCGGCCTCGGCCTCGCGCACCTCCTCGGCGAGCGCGATCACCCGCCGCTGAGCCTCCTCGACCACGCGCGAAAGCCGCTGCAGCGCCGCCGCGGCGGTCGCGAGCTCGCCGGCCGAGTCCTGCATCACCTGGCTCTCGCGGGTCAGCGCGGACGAGAAGGAGCTCGCCGCGTCGCCCTGCCAGCTCGAGACCAGGCCGTGGGTCGCACCGAGACGCCCGGCGTTGGTGCGCACCAGATCGACGGCGCCGGTCAGGGTGCGCGAGGCGTCGGCGAGCCCGTCGGGGTCGCCCTCGGGCCAGGGCAGACCCTCGACCGCGGCCGACGCCAGCACATCGCCGATCGAGTCGAACGCGAGCGTCACCAGGAGACGCCTCCGCCCCCCATGCCCGCCTCGTCGGTGTCGCGATAGAACATCGCCGAGACCACGGTCATCTCACCCATCGCCTCCAGGTCGTCGCTGAGGCGTTCGCCGCCCGCCATCCACTCGGCGGCCAGGGTCTCGAGCGCTCCGGCGGTCGCCGGCGGCTCGGAGGCGGAGCCGGCAACGCCGCTCACCGCCCCGGGCAGCGCCGCGACGGCGCCGCCGATGTCGGCCACTGCACCGCCGGCGGCGGTGACCTGGTCCGGGGTGACGTCGATTCGCCCCATCTACCCTCGCCTTCGGTCGCGAGGATCGATCGCTAGCGGTTGAACGAGCTCGCGATCGCCTGCTCGGTGTCGGCGTAGTTGACGCCGGCCTGCTGCATCAGCTGGCTGATCCCGTGCAGCGACTCCTGGATCTGGCGCGAGGACTGCTGCCACTGCATCCAGAGCTCCTGGAAGCGCGCCTGGGCGACGCCCGCCCACTCCGAGCCCAGCGGCGCGACCTGCGACTGAAGCTGGGAGTTGATCGACTCGATGTTCGCTGCGCCCGAATTCAGCTGACCCGAGATTCCCTGCAGCTGCTCCGGGGTGACGAGGATGTTTCCGGCTGCCATCTTGATCTCTCCTTGCCGGCGGGCGTACCCGACATCGCAGGGCCCCGCCTGCACGTTCGGCTTACAACCCTCAGATAGCCGTTCGGTAGGGGCCGAAACCCAACGGGTGTTCGAGGTCAGTTCGCGCCGGCGACTTCGCGCTTCCAGGCGTCGACGCCCAGCGCGTCGATCCAGCGAGCAGCCTCGCCCTCGTCGAGGCCGGAGTCGGTGAGGTCGTCCTCGGCCGCGAGCAGGCACAGCGAGTAGAAGGCCTGGTCGAGGACCGCCAGCGCCGAGGTCGGGTTCAGCGGCGTCTCCTGCGCCGCCACCGCGAGATCTCTGCGCCGGCCCAATGACTGCATCACGGCCGCGATGCGCTCGGCGTGGTCGGCTGCCTCCGCGCCGATCGACTCGCCGGCCTCGCGGCGCCTGAGCAGGCCCTCGTAGGCGTCGACGGCGTCGTCGAGCAGGGCGGCGGCGGTCGCAAGGTGGTCGAGCAGATAACGGACGTCCTCGGGCATCGACTCCGGCGTGTCCGGGTCGCGCTCGAGCAGCAGCTTCTTCAGTCCGGGCTGAGCCATGGGTCAGGCGGTTGAAGCCTCGCGGGGCGGGCGCCGGGCGACCAGCCGCTCCAGGTCGGCCTCCGCGCCTTCGTCGTGGAGCAGGGCCTCGAGCTCGGCGCTCGAGAGCACGGCGAGCGGCTCGGGCTCGTCGCGCGAGAGGGCGAGCAGGCAGTAGGCAAGCCGCGCGCACGCCCGCAGCCCCGACGCGTAGGGCGCAAAGAGCTCCGGCGCCCGCTCGCTCATCGTCGGGATGGTCAGGAACCCGAGTCGGCCTTCAGCGGCGAGGCTGCGAGCGGTGGCCAGGGCCCGCACCTGCTCCTCGCCGTCGAGCCCGCCGGCCTCGTGGCTCGCGACCAGGCGCCTCGCTTCGTCGAGACCCCAGCGCAACTCGTCGAGGACGCCGACGAAGGTCCGTTCCTCCTCGCTCACCTCCCGGCTCATCCGACCTTCTCGAGCGCCTTCTGGACGACGCTCAGCGCACTGGCCGCGAGCGGGCTCGGATGCGCCTGGAGCCACTCCTCGGCGCGCAGTAGTTGCGCGTAGGTGTAGAAGTGGTAGGCCGTGCGATTCTCGAGCAGGTGCGACGCGACCTGCTCGGTCCCGCCCGGAAGGGGGGCGCCCGCCTTGCCCGCGGCGTCGAGCGCGTTCTTGACCGACGAGGCCTGCGCCGCGTCCCACTCGAGGCTCCGCTTGATCGCCGCGTTCTCGCCCGCGGCGGCGATCGCCGCGGCGCGGTTTCGCGTCGGCGCCGAGAGCACCGCCGAGGCGAGAGCCTCGGCCTCGCGCCGGGCCGCCGCGACCGCCTCGTCGCGTCCGATCAGCGACGTTCCCCGCGCCGCGCCCGCGGCGAGGCGCGTCGCCTGGCCGAGCAGCTGCCTGCCCGCCAGGCCGGAGAGCCCGCCGGCGAGCAGGTTGACCGGGTTGATCAGGCTGTCGTCGTCCTCCAGAGCCTCGACGCTGCGGCCGTGCCTGGCCGCCCAGAAACCGCCGTAGCCGGGAATGTTGGTGCTGTCGCGCTCGTCCGGTTCGACCTTGTCGGTGTCGGCCACGCCGCCGTTTGCGATCGCCCAGGCGCTCGGGGTGATCAGCAGCTCGCCGGGTCCCATCGCAACCGTCTGGTCGGGGTGCTCGACATGGATCTGGCCGCCGAAGCTCGCGAGGCCGCCGGCCGGGATCCCGAACCCCGGCGACCCCGCGAGCGGGCCGCCGGTGAACGGGCCACCGAGGCCGAAGATCGAGTCCGGGTTCTCCAGGGTGCCGGCGTAGGACCGGGCCTCGTGCTCGAAGTCCCGCAGCACTTCGTTGGCCCTGTTGACGAGCCGCGTCGCTTCGTCGGCCGCGTCGCCGGCGTCGTTGGACGCGATCGTCAGCTGGTCGGAGATGGCCGCCATCTCGCCCGGCTTTGCCGCCGCCAGCTGGCCGGCGAGCGTCGCGGCGGTGGCGTTGGCGGCCGCCTCGCGCTGCTTGGCGTCGATCCAGAGCCCGTGCAGCCGCTTGAGCTCGTCCTGCGTCTGCTCGAGCAGGGCCGCGTACGAGGAGATCGCCTTCTCGCAGGATCGAAGCGCCTCGACCCCGCTGCGGATCGGCGGGATCAGCCCGTGCGCGCAGGCGAGATAGCTCGAGGCCGCCCACCCCTGCCAGTCCGCCTCGATCGCGCCGGAGGCGGCGATCACGCCCTGGCCAACATCCTCGAGCGCGTCGCCGGCCGAGCCGATCGACCGGGCGGCGCTGCGGATGCCGCCCGGCGAACCCTTCGGCGCCTCGGGAAAGCCGTCGCTCACGGGTTGTGACCGTCCTGTCCGCCGTAGGGGTCGGTCAGCGTCTCGACGGGGATCACGCCCTCGTCGGTATTGACATAGCCGAGCGCCGCCATGGCGACGTTCTGCGAGAGCTGGGCGAGGACATCGCCGTACTGTTCGAGGGAGTCGGAGGCGTTCGAGCACATCGTGCTGAACGCCGCCGCGATCGGCTCGCCGCCGAAGGCGCCCGCTTCGCCCTCGGCCGTGCCGACCGCGGACTCGGCAGCGGCAATCTCGCTCGACTGCCTGCCGATCGCTTGCGCTCCCAGCGCCAGCGCGGGTTCCACGACCTTGATCTGCGCCATCCAGTCGGTCCTCCCGGGGGCCGAAGCCCGTCTCTACATGCGCGAGCGTTCCGTTGCCGAAC
>CAWJHV010000036.1:0-23622 GCA_963842795.1 uncultured Solirubrobacterales bacterium | reverse complement strand
GGTCTCGACGTGGAGATCGGGCGCGCGGCAACCGAGCCGGCCGCCGGTCCGGCTACTTGACGCCGACGACCATCGAGTCGGGCCCGACGAGGTGCTCGACGTAGCTCTCGCGGAAGCCGGCCTCCGCCATCCAGGCGCGGCAGTCGGCTCCGGTGTAGTCGAAGCCTCCCGGCGTCTCGATCAGCATGTTGAGGCTCATCAGCAGCCCGAACGCGTTGTCGCGCCGCTCGTCGTCGATGACCCCGTCATAGACGATCAGGGCGCCGCCCTCGGGCAGCGCCTCGTGGGCCTTGCGCAGCAGCAGTCGCTTTTCGTCGAGATCCCAGTCGTGCAGGATGTGTCCCATCACGAGCACGTCCGCCTCGGGCAGGGGGTCCTCGAAGAAGTCGCCGGAGGTGAAGCTCAGGCGCTCGGCGAGCCCGAAGCGGGCGACGTTGGCATCGAAGATCGGCTCGAGCGGGGGCAGGTCGAAGCCGCCGCCCGTGAGGTGCTCGTGAGCGAGGGCCAGATGGACCGGCACCGCGCCCTCGGCGCAGCCGACGTCGATCACGCTGCCGTGATCGCGCCAGGGGAACTTGGCCGCCATCGCCTGGGCCGCGCCGACGCTGATCGCGCTCATCGCGCGGGCGAACTGCGCCAGGCGATCCGGGTCGGAGTAGAGCTCCTCGAAGAAGTTCTCGTGACCCTTCGTCTCGTTCTGCGGCTCCCCGGTCCGCAGCCCCTCCGTCAGCGATCCCCAGAACGGATACAGGCGGGCGTTCGCCATCTCCAGGATGCCGCCGACATACGAGGGCTTGGCGCGGTCGAGGAAGAGCTCGGTGCTTGGGGTGTTGGCGTAGCCGCCGTCGTCTCGCTCGAGCATGCCGAGGGCGACCAGGGCGTCGAGGAAGTCCCGCGTGCTGCGCGGGTGCAGGCCGAGGCGCTCGCCCAGCGCGTCGCCGTCGAGCCGGCCGGCCTCCGCGAGCTCGGAGAAGACCCCGAGCTCGACCGCGCTGAGCAGCGTCTTGGAGCCCCAGAACGCGAGGCCGAGCTGCATGATCGCCTCGGGCGACGCCTCCGGTTGCTGCTCGGCCATCCGTGCACCTTAAGGTGATCGCGTGCACAACGTCGGCAACGCCCGAGCTCGCCCGGTGCCCTTCCGCTACGGCGGCATCGGCCGCTGGCGCGGCCGCGCCGGAGACCCGGACATGAGATGGTTCCGGGTGTGAAGGGCAGGGACGTGGTGCGGGGATCGGCGATCTGGCGCCTGGTCGTGCTGGGCGCGCTGCTCGCCGTCCTGGTGCCCGCGAGCGCCGCAGCGGCGACCGCGACCTTCACCGCCCGCGGCAGCGCCAAGCAGGTACAGCTCACGGGTGCAGCCCCCGGCGAGCGGCTGACCCTGGTCGACAAGCGCGGCAAGAAGGTCGCGAAGAAGACCGCCGGATCGCTCGGCGGGATCGTCTTCCGGCACATCGAGCCGGGTGGCGGCTATGTCGTGCGCAAGGGCAAGGGCGGACCCAGCACCGCGAAGTTCCGCGTCCTCAGCGACAAGGGAACGCCGCCGGATCCGGCGATCTACGACCAGGCGATCCCCAACGACGGCTACGGCTACCTGACCACGCGCGACGGGACCAAGCTGGCGATCAACGTCTACCTCCCCGGCCCGGCCGACCAGGGCCCTTACCCGACCCTGATCGAGTACTCCGGCTACGGCTACGCCGACCCGAGCGGGGGCGAGAGCTCCATCCAGCAGATCCTCGGGCTGCTCGGGTTCGCGGTCGTCGACGTCAACATGCGCGGCACCGGCTGCTCGGGCGGCGCCTTCGACTTCTTCGAGCCGCTGCAGGGCCTCGACGGCTACGACGTGATCGAGACCGTCGCCCGCCAGCCGTGGGTGCTGAACGGCAAGGTCGGGATGGCGGGGGTCTCCTACGGCGGGATCAGCCAGCTGTTCGTCGCCAAGACCCGCCCGCCGAGCCTCTCGGCGATCGCGCCGCTGTCGGTGATCGACAACACCCAGACGACGCTCTATCCCGGCGGGGTCCTGAACACGGGCTTCGCCCTCGAGTGGGCGATGGACCGCGTCGACGACTCCCAGCCCGCCTCCCCGACCACCGGCCAGGGCTGGGCCTGGGAGCGGATCGAGCAGGGCGATCAGGTCTGCAAGGACAACCAGCAGCTGCACCCCGAGGCGGTCAACCTGCTGGGGAAGATCCAGCGCAACCAGTACTACAAGCCGAAGGTCGCCGACCCGCTGTCGCCGGTCACCTTCGTGCACAAGATCGACGTCCCGGTGTTCATGGCCTGCCAGTGGACCGACGAGCAGACCGGCGGCCACTGCCCGACCCTGGCGGCGAACTTCAGCGGCACCGACCGCAAGTGGTTCACGTTCACCAACGGCGTCCACACCGACTCGCTGGACCCGGAGACGTTCAACCGCTGGTACGACTTCATGGAGCTCTACGTCTCGCAGCGAAGACCGCAGCTCAACCCGGCGCAGCAGGCCGCGGCGCCGGTCGTCTACGAGGCCGCGCTCGGCCTGCACGGCGTGACCCTGCCCGACGACCCGATCCAGCACCACCCCGACTACGCGTCGGCCCTGGCGGCCTTCGAGCAGCTGCCCCCGGTGCGGGTCCTGTTCGACAACGGGGCGGGCGGCGCGATGCCGGGCAATCCGGTGCCCGGGTTCGAGCAGTCGTTTGCGAAGTGGCCGGTCCCGGGGACCGAGGCACGCTCGTTCTTCCTCGCCGGCGGCGGCGCGCTCGCCTCCAAGCGCCCGGCGAAGGGCGGCAAGGACAAGTTCGCTGCGAGCCCGCATGCCCGCCCGCCGACGGACTTCAGCGGCGACACCGGCTCGGGCCCGAACGGGCTCTGGACCGCGACCCCGCCGTACGACTGGACCCAGAATCCCGCCGGGACCGCCGCCAGCTACGTGAGCCCGCCGCTGGCCTCGAACACGACGGTGATCGGCGGCGGCGCGCTGCGCGCCTGGGTGCGCTCCTCGGCCAAGCGGGTCGACCTGCAGGCGACCGTCTCCGAGGTGCGCCCGGATGGCAAGGAGACCTTCGTCCAGAGCGGCTGGCTGCGCGGCGACCTGAACAAACTCGACCCGGAGAAGAGCACCAAGCTCGAGCCGGTGCTCGGCCTGCGCAAGCGCGACAAGGCGCCGCTGTCAGCACGCAGGTGGACCAAGGTGACGATCCCGCTCTACTACCAGGGCCATGCCTACCGGGCGGGATCGGCGATCCGCGTGACCGTGAGCGCCGTCGGCGGCGACCAGCCTGTGTGGGCCTTCGCCGAGGCGAAGCCGACCGACTCCGCCAAGGTGACGATCGCCCACTCCGACTCGATGCCGTCGAAGCTCCTGCTGCCGGTCGTCGACGGGGTGAACGTCCCGACCGGCCTGCCGCCGTGCCCGGGCCTGCGCGGCGAGCCCTGCCGCACCTACCAGCCGTACGCCAATAACAGCTCAGCGCTGCGCTAGTCGCAGGCGGCCGGGCACTCGAACAGCTTGCGCGGGGGCGGCCCCGGGCGCAGCTTCGTCGCGCCGTCGGGGCGCAGGCCGTCGAAGACGATCTGCAGATAGCGCTTCCACAGGTCCTCGCGGAGGCCGGGGAAGGGGACCTCGGCCGACGAGGCGGCGGCGTTGGTCAGCAATCCGATGTCCGTGCCGGAGAGATCGGAGCGCACCGCGCCCGCTTCCTGGGCCCGCTTCACCAGCGAGCTCATCAGGGCGACGATCTCGCGCCGGCGCGACTCGAGCCCGGAGGCGGTCATGCAGACGTTCTTCGCCGCCTCCATCACCCCGCGGTCGCCGACCGAGCGCTCGACCATCTCGGTCATGAAGCGCTCCAGCGCCGGACCCGGCTCGGGGTCGGTGAGGCAGTCGGAGGCGATCTCGATCACGCCGTCCATCTGCGTCTCGACGATCGCCTGAATCAGATCGCTCTTGCTCGGGAAGCGCCGGAACAGGGTCGCCTCGCCGACCCCGGCCCGGTTCGCGATCTCGGCGGTCGACGCCTCGAGGCCGTGCTCGGCGAAGACCTCGATCGCCGCGGCGATGATCCGCTCCCGATTGCGCTGGGCATCGGCGCGCAGCTCGCGCGCCGATGCTTCCGTCGTAGCCATGGCCTCGATTGTATGCGCCATGGCGGGCCCCGTCAGGCGGCCGCCGCCGCCAGGTCGACGTCGCCGGCGTCGATCCGGGCGACGTCGCGGCGCCGCAGCAGGGTGACCGTCGCGACCGCACCCGCGGCGACCAGCCCGGCGGCGATCACGAACGCGATCTGGAATCCGTCGACCAGCGCCGCGCCCTGCTGGGCGCCGTCCGCGAGCGCGCTGGAGGTGCGGTCGTTGGCGAAGGTCGAGAGGACCGCGAGCCCGAGCGCGCCGCCGACCTGCTGCGACGTGTTGAACAGACCCGAGGCGAGGCCGGCGTCCGACTTGGCCACGTTCGTGGTCCCGACCAGGGTCAGGGGCACGAAGGTGAGGCCCATGCCGATCGCAAGCGGGGCGAGGGCGGCGAGCAGCACCGGATAGGTGCCGTCGACCGACGTCGTCGCGGCGAGGATCACGAGCCCGAGCGTGGTCAGGCCGGTCCCGACCGCGAGCACGCGCTTTGTGCCCAGGCGGCCGATCAGCTGCTGCGCCAGCACCGAGCCGATCACGATCCCGAAGCTCACGGGCAGGAACGCGACCCCGGTCTCGAGCGCCGAGTAGCCGAGCACCTTCTGCAGGTACAGCGTGCAGAAGAAGAACATCGCGAACATCCCGGAGAAGACCAGCACCATGACCCCGTTAGCGGTTGCCAGCGAGCGCAGGCGGAAGAGGTCGAGCCGCACCAGCGGTGACTTCGACCGGCGCTCGATGAAGACGAAGGCCGTCAGCAGCGCCGCGGCGACGCCGATCAGGCCCAGGGTCGAGGTCGAGCCCCAGCCCCAATCGATCGACTTGACGATCGCGTAGACCAGCACCAGCAACCCCGAGGTGACCGTGATCGCCCCGGCGAGGTCGAAGTGACGGACCTGGCCCTCGTTGCGGGACTCGGGCACGAACCGGAACGCGGCGACGATGGTCGCGATCGCGATCGGCACGTTGACGAAGAACACCCACTCCCAGGAGAGGAACTGGACCAGCACGCCACCGAGCAGCAGGCCGGCGGCCGCGCCGCCGGCGGCGATCGCGCCCCAGACGGCGAGTGCCTTGGTCCGCTTCTCGCCCTCGGCGAAGGTGGTGGTGATGATCGAGAGCGCGGCGGGGGAGACGAGGGCGGCGCCGAACCCCTGCAGGGCGCGCGCGCCGATCAGCATCTCGCCGGAGGTGGCGAGCCCGTTGAGCAGCGAGGCGACGGCGAAGATCGCGGTGCCGGCGACGAACAGCCGCCGCCGGCCGATCAGGTCCGCCATCCGCCCGCCGAGCAGCAAAAAGCCGCCGAACATCAACGTGTAGCCGTTGACGATCCACTGCAGCGAGGAGTCGGAGATGTCGAGGTCGGTCTGGATCGACGGCAGCGCGACGTTGACCACGGTTGCGTCGAGGACGACCATGAACTGCGCGAAGCAGACGACGACGAGGGTTAGCCAGGGATTGGTGAAGTGAGAGTTAAAGCTCCGTTTCATGGCGGCGACGATAACACAACCGGAGTAAGAACTCCGTTAAAACGGAGCAAGTCCTTCGTTTGTGTGACCAAGCGCACACGAGCAACGCGGATATAGGCTTCCGGTGGAGCGCGATGCGGCGCTGGGCAGGCGCCGCCGGGAGGAGAACAAGTGAACGCAGCAACGGCCGGCTCGCGGATCGTCCGCGGCCTCGCAGTCGTCTCGACCACGCTTGCGGTCGTCGCCCTCGCGGCGACCGGGGCGGCGGCGAAGGGCAAGCTCAAGGCGGAGATCATCCGCAGCAAGGGCGGGATCCCGACGATCCAGGGCGAGAGCTTCAAGGACGTCGGCTTCGGCTTCGGCTATGCCTTCGCCGAGGACAACATCTGCACGATGGCGGAGTCCTACGTGACCGCCAACGGCGAGCGCTCCAAGTACTTCGGCCCCGACGGCAAGGCGCCCGACGGCGCCTACACCAACCTCGAGAGCGATCTCTTCTACCAGCGGATCAAGGACCGCGGGGTGGTCGACGACCTGCGCTCACAGCCGCCACCCGTGGGGCTGAAGCCGAAGATCGGGCAGGTGATCGAGGGCTATGTCGCCGGCTACAACCGCTACCTCCGCAAGACGGGCGTCGCCAACCTCCCCGACCCGACCTGCGCCGGCGCCCCCTGGGTGCGGGAGATCACCACGGACGACGCCTACCGGCGCTTCTACCAGCTCGGCCAGCTCGCCTCCGGCCAGATCGCCGAGGACGGGATCGCCAACGCGGCGCCGCCGACCGGCGCGACTGCGAGCGCCGGCGAGGGCGAGGCGACCACCGCGGCCGACGTCGCCGCGCTCGGTAAGGCGTTTGCCGCCCAGCGCGAGGAGACGGGCTCGAACGGCTGGGGCCTCGGCAGCGAGGCCACCGAGAACGGCAGCGGCATGGTGCTCGGCAACCCGCACTTCCCCTGGCAGGGCAACCAGCGCTTCTACCAGTCCCACCTCGTCGTCCCGGGCAAGATGAACGTCTCGGGCGGGACCCTCTTCGGCGTCCCCGCGGTGCTGATCGGCCACACCGACAAGCTCGCCTGGACGCACACGGTCTCGACCGCCTTCCGCTTCGTCCCCATCGCGCTCACGCTGGTGCCCGGCGACCCCACCAGCTACATGGTCGACGGCCAGCCCGAGAAGATGGAGGCCAACGAGGTCACGGTCCAGGTCCTGCAGCCGGATGGCTCGCTCGCGCCGGTGACCCGCACCCTCTACACGACCCGCTACGGGCCGATCATCACCTCGCTGCAGGGTCGCGAGCTGTTCGACTGGACCGAGGAGACCGCCTACGCGATGTACGACGCGAACGCGGGCAACCTCCGCTACCTCAACCACTTCTTCGACACCGACCGCGCCCAGTCGACCAAGGAGCTGCTCGAGATCCTGAAGAAGTACGAGGGCATCCCGTGGGTCAACACGATGGCCGCCGACTCGCGCGGCAAGGCGCTCTACGCCGACATCGGCTCGATCCCCAACGTCCCGAACGCGAAGGCGACCGGCGACTGCCAGGCGCCGCTCGGCGCGCTCACCTTCGGCGCCCTCGGCCTGACCGTGCTCGACGGCTCGCGCTCGGACTGCGCGCCGGGCACCGACCCCGACTCGGTCGTCCCCGGGATCTTCGGGCCCTCGAACCTGCCGTCGATGTCCCGGCGCGACTTCGTCGCCAACTCGAACGACTCCTACTGGCTCACCAACCCCGCGCAGCCGCTGGAGGGCTTCGCCCGGATCATCGGCAACGAGCAGACGGAGCGCTCGCTGAGGACCCGGCTGGGCCTGAAGATGATCGAGCAGCGGCTCTCGGGCACCGACGGCTACGCCGGTGACAAGTTCACCCTCAACCGGCTACGGCGGATCGAGTTCAACGACCGCCTCTACGGGGCCGAGCTCTTCCGCGCGACGCTGGCGGCCTTCTGCCACGCGAACCCGAGCCTGGTCGGTTCCTCGGGGCCGGTCGACGTCGGCGCGGCATGCCCGGCGCTCGACGGCTTCGACGAGAAGCAGAACCTCGACAGCACCGGGGCTGTGCTCTTCCGGCGCTTCCTCTCGAATCTCGGCGCGCCGCCGTACACGACGCCATTCGACGTCGCCGACCCCGTCAACACGCCCGCCGGGCTCGACACGTCCGACCCGGCGGTGGGCACGGCGCTCGCCGACGCGGTCACCGACCTGCGCGACGCCCAGATCCCGTTCGACGCGCCGCTGGGCCAGTACCAGTACGAGCCGCGGGGCGCGGAGAACATCCCGATCCACGGCGGCCCGGGCGGCCACGGCGCGTTCAACGTGATCACCGACGCCTGGGATCCGCCGGCGGGCTTCCCGCTCGTCACGCACGGCTCGAGCTTCGTCATGGCCGCCGGGTTCAGCAAGGACGGCAAGTGCGTCCGCGACCGCACGATCCTCACCTACTCTCTGTCGGCGAACCCGAACTCGAAGCACTACGCCGATCAGACGCGCCTGTTCTCGCAGAAGAAGTGGATCGATCCGCCCTTCTGCGCGGGCCAGGTCGAGCGGGCGGCGAAAAGCACGAAGGTGATTCGCGGCGGCTGACGGGTAACCGTCTGGCTCAGCCACGAAGAGGAGGACCCAGAAGATGAGCCTGCAGGAACTGCCGAAGACCGTCATGAGCGCCGCCGTGAGCCTGCTGCGGCTACCCCTGGAGCTGATCGAGCGCGTGTTCCCGGGCCGCGACGGCGCCGACCGCGCCGGCGTGCGGGAGCCGCTCAAGCCCGACCCGGGGGCCACCGAGCCGAAGCCGACGTCGCAGACGAAGGAGAAGGTCAAGCCCGACCCGGCGGCGCCCAAGCCGGCCGCGAGGTCGAAGTCGCGCAAGCCGGCGTCGAAGAAGGACGGCGGGGCGAAGAAGGCCCCGGCGGCCAAGAAGGCGGGCGCGAAGAAGCCTGGCACGGCGAAGGAGCCCGCGGCGGCGAAGAAGCCACCCGCGGGGCGCAAGCCCGATGCCTCCTCGGAGACCCGGGCGCCGGCTGCCGAGTCGCCCGGCGTCGTCGACGAGGCCACCGACGGGCTCGAGGCGGCGACCGACCGCGCCGTGACGGCGCGCGAGGAGCTCGAGCAGGCGGCCGACCGGGGCTAGCGCTCGCCGTCGAGCGTCGCCATCTGCCGGGCGCGATGGCCCGTCAGCCGGCGAACTCGAACTTGATCTTCTGCTTGTGCCCGTCCTTGCGGCGCTTGCACGCGTTCTGGATCGGGTCGTCGGCGTTCTGCGTGTTCCCGCAGCGCCAGCCCTTGTAGCCGTCGTCCTCGGCGTGGGCGACGATGATGAAGTGATCGGCGACCTTGGCGGCCACGCGGCAGGCGACGTTGCGCGCCCGCAGGTCGAACCAGCCGGCCTCGCCGAGGTCGTCGTTGCAGGCCGTGAAGCCGCCGCCGGCGCTCGCCGGCGCGGCCGGTGCAGCGACCGCGGCGGCGGTCGCGACCAGGAGCAGGACCGTGAATCTGCGCACGCCGCGAACCTATCGCAGGGCGACCGGGCGGCGACCGCATCGGAGGCATCAAATTTGGGTTTTGGGGGTAGGAGGGCCGAAAGCTTGCGGTGGCCGACGGGCGTTCGGGAGGCATCGGACGAACTGAGGGCTCGCCCACAAGGGGGAACTGCGACCAAGGAAGTGACCAGATGGGATCTCGGGAAGTCACCGCCACAGCCGCCGACGGAACGCTGATGTCGGCCGGCGCCGAAGCGAAGCTTCGCCAGCCGTCGCTGAGACGCGATGCCGAGCGGATGCGCAAGGCGCTCGCCGACCACCGCCGCTCGGCGGAGCTGCGCGAGGACGCCGGCGAACGTCTCGACGGCATGGCCGCGATGCGCACCTTCAGCAGCTCTTCATAGAACCCTCTGGGATCCGGGCGCCCTAGCGGGTAGGGGAGGGGCATGAAGCGCCTCCGCTACCTGAACCCGTTCTGGATCCGCGCGGCGGTCCGCGAGATCCGCAGGGTGTTCGCCGACGGCCGCCCGAGGCTGGTGCGGGTGATCGGGATCGACCATCCGCGCGGCTGGTTCCTGCCGAGCTCGACCGTGACGATCGAGGTCGAGGGCCGAAACGGCCGCAGGGAGCGCTTCTGCCCCGAGTTGCCGGTGCCGTTTCCCTATGCCTGGGCGTGGCGGATCGCGCGCCGGCTCGGGGTCCCGCTGGTCCGCAGCGTCGAGCCCGAGACGCTCGGCTTCACGGTCCCGGTTCCCGGACGCGGCTGACCCCCGCCCGGTTGCGCCGGGCCGCGGCCGCTACGCTGCTCGGGCAGGCGGAACCGACGCGAAGGGGAGTGCCATGGAAGGCAATACGGATCGCAGCGGTCGGATCGGGCTTCGAGCATTGCTCGTGACCATGGGGACGGTCGCGTGCCTGACGGCGCTCACGGGCGAGGCCTCGGCGCGGGGCACCTTCACCAGGTGCCCGGGCACGTTCACCGTGCTCCACAACGACCAGATCGGCGCCCTCCAGCTGCCGGCGGGCCGCTACAAGCTCACCGTGCTCACCACGCAGACGCTCGTCTGCGACAAGGCGTCGAAGCTGCTCGCGCGCTTCCTGCGCCGGCCGAGCGGCGACCTCGGCCGCCGCTGGCGGCTGAACGCGCGCAAGGCGGTCTTCCGCCGCGGCACCCGCGCCGCCGGCCAGGCCTTCAGCGTCGCCAAGTTCCGCGGCGGCGGGGGCGGCGGCGGGGGCGGAGGCGGAGGCGGAGGAGGCGGTGGTGGCGGCGGCAGCAGCGGCCGCAGCCAGTGCCCGAGCTTCCAGGTGCTCCACAACGACCGCATCGGCTCGCTGCGGATCCCGGCCGGCAACTACATCCTCACCGTCAAGCGGATGACCTGCCCGAACGCCTCGCAGCAGTTCAGCAAGTTCCTCCAGTCGCCGAGCGGCAACCTCGGCGGTGGCTGGCAGCTGAAGCCGCGCAAGGCCAAGTTCCGCAACCCGGGCACCGGCGAGAGCTTCCGGATCAAGCAGCAGTAGGGCGGTCGGACGCCCAAGCGTTAAGTCGCGGCGCGAAGCCGAGGACTCTCGCTGGGACCTCCCGAGAAATGCGTACCGGGTATGTCTTTTTCGGGAGGTCGTCCCGGACCCACCCGGCGCCGCGGTCTCGTGTCGACAACCGCGCGCACCGTGGAGGGATAGCGTCATCGGTGTGCGAAAGCTGGCAGGCCTCGGGGTCACGCTGATCGCGTTGCTCGGCGGAGCGGTGCCCGCGGCTGCGCCGGCGACGCCCCGCCAGTTCGCCTACGACGTTCCCGTGCTCGGCGGCTCGCCGTGGCCGGAGATGCGGCGCGACTCGCGCAACACCGCCGAGAGCCCGGTCCGCGGCCGCTACCGCGGCGACGAGCCGTGGTCGTTTCGCACCGGGCGCGGGATCTTCTCGACCCCGGTGATCGGCGACGACGGCACCGCGTACGTCGGCTCCGCGGACGGCTACTTCTACGCCCTCGGCGCCGAGGGCGACCCGACGTGGAAGTTCAGGACCGGGGGGATCATCGACGCCGCCGCGGCGCTCGGGCAGCGGCGCGGCAAGCGCGGCTCGTTCCCGATCACGATCGGCTCCGGCGACGAGACGCTCTACCAGCTGCGCGGCGACGAGCGCAGGCTCTCGCGCAAGCAGCGGATCCGGTGGCGCTACCGGACCGACCTCGGCCCAGCGACCGGCCAGCTCGTCAACTGGTGGGAGGGCAACGTCGCCTACGGGCCGACGGGCGACCTCTTCGTCGGCAACACCGGCGGCGGCGCGTACTCACTCACCGCGAGCGGCGAGCGGCGCTGGGTCGAGCAGCGCGCCAACTCGGTCTGGACCACGCCCGCCTTCGACGCGCATGGCAACAGCTACTGGGGCTCGGTCGACCTCTACGCCTTCTCGCTCGACCCGAACGGGCAGCTGCGCTGGCAGACGGCGTTCGCCGGCTACGTCACGTCTTCGCCGGCGCTGGGCTCCGACGGCACGGTCTACGTCGGCGCCTTCGACGGCAGCCTGCACGCGCTCGACCCGAACACCGGGCTCGCCCGCTGGAGCTTCCCGACCGCCGACCACATCTACAGCTCGCCGGCGCTGGCGAGCGACGCGCAGGACGCCACGTCCGCGATCTACATCGCCTCTGCCGACGGCTCGGTCTACGCGGTGCGCCCGGACGGGACGCAGATCTGGCGCTATGACACCGGCGAGCCGGTGCGCTCCTCGCCGGTGCTCGGGCGGACGCCAGACGGCAGCGGCGAGATCGTCTACGTCGGCTCCTCGAACGGCAAGCTCTACGCGCTCGACGCGGCGACGGGCGCTCGGCGGTGGTCGTTCGACACGACGCCGATGAACGCCGCGCTGCGCGATCGCAACGACCTCAACGGCTCGCCGGCTCTGGGCAAGCGCGGCGTTTACATCGGCGGCGAGCACGGCCGGGTCTGGTTCGTCCCGTACGACTACTGCCGCAAGCGCCGCGACGACCGCTGCGAGCGCAGCCCCGGGCAGGAGTTCGGCGACGACGTCGACGGGGTCTTCCCGGTCACCCCCGGGGGCACGACCAAGCACGGCAGCGGCGAGAAGGTCTCGGCGGCGACCGTGCTCGGGACGCGGCTGGTCGTGCGCGAGGGCGGGGCGACGCTGGACGCGCGCATGCTCGGGGTTCCGAGCTCGGACGCGCTGGTGAGCGCCGACCCGCCGTTCCCGCTGCAGACCGAGCTCTCCGGCGACGGCCGCTATCTCTTCATCCGACCCGACGGCTTCCTCGACCCCGCCCGCGACTACCGCGTGCGCGTGCACGGCAACTGGGCCGCCCCGCCGGCCGCGGGCGGCTTCGACAGCACGCTGCAATTCCGCACCGCGCGCGCGGACGGCGGCGACCTGCCGCTCAAGGTGGGGCGCAAGCGCGTGGGCGCGCTCGAGCTCAGCCGTCTGGCGCTGCCGCTGCCGTCGTTGCTGCCGAGCGTGAACCAGATCGGCTTCGACTCCTACGACCTGATCGCGGGCACGCTGGCGAAGACGAAGCCGGGGCCTGACGGGGTGGGGCGGATCCTGCTCTGGGTCGTGGGCGCGCGAACGAAGGCCAACGGGGTCCCGAGCGTCGACCCGCACGGCAACTTCGCCTTCGCCCTCGCCGGGAGCTACCGCGGCGACGAGGTGCTCCTGAACGCGAGCCAGGTCAACCTGCAGTTCAGCTTCGGCCCGGTGCCGATCCGCAGCCTCGACTTCCGCGGCGAGCTCGGTTCGGACGGGCGCTTCGCGCCCGGGGCGAGCGTCTACGGCCAGGTCAGCTGCGCCTCCGTGCCCAACTACTCCGTCTACCTGTACATCGCCGGCGTCTGCAACCCCGACGACACCCTCGCCTCCTACGGCACCTTCCTCAGCGACGGATACGACCGCCGCGGGAGCGCCAACCAGAAGCCGAAGGGGGTGCACGCCGGCGAGCTCAGCCTGCGCGCACCGACCGCGATCGCCGACGGCGAGGCGACCGCCCAGCTCGACCTCGACCGCGGCGCCCGCTTCCGGGCCGGCAGGCACCTCGCCTCGATCCTGCTCGTCGACGCCGACACCGGGGAGCCGGTGAGCCTCGACTACCGCACCCTGACCACCCCGGTCACCGACGAGCGCGGCAACGTCCGCGACGTCCACCTGAGGATCCCGGCCGGAACGTCGCTCCCGGCCCGCCTGCGCGCCTACGTGATCGCCGACGTGTACCCGCTGGCGGTGCGGGACGTCGTGGCCGGCTGACACGCAGTGACCGCCCGCGCGAGCGGTGGCTACAGTCGGTTTCGCGATGAGCAGCGACGCCACGTCCGACCGGGTCGAGGTCCTGGTGATCGGTGGGGGCCAGGCCGGCCTCGCCATGGGCTGGCACCTGGCCGACCGCGGGTTGTCGTTCGTGATCGCGGACGCGAATCCGGAGGTCGGCCACGTCTGGCGCTCGCGCTGGGAGTCGTTGCAGGTCGTTGTAGCGCCCCGCGGTGAACAGCCCGGCGGTCTCCGCCGAGCTCGATCCCGAGCTGCCGCAGATCCACAGCTCCGCCTACCGGCGGCCCGAGGACCTTCCGGAGGGCCGGGTGCTCGTCGTCGGCGGCGCGAACTCGGGCCAGCAGATCGCGCTCGAGCTCAATTCGCTGATCGGAGGGCGGTCCGCGACATATAGTTGGCTCAGTGGCTGTCGTCGGTCTGAACCTTCCCGACTTCGAGGTGTGAGGGGGTCGCATGGCGGGACAGTCGCTGGCCGACGCCCTCACCGAGCGCGGCGTCACCCGACACGTTGTTGTCCCGCCGGACCTCTGGACGCTGCTCGGCTCGCTGAAGCCGGCCCAGGCCCTTCCTCCGAGCGGTGACGCGTCGGGCGAGCTGACGGTCGACGCAGGCGGCGCCCTGCCGCTGCCGGGCGTGGCCACGCTCACGTTCGTCCCCGGGGACCTGCTCGGCTTCGCGCTCTCGACCCCGCCCGACGGCTCGTTTCGCGTCGACCTGACGCCGCGGCAGCCGATCTCGTTGCCGTCCGAGCTCATTCCAGCGCGCCTCGACGCCGCCACGGACCGCCTGGAGGCGACCGGTGCGAGCAGCGCGGAGGTGGTCGCCGACCCCGGGGGCGCGCCGGCGATCGGGATCCGCATCGGCGGCCCGCGCGACGGCGTCGCGACGCTGCGGCTGGTGGCGCCCGGAGCCGACGACTCGCTGACGACGCTGAGGCTCCAGGACGCCGACGGCGTGCTCCTCGGCGACAGCGGCTTCGGCCTCGACCTGGGCGGCGGGCTCGTGGTCGACGACTCGCCCACCGAGGCCCCTCCGCCGCCCGGTGCGGACGCCGATCCGGCGCACTATCCGTCGACCGTCCCGTCATGGCGCGGAATCGCTGTGCGCGGCGCCCGGCTGCTGTTGCCCGAGAGCACGCCCTTCGCTGGCGGAGCGGCGCTCGCGGTCGACCTCGACCTCGGCTCACCGGGCGGGATCGCCGGCCGGGTGCGGGCCCACGTCCCCGCCGGCGCCGACGGGCCCGAGATCGACGCCACGGTCGAATGGCATGACCCGGTCGCCACCTCCCTCGCCACGGCGGTGCCGACCCTGGTCGAGCTGGCGGTGAAGCTGCCAGTCGACGGGGAGACGATGCCGGCCCCCGCGGGCGGGCCGGTCGCGATCGAGCTCGCCGGCGGCGATCCGATCGTGCTCCGGGGTCGCTACTCGCACGATCCGCAGGGCGGCGACCTGCGCTTCGATCTGGCGGTCGACGGTGTCGGGCCGAAGGGGCTCGTCTCGATCACGGTCGGCGACCAGGCGGGCGACGCGGCTAAGGAGGTGGCCAAGTTCTGCGTCACCGCCGCCGCCCTGGCGAAGGCGTTCGTGGCCGAGAGCGACACGTCGAGCGGCGAATTCCCCGACGCGACCGGCGTCGGGCTCGCGGTGCTGCTGGCCGCCGCCGAGGGGCTCTCGGACTTCTGCGCCGACGGCTCGCTCGTCGTCCACGGGGTGGCGATCGAGGGCGACGCGCGCGCGGCGGCGACGGAGCTCTCGCTGCGCGTCGACTACTCGGCCGGCCTGCAGGTCTCGGACTTCGAGGCCGGCCCGATCAAGATCGGGATGCGCGACAAGGCGCCGTTGCGGGTTCGCTACCGCGACGTTCGCCTGAAGCTGAAGCTGGACGGGACCGGCGCCGACCGCTTCGCGCTCTCCTTCGCCGGTGCCACGGTCGACGTCGAGGACCCGGGTGGCTGGCGGGTCGAGCCCAGCGGGCCGGTCGGGCTCTCGGTCGCCGGGACGCGCTCCGGCCACGGGTCGGCGTGGTTCGAGGTCGATCTGCGCCTCGCGGTCGACCTCGGCCCGGTGAAGGTCTCCGGGGCGACCGTCCGCGGCACGCTGACCGGCGATCCGAACAACCCGATCAGGACCGAGATCCACGGGTTCGACGTCGAGCTCGAGGTGCCCGGCGTGATCGAGGGGTCCGGCGGGGCCCGGTTCGGCGCGAACTCACTCGACGCGGACCTCGCGGCGCGCGTGGTCCCGCTCGGAATCGGCGGTTTCGCCTCCGTCTCGACCAGGGAGGAGAACCAGCTGCGGATGGTCTTCGTCGAGCTCGGGCTCGACCTCCCGGGCGCGATCCCGCTCGCCAACACCGGGCTCGGGATCTACGGTCTCAGCGGCGCCTTCGGCTACAACGCCGGCCTCCCGCCGCACGACCCGGCCAACGACCCGATCGACGAGATGATCGCGCAGCGGCCGCTCACGCCGGTCCCGAAGCCCGGGATGCTGCTCGGCTTCGGTCTCGTCGTCGGCACCGTCCCCGACCTCGGCTACGCGTTCAGCGCCCTCGGGTCGCTCGCGGTCGCGACGCCCAGCCTCGACCTCCGGGTCGGGCTCGAGTCGCGCTTCATCGCCGAGCGGCCGCTGTTCGCGGACATCTCGGAGACGACGGGCTCGGGCGTGGGGGTGCGGATCATCGGCCTGCTGGAGAAAAACCCGAACGAGCTCCTGATCGCGCTTCGGGGCACGTTCAAGATCCCCCACCTGCTCGAGGTCACCGTCCCGGTCGTCTCCCGGTTCCCGTTCGCGGGCCCGGACTGGTGGGTGCACGTCGGCAGCGACGGCGCCAACGGCCGGATCCCGGAACCGGTCTCGGTCACCGTGCTGCCAGACCTGTTGGGCATCGGCGGCTCGGGCTACGTGATGGTCCACGGAGACGGGATCCCCAACCTCGGCGGCAGCGGGGTGAATCTCGGCGGCTTCTCGCTCGGCCTCGGGCTCGCCTTCCACGCCGTGCTCGGCGCCTATCCGATCGTCTACGGCGAGATCAGCGCGTCGGTGATGGTCGGGCTGGGCTCGGATCCGCTGCTCATGCTCGGCAGGGCGGGCGTCGCGGGCTCCCTCCACCTGGGACCGTTCTCGCTCGGGCTCTCCGCCGATCTCGACGTCCAGATCGGCCCGGACGTCAACGGCGAGACCGTGCGCTGGCTGCACGTCCACGTCTGCGGCGAGATCGACCTGTTCTTCACCTCGATCTCCGGCTGCGTCGACATCGATATCGGCGACCGCGACGACTCCGTGCCTCCGCCGGATTCCGACCCGCTTGCGGGGATCGCGCTCACCGACGGCGCTGGTGCGCAGATCGAGTCCGCCTCCGAGGACGCGAACCGCCTGCCCGAGGTCTGGCCGGACGTGCTGCCGGTGGTCCAGTTCTCCACCGGTCCGCAGACGGAGCTGACCGGGGGAGCGTTCAAGGAGTCGCTCGTCGACAAGCACATGGGCGCCGAGAGCGCCGGCGACGGCCGCTACGGCAGCGCCGACCTCGCCTACCAGTTCTTCCTCACCGGGCTCGAGCTGGAGCGAATCGACGAGAGCGGGGTCGCCCACCCGGTGACGGACCCGAAGGCGGCCACCTGGCAGCTCCCGCGTCACGGCGACCCGCTGGCCTCGACGAAGCTCGCCGGCGCCCGCGACCTCGCCCTCCTCACCCGCGAGCGACACAGCTGGATGCGGGTGCTCAACGACGGCGGCAAGGGGCTGCCGCACGATCCGCTCCAGGTTCTCGGCGGGATCTGCCACGTGCGCTTCGACGCCGCCCCGGGCTGGGCGCTCGGCGGCGATGCGCGGGACGAGCACGAGCTCAGGATCTGGCACCTGCCGCCGGAAGCACCGTTCTGGCTGGCGCGCCATCCGTCGCTGTTCTCGGTCGACGTCTCGCTGCGGTGGTACGAGGCGGGACAGATCGGACCGCTGGGGTCCGGCTGGCTGCCCAGCCCGTTCCCTTGGGAGCTTGGCGGAGCGAAACCGCTGGCCGGCCCGGTCGAGACCGCCGGCCGCCGGTTCAGCGGCGCGCTCACCCTGCCGTCGCTCATCGGTGTCCCGATCGACGACCGCGGCAACCCGGCCCCGGGCACAGGCGCCGACTTCCTCGGTGATCCGCCGCCGATCGCCACGCTCACGTTCAGCGAGCGCCTCGAGGACCCGCTGCTGGTCCTGATGGTCCACCGAGCGCTGCTCGACCGCGTCGAGGTGCGAGGGGATCCCGGCGAGGAGCCGTGGGAGCGGGTCGACGAGGCGGACGTCGCCGAGGAGATGGTCGTCGCGAGCTATGCCCCGAACCGGTCGGGCTCCAGCTGGGAGGGCGCCAGGGTCTCCTATCGGCCGTTCGCGCCCACGCTCGTGCTCGGGGTTCGTGGCCTGACGGCGACCGCCCGCGAGAGCGCCGCGGCGGGTAACGGCGCGCTCGACGACTCCGCGCACGAGCAGACCGACGCCGCCACCCCGGTGACGCCCGGTCCCTCGCGCGACATGCTCGAGCCGGGCACCCGTTACCGGCTCACCGTGAGCCAGCGGTGGGAGGGCCGCCGCGGCGGCGGCCCGGTCACCGGCGGGTCGTGGCCGGACCGCCAGTTCCACTTCAAGACGGCCAGCGCGCGCAACGCCGGCAACGTCCTCGATATCGCGCGCCCGATCCTGATGCGCAGCTGGAGCTCCTTCGATCCCGCCTACCTCGAGCGCTATCTCGCCGGCTACACCCCGGAAGACCACACGCGCGATTGGTTCCTGAAGGACGCCGTCGCCGCACACTTCCGCTTCGACCACGTCGCCGAGCTTGCGAAGCGCTACAAGCACGACCTCACCGTCTGGGTCCGGCGCACTGACACTCCGCCCGGCGAGCCCGACGATCTCGGCCAGCCCTTCTCCATCTTGAAGGTGATGCAGCAGCCATCGTTGCTCTACACGGTCGACAGCCGGCTCGCCCTGCTCGCCGCCGAGCCGCCGGGAGAGTGCCGGATACCGACCCCGGGCGGGAGCGTCGGCGGGCCGCCGCTGCTCGAGCCGCTGGGAACCTACGACCTCTCCGTGCGTTTCCCACCGCAGGGCGTAACACCGTCGGCGGCAGACCGCGCCCTCCCGGGGATCGTGTTCACCACCTCGCGCTTCGAAAGGCCGCAGGACCTCCTCCGCGCCTTCGGGACCGCGCGCGACGTCCCGGTCGTTCCGGCGGGGATCGGCGGGACGGCGGTCGGTGACGCGGCGCTCGAGGCGGCGCTCGCCGAGCTTGGTCTCGCCGGACGGACGCAGCCGCGGGACCCGACCGCGAGCGCGCTCTGGGCGCCGGCTGGCGACTTCTGGCTGCTCGCCGGCGTGCTGCTGGAGAGCCCGGAGCCGCTCGAGCGGCCGGGCCCGCCGCCCTCGGAGGCCGACCAGAACCCGGCGGCGCGCCTGAGCCTCGACGGCGTCTCCTGCCCCGGGGGATCCCTCGATGTCAGCCGGCGGAACTTCTCGTCGACGCGCGTCCTCTACCTGAGCCCGGCTCCGTTCCCCCCGACCGGTGACCTGACGATCTCCGCCGCCGCGCTCGCTCCACTGTCGCCGTTGGGCACGCCCCCGACGCCGATCTCGGTGACCTGCCGGCTCGCCCGTTTCCCCGTCTTCGCCCTCGACCGGGTGATCGCGTGAGCGTCCTGTTCGCCCCGCCGAGCCTGTTCGCTGCCCGAGCGGTGCACGCGCGCAACGACGAGTGGATCCAGGACGGAGCGCACCTGCGGGTTCGGGTCTCGAGCCTGCTCGGCTTCCCGATGTGTCCGTTCGCGGCCTGGCGCCTGGGGGTGGAAGTGGCTCCGGTCGAGCCGCGGGCGGTCGGCGGGGCCGGCGCGGTCAACCTGTTCGACACCGCGCGCCCGCTGACGCTGCTGCCGTCGAGCGGCCTCTGGGTCTACGTCGAGATCGAGGCCGACGGCTTCCCGGTGATCCTCGACGCGATCACGGCCACGAGCGGGCGGGTGCTCGGGCAGCGCAAGGACAAGCCCTTCGCGGTCGCGGGCTTCGACCTGGCCGCGGTCCGCCTCAGCGGCACCGGCACCCTGCTCGGCGTGCGGGCGGTCGAGCGACCGGAGGTCGACCGGGGAACGGTGGACTCGAGCGCCGACTTCGTCTTCGGCCTGCCGGTCGAGGACTCGGAGTGGTACGCGCAGCCCGGCGGGATCAACCCGCCCGCCGAAGCCAAGGACCGGATCCTGCGCGGCGCCAGCGCCCAGCTCGGCCCGGCGGAGGTGGATGGCCCGCCCTTCCCGGGTTTGAGCCAGGATGCCGACGCCGAACTGGTCCTCGGCCACCTGGCGCCCGAGCACCTCGACGGATGGATCGAGGCTGCCTGGAAGCAGGGCGCCGAGCCTCCGAGCGATCTGCGGGTGACCCAAAGTCGCGACCCGGACGACCCGGTGACGGCCCAGCTCCCCGATGGCATCGGCGCGTCGGTCGGCTTCGCCCCCGCCGAAGCCCTGCTGACCGCCTCCGCCGATCCGCACATCGGTCGCTACGCCGGCCTCGTGACGACCGATCCGACTCCGGTGCCCGACGGCGGTGTGCGCCCTGCGGTCTGGCTCGTCGCCTCGCAGTGGGCCGTGCGCACGCGGCCCGGAAGCCCACTCGACGCCCTGCTCGACTCGGTCGACGCCGACGAGCTGAACTTCGGCCTCGAGCGCGAGTTCGAGCCCCTGCGCGACGTGCGCGAGCGCTGGCTCTCGGCCCGTTCCCGCGAGCCCGGCCAGTGGCGCACGGTGACGCTTGCCACGCTCGCCTGCGCGGCGCTCGAGGCACCGTTCGACCTGCCCGACGCATTCCCCGTCGCCGGCGCGTCGTGGTGGAACCCGACCGACCGCGGCCGCTGGGTGCAGCGGATCGAGCTTCCCGGCGATCCGCTCGGCGTCGCCGCGTTCCTGCGCACGGACCCCGAGGAGGTGCTGCTGAATCCGATCCAGGACACGGGCTTCGGGAAGCGTGCGCTCGGGCTCGTGCCCCAGTACCGCCGGCCGACCGGAACGAGCGCGGGAGGCAGCGCGCTGCTGGACGGGGCCGTCGACGGTGACGCCGCCGGGGCCAGGTGGGAGGTCGCGCTCGCCGACGACGTCGGGCGCTGGGGCCGGACGGAGGGCGTCGACGGTACGAGGCCTCCGCGGCCGCTCCCGAGTCCGCCGGGCGTCGAGGCGACCCAGACCGCCGCCGACAACCTCCATGTTCGCGTCGAGGTGCCCGGCCCGGAGAAGCAGCCGCCCGGGGCGCCCGAGGTGTCGGAGGTGGCGCTCACGGTCGACGGCGACCCCCAGGCCTCCCAGCCTCCTCCGCCGCAGACCAACCCGCCGACCCCGCTGACCTGGGACGTGCCGCTCGACCTCGGCGTCGGCGAGGAGGGCGTGCGCGTCGTCGTCGCGACCCTGGTCACCGGCGAGCCGGGGCCGCCGAGGACCGGCACCCGCACGGCCACCGTGCGCGACCCGCGGGTCGCGCCCGCGCCCCTCACCGGTCCGGAGATCATCTGGACCTCCGCGGGCGACGCGAGCGGACTGGCGGAGATCGGGCTCCAGTGGCCGGCGGCCGACCGCACCCGCTACCGCGTCTACCTCGGCGACGAGCGCGTGCTCGGCGCGGCGCTCGGGATCGCGTTCGATACCGCCAAGCCGCGGGCGGCGCGCGCCGCCGCGATCGTGCCCAGGGCCGCGGATCTCGGCAACAAGGCGCTGTTCACCCAGCTCACCGCCGAACCGATCCTCCCCGACCCCGGCCCCGACCGGATGGTCCGCTTCCGCCACCGGATCCCCGGGGCCCTGCGCAACGTCCAGTTCGCGCGCGTGACCGCCGTCAGCGAGTTCGGCAACGTCGAGAGCCGGTTCGCCGACTCCGGCCTGGTCCCGATCGCCGTGCCGCTCACCGAGACGCCGCCACCCCCGACGCTGCGGATAGCGCCGCGCGACGACGGGGTTCGCCTGACCGTCGAGGCGCGCGGAATCCGCGACGACGTGCTCCAGGCGCTGGCGGCAGCGGGAACTCAGAAGAAGCCGCAGGTGCGGCTGCGACGGGCGCTCGGCCGCGTCGCGGAGGCGGACACGATGGTCGCCGACGCGCCACTGGACCTCACGCCGCCGGGAGCCCCGGGCGAGGCCTGGACGGCGACGGTCGACGTCGGCGAGGTCGCGCTGCCGCCGTTTGCCCGCGCGCTCTGGGTCGCCGAGGTCCGCTACCCGCCGGAGCCGCCGCTCGAGCCGGGTGCGAGCCCGACGCCCACCCCGGCAGGGATCGGTCCCCTTCCCGGCGCCCACCTCGGCCCGCGCGAGCTCAACTGGAGCGCGCCCAGCCTCTCGGTCTCGACGGTGCACGCGCCTCCCGAGCCTCCCGCAGCCATCGCCGGGGCGACCGCGGCAGCCACGCCCACCGGCACGCGGATCACCGTGCCGACCGTCCCCCCGGCCTCGGCGCGCGACCTCGGCCCGTGGTCGCTGCTGCTCGTCCGCCACACGCCGGCCGGCAGCCAGCCCCTGCCCACCGTCGAGCTCACGGACAAGCCGGTGCCGGTCATCGTCGACGACCCCGCGCCGGCCGACTCGTACACGCTCGCGCTCATCGACCCCCTCGGCCGCGTCGGCAAGCCGACCGAGGTCGTCGTTTCCTAGTCCCTAGACAGGCTTCGTGGTCATCGCCCAGATTGCGACCACGTAGGCGACCAGGAGCACCCCGGTGAGCACCGCGGCGACGCGGATGCCGGTCGTGCCCTCGGCCGGGGCGTCGCCGCCGGCCGGGGCGGTGCGCGCCCGGCGGGCGCCGACACCGGCGACCACGGTCGCGATCACGAGCAGCAGCAGGCCGCCGTCGCCGATCGAGAACCCAAGGCCGATCCAGCTCGGATCGGACGGCAGGTCGTCGAGCCCTTCCTTGGAGTAGATCCACTGCCCGGCGAGCCGCATCACCAGGAAGCTCGGGATCGCGCCGTACAGCAGGGCGCGGAAGCCCACGCGCAGGGCGTCGGAGGAGCCGCCGCGCCAGGCGCCGGCCAGGTAGCCGAGCGCGAGCACCAGGGCGCCGACCATCACCATCGCCCCGAGCACGTGCAGGAAGAGGGCGAAGTTCCAGTCGTCCGGGCGAACGATCGCCAGCGCGTCCATCTCAGACCCCGGGCTTGAAGATCATCACGATCAGCAGGGCGAGGACGAGCGCGGCGCGGATCGCGCTCCAGCGCGCCATCGCGATCTCGTCCGGGGCGATCACCGCGCCGTCGATGCCGGCGGTCGGACGGATCGCCGTGTAGGCGCGACGGTGGGCCTCGGCCGAGACCGCCCAGAGGACGAGCGCGGCGATGATCCAGCCGTCGAGGATGCCGTAGCCGTTGACGTCGAACACCAGCCAGACGCCGAAGATCAGCGTCCCCGCGCCGCCGATCCCCCAGAGGATCTCGGCGAGCAGCACGAGCCGCGGCGGGGCGGACGCCCCGAGCGCCCACGCCGAGTACATGACCACGACCACCATCAGGCAGAAGGCCGCGAGCACGTGGACGAACAGCAGGAAGTCGTACACGCCCTAGGCGGTCTGTCGCGCGTCGAGGCGGATCGTCCAGGGCTCGATCGAGTCGATCACCAGGTGGCTCTCGCTCCAGGGGTCCTCCGCGAGCCGGGCCCGGATCGCCTCCTCCGAGTCGGCCTCGACCGCGTGCGCTACCCGGATCTCGTCGGCGAGCGGCCCGCCGAGGACGAGGAACCCGTCGTCGACGAGTCCGTCCATGAACTCGGCATGCGCCGCCCAGTCCGACTGCTCCTCCATCGGTCGCGAGGCGTCCCACTCGGGCCCGGAGCGGCGGAGCACGACGAGGAACATCGCCGCTAGCCGGCCCGCTCGAGCACGACCACCGGGATCTCTCGTTCGGTCATCTCCTGGTAGCGCTCGTAGTGGACCCAGTGGCCGACCATCGTCTTCCACAGCTCCGGCTTCTCCTCCGGGGTCGCATCGCGCGCCCGGGCGTGAAACCGGTCGCCCTTGACCTGGACGTCGACCTCGGGGTTGGCCTCGAGGTTCAGGTACCACGCCGGCGGCTCATCCGATCCGCCCTTGGACGCGACGACCATCACGTCGTCGCCGGTGCGGCCGTAGATCAGCGGGGTCGTCCGCTGCTCGCCCGACTTGCGCCCGGTGGTCGTCAGCAGCAGCGTCTGCGTGCCCTGCCAGTCGTGGCCCTCGGCGCCGTCGGTGGCGCGGTAACGGTCGACGTGTTCCTGGCCGAAGAGAACGCTCACGGTGATTCAGCAGGCGTCATACCCGATGGCGCGGC
>CAWJHV010000035.1:0-24153 GCA_963842795.1 uncultured Solirubrobacterales bacterium | reverse complement strand
GTCCGCAACGTTCCTGAACGTCGTTCTGGGTCTCTACGGCGTCGAAATCCTCGGGGTCAACTTCGGCGACTCTGCGCACATCCTCGGCGAGACCTTCCTGCTGTTCGCGATCATCCTCGCAATTCACGCGACGATCAACATCATGCGCACGCACCTGCTGGCGATCACCAACAACATCTCGGTGTTCGTCCACGTCGTCGGCGTCGTGATCATCATCGCGATCCTGGTCTTCGTCCCCGACGAGCACCAGAGCCTCGACTTCGTCTTCACCGAGCGGATCAACAACTCCGGCTTCGGCATGGACATGTTCTGGTTCTACGTGCTGCCGCTCGGTTTCCTGCTGACGCAGTACACGATCACCGGCTTCGACGCCTCGGCCCACGTGTCCGAGGAGACACACGACGCGTCCAGATCGGCGGCGCGCGGGGTCTGGCAGTCGATCTTCTTCTCGGCGCTGATCGGCTGGTTCGTGCTTCTGGCGATCACCTTCGCGGCGACCGACCCCGACGGCGTGACCGCCGGCGAGGGCTACGGCGCCGGCAGCTCGCTCGAGATCTTCAGCCTCTCGCTTTCGACCTCGGCATTCAAGGCGGTCGTCCTGATCTCGACCATCGGCCAGCTGTTCTGCGGCCTCGCCTGCCTCACGAGCGCCTCGCGGATGTGCTTCGCCTTCTCGCGCGACCACGGTCTGCCGTTCTCGGATCGACTCCAGAAGGTGAACCCGAGCGGCACGCCGCGAAACGCGGTGATCACGATGGCCGTCGCCGCGCTGATCATCACGCTGCCGGCCCTGAAGGGCAACTCGGCGGGCGATCCGTTCCCCTTCGCGTTCTTCGCCGTCGTCTCGATCACGGTGATCGGGCTCTATATCGCCTACGTGATCCCGATCTACCTGCGCTGGCGGGCGGGCAGCTCGTTCGAGCAGTCGCCGGTCTGGAACCTCGGCAGCAAGTGGCGGTGGATGAACCCGTTCGCCGTTTTCTGGGTCGCACTGATCACGATCATCTTCTGTCTGCCGTTCACCCCGGCGGCGGTTCCCTGGAACGACGACTTCAGCTGGGAGGCGGTCAACTACGCGCCGCTCACCGTGGGCGCCGTGGTTCTGTTCGCCGCGATCGCATGGGTCGCGGGTGCGAAGAACCACTTCACCGGCCAGACCCGCAACATCGACATCGACGAGGCGCTGGCCGCGGAGGGGGAGCAACCCGCGACCGGTCCGTAACTACGCCGGGTGACGCTCGACGAGCTCAAGCAGGCGGTCGCGGACGGCACGGTCGACACCGTGCTGCTCGCGATCGCCGACATGGAGGGCCGGCTGCAGGGCAAGCGGCTGACCGCGAGCCACTTTCTCGCGGACACGCTCGAGCACGGAGCCGAGGGCTGCAACTACCTGCTGGCGGTCGACGTCGACATGGAGACGGTCGGCGGCTACGCGATGGCGTCGTGGGAGCGCGGCTACGGCGACTTCGAGATGGTCCCCGACCTCGACAGCCTGCGCCCCGTTCCCTGGCACGAGGGCACGGTGATGCTGCTCGCCGACCTCCAGTGGGGCGACGGGTCGGAGGTCGTCGCCTCACCGCGCCAGATCCTGCGGCGCCAGCTCGCCCGGCTCGCCGAGCGCGGCCTGGTCGCCAATGCCGGCACCGAGCTCGAGTTCATCGTCTTCAAGGACACCTACGAGGAGGCCTGGAAGAAGGCCTACCGCGATCTCGAGCCGGCCAACCTCTACAACATCGACTACTCGCTGCTGGGCTCGGCGCGGGTCGAGCCGCTGATCCGCCGGATCCGCAACGAGATGGCCGCGGCGGGGATGACGGTCGAGAACTCCAAGGGCGAGTGCAACCTCGGCCAGCACGAGATCAACTTCCGCTACGGCGAGGCGCTGACCGCCGCCGACGAGCACGTCGTCTACAAGAACGGCGCCAAGGAGATCGCCGCCCAGGAGGAGATGGCGATCACCTTCATGGCGAAGTTCAACCGGGCCGAGGGCAACTCCTGTCACATCCACTGCTCGCTCGCCAAGGACGACGGCGGCAACGCCTTCGCGGCCGACCGGCAGCTGTTCGAGCGCTTCGTCGCCGGCCAGCTCGCCTGCCTCGAGGAGCTGACCCTCCTCTACGCCCCGCACGTCAACTCCTACAAGCGCTTCGCCCCCGGCTCCTTCGCCCCCACAGCGGTCGCCTGGGGCAACGACAACCGCACCTGCTCGATGCGGGTCGTCGGCCACGGCGAGGCGCTGCGGTTCGAGAACCGCCTCCCAGGCGCCGACGTCAACCCCTACCTCGCCCTCGCGGCGATGATCGCCGCCGGCCTGCACGGGGTCGACTCCGAGCTCGAGCTCGAGGCGCCGATGGAGGGCAACGCCTACACCGCCGACAAGCCGCACGTGCCGACCAACATGTACGCGGCCCGCGACCTGTTCGCGGGCAGTGAGGTGGCGCGCGAGGCGTTCGGAAGCGAGGTGATCGACCACTACCTCAACCGCGCCCGGGTCGAGCTGGAGGCGCTGGAGAGCACGGTGACCGACTGGGAGCTGTTCCGGGGGTTCGAGCGCCTGTGAGGCGGAGGCCGATAGGCCGAGGCCGAGCCGCGCCGCTGTTGAGGCGCCTGCTGTGAGGCGGAGGCCGATAGGCCGAGGCCGAGCCGCGCCGCCGTTGAGGCGCCTGCTGTGAGGCGAAGGCCGATAGGCCGAGGCCGAGCCGCGCCGCTGTTGAGGCGCCTGATCTGATGGTCCGCCGACGTCCGGTGATCGGGATCAGCGCCGCGATCGCCAGCGCGCGCTGGGCGATCTGGGAGGACATCGACATCAACCTCTCCCAGCGCACGTACTCGGAGCGTGTCGATCAGGCCGGCGGGCTGCCGCTGCTGCTGCCGACGAGCGACGTCGGGACCGCCGATCCAGATTCGGTGCTCGACCTGATCGACGCCGTGGTCCTCACCGGCGGCGCCGACCTCGATCCGGCGATCTACGGGGCCGGGCCCGATCCGCACACCACCGGCGTCCATCGGGGGCGGGACGAATTCGAGCTCGCGATCGCCCGGGCCGCGATCGACCGGGACATGCCGTTGCTGGCGATCTGCCGCGGGTTCGAGGTCCTCAACGTCGCCCTCGGCGGCACCCTCGAGCAGCACCTCGCCGACGCCGAGGTGCACATGCACACCCCGGGTCGGTTCTCGGACCACGCCGTGCGGCTCGAGCCGGGCTCACTGGCGGCGCGAGCCGCGGGAACCGAGCGGCTGACGGTCCGCTCCCATCACCACCAGGGCGCCGGTCGGCTCGGCGACGGCCTCGTGGCCACCGGATGGTCGGAGCCGGGACACGTGACCGAGGCGATCGAGCTTCCCGGCCGGCGCTGGGTCCTCGGGATCCTCTGGCACACCGAGGAGGAGGAGACGTCGCGCGTGGTCGCATCGTTCGTGGAGGCGAGCTCGTCGTTCGCCGTTCGTCGGTCGGGCGAGGTGCTCGCGTGATCGAGGTCCTCGAGCCGGCGACCGAGCAGGTGATGGCCGAAGTCCCGCGAGCCGGCGTCGAGGAGACCGACGCCGCGGTGGCGGCGGCGAAGAAGGCGTTCGGCCCCTGGCGCGCGATCGCCCCCGCCGACCGGGCTGCGCTGCTGCGCGGGCTCGCCGACCGGCTCGAGGCCGAGTCGCCGAAGCTGGCGGAGCTCGAGGCGCGAAACGCCGGTAAGCCGATCTCCGACGCCCGGGGCGAGATCGCGATGGTCGTCGAGTGCTTTCGTTTCTACGCGGGCGCTCCCGAGCGCCTGCTCGGGCAGACGATCCCGGTGGCCGGCGGCGTCGACATGACCTTCCGCGAGCCGCTCGGCGTGGTCGGGTTGATCACCCCGTGGAACTTCCCGCTCGTGATCGCGTCGTGGAAGGTCGCCCCGGCTCTGGCGGCCGGCAACACCGTTGTCCTCAAGCCCGCCGAGCTCACCCCGCTGACGGCGCTCGAGCTGGACCGGATCGCGCTCGAGGCCGGGCTCGACGAGGGCGTACTCAACGTGGTCGCGGGCCCGGGGTCGGTCTGCGGTCGCCGTCTGGTCGAGCATCCCGACGTCGCCAAGATCGCGTTCACCGGCTCGACCGAGGTCGGCCGGGGGATCGCCGCGGGCGCGGCGCAGACGATCAAGCGGGTGACGCTCGAGCTCGGCGGCAAGTCGGCGAACGTCGTCTTCGCCGACGCCGATCTCGAGGCCGCCGCCGCGTCCGCCCCCTCGGCGGTGTTCGGCAACGCGGGCCAGGACTGCTGCGCACGCTCGCGGATCCTGGTCGAGCGCGGGGCGATGGACGAGTTCATGGCCGCGCTCGAGCGCCGGGTGCAGTCGATGCGGGTCGGCGACCCGCTCTCGCCCGACACCGAGATGGGGCCGCTGATCTCAGCCGACCAGCGCGAGACGGTCGGCTCATACGTCACCGACGAAGTCCCGGTGGCGATCCGCGGCTCGGCTCCGGACGGCCCCGGCTTCTGGTTTCCGCCCACGGTGCTCGCGCCGATGTCCAACGACGATCGCGCCGCCAGCGAGGAGATCTTCGGCCCCGTCGCCTGCGTGATCCCGTTCGAGGACGAGGCGGAGGCGATCCGGCTCGCCAACGACACGATCTATGGGCTCTCGGGCTCGATCTGGAGCCGCGACGGCGCCCGCGCCCTCCGCGTCGCCCGGGCAATCGACGCCGGCGTGCTGTCGATCAACTCGAATAGCTCCGTCCGGGTGACGACCCCGTTCGGCGGCTTCAAGCAGTCCGGGGTCGGGCGCGAGCTCGGGCCCGACGCGCTCGATCACTACACGGACGTGAAGAACGTCTACTACGCGACCGCGGAGAGCTAGTGGTGACTCACTGATGGCCGGGCGACTGGAGGGCAAGGTCTGCGTGATCACCGGGGCGGCGAGCGGCATCGGGGCGACGTCGGCGCGGATGTTCGCGGCCGAGGGCGCTCGGGTGGTCGCCGTCGACCTCAACCCGAGCGAGACCGGTGAGCTCACGATCGAGGCCGACATCACCGACGAGAACCAGGTCCAGGCCCTCTACGCGCGGGTCGTCGACGAGCTCGGCCACATCGACGTGCTCTTCAACAACGCCGGCATCAACCCGTACGACGACACCTCAGTGGTCGAGGAGCCACTCGAGGCGTGGCAGCGGGTGCAGGAGGTCAACGTGCGATCGGTCTACCTCTGCTGCAAGTACGGAATCCGGCACCTGCTCGGAAGCGGCGGCGGCTCGGTGATCAACACGGCCTCGTTCGTCGCCGTGATGGGCGCCGCGGTCTCGCAGATCTCCTACACGGCGTCGAAGGGCGCCGTGCTCGCGATGTCCCGCGAGATGGGGGTCGAGTTCGCCCGCCGCGGCGTCAGGGTCAACGCGCTCTGCCCGGGCCCCGTCAACACACCGCTGCTGCAGGAGCTGTTCGCGAGCGACCCGGCGAAGGCGGCGCGGCGCCTGGTCCACCTGCCGATGGGACGCTTCGCCGAGACCGAGGAGATCGCGAACGCGGCCCTCTTCCTGGCCTCCGACGAGTCCTCGTACATCACCGCGTCGACCTTCCTCGTCGACGGCGGCCTCTCCGGCGCCTACCTCACACCCGAGACCGGCGAGTAGCGTCCGCCCTAATGGCGAGGGTCCAACGCCGCGAGCACGCGGAGGCGCAGGGCGTGACGTCGCTCGAGCTCTTCTACGACCTCGTGTTCGTGTTCGCGATCACGCAGATCACGCACTTCCTGCTCGAGCACCTGAGCTGGGAGGGAGCCGGCCAGGCGGCGGTGTGCCTGCTGGTCGTCTGGTGGTCGTGGAACTTCACCACGTGGGCGACGAACGAGCTCGACACCGAGTCGACCTCGGTCCGGCTGCTGCTGATCGCGCTGATGCTGCTGACCCTGCTGATGGCGGTCGCGATCCCGGAGGCCTTCGGCGACCGCGCGCTCCTGTTCATCGGCTCCTACGTCGCGATCCAGGTCGGCCGCGCCTCGTTTCTGGCCTTCGCCGCCGCCGACGCAGGGACGCTCGAGCGTCGCCGCGCGACCCACATCCTGGTCTGGTTCTGCGCCGCGGGGGCGTTCTGGCTCGCGGGCGCCTTCGCCGACGGCACGGCGCGCACCGTGCTCTGGCTGATGGCGCTGGCGATCGACTACGGCGGTCCGCTGGTCACCTTCCGCGTCCCGTGGATGGCGCCGGTCGACCCCGAGGCCTGGGAGGTCGGCACCGCGCACTTCGTCGAGCGCTTCCAGCTCTTCGTGATCATCGCCCTCGGCGAGTCGATCGTGATCACCGGGACGACGACCTCGCCCCTGGAGCTCGACGCCGGGACCCTCGGCGCGCTGGCGATCGCGTTCCTGGGAACCGCGGCGCTGTGGTGGTTGTACTTCACCTCGATCGCCGATCTCACGGAGCGCGGGCTCGAGGGCTCCGACCGCCGTACCCTGCTCGCCCGCGACGCGTACACCTACCTGCACGCGGTGCTGATCGCCGGGATCGTGGTCGCGGCGGTCGGCGACGAGCTGGTGATCGCCCACCCGACCGACGAGCTGTCGAGCTCCGAGCTGCTCGCGGTCGTCTGCGGGCCGATCATCTACCTGCTCGCCCAGCTGGCGCTGCGGCTGCGAATGTCGGGCACGATCAGCACACGCCGGTCGGTCGCGATCGCCGCCCTCGCGCTCGCCGGGCTGCTGCTCGCCTCGGCCCCGGCGATCGTCGTCGCCGCGGCGGTGCTCGCGGTGCTGGTCGCGCTGGTCGTGGCGGATCAGATCGTTCGCACGCGGCGCGCCCGCGCCGGCGAGCCGCACCCGATCGAGAGCACCGCGGCGGCCGGCGGCAACTAGCCGATCAGCTCGGCGGCGCGGTCGACGCCCGGGCGTGCGGCGCTCGCGGAGCGTCGCCGGCGCCGAGGAAGTTCGCGCACACCCGGCGCCCGAGCTCGTTCCACCGGACGATCCGCTCGCCCGTCTGAGCGCGGAGAGCGGCCTGGTCGAGACCGATGCGAACGGCATCGGGGTCGGTGCTGCCGTAGTCCTCGATCCATCCCCTGGCGTCGGCCGCCGTGACCTCGGCGTGGAACTGGATCCCCCAGGCGCTGTCGCCGAGCCGGAACGCCTGCACGCACACCGCGCTGGTGGCGAGGATCGCGGCGTCGGCCGGCAGCACGCATTCGTAGCTGTGCCACTCGAAGGCCTCGAACCCGGGCGCGAGCCCGGCAAGCAGAGGGTCGGACTCGCCCTCGGTGGTGAGCTCGACCGCCTTCCACCCGATCTCGGGCTCGCGCGCGCGCCGCGCCCCGCCGCCGGAGGCGAGGGCGAGCAGCTGCGCCCCGAGACAGACCCCGAGCAGCGGCACGCGGCGCTCGAGCAGCTCGGTCATGAACGCGATCTCCGCGGGCAGCCAGGGGTGCGCGTCGCCCTGGTCGGCGTGCATCGCCCCGCCGAAGCTGATCACCGCGTCGTACGTCTCCGGCAGACCGGGAAGATCGTCGGTCTCCGCCCGGTGCCAGACGTCGAGCCGCCCGCCGGCCGCGCGGACGGCCTCGCCGAAGACCCCCGGCCCGGCGTCGCGCTCGTGGCTGATCGCGAGCACCCGCATGGCGGGAATTCTGGCAGGGGTCGCGAGCTAGCTGAACTGGCAGGCGCCGGGGAGCGTGTCCACGTCGCCCGCCGCAGGATCGAGGTGGATCCGCGTCCGGTGGTTGTTGTTCGCGTCGCTGAGCTCGGTGAGGCGGTTGATCGGATCGGCGCGCGAGATCAGGCAGTAGTTGCCCGCCGGCAGCCCGGAGACTCGCAGGCTCTGGCCGGGCAGGGAGGCGCCGTAGGTGTCGGCCCAGCCGGTCGAAAGGCCCTCGACCGACCTGGGGCCGCAGCCGGCGTTCCCGTAGTGGGAGGACCCGGGCGAGCCCGGAAGCGCCGGGAACAGGTGATCTGTGTCGATGACGCAGAAGCTGACCTTCTCCGAGTGCGCGACGGTGACCGCGTCGGGCTCGCGCTTGAGCACGTAGAGCGAGAAGTCCTCGAAATGCCAGTGCGAGTGGGCCGGGTGGTAGACCATGCACCCGACCTGGCGACTGGTCGAGGCGGTGTCCTGGCCGCGGATGAAGTAGCCCGGCGAGCGCGGATCGGCGGAGTCGTCGAAGACGCGCTGGAAGGCGATCCGGTCGTTGTTGGCGATGCCGTCCCCGTCGCAATCGCCGCCCGCCGTCTGCTCGGGATAGATCTCGGCCGGCCCGGCGCCGCGGTTCGCGATCGTGTTCGAGAGCCGCAGGTTGACGCCCTGAACGTAGAGCTCGAACGGCGATTGGGTGCGCAGATCCGGCAGCAGCGGGTCGCCCGCCGCCGCCGGCGCCAGCGCCGGGGCGGAGTCCGCCGACGACGCGGCAGCGACCGAGAGCGCCGTCAGCGCACTCGCAAGCCCCACGAGCACGACCAGCCGAACCCTGTGCCTTCGCGCGAACATCCACCCCACCCTACCCCGTGCCCCAAGAGCTGCCCCGTACCCCAGAGCGGTCTGCCGGCCCGTCAGTTGTCGGAGCCCGCGCGGTCCCAGATATAGAGCTCGACCGCCTCGACCGCGAGCTCCATCAGGCGCGGGCCGGAGAGCCATTCGAGCACCGTCTCGAGTGCCCGCTCCTCGGTCACGCCCCGGTCGACCGCCTCCTCGCCGCGGAACCCGGCCGCCAGCTTCAGCGCCTCGCGCCGATGCTGGCCGAGCGAGGGGAAGGCGCCCATCAGGTAGTCGCGGTTGGGGATCGGCGTGCCGACGTCCATCGACGCGTGCCAGGCGGCGAGCATCGAGATGTCGTGCTCGTCGAGCTCGGAGATCGCCTTCGCGTAGTGGGCCTCGAGCTCGTCGTCGGGGATCTCGTCGACCCACGCACGGACCGCCTCGCCGAGCAGCTGCCGGCGAGCCTCGCGGCCGATCGAGTCGGCGATCGCGCGGATCGCGTCGGCCGGGTCGATGAAGCAGAGGGTCATCGCGACGGAGAGTAAGTAGGCCTCAGGACGGCAAAACGGGGATGGAATCGCCCAGCGAGCGGCTTATTGGTCAGGAGAGCGCGCCGGGAGGCGACCTATGCTCAGGCGGTGTCCATCGAACTCATAGTCGGGCCCCCGAACTCGGGCCGCTCGGACGCGATCCTGGCCCGGTTCCGGGACTCGCTCGACCGCGATCCGGTGCTCGTCGTGCCCACCGCGGGCGACGTCGCCGGGTTCGAGCGCGAGCTCTCCGCGGACGCGCCCACGCTCGGCGGTTCGATCGCGACCTTCGACGCGCTCGCGGCCGAGATCGCCGGCGCGCTCGCGCCGTCGCTCGCCCCCGAGCTGACGATCTCCCAGCGCCAGGCCCTCATGCGTGCCGCGATCGACTCGGCCGATCCCGGGCGGCTGCGCCGGTCGGCCGCCCGGCCCGGGTTCGCCCCGGCGCTCGCGCGGCTGATCACCGAGCTCCAGGGCGCGCTGATCTCGCCGCCGGAGCTGGCCGCGATCGTCGACGAGCTCGACGACGCCGGATACGAGCGCGAGCTGGCCCGTTTCTACGCGCGCTACGGCGAGCTGCGCGAGGCGAGCGGCCGTGGCGACCGGGCGACGACGGTCGAGGCGGCGATCCGAGCCCTGCGCGACGACCCCGAGGGCTGGGGCGGCCGGCCCGTGTTCGTCTACGGCTTCGACGATCTCAGTCGCGCCCAGCTCGGGCTCCTCGACGCCCTGTCGCGGGCGGGCGAGGTGACGGTCGCGGTCACCTTCGAGGACCGCAGGGCCCTCGCCCCCCGGGCGCGCCTGGTCGGGTCGCTGCGCGAGGAGCTGGGCGCGACGGTGGCCGAGGAGCTTGCGAACTCGTCCGACCACACGGACAGCGCCAGCCTGCGCCACCTCGATCGCAACCTGTTCGAGCCGGGCGCCCCACGGGTCCCGATCGACGACGGCCTCGTGCTGCTCGAATCCGCGGGGGCGCGCGGGGAGGCGGAGGCGATCGGGGTCGAGATCGCCCGCCTGCTGACCTCGGGGTTCGAGCCGGACGAGATCGTGATCGCGCTCCGCCGCCCGGACCCGGGCGGGCGTTTGCTCGCCTCCGTGCTCGGCGACCTCGGCGTCCCGGTCGCGCTCGAATCCTCGATGCCACTCGCGGGCACGGCCGTCGGCGGGGCCCTGATCGCCCTCTGCCGGGCGGCGAGCGACGAGACCTCGGTCGACTCCCTGCTCACCCACCTGCGGCTCGACCCGACGCTCGCGCCGGGCGCCGTCGACACGGTGGAGGCGCGGATCCGGCGCGGCGACGCGACCACCGTCGACGAGGCGCTCGCGCACTGGGAGCATCCGCCGCGTCACCTCCAGCGCCTGCGCGAGGCCGACGGCGCGGTGAGGCGCCTGCGGGGGCTGGCGCGCAGCGCGCGCGAGCTCGCCGAGGGCCCGCACCGCGAGCGCGCCCCGCTCGCCCGCGAGCCCGGCGAGGGCGGCGTCCCGTTCTCGGCACTCGAGCTGCGCGCCGGCGTTGCCGCGGCCGAGCTCCTCGACGAGCTCGCCGGCCTTGTCGAGCTGCCGGGCTGCGAGGTCCCGGGCCTCGCCGGCGCGATCGAGGCGATCGAGTCGGCCTCGGTGCCGCTCTGGCGCGGCCCGGCGGCCGGGCGGGTGCGGATCGTCGACCCGTACCGGGCGCGGACCGCGCGTGCCCGGGTCCTCTTCTGCGCCTCGCTCGGCGATGGCGTCTTCCCCAGCGCCGCGCCGCCGGACCCGCTGCTCTCCGAGGAGCGTCGGCGCCGGATCGGCAACCCCGACCTGCGCCGCAACGACCCCGCCGACGAGGAGCGATACCTCTTCCACTCCTGCGTCTCGCGCCCGACCGAACGCCTCTACCTGAGCTGGCAGGGCTGCGACGAGGACGGCACCGCGCTCGCCCGCTCGCCGTTCGTCGACGAGGTGCTCGACCTGCTCGAGTCCGATCCCGCGGGCGACCCGATCCGCCGGCGCGGGCCCGAGCGCGCATTGCTCGGGCTCGACGAGGCGACCACCGAGCGCGCGCTCGCCCGGGCGGTGGCGCTCGGCGGTCCCTCCCACGATCGCGCCCAGACGCTCGCCGACGCGGGGCTCGCCTCGCGCGCCGCGGCCGTGGAGTCCATGTTCGCCGAGCTCTCCGACCCGAACGCGCTCCCCGGGCCGCTGCGGGTCCCGGCCGTGGTCGATGACCTCCGCTCGCGAACCGTGTTCAGCGCCAACTCGCTCGAGGGGTGGGTCACCTGCTCCTACAAGTGGTTCGTCGAGCACGAGCTTCGCCCACAGCGCCTCGAGCCGGTCGCCGACCCGCTCTGGCTCGGTTCGCTCGTCCACGACGCGCTCGAGGGCCTCTACCGCGACCCGCCCGGCGAGGACTCGATCCCCCGCCCCGGCGACGTCGGGGTCTGGCGCGAGCGCTTCGCCGAGCTGCTGCGCGAGGCGGCGGCCGATTCAGGAGCGCCGCTCAACCACTCGCGCCGCGCGGCGCTGGAGCGCGCGCGGGCCCAGGTCGACTCCTTCCTCGAGGCCGAGACCGAGAACGAGACCGCCTACCGCCCGCGTCCGGACCTGCTCGAGCTCGCCTTCGGACCGTTCGAGGAGGACGCGGAGGAGTCGCACCCGCCCCTCGAGCTCGGCGACTTTACCCTGCGCGGGCGGATCGACCGGGTCGACGTGGACGCCTCGGGCAACGCCCTGGTCCGCGACTACAAGACCGGTAAGAGCGTCTCGCGCGCGGAGGAGTTCGCCGACCGCGGCACGCTCCAGATCCAGCTCTACATGCGGGTCGCGCAGCGGATTCTCAAGCTGGCGCCGGTCGCGGGCCTCTACCAGCCGCTGGGGGCGGTCGGGGGCGAGAAGCGCAAGCCGCGCGGCCTGGTCGCGCGCGAGCACGACGAGCTCAAGAGCCTCGGCATCGTCGGCACCGATCGCCGCGATGCCGACGAGTTCGAGCTCGCGCTGGCCCAGGCCGAGGACACCGCCGTGCAGGCCGCGGACGAGATGCGCGCCGGGGCGATCGGGCGCCACCCGATCGGCGGCAGGTGCCCGAAGTACTGCGCCTTCCAGCCGATCTGCAGGCTCGAGCGCGCCGTAGGCCTCGAGGGGAACGGCGGAGGTGGCTGAGCCGCGCCCCGCCGAGGGGCAGCTGACGCTCGCCGGGCTCGCCGCTCCCGCGGCACCCGCCGCCGACCGCGAGCCGGCTCTTTCGCCGCCCCCCGAGCCCGCCCGCGGTTTCGAGCCGACCGCGGAGCAGCGGACGGCGATCGCGGCGCGCGAGCGCGACACCTTCCTCGAGGCCGGGGCCGGCAGCGGCAAGACGACCGTGCTCGTCGACCGCTACTGCGCCGCGGTCGCCGACGACGGGGTCGAGGTCGAGCGGATCCTCGCGTTCACCTTCACAGAGCGAGCCGCGGCTGAGATGCGCACCCGGGTGCGCCGGGAGCTGGTTGCGCGCGCCGGGCTCGCGGACGGAGCCGGCGACGAGGTGCGGGCTGCCGAGCTGCGCCGCTCGGCGAGGGCGACCGAGCGTGCCTGGGTGATGACCATCCACGCCTTCTGCCGCCGCCTGCTGGCGGCGCATCCGCTCGCGGCCGGGCTCGACCCGCGCTTCCGGGTGCTCGACGCTGGCGAGGCCGCGCGCCTCGCCGACCGTGCCGCCGGCGATGCGATCGAGGCGCTGCTCGCCGCCGGCGATGAAGACGTCGCCCGGGCCGCAGCCGCGTACCAGCCGTGGCGGCTGACCGCGATGACGTCGACCGCGTACGCGAGCCTGCGCAGCCAAGGGATGATCGAGCCGCGGCTGCCCGAGGTCCCGGATCCCGTGCACTCGCCAGGGCGCAAGGAGGAGCCGCGCGCGCTCACCCCGGCCGAGCTCGACGCGGCGCGCGGGTCGCGCCGGGCGCTCGAGCTCGTGCTGGAGGAGTTCGGCCGCCGTTACTCGGCGCTCAAGGAGGAGCGCTCGGCGCTCGACTTCGCCGACCTCGAGCTGCGGGCGCTGGAGCTGCTCGACTCGAGCCCGGCACTCGCGCAGGAATGGGGAGAGCGCTTCGCCCACGTGATGGTCGACGAGTTCCAGGACACGAACTCGGTCCAGCTGCGGCTGGGCGAGAAGCTCGCCGGGCCGGACGCGCGTACGTTCATGGTCGGCGACGAGCACCAGTCGATCTACCGCTTTCGCAACGCCGACCTGGAGGTCTTTCGCGGCGAGCGGCGGGACGCCGCCGCCGCGCCGGACCGCGACGTGCTCCCGCTGCGGGGAAACTTCCGCTCGCGTCCCGCGGTGCTCGCGGCGGTGAACGAAATCGGCCGGACGCTCCTCGACGGGTTCGCGGAGCTGACCGCCGGGCGTCCCGACGACGGCCCCGAGGGCATCGAGCTGCTGCTCACCCTCGACGAGGGCCGGGGGCGCGAGGCTCGCAAGTGGGCGCAGGAGGAGATCGAGCTCGAGCCGCCGCCGGGCGGCGACTCCCCACCGCGGGTGATCGCCGAGGCGCGCTGTCTCGCCCAGCGGCTGCGCGAGATCGTCGACGCGGACGAGGCCGAGCGCGGCGAGATCGTCGTCCTGCTGCGGGCCTTCACCCACGTCGACGCGTACGAGGAGGCGCTGCGGCGGGCCGGCCTGCGGCCGTTCGTGGTCGGCGGGCGCGGTTACTGGACCCAGCAGCAGGTGGAGGACCTCGTCCGCCTGCTGGGCGTGGTGGCGAACCCGCGCGACGACGAGTACCTGTTCGGCGCGCTGGCCTCGTTCGCGAACGCGGTCAGCCCGGACGCGCTGTGGCTTCTGCGGCGGGCCGCGACCGACGAGGCGGGGTACCCGCGCAACGTCTGGCCGCTGATCGAGTGGCGCTACGGCGACGGGCCCGAGCCGCCCTCAGCCGACACCTCCTGGCTCGAGTCGGTTCCGGACGAGGACGCCGCCCGGCTGGAGCGCTTCTGCCGCGTGCTCGCGGGGCTTCGCGCCGAGGCACCGCTGCTGACCCTGGAGGAGCTGGTCGAGCGGACGATGACCGCGTTCGGATACGACCTCGGGCTGGCGGCGCGCGACGGCGGCGTCGGCCGGATGGCGAACGTGCGGAAGCTCATGCGGCTCGCCCGCGAGTACGAGGCCAACGAGGGGCGCGACCTCGCCGGCTTCCTCGCCCTCGCGGCGGAATCGAACCGCCGGGACGAGCGCGAGGGCATGGCCGCGGTCCAGGCGGAGGGGCACGACGGGGTGCGGGTGATGACCGTGCACGCGGCGAAGGGGCTCGAGTTCCCGGTCGTGGCCGTGCCCGACCTCGGCCGCGACCTCAACGCCGGGCACCAGTCCTCCGACGTCGTCATCGGCTCGCCCTCGGCGGACGGTTCGCGGCGGTTCGGGATGCGGCTTGCCTTCCCCTCGACCGGATCGGTCGGCCTCTGGGAGCTGGTCGACCTGAACGCGGCGGAGAGCGAGGCGGAAGCCGAAGAGGGCAGCCGACTCGTCTACGTCGCCGCCTCGCGGGCGCGCGACCGCCTGCTGCTGAGTGGGATCTACAAGCCGTCCGACCTCGAGCCGGCGGAGGAGCGCAAGGCCAACGACACCCCCTTGCGCCGTCTGCTCCCGGCCCTGGCCGAGCGCGGGTTCGAGGGCGCCGACGCGACGATCGACCTGCCCGCGCCGGAGCCGGTGGAGGGCGGCGGCCCGGCACGGACCACGGCGCGGCTCGAGATCCGCGTCAGCGAGCCTGGCTCGGCGCGCGCGGCGGAGCTCGTGCGGACCTTTCCGGCCCCGGCCGATGACGACCCGCTGGCGCCCCCTGCGACGCCGCCGCCCCTGCTCGACGAGCGACCGGCGCAGGTCCCGATCGGCCACCTCTCCTATTCGGCACTGGCGCTGTACGAGCAGTGCGGCTACCGGTTCTACGTCGAGCGCGTGCTCGGCGCCCGCGAGGCCCTGTCGCCCGGTCCCGGCGAGGCCACCGATGAGGCGCCCGAGGTGCCGGGCGAGATGCCGGAGCCCGGCGTCGCCCGCGGCCACGCGCTCGGCGTCGGCAACGCCGTCCACGCCGCACTCGAGTGGAGCGCGGCGCGGGATTGGCGCGCCCCGGACGAGGCCCTGCTCGCCCGCCTGCTCGGGCGCGAGGGCCTCGGCGGCGACGGCGAGGCGCTCGCCCGCGCCCGGCGGTTGGTCACGGGCTGGCTTGACTCGGCCCTGCGGGCGGAGCTCTCCGCCCGGCCCCGAGCCGAGGTCCCGTTCGCGCTTGCGCTCGCCGACACCGTCGTCCGCGGCAAGATCGACCTGCTGGTCGACGGCGACGACGTCCCGACCGTAGTCGACTACAAGACCGACGCCCTCGACGGCCGTTCCGCGGCCGAGGTCGCGGCACGCTACGCGGCCCAGCGCCAGGTATATGCGCTCGCGGTCGGCGGCGAGACCGGCGCGCGGGCGATCCACGTCTTCCTCGAGGCGCCCGACGAGCCCCAGGTCGAGCTCTTCGACGCGGCGGGCCTGGAAACCGCGCGCGAGCACCTCAGCGCGCTGATCCGGCGAATGCGCGGCGGCGAGTTCGAGGTCGCCGAGACCCCTTACCCCGCGCTCTGCTTCGGCTGCCCGGCGGCCGCCCGGCTCTGCCCGCGGCCGGCCTGGAAGCCGCCGCGGCCGTGAGGCGGCGGCCGACAGGCCGGCGCCGAGCCGCGCCGCCGTTGAGGCGCCTTCCGTGAGGCGGCGGCCGACAGGCCGGCGCCGAGCCGCGCCGCCGTTGAGGCGCCTTCCGTGAGGCGGCGGCCGACAGGCCGGCGCCGAGCCGCGCCGCCGTTGAGGCGCCTTCCGTGAGGCGGCGGCCGACAGGCCGGCGCCGAGCCGCGCCGCCGTTGAGGCGCCTTCCGTGAGGCGGCGGCCGACAGGCCGGCGCCGAGCCGCGCCGATGTTGAGGCGCCTCCCGTGAGCAAGATTGCGGTCTTCGGCTACGCGTCGCTGGCAAGCCCGGCGAGCGCGTCGCAGACGCTCGGCCGGCCGGTCGAGGTCGCGGCGGTCGCGCGCCTGCACGGCTGGTCGCGCGCCTGGACCCTCGGCCGCGACAACCTGGCCTCGGAGAAGACGTTCGCCCGCGCCGACGGCTCGCTGCCGCGCTTCTGCCTCGGTCTCAACCTCGACCGACACCGCGAAGCCCCGGCCCCCAACGGGGTACTGATCGAGCTCAGCGAGCCCGAGCTCGAACGGCTGGACCTCCGCGAGATGCGTTACGACCGCGTCGATGTCACCGGCGCGGTGACGATCGAGGACGGCACCGCCGCGCGGCCGCCCGCGTTCGACCTCGTGGTCACCTACAGCGCCAAGCCGGAGCATCATCACCCGACCCTGCCCGAGGACGCGGTGATCGTCTCCGCCTACCCGGCGACGATCGAGGCTGCCTTCGACGCGCTCGGCCCGGGCCAGCTCGAGCTCTTCCGAGCGACGACCGTGCCGGCGCCGGTCGACCCGGTCGAGGCAACGCTGGTCCGCGACCGCATCCCGCCCGGGAACCCGAGGGCGTGGTGAGCTACCGCCGCTCCGCGGCGAGGAAGGGAATCAGGAGCTCGCACAGCTCCGCCGGTGCCTCCTCGGGGACGAAGTGGCCGCCCGGCACGCGGGCGGCCGTCACGTCCTCGGCCCACGCTCGCCAGATCTCGGGGGCCTCGGCCAGCTGCGTCTCCTCCTCCCCGGTGACCACCAGCACCGGCGCCGCGATTCGCCGGCCGGCTTCGCGGTCGGCGGCGTCGTCGCGCCGGTCGGCGTGGAAGCTGGCCCGGTAGTCGGCGCACATCGCGGCGATCGTCTCCGAGGTCATCGCGAACCGGTAGGCCTCGCGGCTGGCCCGATCGACGGCGGTCGCGTCGGCGGTCCAGGTCGCGAACACGTACTCGAGCAGGGCGTCGGGATCGGCGCCGATGAGCCGCTCCGGAAACGGGGCCGGCTGAGCCAGCAGGAACCACGGCCAGTAGCCGAGCGAGGGGCCGGCGCCCATGCGCTCGAACTGGTCGATCGTCGGGACGATGTTGAGCAGGGCGACGAGGCTCACGCGCTCGGGATGGTCGAGCGCCAGCCGGTAGGCGACCCGCGCCCCACGGTCGTGGCCGACGATGGCGAAGCGCTCGTGCCCGAGGCCCGCCATCAGCTCGACCAGCTCCGCGGCCATCTCGCGCTTCGAGTACCCCTCGCCCTCCGGGCCGCCGGCGGGCGCCTCCGAGGCGCCGTAGCCCCGCAGGTCGGGCGCCACGATGCGATGGGCCTCGGCCAGACGCGGGGCGATCCGCTGCCAGCAGACGTGGGTCTGCGGAAAGCCGTGCAGGAGCAGCACGGGGTTGCCCGCGCCGCCCTGGATCAGGAAGTAGCTCGCCTCGCCGACCTCGCAGCGCGTCGCCTCAAAGGGCGGCATCGCTCACGGGCTGGACGTGCGAGGTGAGCTCGTCGCCGATCAGCAGGTGAACGGCGAACGCAGGGACGTCGGAGGTCTCGTCGATCTCGGCGGGCTCGAGCTCGAGCCGGGTCTGCATGTAGGTGCTCGGGGCGACGAGCACCGAGCGCCCGCCGATCTCGCCGACGACCGTGCGGTGGACGTGGCCGGCGACGATGCGCTTGACCTGGCGATGGCCGGCGACCAGCTCCGCGAGCGCGATGCGGTCCGGCTCGCGCAGGCCGATCTCGTCGAACGCCGGGACCCCGATCGCGATCGGCGGATGGTGCATGGCGATCAGGGTCGGCGCCTCCGGGGCCGCGTTCAGCTCCGCCTCGAGCCACGCGAGCCGCCCGTGATCCATGGCGCCCCCGTCCTCCCCGGGCACGATCGTGTCGCAGATCAGCAGGCGCAACCCGCCGATCTCCGCCGCGTACTGAACCGGCTCGGCGCCGTCGCCCGGGAGGTCGAAGGCGCCGCGCAGCGCGCCGCGCTCGTCGTGGTTGCCCGGGAGGACGAAGACCGGTGCCTCCAGCCGCGAGACGATCGAGTCCACGAGGCCGTACTCGGCCGCATCGGCGTGCTCGGACAGGTCGCCGGAGATGAGCACCGCGTCGGGCCGGAGCCCGATCGTCGCCACCCGCTCGACCACCGCCTCGAGCGTCGCCTTCGGATCCGGGCCACCCCAATCGGCACCGATGTGCGGGTCGCTGAACTGGACGACGACCAGGGGCCGGCTCATGAATTCGCCTTCCTCAAGGGCTGAGAACCTAGCCGTCCGGCCGCCGCGATGCCGGCGGGTTCGACCGGAGCCGGGTCTAGCTTGAGGACATGCGAGCGATGTTCTGGATCTACTCGACTGTGATCGCGGTCGGCCTCGCGTACTTCATCGTCATCGGCCTCACACACCACTGACGTGCGGCGGTTCGTCCGCGAGAACTCGCTCTCGATCTTCTTCGGCGTGCTCTTCTGCGGCGCGCTGGTCGGTCAGGCGATCGCCGGGCACATCGCCTTCAACCAGGACCAGTTGGCGCACGGCGAGCCGGCGATCTCGCTCGCTCGCTACGTGACCTCGTCGAGCTTCGCAAACGCCGTGGCCGAGAACTGGCAGTCGGAGTACCTGCAGTTCATGCTCTTCATGCTCGCGACCGTCTGGCTGCTTCAGCGCGGGTCCCCGGAGTCGAAGGAGCTCGACCGCCCGGGGCGGGAGACCGCCGAGCAGCAGAAGCTCGGCGAGCACGCCCCGCCGGACGCCCCCGGCTGGGCCCGCGCCGGAGACTGGCGGACGAGCGTCTACTCCAACTCGCTCCTGATCGTGATGGGGGCGATCTTCGTCGGCTCGTGGTTCGCGCAGTCGGTGACCGGGTGGACCGAGTTCAACCAGCTGCAGACCGACCACGGCGAGGCCACCGTGAGCTGGATCGGGTACCTCGGCGAGGCCGACTTCTGGGAGGCGACGCTGCAGAACTGGCAGTCGGAGTTCCTCGCCGTGGGCTCGTTCGCGGTCTTCGCGGTCTACCTGCGCCAGCGCGGCTCGCCGGAGTCGAAGCCGGTGGGCGAGCCCCACGATTCCACCGGGATCGAGGGGTGACTCCGGAGGTTCCGGTCAGGCGGAGCGTCTGACCGGCTTCAGGTCGATCAGGTCGACGAGCGGAAGGTCGACCAGGGCCTCGGTCTTGCAGTCCTCGAGCAGGACGCGGTCGTCGGCCACGCGCTCGACGCGATAGAGCTCCCGGTCGGTGCAGAGATAATCGCCCGGCATAGGTCGGAGTTCAACCGCCGGCCGGTATCCCTTCACTGCCGGTGCTGCTCCCATACGAAATCCCTACCCGCGACGACGCTCCGAAAACCGACCGAGACGCGAGCTCAACTCTCATCTGTCGGCCCCGGTTCGGCGGGCAGCGGCGACTGGCTTCGCCGGCCTCGCTCTCGCAAGCCGCGAGCCCGTGACAGCTCGCCCCTGGCGGTCGCCAGCAGGCCGACGAGGTCGTGTCTGCGGGGACGGTCCTGCTGGGGTCGCGGGACTAGATAGACATCCCTGCCCTCGGTCGCGCACCGGGGGCAGAGCGCCAGCCGGCCGGCTCCTGCGACGCTCCTGCTGTAGCGACAGGACGGACAGACGAGTGACATGGAACCCTCCTGGTTCGAGAGGACTGGACAAGCCCGGAGGTTCCGGTCGTAGGCCGGCGCCGTGCTCTGTTGTCGACCTCACCCGCTGCCCGCACGAGCTGTGGAGAGGCGAGCTCCTCCTACCCCCGAAGGGCCTCCGATAACGGCTACTCGTCCCCGAGGGCCGCGACCAGCTGGTCGCGCGTCATCTTCGAACGACCCTTGATCCCCTCGCGCTGGGCCCGTTCGTAGAGCTCCTCGCGGGAGAGTCCCGCGAGCTCGCCGTCCTCGGCGTCGTCGCCCCCGGCCCTCGGATCGCGACCGTCGCGCACGTTGGCCAGCGTCCGCTCGAGCGCCTCCATCAGGTCCTCAACCGGCTTCGGCTCTCGCTCGGTCGGCGGCGCCTCGATCTTCGCCCCCTTTCGCTTCTTCTCGATCACCTTGCGGAGGCGCTCGCGGTAGCAGTCCCGATAGCTCGTGGGATCCCAGTCGGTCGACAGCTCCTCGATCACCGCGACCGCGTTGTCGAGCTGCTTGCGGGAGGGCTTCTTGCCGCCGGTCGGGACTTTCCCCGGGTCGCGGACCTCGTCGGCGAAGCGCATCGTCGACAGTGCCAGAGCGCCGTCGCGGGCCCTGATGGCCGCGAGGTACTCCTTCGTGCGCATGACGAAGCGCCCGAGCGCCAGCTCGCCCTCGCGGTCCATCGTCTCTACCAGCAGCGCGTAGGCGCGCAGCGTCCCGTCGGACTCTCCCGCCGGCACCAGGAAGTAGGGATGGTCGAAGTAGATCGGGTCGACCTCGGCCAGATCGACGAAGGCCTCGATCTCGATCGTCCGCGTCTTGCGCGGCTCGACCGATCCGAGCTCCTCGTCCGTGAGCACGACCTGCTTGCCGTCGAGGTCATAGGAGTGCGCGACCTCCTCCCACCCGACCTCGACGTCCTCCTCACTGCAGAAGCGCCGCTGCTCGATCCGCCGCTTGTCCTTCTCGTGCAGCTGGTGGAAGTGGTAGTCGAGGTCCCGCGCCGCGCTGACGAGCTGAACGGGCACGTTGACGAGCCCGAACGAGAGGGAGCCGGACCAGAGCGCGCGCGCCATCAGCCTCTGCCCGAGACGCTGGCCTCGAGCGCGGCCGCGAGATCGTCGCCGTGCTCGGGCTCCTCCTGCGCGACCAGGTCGATCTCCTTGCCGGCTGCCTTGCGCTTGATCAACGCGAGCACCGAATCCCGATAGGTGTCCGCGTAGTCCTCGGGCTCGAACTGCTCCGACAGGGTCCCGACCAGCTTGCGCGCCATCTCGAGCTCGCGCTTGCCAGGTTTCTTCGACGGCTTGCCAAGCTCGAGGTCGGAGCCGTCCACGACCTCGTCGTGGAAGCGCAGGGTGTGGAGGGCGAGCACGTCCTCCAGCGCCCGGAGTGCGACCAGGTACTCGCGATCGTGGAAGACGAAGCGCCCGATTCCCGCCCGGTCCGCGCGCGCGAGCGCCTCGAGCAGCAGGCGGTAGGAGTCCTCATCGTCGCGCGAGCCGACGTAGTAGGTCTTCTCGAAGAAGACCGGGTCGATCGCGCTCGCCTCGACGAACTCGGTGATGTTGACGATCTTGCCGCGATCGCCCGCCGCGGCCTTGACCTCGTCGCGTTCGAGGACGACGTACTTGCCCTCGCTGACCTCATAGCCCTTGACGATCTCCTCGATCGGCACCTCGCGATCGTCCTTGGGGCAGATGCGCCGGTGCTCGATCCGCGACCCGTCGCGGGCGTGGACCTCGTGGAAGCTGACCGTCTTCGACTCGGTGGCCGAGTAGAGCTTCACCGGCACGTTGACCATGCCGAAGGTGATCGTGCCGTTCCAGATCGAACGCGCGGCCATCGTGATGCTCCCCTCCTGAATCGCTCTTCGATCGCGGTTACCCCGATCCGATCGCGGGAATCAGGCTCAGCCCGGCCGATCCGGGCGTTTGAGCTCGCGGTTGCAGGCGGATAGACCGGCCCAGATCGGGTAGGCCATTGGCATGGAGCTGACCTTGACCATCGACAGCACCCGAGGCGCGCCCGCGTTGGCGCGGGAGGCCTCCGGCGAGCTCGCCGATGCGATGCCCGCGGCCACCTACATGGACCTGCGCACCGTCCTCAGCGAGTTGGTTGCGAACGCCGTCAAGTTCGGCCCGGCGGCACCGATCCGCGTCTGGCTCAATGTCAGCCGTGACGGGGTCATTCGCGGAGAGGTCGTCGACCGCGGCGGTGGCGAGATCGAGATCGATCGCACCCGCCCGCTGGAGCGCGGCGGGCTCGGTCTGCAGATCGTCGACGCCCTGTGCTCCTGGTGGTGTGCCCAACGCGGAGCCGGCCGGGTCTGGTTCGAGATCGAGCCGGAGGGCTTTAGGTAGCGAAACGGACGAGGGGCCCCCGCCGGGCCCCTCGTCCTCGCACGACGCAGCATCCGTGCCGCGGCGACGGGTCAGGTCTTGCGCTCGAGGTCCGCGACCTCCGCGGCCTTCTCGTCTGCGCGCTCCTCGGCGCGGTCGAGCTCCTCCTTCTTCTCACCCTTGCGCTCCTCCTGCAGACCCTCGCGGCGGGTCTCGGAGTCGTTGGTGAGGTCGCCGACGACCTGCTTGGCCTTGCCGGTGACCTTGTCGGTGATGCCCATACGGGCCTCCTTCGATTCGATTTCGGTGTCCCTGGGGTCTACCCGCTGAGCGGACCGCTAACTGCCCCGTTAGCGCGCCACCACCCCGGGTAGACCGGCGACCGCGGCACCGACGAGGCGAAAGGACGCGAAATGAAGGCAGTCACCTGGCAGGGAAACGAGGACGTGCGGGTCGAGGAGGTTCCCGACCCGACGATCGAGCAGCCCACCGACGCGATCATCCGAGTCACCTCGACCGGGCTCTGCGGCTCCGATCTGCACCTCTACGCGGTCCTCGGGATGTTCATCGACCCCGGCGACGTCCTCGGGCACGAGCCGATGGGGATCGTCGAGGAGGTCGGCTCGGAGGTCGGGGGGCTCGCCAAGGGCGATCGTGTCGTGATCCCGTTCAACATCTCCTGCGGCCACTGCTGGATGTGCGAGCGCCAGCTGTTCGCCCAGTGCGAGACGACCCAGAACCGCGACACCGGGACGGGCGCCTCCCTGTTCGGCTACACCAAGCTCTACGGCCAGGTGCCCGGTGGACAGGCGGAGTACCTGCGGGTGCCCCAGGCGCAGTTCGGCCCGATCAAGGTCCCCGAGGGCCCGCCCGACGACCGCTTCGTCTTCCTCTCGGACGTGCTGCCGACGGCCTGGCAGGCGGTGGAGTTCGCTGATCTTCCCGACGGAGGCTCGGTGGCGATCTTCGGCCTCGGACCGATCGGCCAGATGTCGGCGCGGATCGCCAAGCACCGCGGCGCGCGCGTGATCGGCATCGACCTGGTCTCAGAGCGGCTCGACCGCGCTCGTGACTGGGGCGTCGAGGTGCTCGACGTCTCCGATGCGCCGGGCGACACCTCGGCGATCGCCGAGCGCATCCGCGAGCTCACCGACGGCCGCGGGACCGACTCCGCGATCGACGCGGTCGGCATGGAGGCCCACGGCGCGCCCTTCGGGGAGCTCGCGCAGAAGGCGGCCGGCTATCTGCCCGACGCCGTCGCCAAGGCGATGATCGAAAAAGCGGGCATCGACCGTCTGAGCGCGCTGTATGCGTGCTTCGAGAGCGTCAGGCGAGGCGGGACCGTGTCGATCAGCGGGGTCTACGGCGGCGCCGTCGACCCCATGCCGATGATGCAGCTGTTCGACAAGGGGATCCAGATCCGCATGGGCCAAGCGCACGTCAAGCGCTGGATCGACGCGATCCTGCCGCTCGTCACGGGCGAGCAGGATCCGCTCGGAACCGAGGACTTCGCCACACACCGCCTGCCGCTGGCCGAGGCGCCCGCCGCGTACAAGCAGTTCCAGCAGAAGCAGGACGGCATGTTCAAGGTCGTCTTCCAGCCCTGAGCGGGCCACGCGTGCGGCAGGCATCGCCACTTGACGCCGCCTGAGCCTCTTGTAAGAATCCCGGCCGCGATACGACTCGCTCGTTGAAGCGATCGTTCCAGAGTGAGGCCGCGCCGCGGTCTCGGACATTTTTTCGACCTGGTGAATCGAGGAGGTGCCGGCTTTGGACACGGCAACAGCCCCAAGCGGCGATCTGGAGATCGGGGCTCCCGCGCGCGACATCTCCCGGGAGATCGTGAGCCTTCACAAGCGCTACTTCGGACGGGGCCCCGTCCACATACGAACCCATGTGCTCGACGACTGCGTGCTCGTGCTGATGGAGGGCGGTCATGCGCCGCATGAGCGGACCCTCGCCGAAAACGGTCATGGCGATCGTGTCCAGCGAATGCGCTCGGCGATCCACAAGTCGCTGCGCGCCGCCTACGCAAACGCGGTCGAGCAGCGGACCGGCCGCCGGGTCGTCGGCTTCATGTGCGACAGTCAATCCGACCCCTCTCTCGAGTGTCAGGTGTACGTGCTCGAGCCGGCGGATTCGGCCTCGACGGGACCTCGCGTCAACGGGTCGGCGCCCGCCGTTTGAGGCAGGTCAGGGAGGCGGCCGGCGCGACCCGGCCGCCATCCGGCCCGTCACTCCTCGTAGGGGTCCTCCTCGCCGGCCAGCGTCAGCGCGGAAGCCCTCGCGGTCTCGAAGTGCCGCTCCTGGATCGGGAGGGCCCAG
>CAWJHV010000034.1:0-3214 GCA_963842795.1 uncultured Solirubrobacterales bacterium | reverse complement strand
TACGTGCTCTGCGTCGGCATGCTGATGATCGTCCTCGACGCGACGATCGTCAACGTCGCCCTGCCGACGATCCAGGACGACCTCGGCTTCTCGCAGAACGACCTCGCGTGGGTGGTCAACGCGTACCTGATCGCGTTCGGCGGCCTGCTGCTGCTCGCCGGGCGGATCGGGGACCTGATCGGCCAGCGGCGCATCTTCCTCATCGGTCTCGCCGTGTTCACCGGCGCGTCGCTGCTCTGCGCCGTCGCCCAGAGCCAGGGCGTCCTGATCGGGGCGCGCTTCGTCCAGGGCGTCGGCGGGGCGCTGACGTCGGCGGTGATCCTGGGCATGATCGTGACCATGTTCCCGGAGCCCCGGGAGCAGGCGAAGGCGATCGGGATCTACACCTTCGTCGCCGTCGCCGGCGGCTCGATCGGGCTGCTGGCGGGCGGCGTGCTCACAGAGACGATCAACTGGCATTGGATCTTCTTCGTCAACGTGCCGATCGGGATTGCGACCGCGCTGTTCGCGATCAGGCTGGTGCCCGATCGCGAGGGGATCGGTCTCACCGCCGGGGCCGACCTCCCCGGCGCCGCGCTGCTCACCGGCGGTCTGATGCTCGGCGTGTACACGATCCTCGGGGTCGCCGAGGAGGGCTGGGGATCCAGCCAGACGCTCGCGCTCGGCGCGGTCTCGATCGCGCTCGTCGCCGCGTTCCTCGCCCGCCAGGCGCGGGTGGCGAATCCGCTGATGCCGCTGCGCCTGTTCCGCTCGCGCAACGTCGCCGGTGCGAACCTGGTCCAGGCCCTGCTGGTCGTCGGGATGTTCGGGATGTTCTTCCTCGGCGCCCTCTACATGCAGCGAATCCTCGGCTACGACGCGCTCGAGGTCGGCCTCGCCTACCTGCCGATGACCGTGGTCATGGGGACGATGTCCTTCCGCTTCACCGGGCAGCTCAACCTGCGGTTTGGCCCGCAGGCGACGCTCATCCCCGCGATGGTCTTCATCGTCGTCGGGCTGCTCCTTCTCGCCCGCACCCCGGTCGACGCGAGCTACGCGGTCGATCTGTTGCCGCGCGATGATCCTGATCGGGCTCGGGGCCGGGCTCGGCTTCCCGTCGCTGATGACGCTCGCGATGTCGGGCGCCACGCCGAGCGACTCGGGGCTGGCCTCGGGGCTCGTCAACACCAGCGTCCAGGTCGGCGGTGCGATCGGTCTCGCGGTGCTCGCCACCTTCGCGACCGAGCGCACCGAGGCACAGCTCGCCGACGGCGAGTCGGCCGCCGCGGCGCTCAACTCCGGCTTCCACCTCGCCTACCTGATCGGCGCCGGCCTGGTGCTGGTCGCGATCGCGGTCGCGGTCAGCGTCCTGCGCTCGCAGGTGCCCGAAGCCGCCGCCGAACCGGTGACCGAGGTGCCCGCCGAGCCCGTCGAGGCCCCGCGCGTTCGAGCCATCCCCCTGCCGGCCGATGTGGTGCCGGCGGCGGCTGCGTCGAGACCGGGATGCGAGTCGTGATCGGCTGCGGCGGGTGCGCCGCCACGTCGTCGTAGAAGGTCGCGCGCTACTCCGCCGCCACGCCTCGACGATTCAGCGCCTCGTGCATCGAGCGAACGACGAGGGCGCCGTCTCCGACGGCCGAGGCCACCCGCTTGGTCGACCCACTTCGGACATCCCCGGTGGCAAAGATGTCCGGTCGGGTGGTCTCCAGGAGCAAGGGTTGGTGGTCGCAGCCTTCTCGGTGCTCGGCAAAGCTCGGATGACGCCGCGCGTCCTCGCCGGTGACGATGAACCCCTTGTCGTCGAGACCGACGAGGCCGCCGAGGTCCTCGGTCCGCGGGGAGGCCCCGATCATGGCGAAGACACCCGTGGCGTTCAGTCGCTGCTCGCTCTCGATCGCGGCGGACGACCGTGACCGCCTCGAGCCCATCGCCGCCGTGCAGGGCCTTCACCTCGCATCCCTCCCAGATCTCGACATTGCGCGGCGGCTTCGATCCGATCGATGAGGTAGCGAGACATCGTCGCGGTCAACGATCGTCGCACGACGAGGTAGATCCGCCGCGCGTGGGAGGCCAGGTTGACCACCGCCTGTCCGGCTGAGTTGCCGCCGCCGACCACGACAACGTCCTCGCCCGAGGCTTGGAGGGCCTCGAGGTGAGTCGCGGCGTAGTAGAGGCCCCTGCCCTCGAAGCGCTCGGCTCCTTCGGCCGGCAGGCGGCGATAGTCGGCACCGACGGCGAGGACGACGAAGCGGGCGCGCACCCGCTGACCGTCGGCGAGCACCAGCGGCCGCAGGCCGTCGCTCTCGGACACCGAGAACCGACAGCCTCCGTGGGCGCTCGAGATGACGGCCCCGAACTTCCACGCCTGGAGCGTCGCCCGTTGCGTCAGGTCTGACCCGGACAGACCGGTCGGAAAGCCGAGGTAGTTCTCGATCCGATCGCTGGTTCCCGCCTGCCCTCCCGGGGCGAAGCGCTCGATGACCAGCGTGGAAAGGCCCTCGGACGAGGCGTACACGGCGGTGGCCAACCCCGCGGGTCCCGCCCCGAGAACCACGACGTCGAAGGTCCTCTGATCGACCTTGGCGCGCAGGCCGAGCTCGTCGGCGACCTGGGTGACCGTCGGAGACCGCAGCACGTTGTGGGTGCGGACGAGGACAGGGCACTCGTCGGCGCCGATCCCCAGCCGGTCGAGCAGCGCCTTGCTCTCGGCGTCGGTGTCGATGTCGTGCCAGCTGAACGGAACCAGATTGCGCTCGAGCAGCTCGCGGATCGCGAAGGCATCGCCTGACGAGCGCTTGCCGATGAGCAGTTCGTTGCCGTAGCCCTGGCCCTTCAGCCACTCACGGCGCGTGATCATCGTGCGCAGGAGCAGGTCGCCCAGCTCCGTGGAGCTGGCCACCAGCGCGCGCAATGCATCGGGCGGTAGGGCCAGGATCGAGCTCTCCTCGGCGATGACGCCGCGGGCGAGCGTCGGCTCGCCGGTGAACATCGAGATGTCGGCGGCGAAGGTCCCCGGTTGGCATTGGGTGAAGTAGTGGTCGCCGTCGGGTTGGCGGTCGATGACGTCGATGGCCCCCGACAGGACGACGAAGAAGGGCGTATCGCGCTGGCCCTGCTCGAAGACCACCTCTCCCGGGGAGAGCGACAGGGTCTCGGCGCGTTCCGCCAGCTGTTCGATCTGAGCCGCCGTGAGCCGCGGGAACAGCGTCGGATCGTCCGGGTCCAGGAAGCCGGG
>CAWJHV010000033.1:0-5077 GCA_963842795.1 uncultured Solirubrobacterales bacterium | reverse complement strand
GGCGGCGAGCGGCGACGGAGCGCGGGCGGCGGCCGGCAACGGCGGGGAGAAGGCGCGCGGGGACAACGGCAAGCCCGCGGCGACCGAGAACGTGCCCGCCGACGGGCCCGGCGACGACGACTAGCGCGGACCCGGCGGCGATCGGGCATGATCGCGCGCGGCATGGGTCGACGTGCGTTCGCACTCCTCGTACTGCTCGCGGTGGCGCACGCTCCGGCGACGGCCGGGGCGGCGCCCGCGCCCGGGACGCTGGTCGAGAAGCGGGTCCCGTCGGCGGCTCCGGGACATCGCCAGGTGCGCGAGTCACTGGTCCGCGTCTACGACCCGCTGCCGCCGGAGGTCGGGGCGCACCCGCCGGCCTGCGACTGGATCGAGTACCTGCGCTTTCGCAGCGCCGACGGCCCGGCGGAGGCCAGGCACGCCGACGCGGTGATGGTGATCATCCCCGGCTTCCTCGGCGGGGCCGCGTCGTTCGACCAGGTGGCGCGGAACACGGTCCGGCGGGCCGCCCTGCGAGGACGCGAGATCGAGTACTGGTCGCTCGACCGGCGCGCCAACTGCCTCGAGGACGACACCGGGATCAAGGCGGCCGCGCGCGCCGGCGACGCCACCGTGGCCTGGGACTACTACTGGGGCGGTAAGCCGGTGAACGGCAGGACCTTCGCCGGCTTCGTCAGCCCGCAGGACGCCGCCTTCCTCGGCGAGTTCGGGCTCCAGCGGACGATGGAGGACTGGTACGAGGTCCTGCGCACCGGGATCCCGGGCCAGCCGCGCCGGGCCCGCAAGGTGATCTGCGGCGGCCACTCGCTCGGCGGGCCGCTGACCGCGGCCTTCGCGAGCTGGGACTTCGACGGCGACCCGGAGACCAGGCGCGACGCCGGCTACAAGCAGTGCGCCGGGCTCGTCGGCCTCGACACGACGCTCGCGGTCGGCGGCGGGTCGGGCGGCGGCGCCCCGCTCGACGGTCTCGGCGGCGCCGCGGGAGCCGCGGCCCCGTACGTGAACGTGCCGCCGCTGACCCCGGAGACGATCCAGGTCCCGAACGTCTTCGGCGTCGGGGCCTACTTCGACCCCCAGGCCACCGATCTGACGGCCGGGCTGCCCCATACGAGCAACATCGACCTCTCCCAGCGGGTGCTGTTCTCGCGCGACGCCGCGCACTTCGCCAGCAACGACCCCGACATCCGCGACTTCACGCTCACCGGCGAGGCCACGCTCGCGGGCATCTTCGACGACAACTCGGCGCCGCTCTCGTTCCTGCGCTCGAGCGTCGGCCAGCTCGTCGGCGGGCCGCTGGTCGACAAGAACTTCCCCACGCCGGGCGGCGGCTTCTTGGCGCTGCCCGAGGACCCGGCGACCCCGCTCTACTCCTGGGAGCGCTATCGCGAGGTCGGCGCGGAGGGCCACGGGATCGAGCTCAACGACTCGGGGCAGCCGTACACCTCGCGCGAGGGAGAGGTCTCCGACCTGCGCCAGCTCGCGCGGACGCTGTTCGAGGCGCCGGCGAACTTCACCGAGCAGTACTTCCCGACACGGATCCTCGCCGACGTCGCCGCCGCCGGCGCGGGCGGCTTCGCGCAGCTTCGCTACGACGGTCCGTCACTGCGGCCGGCGCTGCTGGTGCAGGCCGGCGACAGCGACGAGAACTCCGCGCCCGACGAGGGCAAGCCGATCGCCGGCGAGCCGCCGAACGATCTCGAGCTCAGCCGCGAGATCACGATCCCGGGGTACAACCACCTCGACGTCGCCACCGCGGCGTGGCGTCAGAACGACGGCCGCCCGGAGCCGACGAGCAAGGCGCTCGCCCACTTCGCGGTCGCCGCCGTCCGCGCCGCTCGCTGAGCGGCGCGCGGTGGATCACCGGCGCCCGAGCCCGCCCGTCCGGGGCAGGATCCGGAGGCGCCCGCGGCTACTTGGCTTCGGCCTCGAGGCGCTTGCGCGCCTTGAGCACGGCCGGCACCGAGCAGCGGACGACCTTTGCGATCTCGCCGTTGGGCCGGTCGGGATCGCGGTCGATCTCGAACTCGATCAGCGCCTGGGTGCGGATCTTCGCCCGCTCCTCGAGCGTCGCCGAATCCGGCGAGGCCGCATCGGCCTCCTCGGTCGCAAGCGCTCGGCGGCACGAGAGGCAGTAGTGAAGCTTGCCCCTCTTCACCCAGCCGGCGGGCGGACCGCGGCGCTCGTGGCCGGGCATCCAGCGGCTGACGACGCCGCAGCGCTCGCAGCGCGACTCAGACGTGGATCCACGCCTGCGAGAGGGCTTGGTGACTAGTCGATGGCTGCCGGTATCGGCGATCGAAGACATGTGCACTCCTTGGTGAGCGATGACAGATCCGAGGACCCCGACAGCACTCACAGGCGCACGACGGAACTATCTCGGGGGCCGCCCACAGCGACCCGGGGACCTATAAAGGTACCAAATTTGGACCTTCGTGACATTTGTTGCTAAATCTGGGGCGCGGGCTCGAGGTCTCGCAGGCGGTCGCGGATCCGGCGCCGGCGTGCGAGCAGGTCCGATTCGAGCTTGGCGAGCGCGTCGCGCCGGCCGCGGACGAGCTCGAGCTGGCGGTTCAGATGCGCCGTCGCCTCCTCGAGCACGATTCGCCTGCGCACCGGATCGGCGATCCCCTCGCGCCACTCGCGGCGAAGCCCCGCGCGCGCCGACTCGGCGGCGGCGATCTCGCGCAGCTCCTCGAGCGAGATCCCCAGCAGGGACTTGAGCTCGAGCAGCCCGGCAAGGCGCTCGACGTCGGCGTCGTCGTAGAGGCGGTGGGCTCCGGGCTGGCGCGAGTCGGAGCGCTCCAGCAGCCCGATCTCCTCGTAGTAGCGGATCGTCCGCGGCGTCGTCCCCGTGCGCTCCGCGACCTCGCCGATTCGCAACCGGCCCTCGGGGCTCATGCGGCCGCCTCCACGGCGGCGAGCTCGTTATCGCGCTCGCCCGGCACGTGGCGCGGGCGCAGCAGGCAGACGCCGGCGCCGACGACCGAGCTCGCGGCCAGCACCCAGAGCGCGGTGTGCATGTTGGCCACGAACGGGTCCAGCTTCGCCTGCGAGAGGTGGTCCGTCACCCCGGAGAAGATGCTCAGCAGCACGTCCCTGGGAACCGAGGCGGTGACCACCGCGAGCACGAACGCGATCGAGATCACGGCGCCGGTGTTCTGGAGCATCGTCCGCGCCCCGGCAGCGATTCCGCGCCGATTCTCGGGCACCGTGCCCATCATCGCCGCGGTGTTGGGGGAGTTGAACATCCCGGAGCCGATCCCGACCAGGAACAACCACAGCGAGCTCTCCCAGTAGGCGCTCGACTCGACCAGGGTGGTCATCAGCGCCAGCGCCAGCGCGCTGACGAGCATCCCCGCGCAGGCGAGCGTCCGCGATCCGCGGCGGTCGGCCCAGATCCCGGCCAGCGGCGAGGAGATCAGCATCCCGATCGCCATCGGCGCGAGCTTGATCCCCGCCGTGATCGGGCTGTCGCCTTTGACCCCCTGGAAGTAGAAGACGAACACGAACAGCAGCGCGAACCGCGAGAGGCCGTTGATGAACGCGGCGCCGCTGGCGGCGGCGAAGAGGCGGTTGCGGAAGATCCTCAGGTCGAGCATCGGCGCCGAGGCCCGGTGCTCGATCAGCACGAACAGGGGGAGCAGGACAGCGGCGGCGATCAGGCCGGCGATCACCACCGGATCGTCCCAGCCCGCCAGGCCGCCCTTGGAGACCCCGAGCACGAGCCCCGTGAGCCCGGTGACGAAGACGCTGGTCCCGAGCAGGTCGAGGCCGCGGCGCGCGTCGGGCTTCGCCAGCTCGCGCAGGACGAGCGCGCCCCAGATCGCCCCGGCGATCCCGAGCGGGACGTTGAACCAGAAGACCCAGTGCCACGAGATCGCGACCAGGGCGCCGCCGAGCACCGGGCCGATCACCAGCCCGACCGCGGCGACCATCGTGTTCGTGCCCATCGCGAGGCCGAGCTGCTCGCGCGGGAAGGCGTCGGTGACCAGCGCGGCCGCGTTGGCGAACAGGAACGCGCCGCCGACCCCCTGGACGATCCGCCACAGGATCAGCTCGGTCCCGTTGACCGAGAAGCCGGCGCCGAGCGAGGCGACGGCGAAGACGACGAAGCCGGCGACGTAGGCCCGCTTGCGCCCGAAGACGTCGGAGAGCCGCCCGGCGGTGAGCACGAGCACGGTCGAGGCGATCATGTAGGCGAGGATCACCCAGACGAGCGAGAGGATCGAGGTGCCGAGCGCCCCCTCGAGGTCGGGGAGGGCGATGATCAGGGTCCCGGAGTTGATCGTCGCCAGCAGCATCCCGAGGCTGGTGCAGGAGAGCGCCCACCACTTGTAGTTCGCGTGGCCCGCCTCGACCCCGAGGCGCCTGCGCGTGGTCAGCGTCGCCGTTTCCATCGGAAACGGATTCTAACGTAAGCGTTAGGTTGTCTAATGAGGGGAACGCTCAGGGACAGCTGAACGCGCTCAGGGGCGCCGGCAGCCCCGGGATGTCGAGCGACAGCCCGGCGGGGATGAGCCCGGCGAGGTCGATGCCGCTCACCGCGGTCAGCAGGTCGTTGGCCTGGTCGGTGAGGGCCGAGGACTGCGAGCAGAGCGCCGCGACCTGGGGAACGAGGCCGTTGACGAGGCCGGTGAGCTGCTCGATCTGCGACGCCTGCTGCTGGATCAGCGCCAGCAGGTCGTCGTTGCTGGGGCCGGCGGCGCCGTTCCCACCCGTTGTACCGGCGGGGCCGCGCTTGCCCTTCTTGTTCCAGGTCACCTTGCGCTCGCCGTGCTTGCACTTGCCGCGCGAGAAGCGCATCAGGCCCTGGTCGGGGCCGCGCTTGGCGACGCAGGCCTTGATCTTGCCGCGCTTCTCGGCGCCGACGGCGCTCCCGCCGAGCGCGCCCGTGAACAACACCGCGACCGCCCCGACCATCGCCAGGACGACGATTGTCCGTCTGCTCATCTCAAGACCTCCATGTCTGTGGTTCCGGTCCCCCTGACCGTATCTCGGAAATCGGCAGGCGGGCGGCGACGCTGAAGATCCGGCGCCTCGGGCTGGACGCCCCCGGCGGGGCCCCGGCTCAGCGGAC
>CAWJHV010000032.1:0-12691 GCA_963842795.1 uncultured Solirubrobacterales bacterium | reverse complement strand
GCTTGACGAAGGTCCCGAACATCGCCGGCAGGGCGCTGGCGAAGATCACCGCGGTCGCGACCATGCCGGTGCCGACGAACTCGACGTAGTCGAGCCCGTCGACGTTGCTGACGATCGTCGAGCCCAGGCCGAGCCCGAAGGCGAGCAGGTAGATCGTCGGCTCGAGCAGGCTCGAGAACGTGGTCGCCTTCCAGAAGGTGCGGAAGTTCGCGACCTCGCGGCTCATCACGCCGGTGATCGCCGCCGGCTCGAGCCGCCGCATGCGGGTGACCTCGGACGGCGGCGTCATAGAAGGCGCCTCGACAGCGGCGCGGCTCGGCTTCGCTTCGCTACGCCTCGAATTAGGCGCCTCGACAGCGGCGCGGCTCGGCTTCGCTTCGCTACGCCTCGAATTAGGCGCCTCAACAGCGGCGCGGCTCGGCTTCGCTTCGCTACGCCTCACTCGGCCTCCTCGCCGGTGAGCAGCACGAAGACGTCCTCGAGCGAGGCGGCGCGGCGGACCGCGTCCTCCGGCACGGTGCCGTTAACCGAGCGCTCGGCGCCGACGATCGCGATCGCGGGCCCGGCGGGCCGCACCCGCAGGCCCTCGGACTCGGCGGCGGCCCGGACCTCCGCGAGCCGGTCGGGCGGGCCGTAGACCTCGGCCGTCTCGCGGCCGGCGTGCTCGACGATCAGCTCGCTCGGCTTGCCGCGGGCGACCACCTTGCCGGCGGCCATCACCGCGACCTCGTCGGCGAGGCGCTCGGCCTCCTCGATGTAGTGGGTGGACATCAGGATCGTCGCCCCGCGCGAGCGCAGGCCGTCGATCAGCGACCAGATCTGGGTCCGGATCTGCGGATCGAGCCCCACGGTGGGCTCGTCGAGGAGCACGAGGCGCGGATCGTGGACCAGCCCGCGCGCGACCAGCAGCCGGCGGCGCATGCCGCCGGAGAGCTCGTCGACGGCGTCCTTGCGACGCTCGGTCAAGCGGGCGAGCTCGAGCGCGCGGTCGACCGCCGCGGCGACGTCGTCGACCCGGTAGAGGCGGGCGAAGACGGCGAGGTTGTCCTCGACCGTGACGTCGATGTCGAGGTTGTCGAGCTGCGGGACGACGCCCATGACGCCGCGCGCGGTCTTCGCCTGCCGCGGAAGCTCGAACTCGAGCACCCGCAGGCTGCCCGAGTCGGCGATCGCCTGGCCGGTGAGCAGCCGCATCGTCGTCGACTTCCCGGCCCCGTTCGGGCCCAGCAGCCCGAGGCAGATCCCGGCCGGGACGTCGAGGTCGAGCCCGTCGACCGCGGTGATCGGTCCGAACGTCTTGACGACGTTGCGGAGCTCGATCGCGTTCATGGTTGGCTCAGCGCCGCTCATGCTTCGTCAGGGTAGACCCGCGACCGGGCCCGGACTCATCGGCGACCCCGAACGCTCAGAACAGGCTCGGCTGGCGTGCGGGCGGCCGCCGTTCCCGCGCGCCCTGCCCGCGGCGCGTCCCGCGCTCGACCTCGAAGCGCCGCGGCCGGCGCCCGCCGCGGGCCCGCGCGGCCAGCCGCTCGCGCTCCTCGGCCGGCATGTAGGCACCGCGCCGGTAGAGCCGTTCGTAGCGTGGCACCAGGTCGGGCCGGTACTGGCGCAGCCAGTCGAACCAGATCTCGCGCACCTCGCCGCGCAGGTGCAGGCCGACGCCGGCGATGCTCTGCGCGCCCGCCTCGCCGACCAGGCCGACCAGCTCCTCGACCTGACCGGGTGCGTCGTTGACGCCCGGGATCAGCGGCGCGATCAGGACCCCTGCCGGGATCCCGGCGCGGGTCAGCTCCGCGACCGCCTCGATCCGCTTGCGCGGGTGCGGGGTGTGCGGCTCGGTCCGCCGCCAGGCCTTCTCCTCCAGGGTCGGGATCGAGAGGTTGGCGACGAACTCGGTGCGCTCGCAGATCTGCTTCATCAGCTCGAGGTCGCGCAGCAACAGCGGCGACTTGGTCAGCACCGAGCACGGGTTCGCGAAGTCCCGCATCGCCTCCCAGATCCCCTCCATCAGCCGGTAGCGGCCCTCGACCCACTGGTACGGGTCGGTGTTGGTGCCGAGGGCGACGTGCTCGCCCTTCCACGACCGCCGCCCGAGCTCGGCCCGGACGAGCTCCGGGAGGTTGACCTTGACCACGATCTCGCGCTCGAAGTCCTCGCGCGCGTTCAGGTCCAGGTAGGTGTGCGTGGGCCGGGCGAAGCAGTAGGTGCAGGCGTGGGTGCAGCCGCGGTACGGGTTGATCGTCCAGCGGAACGGCATCCTCGAATGCTTCGGCACCGAGTTGAGGCCCGAGCGGGCCTCGACCTCGTGGAAGCGAACCCCGAGGGCCTCGGGGGCGTCGAAGGTGCGAACCGTGGACTGCCCCGTCCCGGGCAGCAGCCCCTGTGTGCTTGCTCCCTTCTCCAGATTGTCCCAGCGCACGAACACATGTTCGCATAGGCCCCGGCGGAATGCCGGGTGGTCGCTCGGCTCAGTCCTTGACGCCGAAGTCGGCGGTGTAGGTGGCGCCGTTTGCCTTCGAGGAGCCGGGCCGGCCGGCGATCACGCCGACGCCCACGTCCTTGAGTCCGCGGCGGAGAATCATCTCCCGGTGCGGGGGCGAGTGCATCCATGCGTCGACGATCGCCGCCGGGCTGCTGCGTTCCTTCACGCCCCAGGCGAGGTTCTCGCCCACGGTCCAGGTGCAGCTGCACGGGAGGTATCCGGCGCTCGTCACACGTTGGACGAGGTCGGCCTCGCCGCTGCATTGATGCGAGAAGCAGGCGCCGTCGAGCATGTGCCGGTTGTGGGCCTTGGCCGCGCGCTTGAGATTGCCCTGCGGCGCGAGTGCGTTGAGCCCGCGGGCGCGGCGGATCTCGTCGATCAGGCATACGGTCGCCGCCGCGGCCGCCCTCCGGCGCAGCTTCGTCGCCGGCACCTGCGCACCGTCGCAGGATGAGGCCCGAGCCCGGAGCGGCAGGTCGATCCGCTGGCAGGTTGCGAGGTCTCCCGGCTCGCTGATCTCGAGGATCACGGTCCCGAGCACCGGATCGGAGATCCCTCTGATGATCAGCGGCCCGGACAGCAGCTGGACACCCTGACAGCCGAGCGCGCGCTCGGACGCCGGCGGGCCCGCGGCGCCCGCGGGAGCTGCGACCGTCAGGCCGCACGCGACCGCCCCGGCGACCAGGACGGCAACGCGTGCCCACACCCCTCCGGCCTTCACCCCAAAGCTTACGTCCACCCCTTACCCCCATCCCCTTTTAGTGCATCCACCGACTACGTTCGGTAGCGCTGCACTGTCTCATCCGGAAGGTGGGTGTGTCAATTGACCATCCGTCCACGCCGCGCGCTGGAAAGCCCCGCAATTCAAGGGTCAGAGGCTGCAAATAGCTAGCTAGCTATGGATTGCTACCCTGGCGCCGTGCCGAGCGCCCGAACGGACACCGCGACCGAGTTCGACGCCGCCTGGGACGAGTTCTTCGGCGCGATCCGCCGGGCCCGCGGGCGTGCGGCCGCGGAGGCGGAGCGCGAGGGGCTTAGCGTGGCCCAGTTCGGGCTCCTCTACTCGTTCGTCGCGCTCGGGCGCGGCGACGTCCTCCCCGTCGGCGCGCTGGCCGAGGCGGCCGGGATCGCGCAGCCGACCGCCACCCGCATGCTCGACGGCCTCGAGCGCCAGGGGATCGTCGAGCGCCGGCCCTCTACCGAGGACCGCCGCAGCGTGAGCGTCGAGCTCACCGATCGCGGCCGGCGGCTGCTCAATCGCAAGCGCAAGCTCGTCGACACGAAGCGCAAGGCCGTGTTCGAGTCGCTCGACCCCGACGACCGCGAGAGCGCGGCGCGCCTGCTGCGGACGCTGGCGACGGCGATCGAGGACCAGTCGTGACCCCGCCGCTGGGACGCCAGCACTACGGGCTGACGCTGGGCGTGCTGGTGCTCAGCGCGCTCGCCTACGCGCTCGCGCAGACGATGGTCGCGCCGGCGCTGCCGGCGATCCAGGAGGACCTCGGCACGACGACCACGACGGTCACCTTCGTGCTCACCGCCTACCTCCTCACCGCGTCGGTCGCGACCCCGATCGTCGGCCGCCTCGGGGACATGTTCGGCAAGGAGCGCCTGCTGCTGATCACCCTGGTCTGCTTCGCCATCGGCTCGTTGATCTGCGCGCTCTCGCACTCGATCGGCCTGCTGATCGCCGGCCGCGCGGTCCAGGGCGTCGGCGGCGCCGTCTTCCCCCTCGCCTTCGGGATCATCCGCGACGAGTTCCCGCCCGAGCGGGTGGCGACCGGGATCGGCCTGATCAGCGCCACCTTCGGCATCGGCGGCGGCGCCGGGCTGGTGCTCAGCGGGCTGATCGTCGACCACCTCCCCTACGAGTGGATCTTCTGGCTCGCGCTCGTCTTCGTCGTGATCGCGATCGTGGCCACCCACCTGTTCGTGCCCGAGTCACCGATCAAGTCGCCGGCGAGGATCGACTGGGTCGGGGCCGGGCTGCTCTCCGTCGGACTCGCGGCGCTCTTGATCGGGGTCAGCGAGGGCGCGTCCTGGGGCTGGTTCGACGGTCGGATCGTGGGTCTGTTCGGCGGCGCGGCGCTGGTCCTCTGCGCCTGGGTGGCATGGGAGCGACGGGTGCCCCAACCACTGGTGGACATGCGGATGATGGCCGAGCGCGGCGTGCTGACCACGAACCTCACCGCCCTGCTGGTCGGGTTCGGGATGTTCGGCTCCTTCATCCTCGTCCCCCGCTTCGTCCAGGTGATCCCCGCCGAGTCCGGATTCGGCTTCGGGGCGACGGTCACCGAGGCCGGGATCTTCCTCCTCCCGTCGGCCCTGGTGATGCTGTTCGCCGGCCCGATCTCGGGCTGGCTCGGCACCCGGTACGGCTCGAAGCTGCCGCTGCTGATCGGCACCGCGGTCTGCACTGTGAGCTTCACGTTCCTCGCCGCGGCGCACTCCGAGCGCTGGGAGATCTACGCCGGAACGACGCTGATGGGCGTCGGCATCGGGCTCGCCTTCGCGGCGATGGCGAACCTGATCGTCGAGGCGGTCGACCGGACCAAGACCTCGGTCGCCACCGCGATGAACACGATCATGCGCACCATCGGCGGCTCGCTCGGCGGCCAGATCACGGCCTCGGTGGTCGCCGGCCACGTGATCGCCGGCACGGGCGCCCCGGCCGAGTCCGGCTTCACGCTCGCGTTCGCGATCTCGGCGGTCGGCGTGGCCGCGGCGTTCTGCGCCAGCCTCGCGATCCCGTCGCGCCTGCCGTACGCGGCCCGGCCGGTCGCCGCGGCGGCCGGATAGGCCGCGCTCCGGCCGCCCTGGTCGTCGATCGGAAGCTTGTGGGACCCATAGGTCGTGAAACGCTCCATTCGGCGGTTCAGCCGTGCGCGCGGCCCGGCGGAGATCGCCGAGCGCTGGCGCCAGGGCTAGCTAGAGCTCGAGCTCGACCGGGGTGATCCGGAGCTCGATCGGGGCGCCGTCGCGGACCAGGCGGGCGACCGCCTCGGCGCCGATGCGCTCGGCGACCATCAGGCGCTGGAGGTCGGTCGCCGCGGCGACCGCCGCTCCGTCGAGCTCGTAGATGACGTCGCCGACGCGCACCCCGCCGAGCTGAGCCGGGCTCCCGGCGACGACCTCGACCACCTCCACCCCGCGCTCGGCGCCGGTGGCGGCCCGGGCCCGCGGCGGCAGCGGCGCCGGCCCGCCGGCAATGCCGAGGTAGGCGCGGCGCACGCGCCCGTCGGAGATCAGTGCCGCGATGATCCGCTGGGTGGTCGCGGTGAGCGGCACGGCGAGGCCGAGGCCAACTCCGGCAACCGCGGTGTTGACACCGATCAGCCGCCCGCTGCCATCGGCGAGCGCGCCGCCGGAGTTGCCGGGGTTGAGCGCCGCGTCGGTCTGGATCACGTTGTCGATCACCCGCACGCCGCGTCCGGCGCGGGCCGGCAACGCCCGGCCGAGGGCCGAGACCACCCCGGCGGTGACCGAGCCCTCGAAGCCGTGCGGGTTGCCGATCGCGACCACCAGCTGACCGACCCTCAGGCGGTCGGCGTCGCCGAGCTCGACCGGGTGCAGCTCCCCGTCCTCGATCCGGATCACGGCGAGGTCGGAGAGCGGGTCGCTGCCGGCGATCGCGAAGCGAAGCTCGCGGCCGTCGGTGAAACGGGCGCTCCCGCCGTCGCTGCCGCCGACGACATGCGCCGAGGTGAGCAGGAAGCCGTCGTGGGTGAGGGCGACCCCGCTCCCGGCCCCCGCCTGGACCCGGCCGCGCCGGGTGCGGCGGGTGACCCTCAGGCTGGCGACCGAGGGCGCGAGGCGCGCGGCAACGGAGGAGACCGCGCGCGAGTAGGCGTCGAGGGCCTCTTCCTCGCACGGCGGATCCGAGGTGTCGACCGGGACGTCGAAGGCTGAGCTCGAGCCCGGATCGGACACCGGTTCCTTCCCCTCTACGAGACGCAACGCGGGCATCGACAAACAGGCTAGCCGGGTGCCCTCCTCGGCCCGCAGGGCGGGCGTGGATCGGGGTGCCGCGGAGGGCGCGTCAGCGCCCGGCGCCGGCGGCGACAGCCGCGACCAGGCCGCGGGCCGGCTCCAGCGCCTCGGGCGGCAGCCCGTGCCCGGCGTCGCTCTCGAGGTAGGTGACCTCGAGCCCGCCGGCGGTGAGCAACTCGCTCGCGCGACGCCCGAACTCGACCGAGATCACCGGATCGTTGCGGCCGTGGTGGATCAGCACCGGCAGGCCGGCGCGATCGGTGAGCGACGGTTGCCAACCTTCGACCGTGGGGACGAAGCCGCTGAAGGCCAGGATCGCGCTCGGAGCCGGCCGCCCCGGCCCGAGTCCGACGGCGTAGGACATCACCGCACCCATCGAGAAGCCGCCGAGCACCGTCCGGTCCCAGTCGATCCCCCGCTCGGCCAGCAGGCCGTCGACGAAGCCGGTCAGTGCCTCGTAGCTGGAGGCGAAGGTCGCGGGGTCGGGGTAGCCCACCCGCTGGACGAGGTACCAGTGCCGGCCCCCCGGAGGCACGTCGGTGAGCGGCGCCCCTGTGGTCACGCCGAGCAGCCGGCGTTCCGGGTCGAGCTCGTCGAGGAGGCCGGAGAGGTCGTTCTCGTCGGCACCGCGGCCGTGGTTGAGCACCAGCGCCCCGGCGGGCTCGCCGTCGGCCTCCCGCAACCTGTGGACGAGGCCGCCGCTCATCCGCGCAGCGCCACGCGCGGGTTGGCGACCGGCGTGAGCACGGCCTCGATCTGCTCGCGCTGATCCTCGAGGAACGGCGGCAGGATCAGCCGCTCGCCGAGGTGCTCGGGATCCTCGTCGACGCCGAACCCGGGGCCCAGGGTCGCAACCTCGAACAGCACCCCGCTCGGCTCGCGGAAGTAGATCGACCTAAACCAGAAGCGGTCGATCACCGGCGTCGGCCGCGCTCCGCCGGCGATCGCGCGCTCGCGCCAGTCGAGGTGCTCGTCGGTCTGCGAGGCCCAGGCGATGTGGTGAACGGTGCCGGCGCCGTCGAGGCCGCGCTCGGCGGGCGGCGCGTCGTAGGCCCAGACGCCACCGCGCGCGTCGCCGCGCGCCTCCCAGCCGTCGCCGGTGCGCTCGAACTCGAGTCGCTCCAGCAGGCCGGCGCTGCGCTCGGGATCGGCGGAGTAGGCGCGGGCGCCGTGAAAGCCCTGCAACGCGTGCTCGGCCGGCACCTCGGGATGGTCGGCGATCAGCGGCTGGTCGGGAACCTCGGCGACGACGAGCTCGTGCTCGAGCCCCTCGGGGTCGGAGAACCGCAGCCGGTCGCCGTCCCGCTCCGGCTCCCGGCCGGCAGCGGTCAGCCGCTCGGTCCAGAAGTCGAGCGAATCGGGCGAGCCGACCCGCCAGACGATCCGGTGGACCATCCCGGCCCCGGCACGGCCTATGGGCGCGCCGCGAAACTCGAAGAAGGTGATGTCGGAGCCGGGGTCGCCCTGCTCGTCGGCGTAGAAGAGGTGGTAGACGCTGGGCGCGTCCTGGTTCACGGTCTTCTTGACCATCCGCAGCCCGAGCGTCCCGGCGTAGAAGTCGACGTTCGCCTGTGCGTCGCCCGTGATCGCGGTGATGTGGTGGACTCCCTCGAGCTTCATCTCGTCTCCTCGCCTCAAAGTAATTGCGTAAGCAACTATATCAGATAGTTGCACCTGCAAGCACTGTTACCCTTGTGTGGGCATGGAAACTTCGCCCACCGCCCTGCTCTCCGAGCGCGAGCTCGCCGCCTGGCGCGGGATGCTCGAGGCCCACAGCGCCCTGGTGGCCGAGCTCGACGCCGAGCTCGAGCGAGCCCACGCGCTGCCGCTGACCTCCTATGAGGTGCTGATGTACCTCGGCGACGCGCCCGGTCAGAAGCTGCGGATGGGCGAGCTCGCCGACCGGCTTCTGCTCAGCCGCAGCGGGATCACGCGCCTGGTCGACCGGCTCGTGCGCCAGGGCCTGATCGAGCGCGAGCGCTGCAAGGACGACGGCCGCGGCTACTACGCGCTGCTCACCGACGCCGGCCGCGGACTGCTGGCTCGCGCCCGACCCGATCACCTCGCCGGCGTCCGCAGGCACTTCTTCGACCGGCTCGATCACGAGCAGATCGACGCCCTGGCCGGGGTCTGGAGCCGCCTCCGAGTCCAACCGCCCGAGCGGGACTTGGACGAAGCGGCCTGAATTGGGCCGCTACTCTGCGCTCATGACTCTCGAATCAACCGCCCAGGGACGGACGACAATCGACCGCGCGCGCCTCACGGAGCTCACCGAGCGCGAGATGCAGAAGCTCGCAGAGCGCACGCCGCAGTCCAAGCAGCGCTTCGAGCGCGGAGTCAAGGTGATGCCCAACGGCGTCCCCTCCTCCTTCCAGGTCAACAAGCCTTGGCCCGTCTACCTCGAGCGCGGGAAAGGCGCCCGCGTCTGGGACGTCGACGGCGGCGAGTACGTCGACTTCCACAACGGCTTCGGCGTGATGGCCGTCGGCCACGCCAACCCGACCATCGGCGAGGCGGTGAAGGCGCGGATCGATCTCGGCACCCACTTCGCCGCCCCCACCGACGGCTCGATCGTCGTCGCCGAGGAGCTCGCCGACCGCTTCGGCCTGCCGCAATGGCGGTTCACGAACTCGGGCACCGAGTCGACGATGGATGCGGTCCACCTCGCACGCGGGGTCACCGGCCGCGACATGATCCTGAAGATCGAGGGCTCCTACCACGGCCACCACGACTCGGTCATGGTCAGCGTCTATCCCCCGCTGGAGGCGCTCGGCGACCGCGACGACCCGCGCTCGGTCCCCTACGGCGCCGGGTATCCGCTGGCGCTGACCGAGCTCACCCGGGCGGTCCCGTTCAACGATGCCGACGCGCTCGCCAGCGTCCTCGACAAGCTCGACGGCCAGGTTGCCGGGCTGATCATGGAGCCGGCGATGATGAACATCAACATCATCCCGCCGCGCGACGGCTACCTCGAGCGCGTGCGCGAGCTCTGCAGCGCGCACGGCGTGAAGCTGATCTTCGACGAGGTGAAGACCGGGGCGACGATCGCCCGCGGCGGCGCAACGGAGCGCTTCGGCGTCAAGCCGGACATCATCACGCTGGCGAAGGCGACCTGCGGCGGCTATCCGGGCGGGGCGATCGGGATGGACGCGGAGCTCGGCGCGGCGATCGCCGACGACACGGTGGTCCAGTACGGCACCTTCAACGGCAACCCGCTGGTGATGGCGGCCGCCGAGGCCGCCCTGACCAAGGTGCTCACCCCCGACGCCTACGTGAAGCTCGAACAGGCGAACGACTGGCTGCTCGCACGCTGCGACGAGATCATCGAGCAGTACGGACTCCCGTGCTACACGCAGGGCATCGGCGCCAAGGGCTGCGTCGTGTTCTCGAACGAGCGCCTGTACGAGTACCGCGACTACCTCACCAAGGTCGACGAAGAGCTGTCGACGCTGGCGTGGCTGTACCACATGAACCACGGCGTCTTCATGACCCCGGGCGTAGAGGAGGAGTGGACGGTCTCGGTCGCGCACTCCGAGGAGGACCTGCAGGTCTTCGCCGACGCGCTCGAGGCCTTCGCCCGCGACATCACCGCGAGCTAGCTCCGGGGCCAGGGCCGATGGCGGGCGGACCGGCCGTGCGCCTCTACCGGGCCGAGTGGTCGACCAACTGCGAGCGCGTCGGGCTGGCGCTCGCCCACAAGGGGATCGAGACCCAGTCGGTGCTGATCGAGTACTCCAACCGCGGCCCGGTGGAGGCGATCAGCGGTCAGGGCCTGGTCCCCGTGATCGAGGACGCCGGCGAGGTGATCCACGACTCGGTCGCGATCATGCGCCACCTCGACCGGCGGACGCCCGACCCGCCGCTGTTTCCGGCCGAGTCCTCGCACCGGGCCCGCGTCGAGGTCTTCGTCGAGTGGTTCGAGCGCGTCTACAAGGCGGCGCCGAACGGGATCGAGGCCGAGCTCGAGAAGGACACGCCCGACGGCGAGCTGATCGAGCGCCTGGGTGCCGAGATGACGGCACGCCTCGAGGTCTTCGAGGGCCTGTTGAACGGCGACGATTACCTGCTCGGCCCGCTCGGCGTCGGCGACTTCCTCGCCTACCCGTTCCTCAAGTACGCGCTCGAGCGCGACCCGGCCGACACCGAGCCCTTCCACCTGATCCTCGAAGAGCACCAGCCGCTCGGCGACTCGCACCCGAACCTGGTTGCCTGGATCGAACGCGTCGGCGCGCTGCCGTGCGCATACTGAGCGGACGATGAGCGACGAGGTCTCCGAGCTGCGGGCGCGGGTGGAGGAGCTCGAGCGGCGGGTCGCGGTGCTCTTCCAGCAGACCGGCGCCGCCGACTGGGAGGCCGACGCCGCCAAGGCGCCGCCGGTCTCCGACGAGGTCCGGCTGCTGCTCGAGCGCGGCGAGACGCGCAAGGCGGCAAAGCTCTATATGCAGCAGACCGGCGCCGGGATCGGCGAGACGACCGCGGCGCTCGGCGAGCTCGCCAAGGAGCTTCGCCCCGAGGGCTGACAGGTCGGGCCGCCGCGGGGTAGCCTCGGAACATGGCCAACCGGCTCGCCGACGAGACCAGCCCGTACCTCCTCCAGCACGCCGAGAACCCGGTCGACTGGTACCCCTGGGGCGAGGAGGCCCGGCAGCGGGCGCTGGAGCTCGACCGCCCGATCCTGCTGTCGATCGGCTACTCGTCCTGCCACTGGTGCCACGTGATGGAGCGCGAATCGTTCACCGACGACGAGACCGCGCGGTTCATGAACGAGCACTTCGTCCCGGTGAAGGTCGACCGCGAGGAGCGCCCCGACGTCGACGCGATCTACATGGAGGCGGTCCAGGGGATGACCGGCCAGGGCGGTTGGCCGCTGACGGCCTTCTGCGACCCCGAGGGAGTGCCCTTCTACGGCGGCACCTACTTCCCGCCCGAGCCGCGCCAGGGGATGCCGAGCTTCGCGATGGTGATGGATGCCGTGGCCCAGTCGTGGGCGAGCCAGCGCGAGCAGATCGCCGAGATGTCCGGCAAGGTGCGCCAGCAGCTGGGCGCCCTCGCGCGACTCGAGCCGGCCGCCGCAGAGCCCGGCCGCGCCGTGGTGGAGGGCGCCGTCAGCAGCCTGCGCAGCGCGGCCGACATGGAGCGCGGCGGGTTCGGCGGGGCGCCGAAGTTCCCCCCGGCGTCGGCGCTCGAGCTGATGCTGACCGCGGGCGAGCCGGCGCCGGTCGAGGCCACCCTCGACGCGATGGCGGCCGGCGGGATCAACGACCAGATCGGCGGCGGCTTCGCCCGCTACTCGGTCGACCCGATCTGGCTCGTGCCGCACTTCGAGAAGATGCTCTACGACAACGCGCTCCTCGCCCGCGCCTATCTGCACGGCTACCAGGCGCTCGGGGTCGAGCGCTGGCGCAAGGTCGCCGAGCGCACGCTCGACTGGGCGCTGCGCGAGATGCGCGGTCCCGAGGGCGGCTTCTACTCGGCGCTGGACGCCGACTCGGAGGGCGAGGAGGGACGCTTCTACGTCTGGAGCCCGGAGGAGATCCGGGCGGCGCTCGGCGAGGCGGGGCTGGGTGAGATCGCCGACGAGGTGATCGCCTACTACGGGGTCACCGAGCGCGGCAATTTCGAGGGCCGCAACATCCTCAACCTGATCGGCCGCCTGGACGACCCGCCCCCGGCGCGTCTCGACGAGGCGCGGGCGGCGCTCTACGAGGTGCGCTCGAAGCGGGTCTGGCCCGGTCTCGACGACAAGCGGCTCGCCTCCTGGAACGCGCTCATGATCGCCGCGCTGGCCGAGGCCGGCGCGGTGCTCGGGCGCGACGACTACCTCGCTGCCGCGCACGAGACGGCGGAGTTCGTGTGGACGCGGATGCGCGACGCCGACGGGCGGCTGCTGCGCAGCTGGAAGGACGGCGAGGCGCGGCTGAACGCCTACCTCGAGGATCACGCGTTTCTGCTCGAGGCGCTGCTGACGCTCTATGAGTCGAGCTTCGAGGTGCGCTGGTTCGACGCCGCCCGCGAGACCGCCGACTCGATGATCGAGCGCTTCGGCGACCCGGCCAACGGCGGCTTCTTCACGACATCGAGCGATCACGAGGAGCTCGTCGCCCGTCGCAAGGACGTCGACGACCATCCGATCCCCTCCGGCAACTCCGCCGCGGCCTACGGGCTCCTGCGGCTGGCGGCACTCACCGGCGAGCACGCCTACGCCGCGCAGGCCGAGTC
>CAWJHV010000031.1:0-15247 GCA_963842795.1 uncultured Solirubrobacterales bacterium | reverse complement strand
AGGAGAGCACGACGCCGGCGACGCGGAAGACGGCCTGGTTTCGCGGCAGCGCGATCTCGACCTCCTCCGCGCCCTCCGCGGCAATGATCCGCGCCAGCTCGCGCAGCGCGCGGGCCGGGACGTTCGCCTCCAGCGGCGCCGACAACGGCGTCTCCAGGACCGCGTGCTTGACGCTCAGGCGGTAGGAGTCGGTGGCGACCATCGTCAGCCGCTCGCCCTCGGCCTGCACGAGGACGCCGGTGAGGATCGGGCGCACCTCGTCGCGCGACGCCGCGCGGGCGACCAGCTCGATCGTCTCGCCCAGCGGCCCGCCGGGCAGCTTCACGGTCTCGCCCTCGACCTCCGGCAACCGCGGGAAGTCCTCGGCCGGCAGGGTGCGGAGGTGAAAGCGCGCGCCGCCGCCGGCGATCTCCACGTCGCGCTGCTCGCCGCGCAGCTCGAGCCGGACCTCGCCCGGCGGCAGGCTGCGGACGACGTCGGCGAACAGCCGGCCCGGCAGGAGCACGGTTCCCTCCGACTCGACGCTCGCGTCGTCGAGCGTGCGGGTCAGGGCCAGCTCCATGTCGGTGGCGCGCAGGGTCAGGGTCCCCTCCGAGGCGATCGCGAGGATGCCGCCGAGTGAGGGCAGGGTGCCCCGGGTCGAGACGGCACGCCCGACCAGCTGCAGGGCGGTGGAGAGGGAATCACGCGGAACGGAAAGCTTCATCGAAGGTCGCTCATCTTCCTACTTCGATCAGATGTATCTGATTGGTGGACGGTTGGGGATCGTCATTGGTTCATCGCTTGATCAAGCCCGGTGACGGGGTTGGCTACGGACTCGGCCGGAGTGGATCATGCCCCGATTCGGTGGACGGGTCCGGTGCGGTCGGCCGCGTCCCCAGGGTGAGGTGGATCCTGTGGATCGTTGCGGCGGTCTCCGACCCGGGCTCGAGTCGTCCCGAGACCGAGCGTACGGCGTGCAGGACCGTGCTGTGGTCGCGGTCGAAGCCGCGGGCGATCTCGGCGAGCGAGAGCGGGGTGAGCCGGCGGGCGAGGTACATGGCGATCTGGCGTGGCCGGGCGATCTGGGCGGTGCGCCTGGACGAAAGCAGCTCCTCGCGTCGCAGGCCGCAGACCGTGCAGACGGCCTCCTGTATCTCCACGAGGGTCGGCGGCTCGGCCGACGGCGGAGGCACACCGGCGGCGCTGCGCCCGAGCGCCCTGTGGACGATCGGCGTCGTCAGCGGCTCGCTGTGCAGGGAGGCGAACGCCATCACCCTGGTCATCGCTCCCTCGAGGACGCGCACGTTGGCGGGCACGGCGGAGGCGATCTCCCGCAGCACGCCGGGCTCGGGGAGCTCGCCGTAGTTGTCGTTGGCGATCCGCCAGAGGACCGCGAGCCTGGTTCGCAGGTCCGGTGCCTCGAGCTCGACCCGCAGACCCCAGTTGAAGCGGTCCCGGAGCCGCTCGGCCAGCCGTGAGAGCGCCTCGGGCGGCCGATCGCTGGAGAGCACGATCTGCTTGCCGGCCGCGTGCAGGGTGTTGAAGGTGTGGACGAACTCCTCCTCGGTGTGCTGCTTGCCCTCGAGCACCTGGACGTCGTCGATCAGGAGCGCGTCGAGCTCGCGATACCGCGCCTTGAACACCTCGGGGCCGTCGCGCCGCAGGGCGGCGACGAACTCGGCGGTGAACCGCTCGGCGGTCGTGTAGTGGACCTCGAACTGGGGCCGGCTGCGGCGCATGTACTCCCCGATCGCTCCCAGCAGGTGGGTCTTCCCGAGCCCGGGCGGGCCGTGGAGGAACAGCGGGTTGTAGGCCTCGCCCGGCAGCTCGGCGACGGCGAGCGCCGCGGCATGGGCGAGCCGGTTCCCGGGGCCGATCACGAAGCGCTCGAACGTGTGCCGGCGTTCGAGCGGCAGCGACTCCGGCCGTCCGGGCGCCGGAGCGCCCGTACCCGACCCGGCGTCGTCGACGAAGGCGATGTCGGTCAGCGCCGGCGCGCGGCGCCGCAGCGCCTCGGCGAGGCGTCCGGCGTAGCGGCGCTCGACCCAGGCGCGCACGGTGGCCGGCGCGGTCACGAACAGGGTCGATCCCTGCACCGACACCGGCCGCACGGGCTCGAGCCAGAGGCTGAAGGTGGTCGGCGGCAGCGACCGGCGCAGGTCCTCGCGCACCCCGAGCCAGAGCTGCTCGAGATCGGCGTCTGGCGGCTGGGAGGGCACCGCCGGCGACCATACAATTGCCCACCGCGCACGCCTGCGGCCCACCCCGCAATACGCGGGGAAACAAAGCCCGGTGCGGCTCGGGCAGCGGGCGGGCGTCGACGAGCCCCGTCTGTAGACTGGCCGATCCGATGAAGCGCACCTGGCAGCCGAAGAAGCGCAAGCGGGCTCGAACCCACGGTTTTCGCGCCCGGATGCGCACCCGCTCCGGGCGCGAGGTCATCCGCCGCCGCCGCGCCAAGGGCCGCAAGCGCCTGACGCCGTAGCGATGAACGAGTCCGCGCCCCCGTGCCCGGCGACGTTCGCGGTACGTCCCAGCCGATGAGCGAGCGTCGAAAGCGCGGCCGGCTGTCGCGCAGCGGCGACTTCGACCGCGTCTTCCGCGACGGCAGCTCGCACGCGAACCGCTACCTGGTCCTCTACTCCTTCCCGCGCGCCGGGGCGGAGGAGGTCGCCGACGACGTACGCCTCGGGATCTCCGTCGGCCGCCGCGTCGGCGGCGCGGTCCAGCGCAACGCGGTCAAGCGCGCCCTGCGCGAGGCGTTCGCAGCGCTCAGCCGCCGGCTTCCCGCCGACCACGACTACGTGCTCGTCGCGCGGCCAGACGTTCGAGGTCTGGTTGAGCGTGAGGGAACGCCCGGGGTCGACCGCTCTTTGCGCGAATTGCTGTCCGAGGCGGGGATCGGGACGGCGTAACACGTGAAACGCTCCCGAACCGCGGCCGGCACCCTGGCGCGCCTCCTGCGCGAGGCGTTCCTGCTCCCCATCCACGCCTACCGCTGGGCGATCTCGCCCAATCTGAAGCCGCGATGCCGCTACTACCCGAGCTGCTCGAGCTACGCGGTCCAGGCGGTGCGCGAGCTCGGAGTGATCAGGGGAACGGTCCTCGCCGTATGGAGGGTCGTGCGCTGTAACCCGTGGAGCCAAGGCGGCGTCGACGAGCTCGCAGACCGTCGCCTGTTCCGCGCCCGGCCGCACGAGCACGCGCCCACCCGCCCTGAGACCGGAGCTCACGCATGAGCGTGCTCGCGGTCCTGGTCATCTTCCAGCCGTTCGTCGACCTCGCGGAGGCGATCATCAAGTTCTTCGCCGAGACGGTCGGGCTGAGCTGGGGGTGGGCGATCGTCGCCCTGACCCTCACCGTCCGCCTGTTCACCCTGCCGCTCTCGCTGACCGGGATCCGCTCGATGCGCCGCATGCAGCTGGTCGCCCCGGAGCTCAAGGCGCTGCAGGCGAAGTACAAGGACGACCGCGAGCGCCAGCAGCGCGAGATGCTCGCGCTCTACAAGCGCCACGGCGTCAACCCGCTCGCCTCCTGCTTTCCGTTCCTGCTCCAGATCCCGTTCTTCATCGCGGTCTACTCGCTGCTGCGGGGCGACGCCTTCAGCGAGGACGTGCTCTCGAGCGGGGACGCGGTCAACTTCCTCGGCGTCTCCAACATCCTCGAGGCGCCGGAGGGCGCCGAGAAGTGGGTCCTGATCATCCTCTTCATCAGCACCACGGTGCTCACGTTCCTGTACACGACCGCGACCACGCAGACGACCTCGGGGCCGCAGCGCTACATCTTCCTCGCCCTGCCGCTGCTGTTCGCGCCGATCATCGCCAGTCAGCCCGCGGGACTCGCCGTCTACTGGATCACGACCAACCTCTGGAGCCTCGGCCAGCAGGTGGTCGTGCAGCGGATCATGCCGATGCCGACCCCGCCGACACCGGAGGAGATCGAGGCGGCGAAGCCCCCGCCCCCGCCCCCGCGGCAGAAGAAGAAGAAGCGCAAATGAGCGTCGAGGCACTCCCCGACGAACCGGCCGACCGCGTCGAGGCCCTGCTCGCCGAGATCGTCGACGCGCTCGACCTCGACGCCGAGGTCGTGGTCGACGAGCGCTCCGACGAGATCGCCGCCCGGGTCGAGGGCGACGAGCTCGGGTTGCTGATCGGCCGCCGCGGCCAGACGATCGACGCGGTCCAGCTGCTCTGCTACCGGGTCGCCTTCCGCGGCCGCGGCGAGCGCAAGCGGGTCTCGGTCGACGCCGCCGGCTATCGCGAGCGCCGCCGCGAGACGGTCGAGCGCCAGGCCGACCGCGCCGCCGACCGGGCGCTCGAGAGCGGCAAGGAGATCGAGCTCGAGCCGATGACACCGACGGAGCGCAAGATCGTCCATGACCGGCTCAAGGACCGGGCGGGCCTCGAGACCTTCAGCGAGGGCGAGGAGCCCGAGCGCTGCGTGATCGTCGCGCCGCTGATCGGCGATTGAGCGACCTCCGCCGCCGGCTCGACCCCGTGCTCGAGCTGCTCGCGGCCGACCCCGCGTCGCTGAGCTCGATCCGCGACCCCGACGACGCCTGGCGGGTGCACGTCCGCGACTCGCTCACCGGCCTCGAGCTCGTCGGATCGCCGTCGGCGCTCGCCGATGTCGGCTCCGGCGCCGGGTTTCCGGGCCTCGTCCTCGCCGCGGCCCTGCCCGCGACCCGCGTCGACCTGATCGAGTCGGTGGCGCGGAAGTCCGAGTTCATCGAGCGGGCGATCGCGGCCGCGCAGCTCGCCAACGCGCGCGCGATCCATGACCGTGCGGAGACCTGGGCAGCGCAGCCCGAACCGGCCGGAGGGCGCGAGGCCTACGGGGTGGTCACGGCGAGGGCCGTCGGGCGCCTCGCGACCCTGGCCGAGCTCGCCTCGCCCCTGCTGGGCGAGGGCGGGGCCCTCGTCGCCTGGAAGGGCCGCCGCGATCCCGAGGAGGAGGCCGAGCTCGAGCGCGCCCGCGAGCAGCTGGCGATGGCGCCCGCGGAGGTACGGGCGGTCGGCGCGGAGGCGGGCTTCGAGCACCGCCATCTCCATCTGGTGCGCAAGGTCGGTCCGACCCCTGCCGGCCTGCCCCGGCGGCCCGGGATGGCGAAGAAGCGGCCGCTCGGAGCGGGAACCTGAGCAGCGCGCGCGGTTCAGCCGCCCCCGCTGGGTCTAAGGTCGAGGCGATGGGAGCCGTATACGCGCTCGCGAACCAGAAGGGCGGGGTCGGCAAGACGACCACCGCGGTCAACCTCGCCGCGTGCCTCGCGGCCGAGGGGCGGCAGGTTCTGCTCGTGGACCTCGATCCGCAGTGCAACGCAACGGTTGCGCTTGGGCTCCCCCGCGACGAGGCGCCCTCGTCCTACTCCTGCCTCACCGGCGATTCATCGGTCGCGGTCGCCGCCCGCCCAGCCGGCCCCGACAACCTCTGGATCGTGCCCGCGAACCGCGAGCTCGCCGGCGCCTCGGTCGAGCTGCCCCGGATCGAGGGTTACGAGCGCCGCCTCCGCGACGGCCTCGGGCCCGTGCGGGAGCGCTTCGCGCTCACCCTGCTCGACTGCCCGCCCTCGCTCGGCCCGCTGACGGTCAACGCGCTCGCCGCCGCCGACCGCGTGATCGTCCCGGTTCAGGCCGAGTATCTGGCGCTCGAGGGGCTCGTCCAGTTCCTCGAGACCCTCGACCTGGTCCGGCGAGGGCTCAACCCGGCCCTGATTCTGACCGGCGTGCTGATCACCATGCACGACGAGCGGACCCGCCTCGCCCAGGATGTGGAGGCGGAGCTGCGCCAGCATCTAGGCGAACAGGTGTTCGATACGGTGATCCCGAGAAGCGTCCGTCTCGCCGAGGCCCCGAGCCACGGATTGCCGATCATCGCCCACGCCCCGACCTCGCGCGGGGCCGAGGCCTACCGGTCGCTGGCGCTGGAGCTCGCCGCCCGCGAAGCCGGCGACGGGGCGATGGCGGCGTGAGGAGCCTTCCGTGAGCGAGACCCGAGGCATCGGCCGCGGCCTGGCGGCGATCCTGCCGGAGACGGGGATCGGCGAGCCGTCGTACCGCGAGATCCCGCTCGCGGTGATCCGCCCGAACCCCGACCAGCCGCGCCGAACGTTCGACGAGGAGACCCTTACGGCCCTGGCGCGCTCGATCGCCGAGGCGGGCGTCGTCCAGCCGCTGCTCGTGCGCCCGCTGCAGGACGGTCGCTACGAGCTGATCGCCGGCGAGCGCCGCTGGCGCGCCGCGCGCGAGGCGGGGCTGGAGACGGTGCCCGCGATCGTCCGCGACGAGGACGCGGCCGAGCGGATGCAGACGGCGCTGATCGAGAACGTGGCCCGCGAGGACCTCAACCCGGTCGACGAGGCTCGCGCCTGCGCCACTCTCGTCGAGGAGCTGGGGCTGTCGAAGGAGGAGCTCGCCGGCCGCCTCGGGCGCACCCGGCCCGCGATCTCGAACCTGATCCGCCTGCTGGATCTCCCCGACGACGTGCTCGATCTGCTCAGCGAGGGCGCGCTCAGCGAGGGACACGGGCGCGCGATCCTGATCGCCAAGGGCAACGAGGTCCGGCGCCGGCTGGCCCGCGACGCGGTCGCCGCGGGCTGGTCGGTGCGCGAGACCGAGCGTCGCGCCAAGGCCGCGGAGGCGACCCCGACGCCGAAGGCCGTCCCCCATCCGGATCAACAGGCGGCGATGCTGCGCGCCGAGGAGGCGCTCGAGGAGGCCTTCGGCCACGGGGTCAGAGTCCGCGGGTCGAAGAAGGGGCTGCGGGCCGAGCTGCACTTCGAGGACATCGACGAGCTGCTCGAGTTCGCCCGCGGCATCGGCCGCGCCTAGGCCGCGCCTAGCTCGTCAGCGCCTCACGGCGCCAGGCGCTCGATCCGCCATCCCGACGGCTCGCGGCTGTAGCGGAAGCGGTCGTGCAGGCGACCGACCCGTCCCTGCCAGAACTCGATCTGCTCGGGGACGACGAGATACCCGCCCCAGGTCGGCGGCCGCGGGACCACGCCCTCGCCGAAACGCGCCTCGGCCTCGTCCAGATGCCGGTCGAGCTCGGTCCGCGAGGCCAGCCGCCGTGACTGGGGCGAAGCCCAGGCCCCGAGCTGGGAGTCACGAGGGCGGCTCGCGAAGTAGGCATCGGACTCCTCGTCGCCGAGGCGCTCGACCGGACCGCGGACGCGCACCTGCCGGTCGAGCTCGCGCCAGTAGACGACCAGCGCGGCGAGCCCCGACGCGGCGAGCTGCATGCCCTTCGACGACTCGTGGTTGGTGAAGAAGCGAAAGCCGGCGGCGTCGACTCCCTTGAGCAGGACCATGCGGGCGTCGGGCGCGGCGCTCGCATCGACGGTCGCCAGGGTCATCGCCTCCGGCAGCGGCACCTCGCGTTCCGCCAGCGCGAACCAGACCTGGAACTGGGCGATCGGGTCGAGGTCGAGGTCGCCCCGGTCGAGCGCGGGCATGTCGGGTCGTCGCGGCATCCGAGGTCTCCTAGAATGCCCGACCAGCGCGGGCGATTAGCTCAGTTGGTTAGAGCGCGTCTCTGATAAGGACGAGGTCCGTGGTTCGAGTCCACGATCGCCCACTCAACCTCGCCCGCCCGGTGTGCGCGCGGCGGCGACCTCTCCCAGGGCGTCCATCGTCGACCGCAGCCAAGTCGTGAAGTAACGACGCCCGGCGACCCGGTCGACCATCCGCGCCCACAGGCCCAGAGGGTCCATCCCCATCTCCCCGTCGACGAAGGTCCCACCCTGCGCATCGGTGAGCCTGAAGCGGACGAAGGTCCCGGTGGTGAGGCAGCGGATGCGCAGATTGCGAAGCTCCTCGCGGCTCTCGATCATGAGCTGCATCTCGTCCTCTCCCCTCGGCGTTCGGGTGAGCTGACGATAGGTGTCGCCCTGCTCGACGCCCTCGACGTCGACCTCGATCACGCGCGGCCACCACTGCGGATGGTGCTCGACGTCGGAGATCAGCTCCCAGACGCGCTCGGGGGGAGCGTCGATGAAACCCTGCTGACGGCAATGCGACATCGCCTTGATTCTCGCACCAGTGGCGCGAACGGCCAGACCTATAATGGCTTCCAGGCGAGCCAAACGACCCAGGGCCGGGAAATCACGCGCATGCAGCAGATGCAGATCTACGGCGTCAGCTTCGACATGGTCGGCAAGCAGCCGATCGTCCTGCTGAAGACCGTCGACGGGAATCGGTTCCTGCCGATCTGGATCGGCCATCCCGAGGCCGCCGCGATCCTGATGAAGCTCCAGGGGGCCCAGACCCCGCGGCCGATGACCCACGACCTGCTCAACGACCTGCTGGAGCAGCTCGAGGCGAAGTGCGAGCGGGTCTCGGTCACCGAGCTGCGCGACAACACCTTCTACGCCTCCATCACGATCTCGGTCAACGGCTCGGAGATCGAGATCGACTCGCGGCCCTCGGACGCGATCGCGCTCGCGGTTCGCTGCCAGGCGCCGATCTTCGCCGCCGAGGACGTGATCGACGAGTCCTCGATCGAGTTCGAGCACGAGGTCGAGGATCAGGAGGAGGTCGTCGAGAAATTCAAGGACTTCCTCGACGAGGTCTCCCCCGAGGACTTCGCCGCCGGCGGCGACTGACCCGCCGCCCGACCACCGGCGCACCCTCCCCGCGGCGCCCGGGGACGGTCCGGGCTCACTCAGGGTGATCCCCAATAGACGTGCGGCCCGCCGCGCGGCACCCTGGCCTCATCGACAACGATTCGAGGAGGAACGACGATGACCGACCAGGACACGACCGCCCAGCTGCCGCCCGGCGACCCCCCGCCCGACCGGCCGTCTGGCCAGGAGCCGAGGCGGCTGCTGCGATCGCGGCGCGATCGGATGATCGCCGGCGTCGCCGGCGGGCTCGGGCGCTACTTCAACGTCGACCCGGTCATCGTCCGGATCGCGTTCGCGATCTCGGTCTTCTTCGGCGGGCTCGGCGTGATCGCCTACGCCGCCCTCGCCCTGTTCGTGCCGTCCGCGCCGGACGAGGGCGAGGAGATCGGGCCACCGCCGGCCCAGCGCTCCCGGGCGCTCGCGATCGGCGCCGGTATCGCGTTGGTGGTGATCGCGCTCAGCTGGGGGGTGTTCGACGGCCCGGGGTGGGGCCACGGGTTCTTCTGGAGCCCCTTCCTGTTCGTCGGCCTGCTTGCCGCCGGGGCGATCCTGGTCGCCCGGCGCGCCCGCGGGCGCTCGGGCTCAGGCGGCGTCCTGGGCACGGTCCTGATCGCCTTCGCTGCCTTCATCGGGCTCTCGATCGCGGCGATTGCCGCCGGGTGGGCCGCGGCGACCGGCCACGGGGTGCTCGTGGCCCTGGTGGTGATCGCGATCGGCGCGCTGCTCGCGCTTGCGGCCTTCAGCGGCGGCGCACGCTGGCTCATCGCCCCGGCGCTGGCGCTCGCGGTGCCGCTGGGCGCCGTGTCCGCGGCCGATGTCTCCTTTGGCGACGGGGTCGGCCAGCGCACCTACCGGCCGCTCTCGGCCGCCTCGATGCCCGAGGGCTACGAGCTCGGCATCGGCCGGCTGGTGGTTGACCTGCGCCAGCTCGATTGGGAGGACGACACCGTCGTCGGCCTCAACATGGACCTCGGCATCGGCGAAGGAATCGTCGCGGTCCCCTCCGATGTCTGCGTGACTACGGACCTCGACGCCCGCGCCGGGAACCTGCGGGTCGCCGGTGACGACTCGGACGGCATCGACGTGCACAGCCAGGCGAACGACGGCTCGATCGCGACTCCGCGCCTCGACCTCACCGGCGAGGTGGACCTCGGCGAGCTGCGCGTGATCAACGCCGACGACGCCGACCTCGACCTCGACGACCGCGACCACTTCCGCTTCGGCGACGACTCGGAGCGCGACCAGATGTCGGCTGATCTGCAGGCGGCGTGCACGGCGCCTTCGGCTCCGCCCGCGGACGCGGGCTCCGGCGGCGGCGATGGCGGCAACGGCGAGCGCGGCAGCGGCGAACGGCAGGAGGGGAAGCGGAAGTGAACCGCGGCCTCGACCGGGTCTCGCTCACCGCCGGACTCGGCGTGATCGCGATGGGCGTCCTCCTGCTCGCCGATCAGGAGGACGTCCTCTCGCTCAGCCTCGGCATCGTCGGGGCGATCGTCGCGGCGGTGATCGGGGCGATTCTGCTCGTCAGCGGCATCGACGTCGATCGGGAGCGCTGAGCTGGCACGGCCGGCCACCACCACCTCGCCCCGCCCACGGCTGACGCGCGATCGCCGGGACGCGATCGTCGCCGGCGTCTGCTCGGGGCTCGCCCGCCGGCTCGGGCTCGACCCGGTCCTGGTCCGGATCGGCTTCGTGCTCGCCGTGATCGTGACCGCGGGTGCGGCGCTCGGCGCGTACGTGCTCGCCTGGATCTTCATGGACCCGGGCGTCGCCGGACCCGATCCGGCCCGGGTGAACCCGGTCGAGGCGCGGTTCGCGCGCGTGCCCGTGGCCAACTGGCGGGTCGCGGCCGGGGTCTGCTTCCTGACTCTCTCCGGCCTGCTCGTCGTCCGCGAGCTCGGCCTGTGGTGGTCCGACGCGCTCGTCTGGCCGCTGATCCTCGCCACCGGCGGCGCGGCGCTCCTCTGGCGCCAGTCGCGGCTGCTCGAGTCGCCGAGCGAGCGGGCCGAGCAGGCGCCGGCCGCCTCGCCGCCACCCGAGCCGGAAGCCGAACGACGAGCCCCCAGCGGCCTCGCCGACGTCTACCGGGGCGGCTTCGGCGTCGCCCTGGTGCTCGGCGCGGCGCTCCTGTTCCTGTACGCGAACGGCGTCCTCGGCCAGGCGCGCGACGTCGTGCTGGCGATCGTCGTCGCCGCGGCCGCCCTCAGCCTGATCCTCGCTCCCTTCCTCTGGCGCCTGGGGCGCAACCTCGCCGACGAGCGCGCCGAGCGCATCCGCTCCCAGGAGCGGGCCGAGGTCGCCGCCCACCTGCACGACTCGGTGCTGCAGACATTGACCCTGATGCAGAAGCGGGCCTCGGACCCGCGCGAGGTGGCGGCGCTCGCCCGGCGCCAGGAACGCGAGCTGCGCGCCTGGCTCTTCGACGGCTCGGCCGCGGGGAGAGGCGACAGCCTCGTGGCGGCCATCGAGGCGGTCGCCGCCGAGGTCGAGGACGCCCACGCCGCGGCGATCGACGTGGTCGCGGTCGGCGACCGCCCGCTCGACGAGCGCGGCGCCGCCCTGGTTGCCGCCACCCGGGAGGCGCTCACCAACGCGGCCAAGTTCGCCGGCGACGCCGGCACCGTGGCCGTCTATGCGGAGATGGGCGCGGAGCGGGCGCAGGTGTTCGTCCGCGACCGCGGCGAGGGCTTCGACCCGGGCGCGGTCCCGGCCGATCGGCGCGGCCTGCGGGAGTCGATCATCGGCAGGATGGAGCGCAACGGCGGCACGGCGGCGATCCACTCGGCGCCCGGAGCCGGGACCGAGGTCGAGCTGGTGATGGAGATGCGATCCGAATGAGCACCGCGAAGCCCAGCGTCGTGATCGTCGACGACCACGCGATCTTCCGCAGCGGTGTCCGCGCCGAGCTCGAGGGCTTGGTGGACGTCCGCGGCGACGTGGGCTCGGTCGAGGAGGCGGTGCGCCTGATCGCGAGCGAGCGCCCGGACGTGGTCCTGCTCGACGTCCACATGCCCGGCGGCGGCGGGGTCGAGGTGATCCGGCGGACGGCGGCGGTGAACCCGGCGCAGCGGTTCCTGGCGCTCTCGGTCTCGGACGCGGCCGAGGACGTGATCGCGGTCGTCCGCGCCGGCGCCCGCGGCTACGTGACCAAGACGATCTCCGGGCCCGAGCTCGCGGAGGCGGTCAACCGCGTACGCGCGGGCGACGCCGTCTTCTCGCCCCGCCTCGCGGGGTTCGTCCTCGACGCCTTCGCCGGCCGGATCACCGAGGCCGAGGCCGACCCGGAGCTCGACCAGCTGACCACGCGTGAGCGCGAGGTGCTGCGGCTGATCGCGCGCGGTTACCTCTACAAGGAGGTCGCGCTCGAGCTCTCGATCTCACCGAAGACGGTCGAGGCGCACGTGAGCGCGGTCCTGCGAAAGCTCCAGCTCTCCAACCGCCACGAGCTCAGTCGCTGGGCGGTCGAGCGGCGGCTGGTCGACTGACCTCAGGCCGCCGCGGGGGAGCGCTCGAGCGCCAGGTCGAGCAGCCGCTCGCACAGTCGCTCGAACCCGAGGCCGGCGGCCTCGGCGGCCATGGGCAGCAGTGAGGTGTCGGTGAGCCCCGGGATCGCGTTTGCCTCCAGCACCTGTGGGCCGTCCTCGCCGACGATCATGTCGACGCGACCGAAGCCGTCGAAGCCGAGCACGTCCCAGGTCCGCAGGGCGGCGTCGAGGATCGGTCCCTCCGCGGCCCCGAGGTCGGCAGGGCAGACGTACTGCGTGCGCCCGATCTCGTACCGGGCCTCGTAGCTGAACCGGTCCTCCTCGCGCGGCCGGGCCTCGACCACCGGCAGGGCGATCCCGTTGATCAGCGAGACCGCGAGCTCGCGTCCCGAGACGTGACGCTCGAGCAGGACGCGGTCGTCGTAGGAGAACGCCGCCACGAGCGCCTCGGGGACCTCCCCGGCCCCGGCGGCGAACCGGACCCCGAGCGACGAGCCTCCCGCGGCTGGCTTGACCACCAGCGGGAAGCCGAGCCCGGCCTCGATCTCCTCGAGCGCGTCGGCGGCGCCGAGCTCGCGAAAGGCGAGCGCGTTGAACGCGGCCCAGTCGGGCGTCGGCACGCCGGCGGCGCGCAGCTCGTGCTTCGCCGCGACCTTGTCGATCGAGCGCACGCAGGCGCGCACCCCCGGGCCGGTGTAGGGGATCCGGAGGATCTCGAGCAGCTCCTGAACGGTGCCGTCCTCGCCGCCGGGGCCGTGCAGGGCGATGAACGCGACCTCGGGGCGCTCGGCCTTCAGGGTCGCGACGAGCTCCGCGCCGACGTCGATCGAGACCAGCTCGTGGCCCAGCGCCGCGAGCGCGTCCTCGACCCGCGCCCCGCTGCGCAGCGAGACCTGCCGCTCGAGCCCCCGACCCCCCTTGAGCACGGCGACCTTCACTGTGTCGGTCGGCGGAACGGCACCACCGAGCCCTCGGCTGACCTGGGCGGAACGTTGGTGATTGCATGCTCTCCCGTGATCGATTCGAACAGCTCGACCTGGGCGTCGATCGCGGCTCCGATCCGGCGCACGCCCTCGCGGATCTCGTCCGGCTCCGAGGCGGAGAAGTTGAGCCGCATCGCCGATCCGCCGCGCCCGTCGACGTAGGCCGCCGCGCCCGGGACGAAGGCGACGTTCTCGCGCAGCGCCTTGGCCAGCAGGTCGGTGGTGTCGATGAAGGACGGGAGCGTCGCCCAGCAGAAGAGCCCGCCGCCCGGCCGCGACCAGGTCGCCTCCGCGGGGAAGTAGGCGTCGAGGGCGTCGAGCATCGCGTCGCGCCGCTTGCGGTAGATCTCGCAGAGATCGTCGACGTAATCGCGCCAGCGGCCCTCGGCGAAGTACTCGCGGACGAAGTACTGGGTCAGCGTCGAGGTGCACAGGTCGGCGGCCTGCTTGCCGAGCACCACCTTCTCCATCACCGGCGGCGGGGCGCAGAGCCAGCCGAGCCGGATCCCGGGCGAGAGGATCTTCGAGAAGGTGCCGAGGTAGAGCACGTAGTCGCCGCCGTCGAGCTTGTACAGCGGCTCGTTCGGCTCGCCCTCGTAGCGCAGCAGCCCGTAAGGGTTGTCCTCGACCACCAGCAGCTCCCGCTCGCGGGCGAGCGCCACCAGGCGCCGCCGCCGCTCGGCCGACATCGTCACCCCGGCGGGGTTCTGGAAGGTCGGCACCGAGTAGACGAACTTCGGCCGCCGGCCCTCGGACGCGAGCCGGTCGCAGACCGCCTCGAGCTCGTCGACGCGCATCCCGTCGGCGTCCATCCCCACCTGGACCGTCTCGGCCTCGTAGGAGCAGAACACCGGGACAGCACCCGGGTAGGTGGGCCCCTCGCAGATCACCACGTCCCCGGGGTCGACGAGCGTCTTCGTGATCAGGTCGATCGCCTGCTGGCCGCCGGTGGTCACGATCACGTCGTCGAGATCCGGCTCCATGCCCTCGGCCCGCATCACCTCGCGGATGCACTCCCTGGTCTCGGCGAAGCCCTCGGTCGGGCCGTACTGAAGCGCCTGGGCGGAGCTCTTCTGCGCGATCCGTGTCATCTGCGCCGCGAAGCTCTCGGCGGGGAAGGTCGAGGTGTCGGGAAGCCCGCCGGCGAGCGAGATCACCTCGGGGCGGGCGGTGATCTCCATCAGGTCCCGCATCGCGCTGGAGCGCATCACCTTCGTGCGCTGCGCGAAGAGGCCGGCGTAGCGCTCGAGGTCCGCGGCGGTGGTGTGCGCGCGCCGGTGGGGCGCGACGTCGTTCGTCGTTCGTCGTTCGTCGTCCGGGTGCGGCCCGAACCGCTCCGCCATGGCGGGGAGTTTGGCGCAGGCGGGAGAATCCGTCGCACCCACGCGTTCGAGCCAAGGGAGGATCGGCATGAGCAAGCGCATCCGCGATCACTTGCGTCGCAACGTCTACGGGCTGTTGGCGCTCTTCTTCGCCATCAGCGGCACCGCCGTCGCACTCGACGGACAGAACACGGTGTTCAGCGACGACATCACCAACGGCGAGGTGAGATCGCCGGACATCCTCAACGCAACGGTCGGCGCGCCTGACCTCGCGACGGCGTCGGTCACGAGCCCGGAGGTCAAGAACGAGACGCTCGTCGGTGGCGACATCGCCGACGATTCGCTCACGGGCGCCGACATCGCCGAGTCGTCGCTCTCGCCCGTCCCGCAGGCCACGCTCGGTGGGCTCGGGCGGTGGTCCGGCAACGGCTCCTGCGATCCCGAGGACCTCACCTTCGTAGCGTGTGGGGCGGTGGGGATCGACCTTCCGGCCGCGTCACGCGTCCTGGTGACCGCGACCGTGCAGGGGCAGCAGGACAACTCCGGGCTGGGCACGGGCGCCAACGGCGAGTGCATCGTCGCGACGAGCCCGGGACACGTGCCGAACTCGACGGTGAACGTACTCGCCAACGACGGCCAGGGCGGCCGGGAGCACGCCGCGCTCACGGCGGTGACCGATCCCCTCGGCCCCGGCGTGAACTTCTTCGGGGTCGAGTGCAATCAGATCAACCCGCCGGGCGACAACAACGGCATCAACTTCAGCCAGGTCCACGTCAGCGCGGTCGCGCTCTCGGGGGTCTGACCGCGGGGCGCGCCTAGCTGTCGAACCCGAGCCCGAGCCGGTCGAGCGTTCGC
>CAWJHV010000030.1:0-27895 GCA_963842795.1 uncultured Solirubrobacterales bacterium | reverse complement strand
GCTCGAGCCCCGCCACGGTGACCACGAGCGGCACCGGGTTGAGCGAGTGGGCGGTGTTCGGCGAGCCGTCGGGCTCGAGCATCTGCTCGGCGTTGCCGTGGTCGGCGGTGACGATGCAGGCGCCGCCCGACTCGTGGACGGCGCGCGACGACCTCGCCGAGGCAGGCGTCGACCGCCTCGATCGCGCTCACCGCGGCCGGGATGCTGCCGGTGTGCCCGACCATGTCCGGGTTGGCGAAGTTGATGATCCCGAACCGGTAGCCGTCGCCCGACCAGCGCTCGCAGAACTCGCGCGCCGCCGCCTCGCGCGCTCATCTCGGGCCGCTCGTCGTAGGTGGCGACGTCGCGCGGCGAGTCGACCAGGCGGCGCTCCTCGCCCTCCCACTCGCGCTCGCGGCCGCCGTTGAAGAAGTAGGTCACGTGCGCGTACTTCTCGGTCTCGGCGACGTGCAGCTGGCGGTCGCCGGCCTCGGCGAGCACCTCGGCGAGCGTCGTCGCCGGCTCGCGCGGGCGGGAATGCGACCGGGTAGTCCCACTCGTCGCGATAGGAGGTCAGCGTCGTGAGCTCGATCTCCGGCGCGTCGCCGCGCTCGAACTCGTCGAAGTCAGGGTCGCCGAGCGCCATCACCAGCTGGCGCGCGCGGTCGGGGCGGAAGTTGAAGTGGATGGCGACGTCGCCGTCCGCGGCCCCGTCGTAGTCGCCGATCACCGTCGGGCGGATGAACTCGTCGGTCTCGCCGGCTCGTAGCGCCGTCCGCGACGGCCTCCGCGGCGCTCGCCGCGCGGCGGCCCTCGGCGTGGACGATCGCGTCGTAGGCGAGCTTCGTCCGCTCCCAGCGCTTGTCGCGGTCCATGGCGTAGTAGCGGCCGCTCACGGTCCCGATCCGGCCCGCGTGGCGCAGCCAGCGCTCGAGCTCCTCGACGTAGCCGGGGCCGACGTCGGCAGCGTGTCGCGCCCGTCGGTGAACGCGTGCACGACCAGGTCGGGCACGCCCTCCTGCGCGGCGAGCTCGATCAGCGCCTCGAGGTGCGTCCAGCCGGAGTGCACGCCGCCGTCGGAGACCAGGCCCATCAGGTGCAGGCGCCCGCGCGGGCTGTCGCGCGCCGCCGCGCAGGCGGCGAGCAGGACCTCGTTCTCGAAGAAGGAGCCATCGGCGACCGCCTCGTCGATCCGCGCCAGGTCCTGCTTGACGACCGCGCCGGCGCCGAGGTTCATGTGGCCGACCTCGGAGTTGCCCATCTGCCCGTCGGGGAGCCCGACGTCGCGCCCGCCGGCCGAGAGCGTCGTGTGCGGGTAGCGCTCCCAGAGCTCGTCGAACACCGGCGTCTCGGCGAGCGAGACGGCGTTGCCCGGGCCCTCCTCGGCGAGGCCCCAGCCGTCGAGGATCACGAGGCAGAGCGAGGGCACCGGCGGCGACGAGGGGCCGTCGGGGATCACGGGCGTGCGGCCGCGCAGATCGCGGCGAAGTCGCCCGGATCGAGCGACGCGCCGCCGACCAGCGCCGCCGTCGATCGCCGGCTGCGAGAAGAGCTCCGCGGCGTTCTCGCGCTTCACCGAGCCGCCGTAGAGGATCCGGACCCGGCTCGCGGCGCCGGCGTCGCGGGCACCGATCAGCTCGCGGATGAACGAGACCGCCTCCTCGGCCTGCTCGGGGGTCGCGGTGCGCCCGGTGCCGATCGCCCAGATCGGCTCGTAGGCGATGACCAGCCGCTCCAGCGCGGCGTCGTCCACGTCCGCCAGGTCGGCCTCGAGCTGGCGGCGCAGCACGGCCTCGGTCTCGCCCGCCGTCGCGCTCGGACTCGGTCTCGCCGACGCAGAGGATCGTCAGCATCTCGGCGCCGAGCAGCGCCGGCACCTTGCGCGCCAGCGCCTCGTCGGTCTCGCCGAACAGCTGGCGGCGCTCGGAGTGCCCGACGATCGCCCCGGCGACGCCGAGCTCGGCGAGCATCGGGATCGAGATCTCGCCCGTGAACGCCCCGGCCTCGGCCTCGTGCACGTTCTGGGCGACGATCCGGACCGGCGAGCGCCGGGCGCGGTCGACGGCGACCGGCAGCGAGGTGAACGGCGGGGCGACGGCCACCTCCACCCCGTCGAGCTCCCCGAGCTCGCCGACGAAGCGCTCGAAGAAGTCGGCGGTCTCGGCCGTCGTCTTGTGCATCTTCCAGTTCGCCGCCACCAGCGGGATGCGCCGCTCGTTAGGCGCTCATTCGGCATCGCGCAGCACCTCCACGCCGGGCAGCTCCTTGCCCTCCATCAGCTCCAGCGACGCCCCGCCGCCGGTGGAGAGCCAGTCGACCTCGTCGGCGAGGCCGAACGCGGCGAGCGCGGCGGCCGAGTCGCCGCCGCCGACCACCGTGAACCCCGGCGCCCGCGCCACCGCCTCGGCGATCCCGCGGGTCCCGGCGGCGAACGGCTCGAGCTCGAAGGCGCCCATCGGCCCGTTCCAGAACACCGTCCCGGCGGCCTCGATCTCGCGCGAGTACTCCTCGACCGTCCGTGGGCCGACGTCCAGCCCCATCCAGCCGTCGGGCACCTCGGTCCCGTCGACGTCCCGGTGCTCGGCGCCGGCGTCGAAGCGGTCGCCGATCACGAGGTCGACCGGGAGGCGCAGGTCGCAGCCCGACTCGCGCGCCCGGACGAGCAGCTTCGCCGCCTGGTCGGCGCCCTCGTCGTCGACCAGCGAGTCGCCCGTCGCGGTCCCGAGCGCGCGGTAGAAGCTGAAGCACATCGCGCCGCCGATCAGGATCGAGTCGGCGGTCTCGAGGAAGCGGCTGATCACGCCGAGCTTGTCGGAGACCTTCGCGCCGCCGAGCACCACGCACAGCGGCCGCGCCGGGTCGTCGCGGACCGCGGTCAGCTCGCGCACCTCGCGCTCGAGCAGCAGGCCCGCGTACCCCGGCAGCCGCTCGGCGACCCCGTGGGTGGTGGCGTGCGCCCGGTGCGCGGCGCCGAAGGCGTCGTCGACGTATACCTCGCCGAGCCGGGCGAGCGCCTCGGCGAGCTCCGGGTCGTTCTTCGTCTCACCGGGCTCGTAGCGGCTGTTCTCGAGCAGCAGCACCTCGCCGTCGCCGAGCGCCTCGGCCGCGGCCTCGACCTCGGCCCCGACGACCCCGGGCGCGGTCGCGACCTCGGCGCCGAGCAGCTCGCCCAGCCGGGCCGCGACGGGCGCCATCGAGAGCTCGGGCTCGCGGTCCTCCGGTCGGCCCAGGTGCGAGACCAGCACCAACGCGGCGCCGCGATCGCGCAGCAGCTCGATCGTCGGCAGCGCCGCCCGGATCCGGGTGTCGTCGGCAACCGCCCGGCCGCCGTTGTCGCCGGACAGCGGGACGTTGAAGTCGACCCTCGCGAGCACCCTGGCACCCTCCACCGGGGCCTCCCGAACGCTCGCCTTGCGAAAGCTCCCGCGCTCGTTCAAGCGAAGGCGGCGGCCGGCTCGCGCTCGAGCACCTTCGCGGCGAGCTCGACGCAGCGGTTCGAGTAGCCCCACTCGTTGTCGTACCAGGAGAAGACCTTGACGAAGGTCCCGTCGATCACGATCGTCTGCCCCGAGTCGAAGATCGACGAGTGCGGGTCCTTGACGATGTCGGTGGAGACGATCGGGTCCTCGGTGTAGGCGAGGATCCCGGCGAGGGGGCCGTCGGCCGCCTCGGCGATCGCGCCGTTGATCTCCTCCACCGAGGTCTCGCGCGACGCCTGGAAGGTGAGGTCGACCACCGAGCCGGTGGCGACCGGCGCCCGCACGGCCATCCCGCTCAGCTTCCCGTTGAGCTCCGGCAGCACCAGCCCCACGGCCTTCGCCGCGCCGGTCGAGGCGGGGATCAGGTTGAGCGCCGCGGCGCGGGCCCGCCGCAGGTCCTTGTGCGGCATGTCCTGGAGCCGCTGGTCGGCGGTGTAGGCGTGGATCGTGGTCATCAGGCCCGCGCTCGATCCCGATCGACGTCGTTGCAGGACCTTCGCCACCGGAGCCAGGCAGTTGGTGGTGCAGGAGGCGTTGGAGATGATGTGGTGCGACTCGGGGTCGTAGTCGCTCGTCGAAGTTGACGCCGAGCGCCACGGTGACGTCCGGGTCGGTCGCCGGGGCCGAGATGATCACCTTCTTCGCCCCGGCCTCCAGGTGCTTGCCCGCGTCCTCGCGCTTGGTGAACAGCCCGGTCGACTCGATCACCACGTCGACGCCGAGCTCCTCCCAGGGCAGCTCGGCGGGATCGCGCTCGGCGAGCACCTTGATCTCCTCGCCGTCGACCACCAGCGCTCCGTCGCCCTCGGCGACCTCGCCCGGGAAGCGCCCCAGGATCGAGTCGTACTTGAGCAGGTGGGCGAGGGTGCGCACGTCGGTGATGTCGTTGACGGCGACGAAGTCGAGCTCCGAGCCCGCCTCGTAGGCGGCGCGGAAGAGGTTGCGCCCGATGCGCCCGAAACCGTTGATTGCGACCTTCACCTTCGCCATCCGTTCTCCCCCGGTCGTCAGTTCTGCACGGCGATCTCGATCCGGTGCCCATCGGGATCGAGCAGGTACGCCGAGTAGTAGTTGCCACCGTACTCGGGGCGCGGGCCCGGCGCGCCGTCGTCGGCGCCGCCCGCGCGCCGACGCCGCCCTCCCAGGCCGCCTTGACCGCGGAGAGGCCGCTGGCCGCGAAGCAGACGTGGCCCGATCCCGCCCCCTCGGTCGCCGCGCGCGTGGGCGAAGAAGACCGGGCGCACGATGCCCCAGGCGATCACCCGCTCGTCGTCGAGATGGCGGCGCCAGCCCAGCGAGCCGAGCACGGCGTCGTAGAAGCGCCCACTGGCCTCCAGGTCGGAGACGTCGACGGAGACGTGATGGATCACCCCCAGGAATCTATCCAGGCGAGGGCGCTCAACCGCCCCGCGGCGTCCAGCGGAAGAAGCGGATCGCGAGCACGAGGCCCAGCGCGCCCCACCCGGCGACCACGGCGAGATGGCCCCATTCGAAGCCCGACGCCGGCGGTCAGCGGGTCCCAGGCGGCGAAGAACGCCTCGAAGAAGTGGCGGATCGGGAACAGGTCGGCGAAGTGGAGCACGCCCGTCGGGGATCTCGGTCTCGGGGATGAAGACGCCCGAGAGGAAGTAGAGCGGCAGCACGGCGACGTTGGTGATCGCCGGCGCGGCCTCCTCGCTCGGGATCACCGCGGTGAGCGCGATCCCCAGGCAGCAGAAGCTGGCGGCGCCGATCGCCAGGGTGACGAGCACCGCGGGCAGGTGCTCCCAGGGGATCTCGACGTCGTAGAGCAGCCGCCCGATCGCCGGCACGACGATCAGCATCAGGACCGAGATCACGATCGCGTTGCCGACCCGGCCGGCGAAGAAGACCCAGCTCGGCAGCGGCGTCCCGCGGCCGCGCTTGAGGATCCCGTTCTCGCGGTCGACGGTGAGCCGGATCGCGACGCTCTGCAGGGTCGCCGAGACGATCGCCAGGGTGAGGATCGCCGGGCACGTAGTAGGTCGTCGTCCGCAGGCCGCCGAGCTGCTCGAGCGTGTCGTCGCCGAAGATCTCCTCGAAGATGAACAGGAACATCAGCGGCAGCGCGACGGTGAAGAAGACCGCGCCCGGGTTGCGCCAGAACGACTTCTGGTCGTAGCGGAACTGGTGCAGGGCGAGCGCGGGCCCGCTCATCGGTCGTCCCCCTCGGCCGCGCCCTCGCCCGCCGCCGGTCGCGGTCAGCTCGAGGTAGATGTCCTCGAGGCTCGGGCGGTGGACGCGAAGCGCGTCGAGGTCGAGCGACCGCTCCAGGGCCCAGCCGGTGAGCCGGTTGAGGACCTCGACCGGCGTCCCGCGTCTCGATCACCAGCTCGCCGTCGGCCCCGGCGCGCTCGCTGCGCCTGCACCGGCAGGTCGCCGGGCGGCGTCCCGTTCGGCAGCCGGAAGCTGATCGTCGTCGGGCGCTCGCTCGCGGTCGCCGAGCTCGTCCGGGCGCCCCTGGGCGACGATCCGCCCGCCGGCGATGATCGCCACGCGGTCGGCGAGGTGCTGGGCCTCGTCCATGTAGTGGGTGGTGAGGAAGACGGTCTTGCCGAGCCTGCCGAGGCCGGCGATCACGTCCCAGGCCTGGCGCCGGGCCGACGGGTCGAAGCCGGTGGTCGGCTCGTCGAGGAAGAGCAGGTCCGGGTCGCCGATCAGGGCGACGCCGACGTCGAGGCGGCGCAGCTGGCCGCCGGAGAGCCGCCCCGCCCGGTCGTCGGCCTTCGCCCCGAGGCCGACGTGCCGATCGTCTCCTCGATCCCGAGCGGGTCCCGGTAGTAGCCGGCGTAGAGCGAGAGCGTCTCGCGCACTGTGAGCTCCGGGCGCATCCGGCACTGCTGGAGCACGATCCCGATCCGCTCGCGCCACTCGCGCCCGGCGCTCGCCGGATCCGCGCCGAGCACCTTCACCTCCCCGGAGCTGCGGTCGCGGTAGCCCTCGAGGATCTCGGTGGTGGTCGTCTTGCCGGCGCCGTTCGGCCCGAGGAAGGCGAACACCTCGCCGGTCTCGACCTCGAGGTCGAGCCCTCTCACCGCCTCGAAGTCGCCGTAGGCCTTGTGCAGGCCAGTGACCGAGATCGCCGCGCTCACCGGGCCGATTGTATGGACGCGGCGTCCGCGGCCCGAACCGGCGTGGGCGGCCGCGCCGAGCGCTAGCCTGGCGCCCGAGTGAGTGGCTCCAGGGTCGTCGTCTGCTTTCACGAGCCGCATCTCGGCGGGGCGACGCGGTCGGTCGAGCGGATCGTCCCGCTGCTCGCCGAGCGCGGCTGGGAGTTCAGCTTCTGGGCCCCGCGGCCGAGCGAGCTGTACGACGAGCTCGCGGCCCGGGGCTGGGACGTCGACGGCGCCCCGCGGACGATCGAGTACAGCGTCCGCGCGCTGGCGGATGCCGCCGGGACCGGGCCGGCGCCTGGCCGCCGCGCCCGGGTACCTGCGCCGCTACCGCGCCTTCCTGCGCGCGCGACGCCCGGCCCTTGTGCACGCGAACTCGATCCTGACCATGGCCGAGGCGCTCGTCGCCCGCCGCGAGGGCATCCCGACCGTGCTCCACGTGCACGAGATGCTGCCCCTGGACCTTCGCGGCCGGCTCCTGCGCCGCGCCGCATGGCGGCGGCTCGACCAGGTGCTCGCAGTCTCGGCTCCGTGCGCTGCCCGTCTCGCCTGGCGCGGCCACCGGCCCCGGATCGTCTACGAGGCGACCCCGATGCCGGCCGAGCCGGCGGCGATCCGCGACGCGCCGCGCCCGTTCACGGTCGGCACGGTCGCCGTGGTCTCGCCCCGCAAGGGCAGCGACGTGTTCGTCGACGCCGCCACCCTGCTGCTCGACCGCGAGCGCGAGGCCTTCCGCTTCGAGATGGTCGGCGCCGCCCACGACGCGGTCCAGCGCGAGTGGGCGCACGAGTTGCTCGCCCGCGCGCGCACCGTCGGCATCCACCACATCCCCCGGATCCCGGAGGTGTTCGAGCGCCTCGCCCGGTGGGACGCCTTCGTGCTCCCGTCCCGCGCGGATCCGTTCCCGATCTCGATGCTCGAGGCGATGGCCAGCGGCCTGCCCGTCGTCGGCACCCGCCGGGACGGAATCGCCGAGCAGATCGCCGGCGGGACCGGGCTGCTGATCGAGCCCGAGGACCCGCGCGCGCTCGCCGACGCGATTGCCTGGTGCGCCGCCCAGCCGGCGACGACCCGCGAGCGGATGGGAAGCGCCGCCCGCAGCCGCGTCGGCGCCGCGTTCACGCTGTCCCACCAGGCGGTCGCCATGCACGACGCGTACCTGGCGACGCTGGCGAACGGCGGGGGGCGCTGAGGGAAGGCGCCGCGAGCGACGGGGATTGCGCACTTGACCCCCCTATGCGGTGGTCAATTCACCAATCGGCGGCCCGAGCCCTCGCCCCCGGGACCCTCGCCGGACGCCCGGCCCCTCCCTCACTGCCAAACCCGGCCCCGCACCCCCGGCGCACGCCCCGGGGCACCGCACCAGGCGCCCGCCTCAGGCCAGCTCCACGTCCCGATGCACCACCCGAGGTGAGATGTCGTCGCGCGAGGCGAGGTGGCGGGCGATCCGGTCGGCGACCGTGACCGAGCGGTGGCGCCCGCCGGTGCAGCCGATCGCGATCGTCAGGTGGGTCTTGCCCTCGGCGATGTAGGCCGGGAGCAGGAAGTCGAGCAGCGGCAGCAGGCGGCGGTAGTACTCGCTCGCGAGCTCGCCCGCCTCGACGTGCTCGACCACGGCCGGGTCGCTTGCCGGTCAGCGGCCGCAGGTCCTCGCGGTAGTGCGGGTTGGGGAGGAAGCGGACGTCGAAGACGAGGTCGGCGTCGCGCGGCGGCCCGTTCTTGAACCCGAAGGTGAGCAGCGTCAGCGCGAGGCGCGAGTCCGACCCCGGCTCCAGCAGGTCGGTGGTCACCCGGCGGCGCAGCATCGCCCCGGTGAGGCCGGTCGTGTCCATGACCACGTCGGCGCGCTCGCGCAGCGGGCCGAGCACCTCGCGCTCGGCCCGGATGCCCTCGAGGACCCGTCCGTTCGGGGCCAGCGGATGGCGCCGGCGGGTCTCCTTGAAGCGGTCGACGAGCGTCTCCTCGTCGGCCTCGAGGAAGAGGACGGTCGGCTGCAGCTCCGCCTCGGTGAGCTCGCCGAGCACCGCCAGCAGGTCGTCGAAGTAGTCGCCGCCGCGGACGTCGGTGACCACAGCGGCGCGGCGCACCCCGCTGCCGGCGTGGACGAAGAGCTCGCCGAGCGAGGCGATCAGCCGCGGGGGGAGGTTGTCGACGCAGAAGAAGCCCGAGTCCTCGAAGGCCGCGATCGCCTCCGACTTGCCCGCGCCGGAGTAGCCGGTGATCACGTAGAGCTCGACCGGCTGTCCGAACAGGCTCTGCTCCCCCGTCGCGATGGCTAGCCCGCCTTGTTGAGCTGGCGGTGGATGTCGCGGGCGAGCTTGCCCGGGATCCCGGGGACGGCCTCGAGCTCCTCGCGACTGGCGGCGACGAGCCGCTCGGGCGATCCGAAGTGCTCGAGCAGGGCCCGCTTGCGGATCGGCCCGACGCCGCGCAGCTCGTCGAGCAGCGAGCCGGTCATCGCCTTGCTGCGCCTGCTGCGGTGGTGGTCGAGCGCGAACCGGTGGGCCTCGTCGCGGACCCGCTGCAGCAGCCGCAGGGCTTCGGAGTCGGAGGCGACCTCGAGCGGCTCCGAGCGGCCCGGGACGAAGACCTGCTCGAGCCGCTTCGCGAGCCCGATCACCGCGGTCCCGCGCTCGACCAGCGGCGCGAGCGCGCGCATCCCGGCCGAGAGCTGGCCCTTGCCGCCGTCGATCACGATCAGGTCGGGGACCGAGGCGAAGCTCTCGTCGCGCTTGTCGTCGTGCGGCGAGCGGTCTGACTGCTCGAGCAGCTGCGACACCCGGCGGGCGAGGACCTCCTCCATCGAGGCGAAGTCGTCGGGGCCGCCGGTGCGATCGCCGCGGATGCGGAACCGCCGGTAGTCGGCCTTGAGCGGAGCGCCGCCGCGGAAGACGACCATCGAGGCGACCGTGTGCTCGGCGCCGATGTTGGAGATGTCGAAGCCCTCGATCCGCACCGGCAGCGACTCGAGGCCGAGCGTGTCCTGGAGGGCCGAGAGGGCGTCCACGCGCTGCGTGCGCTGCCGCTCCTGACGCAGCTTGTCCTGGGCCAGGGCAAGCACGGCGTTGCGCTCCGCGAGCTCGCGCAGGCGTCGCTTCGAGCCCCGCTCGGAGACCCGGACCTCGACCGGGCCGCCGCGACGGGCCGAGAGCGCCTCGGCGAGCAGGTCGGAGCGCTCGCGCAGCTGCGGTCCGAGCACGACCAGGCGCGGGACCGAGGGCGCGGCGGAGTAGTACTGGGCGAGGAACTCCTCGGTCACCTCGGCCTCGTCGGCCTCCGCCTCGTTGGCGAGGTAGAAGCCGTGGCGCTCGGCGAGCAGCCCGTCCCGCACCTGGAACACCTGCGCGTTCGCCTCCGGGCCCTCGACCGCGACCGCGACCAGGTCGGCGTTGTCGAGCGCCTCGCCGGCGACGCTGCGCCGCTCCATCAGCGACCGCACCGCCTCCAGCCGGTCGCGGTAGACCGCCGCGCGCTCGAACTCCTCGGTCCCCGCGGCCTCCCCCATCTTGCGCTCCAGGTCGCGCTCGACGTCGCGATAGCGGCCGGAGAGGAAGTCGACGATCGCATCGATCCCGCGCCGGTACTCCTCGCGGTCGACGTAGCCGACGCAGGGGGCGGCGCAGCGCTTGATGTAGTAGTCGAGGCAGGGCACCCCCGAGCGCCGTCCGGGCTCCGGGCCCTCGCAGGTGCGGTACTGGAACAGGCGCCCGAGCAGGTCGAGCGTCTCGCGGACGCGCTTCGCCGACGAGTAGGGGCCGAAGTAGATCCGCCCCGAGCGATGGCGCTCGCGAGTGAAGTAGACGCGGGGGAACTCCTCGTCGAGGCTGATGCCGATGTACGGATAGGACTTGTCGTCGCGCAGGCGGATGTTGAACAGCGGCCGATGGCGCTTGATGAACTGCTGCTCGGCGAGCAGCGCCTCGGCCTCCGTCTCGGTGACCAGGAAGTCGATCGACGCCACCTGGTCGACCATCTCCATCCCGCGCGTCGACTTGCCCGAGAAGTGGCCGGCGACACGCTTGCGGATCGAGGTCGCCTTGCCGACGTAGATCACCTTCCCATCCCGGTCGGCGAACAGGTAGACGCCGGGCTGATCGGGCAGCTTGCGGCGCTGCTCGTCGATGGAATCGGCTTGCCGTTCGGTCACCCGACAAAGGTTAGGGTTCGCCGCCGCCGCCAAATCCCGCACCCGAGGAGGATTTCTCCGCAATGAGCACCGCCACGATCCCGTCGCCGCCCGACCTGACGACCCTCTCGATCGAGATCGAGGGCGAGATCGGCGTCCTGACCCTGAACCGCCCCGAGTCGATGAACGCGATGAGCCCGGAGCTGATCTTCGAGCTCACCGTGGCCTCCGGATGGCTCGCCGACGAGGCGCCGCTGCGCGGGCTGGTGGTCACCGGGGCGGGCGAGCGGGCATTCTCGTCCGGCGGGGACGTGAACTGGTTCAAGCGCGGCGTCGACGACCCCGAGCTCGACCTGCCGGCGAACGTCAGGCGCGGCGCCGAGGTGCTCCACCAGGCGATCGTCGACTTCCGCCGCATCCCCTATCCGGTGATCGCGGCGGTCAACGGCGTCGCCGCCGGCGCGGGCTTCTCGCTCGCGCTGATGTGCGACATCCGGATCGCCTCCGAGGCCGCCGCCTTCGTCTGCGCCTACGGGCGCATCGGGGCCTCCCCCGACGGCGGCATGACCTACTTCCTGCCCCGGGTCGTCGGTCCCGCGAGGGCGCTCGAGCTGCTGCTCAACGACCCCCTGCTCTCGGCCGAGGCGGCGCTCGAGCTCGGGATCGTCTCCAAGGTCGTCCCCCCCGATCAGCTCCTCGACGAGGCGCGGGCGAAGGCGGAGAAGCTCGCCGCCAAGGCCCCGCACTACGTGCGGATGGCGAAGCTGCTGATCGGCGAGAGCCTCGACAACTCGCTCACCGAGCACCTGCAGGTCGAGCGCCACGGGATCGCCGACTCGATGGCCACGGAGGACCTCCGCGAGGGCGTGACGGCCTTCTTCGAGGGCCGCGAGGCCAGGTTCACCGGCCGGTGAGGGACTGAGGCGGAGCGAGGCGGAGCCGAAGATGCGCCGCTGTTGAGGCGCTGGACTAGAGTTGGCCCCGTCCCCGGAGAAAGGATCGCGCCGATGAAGAAGCTTGCAGTCGTGCTCACCGTTCTCGTCCTGGCCGCCCTCGGGCTCGCCGCCTGCGGCGGAGACGACGACGAGTCCACGACCAGCGCAGAGGCCACCGGGGAGACGTCGACCACCGTCCAGGGCGAGAGCGTCTCCTTGACGGCGAATCCCGACGGCGAGCTCGCCTACGAGGAGTCCACGCTCGAGGCACCGGCAGGCTCGGTGGCGATCGAGTTCGACAACCCGTCATCGACCGGCCACGACGTCGTCGTCGAGGACTCGAGCGGCGCCGAGATCGCCCGGACGGACGTGATCACCGACGACTCGGCGACCGCCGCCGGCGACTTCGAGGCGGGCGACTACACGTACTTCTGCTCCGTGCCGGGCCACCGCGAGGCGGGCATGGAGGGCACGCTCACGGTCAAGTAGGCCGGGCCGCTCAGGCGGCGAGGGCGCGGCCGACCGACTCGGCGACGCAGACGGGCTTCTCGCCGCCGTCGCGCTCGAGCACGAACTTGGTCACCACGTGGTACCAGCCCTCGCCGAGGTCCTCGACGGTCTGGATCTCGGCCGTTGCGCGCACCTTCGCGCCGGCGGGGACCGGAGCCGGGAAGCGGACCTTGTTCCAGCCGTAGTTGATCCCCATCTTCACGCCCTCCTGGGCGATCAGCTGGCCGCGGAAGCCGTCGATCAGCGACAGGGTCAGGTTGCCGTGCGCGACCGTGGTCCCGAAGGGGCTCTCGCGCTGCGCGCGCTCGGGGTCGACGTGGATCCACTGGTGGTCGCGGGAGACGTCGGCGAACTTGTCGATGTCGGCCTGGGTGACCTCGACCCAGTCGCTGGGGCCGATCGGCTTGCCGATCAGCTCCCGCAGTTCGTCGATGCCCGAGATCGTCAGCGGCGCCATCGAAGGCAGGGTAACGCCCCCGCCACGCGCCCCCGGGCCTGCCGCCCGTGTGAGCGATGCACGAGCAAGCTGTGAGGGATATTGTTGGGCGCGCAGGTGGTGGGGTCTCATCGAGTTTTCAAGGAGAGGTACATGAGCCGTCGGTCGCTGTTCGCCCTCGTTGCAGTCACGTCGAGCCTTCTCGTCGGAGGGATCGCGATCGGGGCCGCCGACTCCGGCTCGGGAGGCTCGTTCGACGCCCTCCGTGCGCCCTCCGGGCTGCCCGACGGCTTCGAGCCCGCGGTGCTGCGGGCCCAGGACAACCTCAACCGCTACTTCGTCGTCGTCGACGGCCCCTCGGTCGCCGAAGAGACGAAGGCCGAGGGATCGCTCTCCGGCCGTCAGCAGCGCGATGCGGCCGCCGCGGCGCGCCAGAGCCAGGAGGGCGCGATCGCGGCGACGCGCTCGCTCGGCGGCGACGTGATGTTCCGCTACGACACGCTGATCGACGGCTTCTCCGCGAACCTCTCCCCGGACGCCGTCTCCGCGCTCGCCGCCCGTGACGACGTGCGCTCGGTGCAGCCGGTGTCGGTGGTCGAGAGGCTGAACGAGACCAGCGTTCCGTTCATCGGCGCGACCCGCGTCTGGCGCGACTTCGGCGCCCGCGGCAACGGGATGACGGTCGCCGACGTCGACACCGGGATCGACTACACGCACGCGAACTTCGGCGGCCCCGGGACGGTAGCCGCCTACGAGGCCAACGACCCGAACTTCATCGAGCCCGGCACCTTCCCGACCAGGAAGGTGATCGGCGGCTACGACTTCGTCGGCTCCAACTACGACGTCGTCGACGGGGGCGCAAACGAGGACCCGACCAACGACATCCCGCGGCCGGACCCCGACCCGCTCGACGGCGCCGACGACGACCACGGCTCGCATACCTCCGGCACGATCGCCGGGATCGGCGTCCCGGGAGAGATCGGCAAGGGCGTCGCCCCGCAGGCGAAGCTGCTCGCGATCAAGGTCTGGGACGAGGGCAACTCCACCGAGGACGTGCTCGTCGCCGGCTACGAGCGAGCGATGGATCCGAACGACGACGGCGACATCTCCGACGCGGCCGACGTGCTCTCCTTCTCCGGCGGCGTCGACTACGGGACGCTGAACTCGGTCGAGGCGCGCGCGGCCCAGCGGGTCGTCGACCTCGGCACGGTGTTCGTCGCCTCCGCGGGCAACTCGGGCAACCAGCCGGTCGGCGGCTCCGCCTACATCGTCGGCACGCCCGCCACCGCGCGCGGCGTGCTCTCGGTGGCAGCGTCGATCGACCAGTTCAACGCCCAGACGATCAGCGTCAACAGCCCGGCGATCGACCTCCCCGACGACGGGATCATGGTCCAGCAGGACTGGGGCGCCGACCTGCCCGCCGGCGGGCTCACCGACGACCTCTTCGACGGCCGCGAGCTCGACCCGCCGGCCAACCCGGGCAACGAGACCCCGGCGGACGCGCAGTTCTGCGACCCGCTGCCCGGCGGATCGCTGGCCGGCGAGACGGTGCTCGTGTTCAAGGGCTCCACCGGCGAGGGCGACTGCGGTGGCTCGGAGAAGGTCTTCCACGCCCAGAACGCGGGCGCGCAGGCCGTGATCATGATCTCGCTCTTCGGCGGCGCTCCGAGCGCGCTCGCCTCGGGCGGCGAGAACATCACGATCCCGGCGGTGATGATCACCGCCAACGACGGCTACGCGATCCTCGACGAGCTCAGCCCCTCGCCGCCCCCGTACAACACGGGCACGGTGAACGCGACGCTCAACGACGCGACCACGGTGATCCCGGCCTACACCGACGCGATGACCGACTTCACGTCGGAGGGCCCGGCGCGGGTCACCAGCGACCTGAAGCCGGACGTCAGCGCGCCCGGGTTCGACATCCAGTCGACCGATGCGGGCACCGGCGACCTGGGGACCAAGCTCTCCGGAACGTCGATGGCGGCGCCGCACATCTCAGGCGTGGCGACGTTGCTGCGCCAGCTGCACCCGAACTGGTCGCCGGACCTGATCAAGGCCGCGATCATGAACCACGCGACCCAGAACCTGAAGGACAACCTGCTCGGCTCGCCCGTGTCGGCGACGGTCCAGGGCGCCGGACGGGTGCGTGCGGCGGCCTCGGCGGGCGCGGCCTCGGTCGCCGAGCCGGGAAGCCTGTCCTACGGCCTCGACGTCGAGTCCGAACCGACGAACGAGGTGCAGACGTTCAAGGTCCGCAACATGGACAACATCCCGCACGGCTACTCGGTGAGCGGTGGCGGCCCGCGCTACTCGGACTTCGGTTCGACCCCGGCGCGAGTCGAGCTCTCCACCAACGGCAGCGCGTACGCGAGCTCGCGCAACTTCAGCCTCTCGCCCCACTCGACGCAGAAGGTGTGGGTGCGCCTGAAGCTGGACACCTCGGCGATCGAGGAGTTCGAGCAGGAGTTCGGCTGGTACTACTTCCACCCGAACGTCGATGGCAACGTGGTCATCGACCAGTCCGGCGCGGGTAACGACGACCGCATGCACGTTCCCTGGCACGTCGCCCCGCTGGCGGCATCCGCGAACGGGCTCTCGGAGTCGGCGCTCGACCTCACCGGCGGCTCCGACACGATGCGGATGACGTCGAGCGCGGCCGCCGGCCGGGCGTACGGCGACCTGTACCTGCTCGGCGGCGTCGACGGGCTCGAGAGCCACGGCGAGGAGGACCTCGTCGCGGTCGGCGCCCGCTCGTTCACTGGCGAAGACGCAAGGGACGGCGTTGCCGAGGGCGTGCCGACCGGCACCGACGAGTTCGCCGGGATCAGCTGGCTCGACTTCCTCGCCGATCCGGACGCGCCGGGAGACCCCGTCGAGTTCGGAGTCCAGAGCGCCGGTGTCCACAACACGACCGAGACGCTCGAGGTCGACGTGCTCGTCGACCGCCGCGCCGACGGCGTGTACGCCGGCGACGACGAGGGCATCCCGGCCGACTACCTGATCGTCAAGGCGCCGGTTGCGGGTGGCGAGGTCTGCGTGTTCAACCTCGCGCTCCCGAACGCGCTCGACGATTGCACGGCGACTTACTTCGCCGACTACTCGAACTACAACTCGAACCTCGTCGGGCTCGTGGTCAGCGCCGAGGACCTCGGCCTGAACAACAACAACGCGAAGCTCGCCTACCAGGTGACCGCCTGCACCGGCACGTTCACAGGCGACGTCCCGGGCCAGTTCTGCGACACCGCGGGCGACGTCGACCCGAGCACCGGCATCTACACGGCGCAGCTCAATGCGACCGATCCGGCGCTCGACATCGACCCGCTCGTCTGCCGCGGCTTCTGGGACGGCGGCGCCTGCAACGGGGCCGACCCGATCGAGGTCTCGACCGGGTCCGCGGCTCCGGGCGACGACCCCGGCATCCTGGCCCTGTTCCCGAACAACGCACCGTCGCGCACCCCGACGGTGGTGACCACGAACACCGGGCCGTAAAGGCGACAGGGCCCGTCCTGCGGGCCCCACGAAGCGCAACGAGGGAGCCGGTCGCAGGATCGGCTCCCTCTTTCCTGGCGGACGCTGAGAACCGCGCTCAGCCGATCGTCGCCCGCGCCGCCCCCTCGTCGTAGAACTCGCGATAGCGGATCACCTTCGAGTCGCGGAAGGTGAGCACCGCGTAGATCGTCGCCTCGGTCGAGGCGCCGCTGCCCTGACCCTCGGCGTACTCGCGTGCGACGACGAACACCTGGTCGCCGTGGTCCTCGAACCGCTCCGCCTCGAGCCGGTACTCGCCCCAATGCGCCAGCCACTGCTCAAACGAGCGGCGGATCCCATCGTGCCCGCGGTAGGTCTTGGCGTCGACCCGCTCGGGGGCCTCGATCCACTCGGCGTCGGGGTCGAAGACCGCCGCGATCGCCGCCGGCAGCGCGGCGAGCAGCGCCTCCTTGCTCTCCACGTCGCCGGTCTCGAATATGCCCCGCACGATCGCGACGTTCTCCGCGCTCACCGGCGGCAGCCTAGCCCCACCGGTCGACGGCGTCGTCCGGCGACGGGCGCGGTGCCTCAGTCGACCAGGCGCACCTCCAGCGCCGGCGCGGCGGCGATCGCGCCGGCGCCGTCGAGCAGCCCGAGGATGCGGGCGACGTAGGCCTGGGTCTCGGGGATCCCGGGGACGCAGTCGCAGGCGGCGACCGGGGCCGGGCCGGCGTTGTAGGCGGCGAGCGCGAGCGCCGGGGCGCCGAACTGGCGCAGCAGGTCGGACATCAGGTGCGCCTGGGCGTCGATCGCGGCGGACGCGTCGAACGGGTCGTCGAGCCCGTACAGCGCGGCCGTGCCGGGCATGAACTGGGCGATCCCGGCGGCGCCGGCCGGCGAGACGGCGAACGGGTTGAAGTTCGACTCCGCCAGCAGCTGCGCGGCCAGCAGCGCCGCGGAGACGTTCCAGCGCCCCGCTGCCTCGGCGAGCGGCGCCCGGAACCGCGCCGGCACGAACGCCGGCAGGCTCGTCGGTGTCGTGCGGTCACCCGTCCCGGCCCTCGCGCCGGCGCCGCCGGCGCCGGACAGGTCCTCAGCCGCGGGCGAGCACGGCGCCGGACCGTCGACGTAGCCGTAGTGCCACGCCTCCCACGCATATCGCTGCAGGAAGCCGAACCGGCGCGCATTGGCCGCCAGCCACCCGTAGGCCTCGGGCGGGCCGAGGTCGAGCTCGGTCGCGCACCTGTGGAGCGAGGTGCCGGGAGGCGCCACCCAGCGCGGGTCCGGGTTCTGCGCCCAGAGCACGGCCTGCTCGGCGTCGGACCGGTAGCCGTCGTTGACCAGCAGCGCGAGCCCGGCGCCGCGCGCCGCGGCGGCGAGGCGATCGAAGCCGGCGGCGACATCGGGGCGCATTCCCTCGCCCTGCCGATAGACCAGGGGTCCCGCGTAGCCGCCGCCGCTGGCGGCCGAGGGCGCCGCGCCGGTGCCGGAGTCCGGCGACGGAGACGCCTCCGCCTCGGCCTCCGCCGCGAGCGGCACCCGCGGCAGGGGCCCGGGCGTATCGAGTTCGGCACCGACCTCCGCGCGCACCCGCAGCGGCGCGAATGACTCGGCGTCGGGAAACTCGATCCGCAGCCGCCCCTCGGCGACGCCGTTACGGTGGGCGGCGTCGGCAGCCGCGGCCGAGGCACGCGCCAGGTAGCTCGCCTTGGCCAGATGCTCGGGGTTCCGCGTTCCGCCCGGCAACCGGGCCGGAGCGAACAGGCGATCGAAGTCGTCGCGCATCGAGCGTGCCGCCGATAGCGCCGCCAGGTCGGCCGCCCGCTGCACCCGTGACTTTCCGGTGACGGCGCCGCCGAGGGCCGCGAGCAGCAGCGTGCAGAAGACGAGCGCCAGAATGCCGCCGAGGACGAGCGGCACGGCCTGGCCCGACTCCGCCGCCAGGCTCGTTCGGAGCGGCGGGCGCCACGCGCGTTCGCGGGCCGGGCCCAGCAGCCCGCGCGCGAGGCGCGCCGAGCGGCGCGAGACCTCGCCGCCGGGATCGATCCCGGCGAGCGCCCGGCGCGTCGCCACCCTCCCGGCCGGCCGAGAGGCGATCCGGGCGCGGACGCCCGCCGCGCGCAGTTCCGAGACAGCCAGCGCCGCGAGCGGCCGCTGGCGCGGCAGCTCCGCCCGCAGCAGCACCGCGGCCGGGGCGAGTCGCCCGTCGTCGAGCACCTCGCGCAGCAGGTCCGGCGGCACGGCGACGACCGCGGCGCGGACCCCGGCGCAGAGCTCGAGCGCCTCCCCCACCCGCTCGACCCAGCCCTCGTCCGCGGCGAGCCGCAGCCACGCGAGCCGGCCCCGGGCCGCGGCCTCGAAGCCGGCCGCGCGCAGCTCGCGCTCCAGCTCCCTGGCGCCGTCCGCGGCGAGCATCGTCGGGCCTCGGGCCCGCTGGCCGCCGATCTCGACGAGGAGCACCGCCCCGTCGTCGCCCGCCGCCCGGGCGGCGTCCGCCTCGCGGGCGAAGGCGACGGCAACCGCCGCGGCCCAGGCGAGCCCGCCGCCGCGGGCGCCCGGGAGCTCGGCGGCGAGGATCACGGCCGCCACTCAGGGCTCCCCGCCCGGCCGCCGCACCCAGGCCGTCGAGCTCACCTCGAGCGCTCGCCCCAGCGCCGCCAGGGGCGACGGCGGGCGCAGCCGGACCACGATCCGGCCGCCGGTGCGCTCGAGCTCGACCCGGTCGCGGGCCCATCCGGGCAGCGCGGCCTCGACCGCGGGCTCCGCCGGCAGGTCGGAGGCGAGCGCGATCGCCCCGGCCTCGACCGCAACGTCGGCGAGCGTGAGCGCGTACCCGGCCGCGAGCAGCTGCAGACAGAGCATCGCCGCCAGGAGCACGAACGGAAGCGCCGCGAGCAACTCGACCGACGCCTGGCCCGCCGCGCCCGCGGGCGCCGGCTCAGTCATCGGCACCCGGCCCGGGGCCGAGCTCGGTCGCCGCGGTGACCGGGATGGCGGGCACGCCCGGGAGCAGCGCCGGGGCCTCCACCCGGACCTCGACCGGGCCGTCGCCGTCGATCCGCGCGCCGGGCTCGAGCCAACCCGGGAGCGCGCTCAGCGCGGCGGCTCGCGGGTCGCCGCCGACGTGGGCAGCGCGGGCCCCGGCGCGGGCCGCGTCGCCTGCGCTCCAGAGCGCGAAGCCGGCGATCGCGAGCTGGGCCACGGCGAGGAGGAGCACGGCCAGCAGCGGGAGCACCGCGACCAGTTCCGCCGCCGCCTGTCCGCGCTCGTCGGTCGCTCGATCCATGCGCCCGACGGTAGGCGCACCGGGCCTACGAGATGCGCGGGCTCTGTGTCGAAGGGGTGGAGGCCGAGAACGAGCTCAGTAACTCGCGCGGACGTCGCTCCAGATCTTCACCAGGCTGAAGATCGAGAGCCCGATCACCCCGAGCCAGACGAGGAGCCCGACACCCGTGTCGGTTAGCTCGTCGATCCCGACGATCATCAACACGATCGCGCCCAGCGAGCCGAGCAGGACCGCCCGCTGGCGATCGGTGAGGCCGAGGTAGGTGAGCCGGTTCTGGCGAAAGAGCTGATAGCCGGCGAAGGCGATCAGGGCGCAGAAGATGAGGGTAAGCGCGGTCAGGATCGCCTGCGCGGCGTTGCCGCCGCCGGGAGCCACGTCGACGATCAGCGCCAGCAGGGCGATGATCGCGACGTTGCGGGCGACTCGCATGCCGCTCAGCGTACCGAGCGTCGACCCGTTCCCGGTGCTGCCGCGGCGACGCTCACTTCGAGGTCATCACGACGACCCCGAAGACGATCGCCGCGACGGTGGCGAGCAGGCCGAGCAGCGTGAGGACCCCGAAGAGCGTCGCGTGCAGGCTGCGCCCGTCGCGGTTGGCCTCCGCGAACCGGATCGCCCCGAGGATCGCGAGCGAGAAGACGATCGTGGTCCCGACCCCGGCCGCGAACGCCGCGACCACGGTCTGCCAGAGCGCCGTGGTGTCGACGATCGTCGCGATCATGTCGCCGGCGCCGGTCCCCCGAGGCGGACCCGCCTGGCGAAGACGCCGACCGCCACCAGACCGCCCACGCTGACGATCAGCGGGCCCACGGCGCCGGGGAAGAGATTCACGAAGCCGTAGGTGAGCGCCCCGATCCCCGCCGCGGCCGGCAGCGTCAGCAGCCAGGCGACGACGATGTTGCCGGCGACACCCCAGCGGACCGCGGAGAGGCGCTTGCCCGCACCCGCGCCCATCACCCCGCCGGCGATCACCTGGGTGGTCGACAGCGGGTAGCCGAAGTGCGTCGAGGCGAGGATCACCGCAGCGCCGGCCCCCTGGGCCGAGAACCCCTGCGCCGGGTCCATCTTGATGATCCTCGTACCCATCGTCTTGATGATCCGCCAGCCGCCGGTGTAGGTGCCGAGGGCGATCGCCGAGGCGGCCGAGATCACGACCCAGGTCGGCACGTCGAAGCCCTCCGAGGAGAGGTTGCCGTTGGCAACCAGCGCCAGGGTGATCACCCCCATCGTCTTCTGCGCGTCGTTGGTCCCGTGGGCAAGCGCCAGCAGGCCGCCGGAGAGCACCTGGCCGAGGCGGAAGCCGCGGCTCACCGGCCCGGGCCGCTGGCGGCCGACGATCCGGTAGCAGGCGACGATCCCGATCCCGCCGACGACGAAGGCGAGCACCGGTGCGATCAGCGCCGGGACCAGGACCTTGCCGAGGATGCCCTCCCCGAAGATCGCGTCGGCGCCCGCCGCCGCGAAGGTGGCGCCGACGACGCCGCCGATCAGCGCGTGCGAGCTCGACGACGGAAGCCCGAAGTACCAGGTGACCAGGTTCCAGGCGATCGCCCCGATCAGCCCGGCGAAGATCACCGTGGTCGTGATCGAGGCCGGGTCGACGACGTCCTTGGCGACCGTCGCCGCCACCGCGAGCGAGATGAACGCACCGGCGAAGTTGAGCACCGCGGCGAAGCCGACCGCGATTCGCGGCGGCATCGCCCGCGTCGAGATCGAGGTCGCGACGACGTTTGCGGTGTCGTGGAAGCCGTTGGTGAAGTCGAACGCAAGGGCCGTCGCCACGACGAGCCCGAGGATCAGATCGCCCTCACTCACGCGCGCTCACGCGTTCTTGATGACTATGCCTTCGAGGATGTGGGCGACGGACTCGGTGGCGTCGATCGCCCGCTCGAGCCTGAGGAAGATGTCCCTCCAGCGGATCACGAACATCGGGTCGATCCCGTTCGCGAACAGCGACGCGACCGCGTCGCGGTAGAGGCGGTCGCCGTCATTCTCGAGCCGGTGGATCTCGATCCAATACGGCTCGAGGCCCTTGAACCCGCGCAGGTGCTCAAGCGCGCCGGCGACCTGCTCGCAGCTCAGCACGAGGACGTCGGCCATCTGCAGCGCCTGCTCCATCGGCGCCTCGATCCGGTAGAGGCCCATGAAGTCGGCGGTCTCCTCGATGTGGTCCACGATGTCGTCGAGCTGCGTGGAGAGCCCGTAGATGTCCTCTCCGTCGAGAGGGGTGACGAAGGTCGAGTTGAGCCGCTTGATCAGCGCGTGGGTGATCCGGTCGCCCTCCTGCTCGGCGAGCAGGATCTCCTGCGCGAGATGGCTGCTGTCCGGCCAGCTCTCGAGCATGTCCTTGAGGAGCCGCGCAGCGCGAACGGTGTTTTGCCCCGCCTCGCTGAACAGGTCGAAGAAGACTCTGTCCTTCGGGACCAGCGACGGCAGCGGCATCCCGCGAAGCTACCAGTCCGCCAGCGCTGCGGCGACGCGCTGGGCCGCATCGCCATCCCATTTCTCCGGTGGTTGCGGACGCTCCGCCGGAGCCCCCGCGAGCAGCTCCGGGATCTCGACGATGCGCTCCGGCGCCAGCCCGAGCAGGGTGTTGGTACCGGCGCGCACGGTCACCGGGCGCTCGGTGTTGTCGCGCAGGGTGAAGCAGGGGATCCCGAGATAGGTGGTCTCCTCCTGGATCCCGCCGGAGTCGGTGAGCACCGCCGCCGCGTCGGCCTCGAGCGAGAGGAAGTCGAGGTAGCCCACCGGGTCGGTGAGGATCACCGACCCCGCCCCGCCCGAGCCGAGCATCTTCCTGGTCCGCGGGTGGACCGGGAACAGCACCGGCATCCGCGCCGCGACCGCGTCGAGCGCGGCGATCGCCTCGCCGAGCAGCGGCCCGTCGACGAGCGCCGGCCGGTGGAGGGTGACGAGCAGGTAGGAGCCCGGCGCGACCCCCGCCTCGCGGGCCGCCGGCCGGGCCCGGAAGCGATCCTCGAGGGCGACCAGGGTGTCGATCATCGTGTTTCCGACGAACTCGAAGCGGTCCTCCGCGACACCCTCGGCGCGCAGGTTGTCCTCGGCCTCGGGCGAGTGCAGGAAGAGGAGCTCGGAGAGGTGGTCGGTGACGATGCGGTTGATCTCCTCGGGCATCGTCCGGTCGAAGCTGCGCAGGCCGGACTCGACATGGCCGATCGGGATCTCCAGCCGGGCGGCGCCGAGCGCCGCGGCGAGGGTCGAGTTGACGTCGCCCGGCACGAGCACGACGTCGGGCCGCTCGGCGCGCAGCACCGGCTCCAGCCGCTCGAGCACGCGCGCCGTCTGCTCCCCGTGGCTCCCCGAGCCGACCCCGAGCATGTAATCGGGCTCCGGGACCCCGAGCTGCTCGAAGAAGATCTCCGACATCGCCCGGTCGTAGTGCTGGCCGGTGTGCACGACCACCGACGCGTCGGCGCCGAAGCGCTCGCGCGCCGCGGCGATCACCGGCGCCATCTTGACGAAGTTCGGCCGCGTGCCGAGAACGTGGACGATCCTCATCGCGATCCGGCTCCCCTACAGGTGGCGTTCGAGGAAGGCGAGCTGGTCGGTCACGGCGCGCTCGAACGGCTCGCCGAGGTAGATGTCGAAGTGGCCGCCCCAATACTCGATCAGCTCGCCTTGCGGGGCGAGCGCGGCGACCCTGCGCGCCGGCGCCGGCGGCGTGACTGCGTCCGAGCTCATCACCTGGACCAGGAGCGGCGCCCGCACCCCCGCCGCCTTGCGCACGGGCCGGTAGCCGGGCAGCGTCAGCGTCGCCCGGGGGATGAACCGGTTCGGCCACTCGTAGCCGGGCGGGAACAGCGCCAGATAGCCCGGCTCGGCGTCGGGGCTGTTCATCGCCGCCAGCTTCCCCGGCGGGGCGACCACCGGGATCAGCCGCGGCGGGTCCCCGAACAGCGCGCCGGCGAAGTCGGCGATCCCGGCGCGCGACATCCGGATCAGGTCCCCGAGCCCGGCGGCCCGCAGGGTGGCGAGCCCGTCGGTGTACGGCGCTTGCGCGATCACCGCCGCGAGCCGCGGGTCGTCGACCGCCAGCTCGATCACGTGGCCGCCGGAGAACGACGTGCCCCAGGCCGCGATCCGGTCCGCGTCGATCCCCTCCGCGCCCCGGGCGTGCGCGATCGCCGCCCGCCAGTCCTCATGCTGGCGGGCGACGTCGATCAGCAGCCGCGGCTCGCCGCCGGAGTCGCCGTGGTGGCGGTAGTCGAAGACCAGGGCGGCATGCCCGGCGCCCGCGAAACGCTCGGCATAGGCGTCCAGGCGCGCCTCCTTGACCCCGCCGAAGCCGTGCGCGAGGACCACGCAGGAGACCTCGCCCGCCGCCCCGTCGGGCCGGTAGAGCCAGCCCGCGCACTCCGCGTCGCCGGAGCGGAAGCGAACGTCCTCACGGCCCATTCAATCGAGCTTGTCGATTCGCGAGGCGAGCTCGAAATCGGCCTCGGTGAGGCCGCCGGCGGCGTGATTGGTGATCGAGACCTTGACCTCGCTCCAGGAGAGCTCGAGGTCGGGATGGTGGCCCATCTCCTCCGCCGGGCCGGTGAGCCGGCGGACGAACTCGACCGAGCCGACGAAGTCACCGTGGTCGAAGGTCTTGGTGATCGCATCGCCCTCGCGCGCCCAGCCGTCGAGCTCGCCGAGCTTCGCCTCGATCTCGTCGTCGGAAAGCAGATCCGCCATGCCCGCAGCTTATCCTCGCACCGTGAAGGGAAGCCGAGCCGCGCCGCTGTTGAGGCGCCTTCTTCGATGAGGATCGCGAGCCTGGTCCCCTCGGCGACCGAGGCGCTGTTCGCGCTCGGCCTCGGCGACTCGGTCGTCGCGGTCACCCATGAGTGCGACCACCCGCCCGCCGCGACCGAGTTGCCGAAGCTGACCGCGAGCGTGATCGGCGAGGGGCTCGAGCCGGCCGAGATCGACGCCCGGGTGCGCGAGGTGACCGCGCGCGGCGAATCGCTGTACACGCTCGACGAGGCGACCCTGGCCGCGCTCGACCCCGATCTGATCGTCACCCAGGCCCTGTGCGCGGTGTGCGCCGTCTCTTTCGACGACGTCCGCGCGGTCGCCGCCCGCCTCGCCACCCGGCCGGCGGTCGTCTCGCTCGACCCGGAGACGCTCGAGGAGGTGCTCGGCGACCTGCCGCGGCTCGCCGCCGCGGCCGGCGAGCCGGCCCTCGGCGACCGCCTGCTCGAGCGGCTGCGGCCGCGGCTGGCGGGGGTGGACGCCGCCGTCGCCGGGCTTCCCCGCCCCCGTGTGGCGGCGCTCGAGTGGCTCGACCCGCTCTACGCCGGCGGCCACTGGGTCCCCGAGATGATCGCCCGCGCCGGCGGCGAGGACGTGCTCGGGCGCACCGGCGAGAAGTCGCGGGTGATCTCCTGGGACGAGCTCGCCGCCGCCGCGCCGGAGGTGATCGTGGTGATGCCGTGCGGCCTCTACGTGGACGAGGCCGCGGCGCAGGCGCGCAGCCGGGTCGATCGCCTGCGTGGCCTCGGCGCCGGCCGGGTGGTCGCCGTCGACGCCGCCTCCTCGTTCTCGCGCCCGGGCCCGCGGCTCGTCGACGGGGTCGAGGTGCTCGCGCATGTCCTGCACCCCCAGGCCGTCGCGGCCCCGCCCGGGATCGGGTTCGAGGTCGTCGCTGAGCTGAGCGAGGCGCGGCGCTGAGCCTCGCGAGCGCAGCGCCGCCCGCTCAGCCGAGGCCGGGGGGCGCGTTCGCGTCGGCGGCGATCAGGGCGCCGGCGACGGCGACCACGCAGAGCACCAGCAGGCCGACCGCCTCGAGCGCCCCGGCGTTGCTGGTCCGGCTGCGCGCGAGCGCGTTGATGAGCAGCGCCGCGAGCGCCCCTCCGACCAGGCCGCCGAGGTGGCCCCCGATGCTGATGTTGGGGATGCTGAACGTGAAGACCAGGTTGAGGATCACGAAGAAGCCGATCTGCGACGCGAGCTCGTCGAGGCCGCGGCTGCGGGCGATCAGGAAGGCGGCGGCCATGAGCCCGAAGATGCCGCCGGACGCGCCGACGGTGAGCTCGTTAGGGTCGAGCAGCAGCGCCCCGCAGGAACCCCCGAGGATCGAGACCGCGTAGATGCCGACGAACCGCGCCGTGCCGATCGCCGGCTCGAGCAGCGAGCCGAGGATGTAGAGCGCGAACATGTTGAGCCCCAGATGGAGGAGGCCGGCGTGCAGGAAGGCCGAGGTGACGATCCGGTACGCCTCGCCGTCGGCTACAAGAGGCCCGAAGAGGCCGCCCTCGCGGATGATCTTGCCGCCGCCATCGAACGCGCCCGACCCGCCGCCCACGACCTCGGCGACGAAGGCCGCGACGCAGATGCCGATGATCGCGTAGGTCGCGGGGGCGTCGGCCCGCGACGGCGTGCCGATGGGGTTCTTGACCTTGGTCCGCTGACTGGCGCATTCCGGGCACCGCATCCCGACCGAGGTCGAGGTCATGCAGTCGGGGCAGATCGGGCGCCCGCAGTTCGAGCAGGAGACGTTGGTCTCCCGGGCCGGGTGTCGGTAGCACGTCGCCATCGGCGCAGGACGATATCGGGGGCGAGGCTCCAGCCCGCGACGGACCGGGTGGCTAGAGCGGCGCCTGGAGAACCGGCCGGGTGGTCGGCTGGCGGCTGCCACCGCTCGGCTCGCGGGTCACGTAGAGCGCCTGCCCTCCGTGCAGCGGCGGCGCCACCGCCACCTCGGCGCTGCCGTCGCCGCTGAGGACGAAGGTGTTGCGCGGCTCCATCACCCCCGCGCGCTGGACCCAGATCTCATAGACCTCGTCGCTCGCGATCGCGGGCAGCTCGTGAACGTGCAGGGTGGCCGTGTCGCCGCTGCGCTTGAGCATCGCCGAGACCGGCACCGCCGTGCCGACGGGCTCGGCCTTGACGAGGGTCGAGCCCCGGTCGATGTGTCCGACCCGCGCAGCAGCCAGCCGGCGCCAACGCCGGCGATCAGCAGGATGAGCGCCGCCATGCCGACGGCGGGGCGCATGACCAGGTTGCGCAGGCCGGCCCACCACGGCTCGCGCGCCGGGGCCCGGCCGGCGCAGCAGCGGGAGCCGGCGGCCTCGGCGCGCACGGTCGCCATCAGGCTCTCGCGCAGGCTCTCCGGCGGGGTCCGCTGCTCGACCGACGCCGGCAGCAGATCGACCGCGGGGCGGAGCCAGTGCAGGCGCGCCCGGCACCCGTCGCAGTCGGAGAGGTGGCGCTCGAGCGCCGTGGCCTCTCCCTGCGCGAGCGCGCCGAGTGCGTAGGCGGCGAGATCGTCGCGGTGTTCCGGGCAGCCCCCGCGCCCGCCGGTCACGGCAGCACCTCGGACGGCCCGTCGATCCCCATCCGCTCGGCGAGCGTGACCCTGATCTTCTCGAGGCCGAGGCGCATGCGGCCCTTCACGGTACCGAGGGGCATCCCCAACATCTCCGCTATCTCGGAATGGCTGAAGCCGCCGAAGTAGGCGAGGCCGATCACCCTCGGACTGCTCGCGCGGGAGGTCGCTCAGCGCTCCGCGCACGCGCCGGGAGGTCTCGCGCTTGATCGCCTCCGAGTCCGTCAGCTCCTCCGCAGGCCGCGCCTCCAGCACCGCCTCGTCGTCGAGATTGAGCTTCGGCGCCGATCCGGCGGCGCGCCGCAACGCGTCGATCGCGCGGTTGCGGACGATCCCGAGCGTCCACGTGCGCACGCTCCCGCGCGCAGCGTCGAAGCGGGCGCCGCTGCGCCACACCGAGAGGAACGCCTCCTGGGTCACGTCCTCGGCGATCGCCGGGTCCCCGACGATCCGGTGGGCCAGCGAGTAGGCCGCGCCGCCGTGGCGGTCGTAGAGGACGGCGAAGGCATCGGCGTCGCGCCGCTCGACCAGGGTCATCAGATCCTCGTCGGCGAGCCGCTGCAGGGCCTCGGGTGTGAGCGCGTCGGCCACCTGGAATCAACTACGTCGCGGGTCGCGCCTCGGATCAACTCAAGTCGTCCGCAGGCCGGTGGATAGTTTCACCGATCCGCTCTCCCCGTTCTCCCGTCAGGAGGTCCGAGATGTCAACTTCGAGTCCGGCGCAGCTCTACTGCACGCTGGTGGGCGCGGCCCTGGTGATCGCCGGGATCATCGGCTTTTTCTACAGCGCCAGCTTCGACACCGGGACGTCGAGCGTGCTCGCCAACACCGACGACGTCTTCGGGGTCCTCGGGGTCAACGGGTGGCACAACGTCGTCCACATCCTGCTCGGCCTCCTCGGCCTGGCGTGCGCCGCCTCCTACGCGCGCTCCTACGCGCTCGGCGTCGGGCTGCTCTACCTGGTGCTCGCGCTCTGGGGCTTCGCCGAGTCCGACAACGTGCTCATCGGCCTGGTGCCGGTCAACGACGAGGACAACGTCCTGCACCTGATCCTCGGGCTCACCGGGCTCGCCGCGGGCGCCGCGTCGCCGGCGACCGGGCGGCGGGCGGCGGTCACCTGAGAGCGCTGGACCTCGGGCGGGCGCTGCCCGCGCGGGTACTCGTCAGGCCAGGTCGCGCAGCCGGCGTTCGACCGTCGCCCGCAGGCCGTGC
>CAWJHV010000029.1:0-68012 GCA_963842795.1 uncultured Solirubrobacterales bacterium | reverse complement strand
GTGTTTGTTGGGATCCGGCGGGCCAACAGTAGGCCGAGAGGACGCGACGTGGCAGACGGACGAGGCTGGGCACATCGTCGACGACGTGCCCGGGCTCAACGGGGAAGAGCCGGTGCTGCTGCTGGTGATGAACCGGTTCCTCGACGCCGGCAATGCAGCGGGGTTGGCCGGCGACCACCTCGAGAACCTGGGCGGCGGCAAGGTGGTGGCCACGTTCGCCGTCGACGAGTTCTACGACTACCGGGCACGCCGGCCGCCGATGTCGTTCATGCGCGACCACTACGAGCAGTACGACGCGCCGCGGATGAACGTTCGACTGATGCGCGACCAGCAGATGGCGCCGTACCTCTTCCTGCGCGGACCCGAGCCCGACAACCGCTGGGAGGCGTTCACGGCCGCCGTCCACGACGTCGTCCGCCGGCTGAGGGTCAGCTCGGTCCTCTCCCTCGCCTCGGTGCCGATGGCCGTACCCCGACCCGCCGATCGCGATCACGCCACACGCGAACGACTCGTCTCTGATCGACGGCGGCAGCCGCTGGAAGGGCGAGCTGCGCATCCCCTCCAGCGCCCAGGCGCTGCTCGAGAGGTGCGGCTGGGGGAGTGGGGCCACCCTGCGCTGGGCTTCGTCGCTCATGTGCCGCACTACATCTCCCAGATGGACTTTCCCCGGGCCGCGATCGCGCTGCTCGAAGAGACCGAGCGGGCGACCGGCCTCGCCCTGGACCCGCCCGCCCTCCGAGCCGGCGCCGAGCACACCGAGGCCGAGATCGCGGGCTACCTGTCCACCAACGCCGAGGTGAGCGAGGTCGTGTCGGGCTGGAGCAGCAGTACGACGCGTTCCAGCAGGCCGAGGAGTCCGGGTCGTCGCTGTTGGCCGACGACGCGACGATCCCGACAGGTGAGGAGATCGGGGCACAGTTCGAGCGCTTCCTCGCCGGGCTGGACAGGCCCGACCCCTCCGACGACGCCTGAGAGGCTCCGCGTGCCGCGCACCGCCGACGAAATCTCCGACCTCCTCGACCTCGAGGAGATCGATCTCAACCTGTTCCGCGGGCGTCAGCCCGACACGAAGCTGCAGCGGGTCTTCGGTGGCCAAGTGGCAGCGCAGGCACTCGTCGCGGCCTCGCGGACCACGCCGCCGGACTACCTGATCCACTCGCTGCACAGCTACTTCCTGCGCCCGGGCGACACCTCGGTTCCGATCGTCTACGACGTCGAAGCCATCCGGGAGGGCCGCTCGTTCGCCACCCGGCGCGTCGTGGCCCGGCAGCACGGCCGCGGTATCTACTTCATGACCGCTGACTTCCAGCGACCCGAGGAGGGCTTGGACCACCAGGACCCGATGCCCGACGTATCCCCACCGGCCGAGGGCACCGATGTCGCCGACTTCTTCCGCGGTCGTTCGAACCGCGATCCTTCGCTGTGGGAACGGGAGTGGTCGGCCCTCGATGTGCGCTACGTCGAGCAGGAGCCGGATGGCAGCGGACCCCTACCGGCCATACGCAGCTATGGATCCGGATCAACGGGGACATGCCGGACGACCAGATCACCCAAACGCCGCGTTCACGTATGCCAGCGACCTGACGCTCCTGGGCGCAACCCTGGGTCCCACGGCATCCATGGGCTCGCCGAAGATCCAGCCCGCGTCGCTCGACCACACGATTTGGTTCCACCGGCCATTCCGCGCCGACGAGTGGTGGCTCTGACCAGTACTCACCCTCTGCATCCGGGGGACGCGGCCTGGCCCTCGCCCGCGTCTTCTCCCATGACGGTCGGCTGGTGGCCTCGGTCGCGCAGGAGGGCCTGATCCGGGTTCGCACGACCTCGTCCGCGTAGAGCGTCTCGCCGGATCCCGGTCAGAGGGCCGTCGTCCGACCCAGCAGGTGCGGAGTGCCCGACTTGGGATCCTCCAGCGAGAACTCGTGGTCCGAGCCGACCCGCCGTACCCCGAACGACACGGTGCCCGGCAGGTAGATCGGCTTCTTGAAGCCCACCTCGACGGTGACCGCGTCCGGCAGCCGGTTCTCCAGTGCGGCGACGCAGCGGGCCATACTCCACATCCCGTGCGCGATCTGGCGCTTGAACCCGAACGCCTTCGCGGTCACCGGGTAGAGATGGATCGGGTTCCGGTCGCCCGACACCGCGGCGTACCGGTGACCGAGATCCGCCGGCAGCCGCCACGGATCCCTCCAGAGGGCACGGCGGAGAACGTGCGGCCCGGGTCTGCGGCCCGATCGCCCTTGCCGATCCGGAGGTAGCGTCGACGTGCTCTGCCAGACCGACTCGCCGTTCGCGGTGACCTCGACCTCGACGTCGTAGACCATGCCCTTGGCGTGGCTGCGGAGGTTCGACGCGCGCGCCGAGAGCGCCACCGGCTCGCCGACCGCGACGGGGCGGTGCTGGGTGATCGCATTCTCCAGGTGGACGGTCCCGATGGCGGGGTAGGGAAAGGCCGGGTCGGCCATCAGCGCCAGGTGCAGCGGGAATGCGAGCAGGTGCAGGTAGGGCAGCGGCGCGGTGTCCCTGACGGGGAAGCCGCAGACGGCGGCGTACCTCTCCACGTGATCGCGCTCGACCGCCGTCCTGCGCTGCACGACGACATCGGGGAGCGTGGTTCCGGACTTCTTCACGCCGGGCAGCTGGTTGACGACCGGCAGGATCGGCAGTGCGGCCTTGAGCAAGGCGGTCAGGCCTACGCCCGACCCCTCGATGCTTCGGACCTCTGTCATGGCTGTCAGGCGCCCAGCATCATCAGTCCGCAGACCCGGACGACGTTGCCGTTGACCGCAGTCGATCCGGGGTTCGCGAACCAAGCAATTGTCTCGGCGACATCAATCGGTAGGCCGCCCTGGGACATCGCGTTGAGGCGACGTCCGATCTCGCGCATAGCGAACGGGACAGCCGCGGTCATCTGGGTCTCGATGAACCCCGGGGCGACGGCGTTGACCGTGATGCCGTTCCTGAGCTCGGACGCGAACGCGCCGACCAGCCCGATCACGCCGGCTTTCGAGGTGGCGTAGTTGGTCTGGCCGACGTTCCCCGCAATGCCGGCGATCGAGGCCACGCCGATGATCCGGCCGTTCCTGTTGATCGCGTCGGCCTCGAGAAGCGACCGCGTGATCCGCTCGGGTGCGGTCAGGTTGACCGCGATCACGGGGTCCCAGCGGTCTTCGGCCATGTTGGCCAGCTTCCGGTCGCGGGTGATGCCCGCATTGTGTACGACGATGTCGACGCCCTCGTGCTTGCTCCGGACGTGATGCGTGATCCGCTGAGGGGCGTCGGAGTGGGTGATGTCGAGGGTCAAGGTGTCACCGTTCAGCTCTGTCATCAGCGTCTGCAGCTCACTCGCGGCCTGCGGCACGTCGATGCCGAGCACCATGGCGCCGTCCCGGTGGAGCACTCGCGCGATCTGCTCGCCGATCCCGCGGCTGGCTCCGGTGACGATCGCGGTCTTGCCGGCAAGTGGCCGCTCCCAATCCTTGACCGCCACTGCCTTCTTGCTCCCGGTCAACCCGATCCGGACGACCTGACCGGAGACGTAGGCCGACTTCGGCGAGAGCAGGAACGCCAAGGTCGAGTCGATCGAACTTTCGGCTCCGGGGCCGACGTACACGAGTTGCGCGGTGCCGCCCCTGCCGATCTCTTTGCCGAGTGAACGGGTGAAGCCCTCGAGGGCACGCTGGGCGATCCTCTCTTCGCCCTTGACGAGCTCAGGGGGCCTGCCGAGCACGACGACCCGGGCGCAGGTTGCCAGGCTGCGCATCAGCGGAGTGAAGAAGTGTTGCAGCCGGGCCAAGTCGTCAGTGGTGGTGATGCCGGTGGCGTCGAACACGAGTCCCTTGTACTTCTCGCCGTCCGCGGGCTCACCTGTGACGATGCCGAGACGGTCGAGCGAAGCGGTGAGTGCCTTGCCCAGGACCCCGTCGCCGCCGAGTACGACGGTGCCGTCGACGAGTGGGACGCCCTCGGACCAGCGTTCCAGCTCGGTCGGGACCGGCAGCCCGAGGCTTTCGACCAGCGTCTTGCCGATGGAGGTCTGGGTGAACGCTTGGTAGGGGTCGCTCATCTCATGGTGTCCTTTCCCGCGGGCACGACACGAGCAAGGATAGGAGGCCCGAAGTCGACACCAAACCAGCACTGGGAGTCACCATGCAGGGCAAGCCCCGCCGCGTCGCCGTCTCGGTGGCAACCGCATCCCGTTCGCGCGCTGAACACCGTCTACTCGACCGCTTCCAACCAGGAGTGCTGACCGCCGCCCTCGACGGGCTCGTGGACCGCTTCGGGCTGCAAGGTCAGCGCGTGGGTGAGTTCGCGGCCGGTGCGGTGCTCAATCTACGACGCGGTGCCCGCCGTGCGCGACGACGGCTCGATCGAGCCGGTCCACTCCTGCGGGCACGGCCCGGTCGCCGGCGGCGTCGCCGGCGCCGCGCTCGCCCTGGCCGAGCTGCGCGACGGCCTCGACGGCGCGGTCGAGGTGATCGGCTGCCCCGCCGACGAGCTCCACGCCCCCGGGACGGTGGCGCGGGGCGGCGGCAAGGCGCTGACCGCGGCCGCCGGGGTCTGGGACGGGCTCGACGCGGCGCTCTACTCCCACCCAGAGTTCATCGACACGGTCTCGCTGCGCTCGCGCTGGATGCGCCGGTGGGTCGCGACCGTCCCCGGCGCGCGGACGATGGACGAGGCGGTCGAGGCGCCCCGCGCCGTCGCCGCGGCCGCGCTCGAGGCGGCCGCCGGGCTGCGCTCGGACGCGGTCATGGTCGAGCGCCTGGTCCTCGACGGCGACGTCGAGGAGGGCGGAGGGCTCACGCTCCAAGCCACCTACATGGTCACCGCCGACTCGGAGGACGAGCTCGACTCGCTCGAGGCCGAGCTTCGCTCGGCGCTTCCCGATGCAGGCTGGGAAAGCGCCCGAGCAATTCCTGGAATCGTCGCCGACGAGGGGGTCCGCGAGGCGGTTGCCGGCGCGTTCGCGGCCGCCGGGCGCGACTTCGTCCCCGATCCCCCGCCGCTTCCCTTCGCCACCGACTTCGCCGAGATCTCGCGCCGGCTGCCATCGGCGCTGATCGGGATCGGCCGGCCCGACGGCTGGGCGTTCCACACCGACCTCGGCGCGCGCCAGTTCGCCTCGCCCGACGGCGTCGAGGCGGCGGTCGTGACCGCCTCCGTGCTTGCCCTCAGCGTTTCGCGACTGCTCGGGGAGCGCTGAACCAACTGTTCGAGGAAGAGGAGAAACCCCATGCATGAGCCCGATTTCACACTCAGCGCCGGGCCGACGATGTCGTCGACCCGGGTCCAGCAGGCCCAGGGCCAGCCGATGATCTTCGACTACGACCCGGTGTTCCTGGAGCGCTTCCGGGAGACCGAGCGGATGGTCGCCGAGCTCTTCCGCACCGAGCACGACGTCGTCCTGATGCAGGGCGAGGCGGTGCTCGGGATCGAGGCCGCGGCCCGTGGGGTGGTCCGGCCGGGCATGAAGTGCCTGAACCTGGTCTCGGGCGTGTACGCGAAGTGGTTCGGCGACTGGCTGCGCTCCTACGAGGCCGAGGTGGTCGAGCTCGAGGTCCCCTACGACGAGGCGCTCGATCCGGAGGCGGTGCGCGAGGAGCTCGAGCGTCAGGGCGACGTCGAGCTGGTCGCGCTCGTGCACTCGGAGACCCCGTCGGGGATCGAGAACCCGCTCGCCGAGATCGGCCCGGTGGCGAAGCAGGCGGGGGCGCTGCTCTTCGCCGACGTCGTCTCCGCGGTCGGCGGCACCGAGGTCGCCAACGACGAGTGGGGCGTCGACCTCGCGGTCGGGGGCCCGCAGAAGTGCCTCGCCGGCCCGCCCGGGATGTCGCTGTGCGTCGTCAGCCCGGACGCCTGGGCGGCGATCGAGGCCAACCCGAACGCCCCCCGGGGCTCGTTCCTGTCGCTGCTCGACTGGCGCGAGACGTGGATCGAGGGCGGCCGGGTCAAGTACCCCTACACACCCTCGGTCTCCGACGTCAACGGCGTCCACGCCGCGGTTGGCGAGTGCCTCGAGGAGGGGCTGGACGCGGTGATCGCCCGCCACGCCGCCGCCGCCCGCGCCTGCCGCGAGGGCGCGAGGGCGATGGGCCTCGAGCTCTGGCCCCGCAGCGACGACTACGCCGCCAACTGCGTCACCGCGATCCGCTGCCCGGAGGGCGCCGAGGTGAAGCCGACCCTGGCGCACATCCGCGAGCGCTACGGGGTGATGCTCTCCGGCGGCTACGGCGAGCTCACCGAGCGGCTCTTCCGCCTCGGCCACATGGGCCCGGGGTCGCGGTCGCTGTATCCGGTCGTCGCCGTCTCGGCGCTCGGTCGCGGGCTGCTCGACCAGGGCGTCGACGTCGACCTCGCCGCCGGCGTCGACGCGACCCTGCGGGTGCTCTCCGAGAGTCAGGAGACCGTCGCCGCGTGACCCGGCTGCCGCCGTTTGAGCGCCACCGGCCGGCGACGGTCGAGGAGGCGACCGAGCTGCTCGAGCGCCATGGCGACGACGCCGTCGTCTACGCCGGCGGCAGCGAGCTCTTCCTCCTGTTCAAGTTCGGCTTCGCCTCCTACCCGCACGTGATCGACCTCAAGGCGATCGACGAGCTGCGCGGGATCGAGCGCCACGACGGCCACCTGCGGATCGGCGCCGCGGAGACGCACCGTGCGATCGAGCGCCACGCGACGGTCCGCGCCGACTGGCCGGCGCTTGCGGCGATGGAGCGCGCAGTCGGCAACCTGCGGGTGCGGACGATGGGCTCGATCGGCGGCAACCTCTGCTTCGCCGACCCGCACTCCGACCCGGCGACCTTCCTGCTGGCGATGGACGGCGAGGTCGAGGCCCGTCGCGGCGGCGGCGAGCCGCGCCGGGTCGCGCTCGCCGACTTCGTCCGCGGGCCGTTCGAGACCGCGCTCGAGCCCGGTGAGCTGCTGACCGCGGTCCTGGTGCCGGAGCCGCTTGCGGGGGCGGCGATCGTCCACCGAAAGTTCGTCCTTCACGAGCGGCCTGCGATCACGGTGACCTGTCATCTGCGCCTCGACGGCGACCGGCTCGCGGACGTCCGGCTGGCGGTCGGCTCGGCGGGCGTCGTGGCGGCGCGGGCGATCGCCGCCGAGGAGGCGCTCGACGGCGCTTCGCCGACGGAGCTCGACGCCGCCCTCGAGCGCGCCGGCGAGTACGCCGCCGACGCCGCGGAGCCGGTCGAGGACGCCAACGGCTCGGTCGAGTACAAGCGCCACCTGGTCGGGGTGCTGAGCGGGCGAGCCGTGCGAGCGGCGTTGGAGGAGGCGGCCCGGCGTTCACCGATGAATTTCGGCCCCGGCGCCGGTCTGTGTGAGACGGAACACAGATCTCGTCACATCTTGCCCAACGCTTACGTCTACTAGCTAAGTTCTCGCGCTTGTTCAGAGCGTCCCGCCCAGTCCGTCCGCCCAAGGAGTGCCAAAAATGACCCGTCGCCTCGCCTCTCTCGCAGACCTGACCTATCGACGCCGCGGCCGCGTCGTGATCGCCTGGATCGTCGCGCTCGTCGCGACGATCGGCATCGGCTCCGCCGTCGCCGGCGAGTACAACGCCGACTACGACACGCCGGGCTCGGAGTCCGAGGCCGCGGGGAACCTGACCGAGGACAAGTTCGGCGGCTACTCGGGGCAGGAGGTCTACGTCGTCTGGAAGGACGAGGCGGGCGCCGACAGCCCCGCCGTCAAGCAGCGGCTCGACGACTTCTTCGCCGCCGCGACACAGGTCGAGCACATCTCCGAGCCGACGCCGACCCGCGTCTCCGACGACGGCACGGTCGGGACCACGACCCTGCCGATGACCGTCCCCGGCTGGGAGATGGAGAAGGAGCAGGGCGAGCAGCTGATCGCCGCCGCCGAGGAGAACAGCGGCGACGGCCTGGAGATCAAGCTCGGCGGGGACGTGATCTACCAGGCGCAGGGCTCGTCGAGCCCCGAGGGCCTCGGGTTCCTCGGCGCCGCGATCGTCCTCCTGATCGCGTTCGGCTCGATCGTCGCCGCGGGCCTGCCGCTCGCGATCGCGCTGGTCGGGCTCGGGATCTCCTCCGGCGGACTGATCCTGCTGCTGGCGAACGTCGCCGACGTCCCCGACTGGACCACGGCCGTCTCCGGCCTGATCGGGATCGGGGTCGGGATCGACTACGCGCTGCTCGTCCTCACCCGCTTCCGCAGCGCGCTCAACTCCGGCAAGGACACGCACGACGCGATCGTCGAGTCGGTGACGACCGCCGGGCGCAGCGTGATCATCGCCGGCGCGACCGTGGTGATCGCGGTCCTCGGTCTCTGCCTCACCGGCCTCTCCTACATGTACGGGGTCGCGCTCTCTGCCTCGCTCGCGGTGCTCGTCGTCGCCGCGGCGTCGGTCACGCTGCTGCCCGCGCTGCTCTCCTACCTCGGCCCGCGGGTGAACAAGTGGCGGCTCCCGTTCCTCGGCCGCAATCTCGACAAGGTCGACGGCCGGCCGAACTCGCCCGCCGCGCGCTGGGCCCACGGGGTTCAGCGCCGGCCGTGGATCGCGGCGATCGGCGCCACCGCGGTGCTGCTCGCGCTGGCCGCGCCGGCGCTCGGCATGCGGCTCGGCTTCCCCGACGCCGGCAACGACCCGGCCGACACCATGACCCGGCAGGCCTACGACCTGATCGCCGAGGGCTTCGGGCCCGGCGCCAACGGGCCGCTGGTGGTCGCCGCCGAGCTCCCGGATCCCGCGGCAGAGCAGGACATCGACAAGCTCGCCGCGGCGATCCGCACCGACGACGGCGTCGCCTTCGTCAACGAGCCGGTGATCAGCGAGGACGGCACGGGCGCGCTGCTGACGGTGATCCCGACCACCTCGCCTCAGGACGCCGACACCGAGGACCTGGTCAACCGCCTGCGCGAGGACATCGTCCCGTCGACGGTCGGCGACACCGACATCCGCGCCGAGGTCGGCGGCGTCACCGCGGCGCTCGAGGACCAGAGCGAATACATGAAGGGCCGGATGCCGCTGTTCATCGCCGGCGTCGTCGGGCTCTCGTTCCTGCTCCTGCTCGTCGCGTTCCGCTCGCCGCTGATCTCGCTCAAGGCGGCGATCATGAACCTGCTGTCGGTGAGCGCCGCGTACGGGGTGATGACCCTGTTCGCGAAGGGCGGTGCGCTCGGGCAGATCATCGGCATCGACCACGAGGTCCCGATCGCGCCGTTCATGCCGGTGATGATGTTCGCGATCCTGTTCGGGCTCTCGATGGATTACGAGGTCTTCCTGGTCTCGCGGATCCGCGAGGAGTACCTCAAGCACCGCGACAACTCGCGGGCGGTGGCCGACGGGCTGGCGAAGAGCGCGCGGGTGATCAGCGCCGCCGCGGCGATCATGGTCGTCGTCTTCCTCGCCTTCATCGCGGCCCCGGACGTGTTCCTGAAGCTGTTCGGGATCGGGCTCGCGTCGGCGATCTTCCTCGACGCGACCCTGGTGCGGATGGTCCTGGTGCCGGCCGTGATGCAGCTGCTCGGCGACCGCAACTGGTGGCTCCCGAGCTGGCTCGAGAAGACCCTGCCGCGGATCGACGTCGAGGGGCGGTCCGCGCCGGCCGAGGGCCGCGCCTAGGCCGACCCGCCGGCCGGGCGCTGGTCGAACCCGGAGCGCGCGAGCGCTTCGGGTTCGTCCTCGCCGTCCGCGAGCGCGCGCAGGAACGCGCCGAAGCCCGAGTTCGGCGAGTGAAGCGTCAGCAGGCGGGCCGCCGAAGGGCCCGGGAACGACATTGTGTGGGCGAGGCCCGCGGGAACCTGGACCCAGGTCCCCGTCCGCGCCCGGAACTCCTCGCCACCGAGCGTGAACCCGACCTCGCCCTCGAGCACGTAGAACGACTCGACGTGCTGCGGGTGGCTGTGGAGGTCGGGCGACGGGGCGCCCGGCTCGGCGCGCGTGTCCGAGATCGCGAGCGCCTCGATGTCGCAGAGCAGCGCCTCGCGCAGGCCCGTGGCCTCGAGCACGATCTCCTCGCCGCCGAGCACGGCCTCGCTCGCCGGCAGGACTCCGTCGGCCTCCGGCTCGTCCTGGTCGAAGTCGACCGGCTGCCTGTCGCGCAGCCCGCGCATGTAGGCGATGAAGCCCTCCCCCGGCGCATGGAAGTTGAGGTGCGTTTCCGCGACCTCGCCGGTGTTGCGGAAGCCGTGGACGACCATCGGCGGGACGCGGGCGAGCGTCCCGGGGGAGGCCGCGACCTGCTCGTCCTCGAGGCCGAGCCTCACGGTGAGCTCACCCTCGAGGACGTAGAAGAAGTCAGTGTGCCTGTGGTGGATGTGGGGGCCGGCGCCGTCGCGGCCGGGCCCGAAGCGCGACCAGGTCGCGTGGAGCTCGTCGCGGTCCGAGAGCACGAAGACGGTGCGGTCGGGCGAGTCGGCGATGACCTCGCCGCCGCCCGGTGGGATCACGATTGGCTCGGTCATGGCGCCGCGACCACTCAGCCCGGGGTGTCCTCGAAGGGCAGTTCCGTGAGCCGCGAGCTCGCGACGTCGATCACGTAGACGACGCCCGAGCGCATCGGGAAGTCCGCGCCCGTGTACTTGCGCGACATCCGGTCGATGATCTCGAGCGCGGCGTCGCCCTCGACGGTGTCGACGACCGAGCCGCGCAGCTGCCCGCTCCGGTACGGGTTGTCGCGGTCGACGACGGTCATCGCGACGCGCGCGTCGGCGGCCACGTTGCGCGCCTTCAGCGACGACGGCTGGGTGAAGAAGCAGGGCCGCCCGTCCTCGACCGCCACCCAGACGACGGTCCCGTGGGGCGCGCCGTCCTTGAGCGTCGCGAGGCTGACGAAGTTCGCTGCGTCGAGCAGCTCGCGGACCTGGGGATCGAGGTCGGCCATCCCGCCGAGTCTTTCAAGTCACTCGACCGCCCGGCCTCCAGGCTCAACCATCCGCCGAGTCGACGAGCCGCCGCTCGGCTCGAGCGGCTCGCCGGCCGACAACAGCGACAGATGCCGGAAGCCGACCAGCCCTCAAATCCCGGGCCGGGCGTCGCTCCACGGTCTCGCGCAGCGCGCGAGGCCGTGGAGCGGCGTCGGCCGACCGTCGCCCGGTTCCGGTTCCAGCCGGATCCGCGGCGCCTTCGGGAGTTGCTGGACGAGGTCGACGCGGCGCTCGGCTCAGGCGACCCCCTGCTTCAGCGCAGGGTGCGGCTGCTGGTCGGCGAGATCGTCGCGAGGTTGCTGGACCGATGCCCGGAGGGCGCGGTCAACCTCGATCTCGAGATCAAGGAGGACAGCGCCCGGATCGACATCGCCGAGACCGCCGGCGACTGCGACTTCTGGGAGGCGCTGGACGACGCGGTCTTCACGGACCTGACCTCCGGCTGGGGACGAGATCGCCGCGGCAGCGGCGGAGCCTGGTTCGAGGTCAGCGGGTCGGTGCGGGCGAACCCGGCGAGCGAACCCGGTTAGCCGGGGCGAGTAGACGGCTTTCGCGCTCTGAGACCCGCAGCCGGTCTCCGAACTGAACAGATTCTCGGCGACGCGACGCGTACCGCGACTGAACGCGAAAGCGGCCGCGGCTGTCACTCTTCTGGCGAAGTGGCAGAGCGGAACCAAGAGCGGCGATGTCGAGGCGGTTGTGGCTCGCGTCATGTGACTTCCGAGCTTGGCCCGAACGGAATGGTTCGGGCAGCGTGACCGTTCGTTAGCCCACCTCACGTACTTGCGGAGTCCCGCGCACTCGGCCGCAAGGGACGGTCGTCAATCGAGAACCTCAAAGGGCTGTGGGTCATTTGGCGCGATCCCTGCGGCAGTCACGATCTGTATATGGGTATCGTCGACGGCGGCGTCCGCCGGGACCCTCGCCTTGAGATGATCGCTGCCGTCGCGACTGTTGCTGATCACGGTGACGTCAGTCACCTCCTTATCGGCGATGAAGATGTGAGGAAGCTGTGGGCCAGCTTCGGGTCCACCCGCGACGATCAGATTGCGGCCCCATAGATCAACCAGTTGGTCTCGGCGCTGCTTCGTCGGAAGCACGCTGGTCACGACGGGGACGGATCGTTCAGCGACCTTCTTGCCTACGTAGCTTGCCTACGTAGCCAGCCGCAGAAACGCTGGTCAGCCCAACCAGGAGATCAGGAATCTCGGGGAAACCCTCGTCCACATTGAAGATGAACGTCCCCAGTACGTAGGCCAAGGCCATGATGTTGAACAGCAAGTACTGCGTGTCAGCAAGGTCCGCCTGCCCTTCATCGTCGCTCACGAGTTCTCCGAGTCCCTGCAACGGATTCTCCGTCTCAGTGGTGCCCGTCTTCTGGATCGTTCCGTTCTCGACCTTGCTGCCCGTGATGCCGCGTGCGAGAACGGCGGCCGCAAAGGGGCCGCCTAGGAGAATGAGGTACTCATCCTGCAGACCGAGCTTCTGCTGAGCCTCCCAGCCGGCGTCATCGCCGAAGGCCATCGCCAAAATCAGCGGCGTTGACCGCAGCGAGGAGCTCACGCAATGGGTGGGCGTCAAGCGCGTGCGGTTGGGCGCTCCCGTCGTCGTCGAGCCAGCGCACGAGCCGGATCTCGTCACGGGTTCCGCTGATCTCGATACACGTGATGTCGGCGTCGGGGAACGAGCAGCAGCCGGTGTTGAAATAGCACGGCGGCATGTTGTCCGGCACGTCGAACGCCGGCTCCCAGCGGATTGCCTCTCTCAAGTTCAAGTTCGCGTGCCGCTGCGCACGCTCGGTCACGTCGGTCGCCGCGGCAAGGTCAGCCCGCAGCCGTGCGATCTCCCCGCTCGTGGGGAGCGCAGGACCGTCACCTGGGAAGACGGGATGATGCGTGTGCCCGGCGATCAACACGGGTCGGCTACCGGGCGTGTCGCGGCGGGCCCGCGATTTGGCCCACTCGAACATCGCCTCGTCGTGCTTGCCACGGATATCGGTGCTCTCGGCCGGCGTCGTGGCGATCCAGCCCTGCGAGCGCTGCACGGCGCGCCACACGAAGCGCACGACGAACCGCGAGAAAAACGCGAAGACATCGCTCCCAGGTGTGCCCTGGTGGCCGTGCGCGAAGAAAAGGACGCCGAGCGGAGCTCCGCCGTCGAGGACCTCTAGCCGCAACGACTCGATGACCGGCGTGTTCATGATCCAGTCACCGAGTTGCTTCCCGACCCGCCGCGGGTTGCTCCAGTCCATGTCGTGGTTGCCGTAGAAGCGGCGCAGGCCGGGACCAGCAGGGGCAACGAAGCTCCGCTCGAGATCGAGGACGTCCTCGTAGGTGCGGATGACCTGGGCCGGCTCGTTCTCCCACAGCTCCTCGACATCGCCCAGAAGCCACAGCTCGTAGTCGTGCTCGAGGTACCAGCCGAGCGCGGCGCGATACGCGCGGTGCGCGCGGCGGAAGTCGTCGGCCTTGTCGAGCGTTCCGCGGTGCAAGTCGGACATCACGACAATCCGGATGTCCTTCGCTTCTCGCGCCTCCGAGAGGTTGCGACCGGGCGATCGCCGCCTGGCCCACCAGCCTTGCGGCGGGTCGTAGATCTTGTCGAGCGCCTTTCCAACGGCCTCGATGTACTTCGGCGTCGCGAGGTGGGTTGAGCGTCGAAACACTATTGCGCTCTCCTACGCTCGGTGTGCGTCACGCTGCTACGGCTTCGCGGAGTGAATAACGGGTTGCCCTTCAGTTTCATTTTGGGCTGGCCGGCACGAGCAAAACCGCGCATGCCGTGTTGACGGTTTCTTGCGAGCAGGGAAAAGCGGACTGGCCAAACTCGACGTCGGACGGGCCGAACTCGACTTCGAATTCTTCATTGTCTTCGACCTCGCGCCTCCCATCCGTCGTCTGCGGCGTGTCCGTCGCAACGGCATCAGCGCTCGCGATGATGCGAGCCTTGACCCACACTTGGTCGTACAGGCCTTCTGTGACCGGAACTGCCAGCGAGATGTTGATGTCGCCGGTCGGGCTGGGGCCGATGCGACCCTTATAAAGACGCTGGAGGGAGAACTCGCCTTTATTGATGGGATTCGCCTGTTTCGGTTTGGGGCCGACGCGCTCCGGATCGAGCTTCGTGCTGGCGCTCGCTCCCTGCACGATCACAAACAGGTACTCCTCGGGCTTCAGACCTGCGGCCGTGAGGGCGACCTTCGCGGTCATCCCTGTCGCGTCCGCGCTCAGCTCGGCTGCGACTGTCGGACGCTGCTGTTCCGCTGTAGCGTCGGCGTGGGCGAACAGCAGTACGCCGACGCCTAGTAGGAAGGCCGACAGTCCGGCTATCTGGACTCCCCTCCGCCAGCCTTTGGCCGGACGGTCGCTCAGCGTCAGGAACCCGATCGACAGGGCCAGGAGAAGGAGAATTGCTCCGATCCGCAGTCCCCATGGATTCACGCGAATGAGCCGGCTGATCGCGTCTCCCTCGACGCCGAAGAAGGTGAGGATGGCGGTTGCGACCGCCATGCTGCCCAGGAGCCAGAGGGAGGGATTGACCTCGTTGCCTAGTGGACCGGGCATGCTTCAAGAACGCACTCTTGTCGCGCGCGCATCTGCCTCCGCGGGAACATCAACGAGAAGTATGGTGCGGATCGCCGAAGGATGTGGGTGCTCGCATCCAGGACCCGGGTCTAACGCCTGCGGCTGTGACCGACAGCGGCCGCCGCTGCTCTTCGCGCTGAGCGGAAGCGAGCGGATCTCTAAAGGCCCGCAGCCTCACGCGGTCCTCGGTACATCGAAGAAGGAATGCGCACAGTTCAGAAGCTCGCTGTGACTGTTACCGGCCGCTTGAGAGGGACTTCTAGTCCCCCGGCGGGCGCGAGATGTCCGATTGGACGTCCGCTGCCTGATGCAGGATTAGAGTCCTGTAGAGGCCTCAAAAACAGAGGAGTCAGGTTGGCTTAGCCCCCTTGGTCGGGTCGCGGGCCTACTCGGTCTCGCGGTGGCCCTCGTTTATCTGCTCGGAGGGATAGTGACGTGGGTGCGCCTGGCGCTGTGTTCATTCGGCAACACGGTCTCACTGAACGTCATACCGCAGCTGCCACGTGAACTGGTTATTTCGACTGGGCTGAGTTCGATCGTTCTATGGACGGCCCTGGTTGGCGTCGGCTACTTCGTCTGGCGTCTCGTCACTGGAGGCGGATCGACGGCACCGAACGCGGAGCAGTTCGCTGAGAGCTCTGGTGACGACCGAAGAAGGATCCTCGCTCTGGCGGCGGTCGCCGGAGTGGTTACCGGGGGCGTCACGCTCGTGCTGCTATTGATCCAGAGAGCGGGTGCGGAGCCGACTCCAGGCTGGTGGCCGTGGATTCTCATCCCGCTGGCTCTGGCGATCGGCTTGGGGGCTGGCGCTTACCTGCTCGATCGAGACGGCGACCAGCCACTGCGCTGGGCCGTGGCCACCGCTGTCGGCGTCTTCTTAATCGGCGTCGCGGTCATCCTCTTTCTTCGCAGTAGTCAAGGCGACGAGGGGCCTGAGACCAGTGCGACCTTCATCCTCTTGATCTCGGGAACATTGGCCGTTGCGGGATCCATGATCGTGACGCTCGATCTCCGCGCCAAGCTGGCGAGCAAGACGCGCTATTCCTGGGGAAGCCGGCAGTGATCGCCGTTGCGGCTGCGATCTGGGTGATCCCGGTAGTTCCGGCAGCGACCGTGATCGCCGCCACGTTCCCGCTTCCGGAAGCGCACGTCTGCGCCGTGGCCGGCTACGACAGGACCGGCGTTCTAATTGGCGAGAGCGCCGATGAGGTGTTCCTCGGCGAGAACCTGACCAGCGAAGCCAAGGACGAGGGTCAAGCTCCGCGGGTAGCCACCTTTCCCTGGGGCAATGGGTCTCCTCGGGTCTTCGTTGACGAGGTCGACGCGCCGTCGGCTCATACGACCTCCTGCTTCCGCGCAGGGTGCGGCTGCTGGTCGGCGAGATCGTCGCGAGGTTGCTCGACAGATGCCCGGAGGGCGCGGTCAACCTCGATCTCGAGATCAAGGAGTAGGTCCGAGGCGCGAAGCGCTCAGGACCTACCCGGCGTCCGGCTGAGCTATCCCGCCTGCGGAGCGACCTCGGCCGGCACCGGTCGCGACAGGGCACCATCCGGGGCCATGGTGCTCGCGCGGAGCTCGTAGGAGTGCGCGGGGTCGACGTCCAGCGGGATCTCCACGGTCCCTTGTTCGTCCTCGAGCTCGAGCCTGAAGGTCGTCGGGGGGAATGGATCGTCCGGCGAGTTCACCGTCACCAGCAGGTGAGTCGGCCGTTGCTCGTCCTTCGCGGGCGCGGCGGTGTAGCCGATGCGCAGGCGGCCACCCTCCTCCCGCGCCTCGAGTTTGGGTTCCGGTGGTGGCGGCGGCGCTAGGCGCGGCGGAGCGCGCACGGCGCCGGGAGCGCGTCCCACTCGCTCGGCCGCGCGCAGTAGGCAGGCGGGATCGCTCCAATGGTCCTTGCTGCCGGGACCCGTCGGGCTTGTCGAAGAGAGCTCCAGATACACATCAGGCCCGGTCTGCGGCTTCTCGGTGTCGCCCCAACGCCCCGGCCAAAGGGCCCACCCGGGTGCGGGGTCGGGGATTTCCTCGAGCGTGACGTCGCTCGCCGGAGTCTCCTCACCGTCGGCACGGTCGATGAAGTGCTCCGTTAGATGCCAATGGGTGAAGGGCGCTCCGTCATCGAAGTACGACGCGTGCGAGCCCTGAGCGACGTAGACCACGGGGCGCTCCCCATGCTTCTTGACGCGGGTCCACTCCCGCGCCTCGGCGTAGCCATGTTGCGCGTAGACGGCCAGATCCGGTTCCTCGCCTCTCATCCGCAGCTCGATCCCCTCCCAGTCGCCCTCATGAAGACCCAGCCCGATGCCGAGCGCGCGCAGGTCGTTGTTGAAGAACCAGAACCAGTACTGAAGCCATGTAACGCCGTCCGCCTCGATTACGCGCCCGTAGACCACGTTCCTGTACTTCTCGTCCTTCGCGCGGATCGCCCGGTATTGCCCGAGGTAATCCTGCCCCTCGATGCCCAGCCGGTCGTCCTCTGCGACGTTGCTGCCGTTCAGGTACTTGCTTCCGGCCGCGGCGAGGAACTTCAGGGATAGGTCATGCTCCCCGGAGCCGGGGGTGGCGATCCTCTCCCGAGTGGAGTTGAGAAGAGCGTTTGCCGGGGCGTCGGTCATCTCGGCAGCCGAATCGGCGAAGTAGCCCTCGTTCGAGTCGTACCGAAGGAACGGCTTGAATTGCTCGAGCAGCGACAGCCCGGAAGACACGCCGGGAAGCTAACACCCGCGGTGTCGGTGCTCGGCACGATCACCACCTTCTCGTGCGCAGAAAGCCTTCGAATCGCGTCGCTGGCGGCGTAGCTCGAGCACTGCGTGGGGCTAATGCCCGCGGCCTGCGTCCTCGCTCGGCCAGCTTGACGTCGCTAGTCTCGATGGACCCCGATCAAGGAGAGCGAAATCGCTGCAAACGACGATCCGAGGACAGCACGGCCCAACTCCGGGCGGTACGAGGGGGAGGCCCCGCTCGGGGGAATGACCGCCGCAGCAGAGCCTCCGGTGCCCCTTGAGGTCCCTCCCAAACCAACCGCCGCAGAGCGCGAGGTCGCGGATCTGATACCGATCGAGGCCGATCCCGACACGGCCAGAGCCGTCCTGGATCGCGTCCCGCTCTGGTTTCACACCTTCGCCCTCGACCCCTCCGGCGAGGTCTACACGCCAGGCATAGCCCGCGACCACCGCTACCGGATCCCGGTCCTGCCCGAGCACTTCAGCGGCTTGAGCGTGCTCGACATCGGCACCTTCGACGGCTTCTATGCGTTCCTCGCCGAGGCTCGCGGAGCGGAGCGGGTCGTCGCGGTCGACAACGAGCAGTACCGGGAGTGGATCAGCTCGCGGTGGGGGGTCGAGCTCGAGGGGGGCGAGGGGTTCGCCGCGATCCGGGAACTGCTCGACTCGGAGGTCGAGTACAGACGGCTCGACGCATTCGATCTGGACGAGCTCGATGAGACGTTCGATCTCATCCTCTGCTTCGGAATCCTGCATCGGGTCGAAAATCCCCTCGGTCTGCTGAAGATCCTTCGCCGACGCCTCGCCGACGGCGGGCGGGTCTTACTCGAGACGCACGGGGCGACGGATCGGGCTCTCGATTCCGCTGCGGCCGTTGAGGTCCCGGAGGCCGGAGAGGTCTATGCCCATGACGATTTCGTCTACTGGGGCTTCACGCCCGGAGGACTGGACGCGATGGCCCGTCATGCCGGCTTCGAGGGCTTCGAGCTGATCGACGCCCCGACGATCGACGGCCATGAACGGGTGATCGGGGCCTTGGTCTCCGGTCCGCTCGATTGACCGCGGGCGGCGACGGGCCGACGGCGGTTCGTTCACACCAGCAAAACACGCGCTTTCCAGGTCCTTAACAGCGCGCGCGTGTGATCGTGATGCCATTGGTGCGGATCGGAGATCGCCTCGGCACTGCCCCCGCTTTATGCGCATCGACTCGGCCGCGACTACGGTCCCGACTCTTCCGCGGCCGCGCTTCGACACACCCTGAGCGGCCCGGTAGGAGGCCTCGAGACCGACGTGTGCCTGACGCGTGACGGCGAGCTCGTTCTGCTCCACGACCCGTTGCTGCCGCTCGGGACCACGCTCGATGGCTGGGCGCACCAGACGTCGGCCGCGGAGATCCGCTCGGCGCTCATCCGTGATCCCGCGGGACGGCCGACGACCGAGCATCCGCTGCTGCTCGAAGAGCTGATCGAGCTGGTCCCCGAGGACCTTCCGCTGCAGCTCGAGGTCAAGGCGCACGCCGATCCCGCCCTCGCGCGCCGAACCGCGACGGTTCTCTGTGACCGGCTCCGCGGGAAGCCGATCCGCGACCGGGTTGAGCTGATCAGCTTCCATGGCGAGGCATGCGCGGTCGCGGCTGCGAACGGGATCTTCTCGCGCCTCGTGATCTGGGCCGACTATGCGCCCGAAGCGCTCGCCTCCTGGGCTCTGCGGACCGGCGTGGATGGGATCTCAGTCGAGCACTTCCTGCTCACCGAGCGACTCGTCGGCGTGCTTCGGGACGCCGGCCTGAGCCTCAACAGCGGGACGGTGAACCACCCAGAGGTCCTCGGCCGGGTACTCGAGTTCGCCCCGGACGCGATCGGCACCGACCGACCTCACGAGCTTCGCGCCGGCGCCGAGAGACTCCCGGCGTTGGCGCTCAGCACCAGCGACCTCAAATGAGTCGAGGCGCTACTGACCGCGAAACCGACGCGTCATCTCCTCGTCGGTCCGGGAGACCTCTCCGCGGGAGCTCGTCGCTCGGTACGGGTGAGGAGCTTGTCGAAGCGCTCGGCGAAGAGGTACGCATCGCCTGGCCAACGCGCCGACACGTAGTGCCCGTCCTGGACCACGAACGCATGGCGGTGGTCGCCGGCGCTGCCGCGCTTGGTGTTTCGGGGACCGCGCAGGAACTGCGCGGGATCGTTGAGCCCCGCGATGACCTCGTCTTGGACGTACGCGGGGTAGGTGCGGTAGTAGCGCCCAAGCTTCCAGGCCGTGGCGTAGAACGCGCCGCGCTCCATGAACTTTGGGAGACACGTCGTGCGCTTGTTAGCGATCACGCTGCGCCCGGTGGCCGGGTCGGTGGCGCGGGCGAGAACGATGACGCCGTGGCAGATCGCGCCGACGGGACGGTCGAGTTGCCAGTAGGTGACCACCTTTTCCTGCAGCGCCGTGCTTGCGAGGTATTGGCGCATGCCGGGAGCGTGCCCTCCGGGCAGCAGGAGCCCGTCGAAGGCTTCCGGGTCGATATCGCCCCACGGGATCGGAGCCTGGAACTCGGGCGACCGGACGAGTTGCTCGTAGAACTCGATCGGCTCCGGGTCCGCTCCGAGGCGACCGAACAGCACGCCGGCGAGCAGTCGCGGGTCGCACGCCGGGGAAGCGCCACCACGCTCGGTGGCGAAAACCACCTCGTGGCCACGGTCGCTAAGGACCCGCCAAGGGACGGCCACTTCGGTCGTGTCGAAGTCGCGATCGGGAAGCGGCATCACGACACGCATGGATCGATCCTACGTCCGCTCGGCGGCGAGCTGGGCCAGCCGCCTGCCTTTCGCGCAGAGCGAAAGGGCGGTTTCAAGGTCCGCCCATCGTCTATGGGCCGCCGCTGACGAATGCGGTCCTACACACGCTGGCTGACGGTCAGCCGCGCGAGTCGGCGATCGTAAACTGGCCCGCGATCACCAGCAGGTAGGTCGAGGTGGCGACCAGCCCGACCAGCGGCCAGGCAAGCCAACCGTCGGTCGCTGCGACCACCACGGAGGAGGCGGCGATCGCGAGCCCGACCGAGACCAGGTGAAAGCCTCCCCAGAGGCGCACCATCCCGTGTTCCTTCGAGGCGAAGATCTCCGTCGGCCGGCCGTAGGCGATCGCGGCCGTGACCCCGAAGCCGAGCACCGCGCCGAGCAGGAACAGCAGCGCGTCTGGTGTCGTTGGCAGGCCCCGCTCGTGGCTGGCCACGGCGCCCGACGTCCAGATCGTCAGCGTGTAGCCGTACGGCGCCGCGCTCGCCGCCACGGCGGACCGCAGATGCGCGCGGTAGTGTCGGGTGGGATGCAAACGCTCGCCGATGTTGACGAGCCGAGCCGACGGCATCACGTGGGCCTGAGGCGGAGATTGGGCCGTGCGCCCATCCGACAGCTCGACCGGGGGATGGGATGCCCGGCCGCTCAGCAGAGCTGTCCTGATCGAGCGGGCTTTCGGTAGGACGGCTCGGAGTCCGCCCGCCGCAGACTCATCGAGGTGAACCCACTCGTCGCGTTCGGGCCCCGCGAGTAAGACTGGCGTGTGGCCACGCCGGGCGGCGACGCGAAAGTGGCCCGGCCGTCGCGACTCAGATCGGAGTCTGCTGGTGAAGCGCGAGCCGCCAGGCGCCGTCCTCGCGAACGTAGGTGCTGTTGAAGAGCGCTGAATATGGCTCGCCGCCCTCGCGCTGAGCGGTCGCCCGGTAGGCAACCACGGCGAACCCCTCGCCGAGCCGGAGGACCCGCTCGTCGGTGAGCTCGAACGAGACCCACGGCGCGCCGCCCATCGATTCAATGACCGCCTCGCGGTCGTCGAGGATCATGCCGCCCGGAAGGAGCATCAGCACGTCCGCGGCCAGGTTCTCGGCGTAGAAGCGACCGGCCTCCTCGCCACTGGTTGACAGCGCCTCCCAGCCCGCTCGCTCAAGCTGCATGAGTTCCTGGGCGGCGGTCATCATTCGCGGGTACCCGGACCGGGGGCAGCCCAAGCGCTCATATGATCGGGACGCCCCAAGCCTTGCCGGCCGTGCTCGCTGCTGCCTTCGCGTAGGTCGCCAGCGCGGGCTTCGAACCATGGACCTTGCGGATTCACTCCCGCTAGCCCGCGAACTCCCGCTCGACCTCGTCGACCAGCTCGCCGTGGAGCTCCAGCAGCTCCCGCAGGAACCCGTTCACGAGCAGCAGGTACTTGCGTCGGTGGGGGAGGGTCTCGGCGCCGGCCTCGGCCGCGTCGAGCCGGGCGGAGAGCTCGGCGAGGTCGGCGCGCAGGGTCAGCATGCTCTCCCGCGTCACCTCCTCTCCGACCAGGTCGGCGATCAGCAGGCGCAGTAGCGGCTCGCTCTTCACCGGGGTGAGGTGGACCGGCGTCCGCGCGTACTCGCGCAGCGCCTCGAGGCCCTTGTCGGTGAGCGTGTAGACGGTTCGCTCGCGGGTCATCCCGGGCTCGCGACGGGCGTCCAGGTACCCGAGCTTCGCCAGCCGCTTCGGCTCCGAGTAGTACTGGCTCTCGCCGGCCCACGCGAGCATGCGCCCGTTCTCGACCATCCGCCGCAGGTCGTGCGGCGCCGCGCCGTCGCGGCCGACCAGGCCGAGGATCTCGTACGAGAACAGGGTGAGCTCATTTCTTGACAAAGCTATGCTCCATAGTTATATTAGCTATGAAACGTAGCTTATTCTTCGAGGAGGACGGACATGACGACCACGACGAAGCAGATCACCGGGAGCGCGGAGCAGTGGGGGCCGCTGTGGGGCGCGCGGCCCGAGGACTGGGCGGCGAACGAGGACCAGCAGGCGCCGACCTACGAGGCGGCGCTCGCGCGCGTCGGGCATCGAGGCCGGCGATCGGGTGCTCGACATCGGTTGCGGCTCCGGCGCCTTCCTCAAGCTCGCCGCCGAGCGCGGCGCGAGCGTCAGCGGGCTCGATGCGTCGGAGGCGCTGATCGAGATCGCCCACCGCCGCCTTCCCGACGCCGATCTCCAGGTGGGCGACATGGAGGCGCTGCCGTTCGCCGACGACAGCTTCGACCTCGTCGCCGGCTTCAACTCGTTCTTCTTCGCCTCCGACATCGTGGCCGCGCTGCGGGAGGCGGGCCGGGTCGCGAAGCCGGGAGCTCCGGTTGTGATCCAGGTGTGGGGGGAGCCCGAGCACAGCGACATCGAGGTGATGAAGGCGCTCGTGCGTCCGTACATGCCGCCCCCGCCGCCGGACCAGCCGGCGCGGACCGAGCTCTCGAAGCCGGGCGTCCTCGAGGAACTGGCGACCGCGGCCGGGCTCGAGTCGGAGACGGCGTTCGACGTGACCTGGGCCTACGACTTCGCGGACGAGGATGCGCTCGGCCGCGGGATGATGGCCGCGGGCGGTGTCTCGGTGCTGGTCGGGCCCGAGGGCGAGCCGGACATGCGCCGGCAGATCGTCGACGCGTTCGTCGACAAGCGCACCGCGGACGGCCGATACAGCCTCGAGAACGAGTTCCGAATCCTGATTGCCCGCGCCTGACGCGGTGATAGCCTGCCCGCGTCATGCCGGCGAGGGGGCTGATCGGTGTCGCGTTCGCAAGCTTTGCGCTGCTCGCTGCGCTACCGGCGACCGCCGGCGCTCAGGAGTCCGCGCCCGTCGGGAGTAACTGCTCCGGCACGCTTCCACAGGCGTTCAACTCGGGCACGATTCTCCCGACCGCGGTCTCGGGCGAGTCGACCAACGCGGCGGCTCCCTTCAACGGCGTGATTACGTCGTGGACGGTGAACATCAGTGCTTCCACCCAGCCGTTTCCGCAGCGCCTGTTCGTGGCTGACATGACGGGCACCGGTGGGGGCGGGGAGCAGTGGGCGATGCTGGGGCCCGGCCCCACCGAGATGATCAAGACCGGTCTCAACACCTTCGCCACCAAGATCCCGATCGAGGCCGGGCAGACGATCGCGCTGTCCAGCGTCGGCTCGCAGGGCCAGTTCCTCTGCGTGACCAACAACGACGATGACGTGATTGCCGTGACGGACAACCCGCTCGATCCCGGACAGACCGGGACGTTCCAGCAGGAGGCGGGTCTGCAGTCCCCCGCAACGGCCATAGTCGAGAAGGACTCCGACGGGGACGGGTTCGGCGATGCGACCCAGGACGCCTGTCCGCGCTCCAAGCGTGTCCACACCGCCTGTCCGCGAATCCAGCTCGACGCGCACGCCGACGCCGGGCGCCGTGCGGCGCGGGTGGTCGTCGGGTCCTCGACCCGCGCGGGCGTCACGGTCGAGGGGAGTGCGATCGTGCCGGGATCCGGCTCGAAGACCGCGATCGCGCTGCGCCCCGTCACCAACACGGTGAACTCCGGTCAGCTCGGCCGGTTCAAGCTCGCTTACCCGGGACGACTGAAGCACAGGCTGCGCGAGCTGCCGCGAAACCGCCGGGTGAAGCTGCGGATCACGGCGGAGGCCACGGACAAGGTGGGCGTCGAGACGGTGGCCAAGACGCGCGCCCGGATCCGCGGGCGCGCCCCGCGTCGGTAGCCGCGCCCGAGCGCGCGCGGGTCAGTCGCGCTCGAACAGCGCCACGAGCCCGGGGTCGATGAACGCGTCCATCGCGACGACCTCGTCGCCCTCGAGCTCGAACAGCAGAACCCCGTGGGCCTCGTACGTGCCGTCCTCGAGCGTTCGATGCATCACGACCGCCAGCCGGCCGTTGGCCCACGCGGTCGAGGTGGCGGAGACCTGCGCGCCGGTGTTGCACGGCGACGTCCTGGCGAAGAACTCCGCGATCGCGCGGTCGCCGACGAGCGAGGGCTGCGGCGGCATCCGGATCACGGCGTCTTCGCGCAGCAGCGCGACCAGGCCGTCGACGTCGGCGCGTTCCCAGGCGTCGACGTACTCGTAGAGCAGCTCGCGCTGCGAGGGCGCGGCGGCGGTCGGCGACTCGGCCGGCAGCTCGGCGTCGATCGTCGCACGCGCCCGCTGCAGGCCCGAGTTGACCGCCGCCACGGTCGACTCGAGCAGGTGCGCGACCTCGCCGGCGGTCCAGCCGAGCACGTCGCGGAGGATCAGGATCGCGCGCTGGCGGCCGGGGAGGCGCTGGATCGCCGTCAGGAAGGCGAGCTCGATCCCCTCGCGCATCGCGTAGCGCGCCGCGGGATCGACGACCGGGGTCTCGGCCTCGAGCAGGCGCTCGTCCGGATACGGGTAGACGGGCTCGGGCCGTTTCGGCCGCCGCTCGAGCTCGTCCAGGCACGCATTCGTAGCGATCCGGTAGAGCCAGGTCTCGATCGACGCCCTGCGCTCGAAGCTCTCCAGCGACGCCCACGCCCGCATCAGCGTCTCCTGGACGATGTCCTCGGCGTCCTGCGGCGAGCCGAGCATCCGGTACGCGTGAACCTCCAGAGCTCGCCGGTGCGGCTCGACCAGCTCGCGGAAGGCCCGCTCGTCGCCCGCCTGGGCGAGCGCGAGCACCCGCGCCTCGTCGTCCGTCTCCCAGGGGCTTCGGGTCAGGGTGTCGGCGAGCACAGTCATCCACACGGTTAGACGGTCGCCGCCCCCGAAACTCATCGCTGAATTCGGCACGCGCAACGCGTCTAACCAATCGATGCCACAGAACCCGCCCCGACGGAGGACGCGATGACCGACCCTGCGACCCGCCGCTGGACCGTGGCGCTGACTGCGATCGGCTCGGTGATGGCGGCGCTCGACACGCTCGTCGTCGCCTCGGCGCTCAACACGATCCGGATCGACCTCGGCGCCGAGCTCGAGCAGCTCGAATGGACCGTCAACGCCTACAACCTGAGCTTCGCCGTACTGCTGATCACCGGCGCCGCGCTCGGCGACCGCCTCGGGCGCCGGCGCATGTACGCGGTCGGGCTGACCCTCTTCGCGGTCGCGTCGGCGGCCTGCGCGCTGGCGCCGGACGCCGGGCTGCTGATCGCCGCTCGAGCCCTCCAGGGCGCAGGCGCGGCGTTGGTGATGCCGCTGGGCTTCGCGCTGCTGAGCGCCGCGTTCCCGCCCGACAAGCGCGGGGTCGCGATCGGCATGTTCAGCGCGATCACCGGGATCGCGGTCGCGCTCGGGCCGCTGGTCGGCGGCGCCGTCGTCCAGGGGATCGACTGGGAGTGGATCTTCTGGATCAACGTCCCGATCGGGCTCGCCGCCGCGCCGCTCGTGCTGCGCAAGATGACCGAGAGCCACGGCCCTGACACCGGGATCGACTTCCGCGGCCTCGCGCTGATCAGCGCCGGCGCTCTCGGGATCGTCTGGGGCCTGGTACGAGCGAACGAGGCAGGGTGGGGGGGCGTCGAGGTGCTCGCCTCGCTTGCGGGTGGGCTCGCGCTCGTTGGCGCCTTCGTCGCCTGGGAGCGGCGCGCTCCGGAGCCGATGCTGCCGCTGCGCTTCTTCCGCAGCCGCGGATTCGCCGCCGGCAACGGGGCGATCTTCTTCACCTTCGCCTCGCTGTTCTCGTGCGTGTTCCTGTTCGCGCAGTTCCTGCAGACCTCGCTCGGCTACGACGCGCTCGAGACCGGGCTGCGGCTGATGCCGTGGACGATCACCTTCATCCTCGTCGCCCCCGCCGCCGGGGCCCTGGCCGACCGGATCGGCGAGCGGCCGCTGATGGCGAGCGGGCTCGCGATCGCGGCGGTGGGCCTCGGCTGGCTCGCGTTGATCGCCGACGACGGGATCGCCTACTCGCAGCTGCTCGGCCCGTTCATCGTCGCCGGGATCGGCGTCTCGATGGCGATCCCCTCGGGGCAGAACGCAGTCGTGCGCGGGATCTCGCTCGCCGAGGTCGGCAAGGCCGCGGGCGCGAACTCGATGATGCGCGAGCTCGGCGGCGTCTTCGGGATCGCGGTCGTGGTCGCGGTCTTCGCCGGCGTCGGCGGCTACGCCTCGGCGGGCGCGTTTGCCGACGGGTTCGCGGCCGCGGTTGGCGTCGCGGCCGGGCTGGCGCTGATCGGGGCTTTGATCGCGACCGGGTTGCCCGCAACCGCCAAGACGAAGAAACAAACCGAACCGCTCGAGGCCGCGCCGGCGCTCGAGGGAGCGAGGAGCCGAGCATGATCAGAGTCGTAGCCCGCTACCGGGTGAAGCCCGATCGCGTCGAGGAGAACCTGACGCTGGTCCGCGACGTCTACGCCGAGGCCGCGAAGGCGCGGCCCGAGAGCCTTCACTACGCGACCTTCCAGCTCGACGACGACGTCACGTTCGTCCATCTCTCGCTCGACGAGGCCGAGACCGAGCCGCTGACCAGGCTGGACGCGTTCAAGCGCTTCCTCGCCGACCTGCCCGACCGCTGCGAGGAACCGCCGTACGTGCGCCGGGCCGAGGTGGTGGGCTCCTACGGCTTCGAGGGGCTGTTCGCCTAGAACTTCTGCGGCTTGTAGGTCCAGCCCGCGCCGGTGACCGCCTCGATCACCGGCTCGCGCAGGTCCGACCAGGAGAACTTGTAGCCGGACTCGTCGGCGCCGCCCTCGGTGGCGTGGGGGCCGAGCCAGGCGAGTACGTGGAGGGTCTCGGAGCCGATCTGCTGGCCGCGCTCGAAGTCGAGCGACGCCGAGAAGTTGCCGATGGTCAGCTCGGCCTCGGTCGAGGTCTTGAGCCCGATGCCGGTCGCCTCGTGGTCGGACTCATCGAGCTCGATCCGCAGCGCGCGGTAGAGGTACTCGTACGCGCCCCCGCCGGCGCCCGGCGCCCGCGACCTTGGCCGACCAGGCGACGACGATCCGGCCGTCGTCCTCGGTGCCCGTCTCGATCCCCTTGCCGGAGATCGCCAGCAGGCGGTTGCGGACCTCGTCGGCCGGCTGCGGCTCGACGCCGTCCTCCGGCTTCGCCGCGGTCACCACGCCGCGACCCTTGTCCTTCAACTTGTCGAGAAATCCCATGCGTGCGACCCTAGCGATGAATAGCGTCGGCGCGGCGGTCGGCGCTACTCCGTCAGCCCGGCGACTTCGAGGGCCTTCCCCGGATCCAGGTAGCCCTCCGCCCGCACGATCTTGCCGTCGCGAAGGGTGAAGACCCACCCCGTGGGAGAGTCGAGCTCGACTCCGCTCTCCCGTCCCTTTGCGTGGACCCGGCCGAACCCGAGGACACGATCGCCCAGGTCGCGAAACTCGGTCAGCTCCATGCTCAACGCTTCGAAGGACACTTGCGTTTCGGCAGCCCAGCTCCGAATGCCCGCATGGCCCCGGTAGGCCTTGCCCTCGGCTCCGCTGATGATCGCCGAATGGAGCTCAGCGTCCGGATCGAGGAAGGACAACATGCCCTCGATGTCGCCGGCTGTGTAGGCGGCCAACGCTCGGCGCACGATCTCGACGTTCTCCTGCGACACCGAGGCGAGTATGCCCTAGCCCCGCGCTCTCGCGCTCACGCCGCCACCCGTCGCAGCCCCTCCTCGTCGAGAACCACGATCCGCCGCCGCTCGGTCCGGATCAGCTCCAGCTCGCGCAACTGCTGAAGCGCTTTCGCCGCCGCCTCGCGAGAGGCGCCGGCCCAGCCCGCGAGCTCCTCCTGGGAGATCGGCAGGGTGATTGCGATCCCGTCGTCGGCGGGCTCGCCGTGCCGATCGGCGAGCTCGATCAGGCGCGCCGCCACCCGCCCGAGGGTCTGGGCGGAGGCGAACTCGATCCGGATCCGGTCGGCGTCGCGGAAGCGGCGGACGAGGTTTCGAACCAGGGCCATCGCGATCCCCGGGCGCTGCTCGAGCAGCGCGTGGAAATCGGCGCTCGAGAGCGCCAGCGCCTCGATCGGCTCCAGCGCCTCGGTGGTGCCCGAGCGCGCCTCGCTGTCGATCACCGCGAACTCGCCGATCAGGTGCCCGGGACCGGCGAACGTCAGCACTACCTCGCGGCCGTCGGCGGTGTCGATCGAGACCTTCACCCGGCCGCTCAGCAGCACCAGCACCTCGGCGCCTGGACTCCCCTCATGGGTGAGGCTGGCCCCTTGCTTGAACCGCCGGCGACCCGCTCGCGCCTCGAGCTCGCGGCGGTCGTCGTCGTCGAGCAGATCGAGGAACTCCAAGGGCGCCTGCGGGCCGTCGACCGCCACCAGCCGACCCTACCCGCGAGTGTGCAGAAGTGCACGTTCACCCTGCGTCGGAGTCCGTGGAACGGGCCTTCTCCCGCTCATACGGTGGTCCCAAGAGATCAACCGGCTGGGAAGGAGCCCCAGATGAACACCACTCACCACACCAAGTCAATCGTCACGGCAATCGTCGCCGGCGCGCTCGCGATCGCGGCGCCCGCCGGGGCCTCCGTCCTCGAGCCGGTCACGGCCGGCTGGAACCCGGGCGGCAACGACGTCAGCAGCGTCACCGCGATCTCGCATCAGTCCGGCAGCGACAGCGCTCCGGCCGAGGTCGGCAGCATCACCGCGCTCGCACCTCCGAGCAGCGGCAACGCGCCGGCCGTGGTCGGCAGCGTGACCGCGATCTCGCACCCGACCGGCGGCAACTCCCCGACCACCGCGCTGACGAGCAATCCGGTGGATCCGGGCAGCGTGGCGGGCTTCCAGCGCACGAGCGCCTCGAATTCGGCTGCGGCCGAGTCCACGAGCCTCTCCGGCGTGCAGCTCGCCGGCAGGGTCCTGTCGGGGACCAACTATGCGGCCGGAGTCGCGCAGCAGCCCAGCTCCGGCAACGGCTTCGATCTCGGCTACGCCGCGATCGGCGCCGGCGCGGCTCTGCTCCTCGTGAGCCTCGCGATGCTGGGCTCCGCTGGCGGCGACCGGCGCCGCAGCGGCTCGAAGCAGGGGGCGGCGATCCCGGCGTAGGCGTCGGGGAACAGCGCCGGCGAGGAGAAGCGGCCTCGCCCGGCGCACGAGAGACAAGGATCCGACCGGCCCGGGCCATCGCCCCGGGCCGGTCGGCGTTTGGGGACCGGTTGCTCGGCGCGGGCGCGGGCGGAAGGCGGCGATCGACGGGTTGGCTTCGCGCCTCTGTGCAGAACTGCACGTTCGCCCTGCGTCGGAGTCCGTGGAACGGGCCTCCTCCCGCTCATACGGTGGTCCCAAGAGATCAACCGGCTGGGAAGGAGCCCCAGATGAACACCACTCACCACACCAAGTCAATCGTCACGGCAATCGTCGCCGGCGCGCTCGCGATCGCGGCGCCCGCCGGGGCCTCCGTCCTCGAGCCGGTCACCAACGGCTGGAACCCGGACGGCAGCGACGCGACGACCGTCACCGCGATCTCGCACTCGACCGGCGGCAACGCCCCCAGCAGCGCGCTGGCGGCCACTCAGGTCGATCCCGCGAGCGTCGCCGGGTTCGAGCCCACCAGTGCTGCCGCGCGGACGGTGAGCCGCGACTCGAGCGACGTCGTGACCCTGCGTCGCGACGGCTCGCAGGCGACGGCGTTCGTCGCCGACGTCGGCTCCGAGAACCCCGCGGCCGGCGACGGCAACGGGTTCGACTGGGGCGACGCCGCGATCGGCGCCGGCGCAGGACTGCTGGCGGTCGCGCTGCTCATGCTCGGCACGAGCGCGATCGGCCGCCGCAGCGACGGTGCTCCAAAGCCGGGGAGCGCCGTCTCGCAGGGGGCCTAGTACGCACAGCGGCGGGCGGGGTCTCAAACCCGCCCCGCCCGCCGCACGCGTCTGGGAAACAGACCGGCCCGGGGCCCACAGGCACCGGGCCGGTCTCGTTGTGCGGGATCGATTGCGATCGAGCCCCGCCCGGCTACATTCAGTTGCCTGCGCTCGCTCGGTTAGCCCTTGACTTCGAGCGCACTTGAACCTTCATCATCGCTCGCCGCGTGCAGACGATCAACGACACCCAGCCGCCGAAGGCCCTCGACATCGAGGGCTTGGAGAAGCGCTACCCGACCGGGGTCGAGGCCCTCAAGGGCGTCGACCTCGAGATCGAGGACGGCGAGATCTTCGGCCTCCTCGGCCCCAACGGGGCGGGCAAGTCGACCCTGATCCACTGCGCCACCGGCCTCGCCCAGCCCACCGGCGGCGAGATCCTGGTGTTCGGCGCCGACGCGGTCGGCGACTACGGTGCTGCCCGCCAGGCGGTCGGGCTCGCTCCGCAGGAGCTCAACCTCGACTGGTTCCTCACCTGCGAGGAGACGCTCGACTACCACGCCGGCTACTTCGGGATGCCGAAGCGCGAGCGGCGCGAGCGCGCGGCGGAGCTGCTCGAGACCTTCTCGCTCCAGGAGAAGCGCAAGGAGCGCACCCGCACGCTCTCGGGCGGGATGAAGCGGCGGCTGATCCTCGCCCGGGCGCTGATGCACCGCCCGCGCCTGCTGATCCTCGACGAGCCCACCGCCGGGGTCGACATCGAGCTCCGGCTCGAGCTCTGGCACTACGTGCAGCGGATCAACGAGGAGGGGACGACGATCCTGCTCACCACGCACTATCTCGAGGAGGCCGAGCAGCTCTGCGACCGGATCGCCTTCATCAACGAGGGCAACATCGTCGCCCGGGGCTCGGCCGATGAGCTCGCGACCCGCTACGGGGTCGCCAACCTCGAGGACGCCTACCTGGAGCTGGTCGGGCGCAAGGAGCTCTCGCGCTCGCGGGTGGAGGCCGAGCTGGAGGCGATCCGCTGATGGCCACCCGACCCGCGCGCCTACTCCGCGTGCCCGCGATGACCACGACCCAGATCCGCTTCTTCACCCTCTGGCGGCGCGAGCTCAACCGCTTTTTGAAGATCAAGAAGCAGACGATCGGCGCGCCGCTGCTCGAGACCTTCCTCTACATCTCGGTCTTCGGCGCCGCGCTCGGCTCGCGGATCGACACCCTCCACGGCTTCAAGTACGTCGTCTTCGTGATCCCGGGGCTGATCATGATGGCCTGGGCGATGAACTCGTTCTCCAACAACGCCTCATCGATCCTGCAGCAGAAGTTCCAAGGGGCGATCCAGGACCAGCTCTCCTCACCCGCCTCGCCGCTCGAGCTGCTGACCGCGTTCTCGCTCGGCGGCTTCACCCGCGGGCTCACGGTCTCGGTGCTCACCTTCATCGCCGCCTCGCTGCTGGTCGACCTCCCGGTCGAGCACATCCTGATCCTGATCCCGGCGCTGTTCCTGGTCGGCTTCTTCTTCTCCCAGCTCGGGGTGCTGATCGGGGTCCGCGCGGAGCAGTTCGACGACGTCGCGATCGCGCAGACCTTCGTGCTCACGCCGCTGATCTTCCTCGGCGGGGTCTTCTACTCGGCCTCGCTGCTGCCGGAGCCGTTTCAGACCCTGACCCACTTCAACCCCGTCTACTACATGATCAATCTGGTCCGCTACGGCTTCCTCGGCTTCACCGAGGCGAGCATCGCGCTCTCGCTGCTGGCGCTCGCGGGCGCGACCGCGGCGCTGTTCTACTTCAACCTGCGCCTGTTCAAGAGCGGCTACAAGCTGCGCGCGTAGTGCGGGTCAGCCCTTGTGGTGCCAGGGGGCGTGGGAGATGCCGACGACCAGGCCCTCCGGCGAGAGGACGCGGCCGATCGTCTGGCCCCAGGGCTCGGTGCGTGGCTCGTGGATGGGCTCGTAGCCGGCGGCTCGGAGCTCCTCCGAGGCCGGGGCGACGTCCTCCGGCGCGGCGACCTCGAACTCGACTGAGGCCTGTGGGACGGGGACGTCGTCCGGCCACGAGTCGGTGCCGTAACACGCCTGCGCCGCGTGGGCCAGCGGCCAGACGCCGAAGTGCTTGGCGCCCTCGAGATTCTCGGTGTGGACATAGTCGGGCTCGGTTTCCCCGCCCTCGAGTGGCAGGCCGAGCGCGTCGACGTAGAGCTTGCGACTCGTTGCCGGATCGGGCGCGATCACGGCGAAGCCCGAGATGAACTGGATCTCCATGGGTCGTGTCCTCCTTCGGATGCGTCGTGCGGTGTTCGGCTGTGACAGTAGCTCCGCCCGCCGGGCGGCCCGCCTAGGAAAAAACGGTCATCCGAGCAGCGCGTGCGGGGTCGCGCCGGCGAGCTCGCGCACGTCGCCCGCCATGTGGGCCTCGTCGAAGTAGCCGTGGTCGGCCGCCGTGCGCGCCCAGCTCTCGCCCCGGCCGCCGCGCAGCAGGCGCTGCATGCGCGCGATCCGCATCAGCCGCTTCGGCCCGTGGCCGGTCGACTCGGCGACCCGCCGGCGCAGCTGGCGCTCGCTGTAGCCGCTGTCGCGCGCTAGCTCCCGCACGTCGCTGGCGGCGTAGGCGGCGCGGGCGAGCGGGTCGGGCCGCTCGGCGTCGGCGGCGAGCGCGCGCAACGAGCGAAAGCGCGGCAGCACGTCGTCGATCGGCACGCGCAGGTCGATGAGCTCATTCGCCGGGACGCCGAACAGCGCCGGGAATCCACCGGGGTGAAGGCGGATCCCCTCGGCCACGTCGCCGGCGCAGAAGCGGGCTGTCAGAGCGCCGGTGAAGCTGCCGACCACGTCGCCGCGGATCAGGTCCATGCACCCGTCGGGGACGATTCGCAGCTCGCCGGTCCCTCGGGCGCGGATCCGCCACGAGACCGCCACCCACGGCGCGAGCTCGGGCGGCGGGCGGAACTCCTCGTATTCGAGCTCCGGGCCGCCGAGGAAGACGACGTGGTTTCGGGAGGCCGGCCGGCGCACGGCTCAATCATGGCGCGCTGCGCGCGACTGGCGCATTTCGCTCAATAGTCCATCGTTTTCGCCCAGTCGCGGGGGGCGGCATGCGTCGCGCGGGGGCGCGGCGGGTACCCGGAGCTCGATGGACCGCGAGACCTCTGCGCCCGAGGAGCTCGAGCCGCTGGAGCTGACCAAGCTCCGCGACCTCGACGTCGTCCGCGACGCCGACGACGAGGGCCGCCCTAGCTACATCGTCTCGGCCTCGGCGGTGGCCCGGCGCGCCGACCACGTCTACGTCGTCGGCGACGACGAGCTCGACCTGGCCGTGTTCAGATCGTCGGAATCCGGGCCGGGGGAGATGCGCCAGGCGCTCGCCGGCGACCTCCCCGACGCCGACGACGAGCGCGCCCGCGAGAAGCCCGACCTGGAGGCGCTCTCGGTGCTGCCGCCGTTCGAGGGCGCGCCGTTCGGCGGCCTGCTCGGGCTCGGCTCGGGCTCGGGGCCCGGGCGCGACCGCGGCTTCTACTGGGCGCTCGACGCAGCCGGGGCGCTCGAGGGCGACCCGGTGACGATCGACCTGGGGCCGCTCTACGACCTGCTGCGGTCGGAGCTCGGCGACCTCAACGTCGAGGGGGCCGCGGTTCGCGGCGATCGCTTTCTGGTCTTCCATCGCGGGAACGCCGACGGTGGCCACAACGCGGTCGCCGAGCTCGAGCTCGACCGGGTGATGGAGTCGATGCTGGGCGACCGCTCGATCGACGTCGAGGAGCTCAACGAGGTGCGCGCCTACGACCTCGGCGAGCTCGGCGGGACCAAGCTCTGCTTCAGCGACGCGACTCCGGTCTCCGACGACCTCGTCGTCTTCACCGCCTCGGCGGAGGCCGACGACTCCGACGGCGAGCGGATCCACGGCTCGGTCGTCGGCACGATCGACACCGAGGGGCAGGTGCGCCGGCTGCGGACGATCGACCGGCGCTGGAAGGTCGAGGGCGTGCACGCGGCGATCGAGGCCGGGGTGATCGACTTCGTCTTCGTCTGCGACCAGGACGATCCCGACGAGCCGTCGCCGCTGCTGAGCGCGACGATGCCGATCGAGGGCGGGTTCGAGCGCGGGTGAGCGCCGGGATCGCGCTGATCGCGGCGACGACGGCCGCACAACGTTCCGCCTGAGAACGAAAGGCGCCCGTCGCGGGGTCGGGGCTAGGATCGGTGCGTGCCCTTCTCGCGCGTGAGCCGCTTCGGCTTCGTCAACTGCTTCCTGGTCGAGGATGAGGGCGGGTTGACCGTGATCGACACGATGATCCCGCGCTCGGCCAAGGGGATCGTCGCCGCGGCCGAGAAGCACGGCAGCCCGATCGCGCGGATCCTGCTCACCCACGCCCACCAGGACCACATCGGCTCGCTCGACGCCCTGCACGCCGCGGTGCCCGACGCCGAGGTGATCATCGGCACGCGCGAGCGCCGGCTGCTGAAGCAGGACATGAGCCTCGACCCGGGCGAGCCTGTCGACAAGCTGCGCGGCGGCTACTCCGGGGCCGAGGTGGAGCCGACGCGCACGCTCGTGCCCGGCGACCGGGTCGGCTCGCTCGAGGCCTACGCCGCCCCCGGCCACACGCCGGGCCAGCTCGCCTATCTCGACACGCGCGACGGGACCCTGTTCTGCGCCGACGCCTACTCGACCCTCGGCGGCGTCGCCACCTCGGCGAAGGCGAACTGGCGCTTCCCGCTTCCGTACATGGCGAGCTGGCACCGTCCCACCGCGCTCGAGTCGGCGAAGGCGCTGCGGGCGCTCGACCCGAAGAGGCTCGCGCCCGGCCACGGGAGGGTGGTCGAGAACCCGGGCGCGGCGATGGACGCCGCGATCGCCAAGGCGAGCTGAGCGGCCGCCCCGCTAGCCCGGGGAGATCGCGCCGGCCGAGTGGCGCAGGGTGACCCCCCGCCAGCCGCCGCGCAGCGTGTCGAGGTCGACGTGGCCCTCGATTCCGTCGATCCGCCCGTCGCTCGCGTGCTGCCAGATGCGCCAGCTCTCGCCGTCCCAGTCGCGGGCCGGGACCTGGGGCTTGGGCACGTGCCAGTTGGCGACCCATAGCGGGTAGCCCTTGTGGGCGAAGCTCGCCGGGTCGTCGAGCGCGGCCCAGCTCGTGACGTTGGTGTAGATGATCGGCTTGACGCCGAAGGCGTCCTTGACCGCCCGCAGCCAGGTCCGCGCCCAGACGCGCAGCTCGAGCGCGTTGAGGTCGGAGAACGGGGTCTCCATGTCGAGCGCCGGGCGCAGGTCGCCGGCCTCGAGGTTGCCGACCCGCTCGATGAACACCCGCGCCTCGGCCTTGGCGTCGGCCTTGACGCCGTCGCGGTTCCGGCCGCCGACGAACGCGCGGTGGTAGGGGCCGACGCGGACCCCGGTCGCCTTCGCTGCGGCGTAGTTGGCGGCGTAGGTCCCGTCGGGCCCGCAGCGGCGCGGCTTCACGCTGCAGTCCTCGCCCGAGCCGCGGCTCGCCTGGAGGAAGGCGAAGCTGACTCCCTCGCCGGCGACGCGCGGCCAGTCGATCTCGCCCTGGAAGCGGGAGACGTCGATCCCGGGCATGCGGCTCGCCGCCGCGCCCGGCGCCAGCGCGAGCGCGCCAAGTAGCGTCGCGGCGAGCGCCGCGCGGATCAACCTGCCAAGCACCTCACAAGCGTGGCAGGCGACGTGCACGTTCGCACGAAGCCCCGCCAGCGGTGGGAGCCCGCGCCCGTCAGCCGATCGGGCCGTCGGCCGGATCGAGCGGGTGGAGCTCGGAGCGCTCGAGCGCCTCGGTGCGCAGGTGGGCGATCTCCAGGTACTCGGGCGAGGAGACCATCTCCAGGAACGCCCCGCGGGTCGGGTACTCGACCAGGGCGACGGCGTCCCAGCCGTCGGTGCCGATCAGCGCCGCCGAGCCGAGGCCGGCGGCGAGGATGCGCGCCCCGGCCCGCTCGAGCAGCGGCGCCACCGCTCGCGCGTACTCGTCGTAGCGCTCGACTCCGCCGTCGGGCCTGAAGCCGAGCAGGTTGAGCATCAGCACCGGCCCCTCCGTGATCCGCTCGCGGAGCTCCGTGAACCCCGCCTCGTTCAGCCTCTCGCCTTCCTCGGCCACGGCGCCACCGTATCGCGCCCGGAAAGGCTCACGATTCGCGGCCGCCGGACGTTTCGAGTTCATGAGCCCGACGGTGACCGAACACCACCCTGCTAACAAATGGGTGGCGATGCGACTACGAGGCGAGACCGCGTTCTGGACGCTGGCGGCGATTCTCGCGGCTCTGCTGTTCGCCTCCAGCGTGCCGTCGCCGCTCTACGTCGTCTACCAGGACGAGTGGGGCTTCAGCTCGATCACGCTCACCAGCGTCTTCGCCGTGTACGCGGTCGCGCTGCTGGCGGCGCTGCTCGTGGTCGGCTCGATCTCCGACCACATCGGGCGCCGGCCGACGCTGATCGCCGCGCTGGTGCTGGAGATCGTCGCCATGCTCGCCTTCGCCGGCGCCAGCGGGGTCGGCTGGCTGTTCGCCGCCCGGATCCTGCAGGGGATCGCGACCGGCACGGCGATGGGCGCGATCAGCGCCGCGCTGCTCGACTTCCAGCCGCGGTCGAAGCCCTGGCTCGGGGCGCTGATGGGGGCGGTCTCGCCGCTCACCGGGCTCGCGCTCGGGGCGCTCGCCGCCGGGCTGCTGGTCGACTACGGCCCCGACCCGATGCGGTTCGTGTTCTGGGTCCTGGTCGCCGGCTTTCGCGATCGCCCTGCTCGCGATCGTCGCGCTCCCGGAGACCGTCGCCGGCGACGGCAACTGGCGAGCCGCCGCTGCGGCCGCGGGTCGCGGTACCGGCCGGGATGCGCAGCGCCTTCGTCGCCGCGGTCCCCTGCCTCGCCGCCACCTGGGCGCTGGGCGGGCTGATCCTCTCGCTCGCCGGCTCGCTGACCGCCGGTGTCCTCGGCGAGAGCAGCCATCTGGCCGGCGGGTTGCCGATCTTCGTCATGGCCGGGATCAGCGCGGTGGCCTCGATCGGGCTTCGCCGGGTCGCTCCGCGGACGACCGCGCGCGGCGGCCTCGCGGCGCTGATCGCCGGCGTCGCCACGGCGCTCGCCGCGCTCGCGATGGAGTCGAACGCGCTCTTCCTCGTCGGCTGCGCGATCGCCGGGCTCGGCTTCGGGCCCGCGTTCGCCGGCGTCTTCCGCGCGCTCAGCCTCCGCGCCCCCGCCGACCAGCGCGCCGCCCTGCTCTCGGCGATCTTCGTCGTCTCCTACCTCGCCTTCAGCGTCCCGGCCATCGTCGCCGGCGCCGCGGTCACCGAGCTCGGCCTGCGCGAGACCGCGGAGATCTACGGCGGCGTTCTGATCGCAACGGCGGCGGTCGCCCTGGCGCTCTCGGGCAACCTCGACGGCCCGGCGGCCGACCGGTCGCGGCGCGGACCGATCGGGACGCCGGTCGCCGAGGGCGCTCCGGACTGAGCCCCGGCGCTAGGGCGCGTTGGCCGAGAAGACCTGAAGCTCGGCCGCGTGCAGGTCGGCGCCGGCGGCAGATCCGGTGGCGCAATCGGTCGGGTTGACCGGGTCGTTGTCCTGCTCGCCGGCAAAGTCCGGGCCGCCCGTGCACTGGTTCTCGAGCGCGACCAGCCGCACGTCGGTCGCTGACGTCGCGGGGACGGCGAACGGCCGCAGGATCAGGTCCGGCGCCACCGGCCGCGGGCGCACCGACGGGAAGGCGGCCGCGGGGCTGGTGTAGATCGTGGCGAAGTCGCCCGGCAGCGCGCAGGTGACGGTCGGGCCCCGCCTGCAGGTCTGGATCGCGAACCGGCGCAGCGCCGTGAACCGGCCCTGGCCCGGGCCGAGCATCGCGCTCACCTTGACCGAGCGGATCGTGTGCGCGCCACCGGCGAGATCGACGGTCACCGACGGCCTCGCCACGTCGACGTTCGCCGGCAGCCCGGTGACCTCCCACTGGGTCGCTTCGGTGTCGTCGATCAGGTTCGCCTGGTCGGTGCCGTCGCCGGTCGCGGTCGCCCCGCGGCGCTCCGACGCCCAGTTCTGGTCCAGGTGGACCGTCTCGGTCACGGTCTCGCCCGCGCTCACGTTGATCTGGAACCGGCGCATCCCGTAGCCGCGCGCCTGGGCGATCAGCTCGTAGCGCCCGGGCACGAGGCTGACCGTGTCGCTGCGGCTCGTCTCCGGATAGGTGTCGGCGACCGGGGTCGCTCGCGCCTCGAACCGGCCGATGAAGAACCGGGTGTCCACCAGGCCGCCGTCGGGCCTGCGCGGATCGAGGGTCACCGTCGCCTCGTCGGCGTGCGGCGAATCGAACGCGGCATGCGGCTGGTCCTCGTCGGTCGAGGAGTTCTGCGCCGACTCGCCGAAGCCGCGCTTGGCGAACGCGTTCCAGATCGTCGCCTGGTTCTGGCCCCCGAACCGGTTGATGTCGGAGGCGAGCATCGCGTCGCGGGCGTCGAGCATGCTGGTCGTCGGCGGCTGGAGCAGGAAGGCGTCGAAGACGAGCTGGATCCAGCGGCGGTTGCCCGGGCAGCGGTCCACGGGCAGCTCGCCCTCCGCGCAGCGCAGCTGCAGCGCCGCGTTGCCCGACGGGAAGTTGGCGTCGTAGCGGCGCGCCAGCGCCTGGCGGACGTCGTAGTTGACGGCGTTCCAGATCTCGCCGTCGGCGTGCACCTCGGGCCCGGTGACGTCGAAGCCGATGTCGGAGTAGTTGAGCGGGTTGTCGTTGAGCGCGAAGTCGCGGATCCCGCGCTCGGGGTTGCCGGTCACGTACGGGCCCTCGGCCCAGTCGTTCTCGCCGGCGGTGGGCACGTAGTCGTAGGCGTGCAGGTACTCGAGCGCGTTCAGGTCCGACCAGCTCTCGCCCATCGCGCCCGCCTGGGCGCCGGTGAGCCCGGAGTCCGGCCCGCCGACCATGCGGTTCGAGATCGCGTGCGTGTACTCGTGGCCGAAGACCGAGGTGTCGTAGTCGCCGTCGACGCAGGGTGAGTAGAAGGCGCCGGCGATCGGCTGGAACAGGTACTGGTTGGTGATCCCGGGGATGCCGTCGTTGAGGGTGATCTGGTTGGCGTTGTCACGGCCCTCGAAGGTCGGGAAGCCGCCGGTGAGCGCTCCCGCCTGCACGTCGCCGATCTCCGGGTCGGCGGCCCGGCCGCCGACGCTGCCGAAGTTGTCGGTCTGCATGTTGAAGTTGTCCTCGGTGAAGCCGAGGCGGTAGCTGAAGTCGTGGAAGCGGTTGTGGCCCACGAACAGGTTCGTGACGCTGGCCGCGATGTCGTTCCCCGAGGTCGGAACGAGCGTGGCCGGGTCGCAACCGGACGTCTGCCACTGGTTGGTCCAGCCGAAGGCGTACTTGCGGTCGGTGGCGGTCGGCATGAAGCCGAACGGCCCCGGAGCCAGGGGATTGGTCCACGACTCGGCCGTGCGGGCGTTGTTGCCCTCCGTGGTCAGGGTCGAGCCGGATCCGACCAGGACGTCCCACGGCGCGCGCGAGGCGAGGTTGCCCTCGACCCGGTCGCACGGCGGGACGGCGCCGCTCTCCGCGATCCAGCAGCCGACGATCCGGCTGTCGGTGTTCGAGTAGTCGAGCGGCGGGTTGGCCTCGAAGTACTTCCACGCCGGGTTCGGCGTCGTCGGGTTCACCGCGCTGGAGCTGGTGGCCCAGGTGCCGCTGTAGTCGAACGCAGGGACCGCGTGGTCGAACTGGCACACCTGGGTCCGCCAGGTGCCCGCTTCGAGCACGCCGCCGTTGGCCTTCGAGTAGCTGATCGCCTCCGGGCTCGAGCCGGTATCGGCCGAGGCGACCGCGACGCCGTGCGGGTTGAACAGCTTGAGGACGATGTCGTCGGCCGGGAGGTTGGCCGAGGCGAAGACGAAGATCGAGCGGATCCCGGTCTCGACGCCGATCGGGTGGCGGGGGCCGCAGTCGTTCGGGCCGTTGGTGGTGCCGCTGAACGTGTCGTTGGCGTCCTGGGCTGCGAGCTGCTCGACCGCGTTCTGTCGGAAGAGGACCTCGCCGGTGCGCGCGTCGACGAACGACTTGTAGGCCTTCGGCCCGGCGGAGTCGACGTCCATGACGATCGTCTCGAAGGCGGCGCGGACGCCGTCGTCGGTCGGGAAGGCGACCAGCCGGGCGCGCTGGCCGATCGGGCCCTTGCCGCGCGGGTCGAGCGGCGTCGCCAGCCCGGCGGCGGTGAAGGTCGTCCAGCCGCCCGCGGTGTGGACGTCGGAGATCGCGCTCGACTTGGCGCTGAGGCCGGCGTTGGCGGCGGCGGAGCGCCAGGCCTGGGTCGGCGAGAGCGTCGCCGGCTCGGGCGCCGCCTGGCTGCCGGCGGACGAGGAGCTGGCGTAGAAGACACCCTGGGAGTTGATCCCGACGGTGATCATCCCGTCCTGGCCCGCCTCGAGCCCGCCGAAGCGCTGGTTGAAGATCACCGCGTGGCCGCCGGTCCCGCGCAGCTGCGAGTCGGAGAGCACCGCGAGGCCGGAGACGTCGGCGTCGGTGAGCTTGAACAGGCCGCGGTTGGCGCGGATCCAGGCGCGAGCGGCGTCGCTCGCGGAGCCGGCCGGCCGCGAGCCCAGATAGCCGCCGTCGTTGATCAGCGACTCGGGGGTGCCGAAGCGGTTCCAGCTCGCACGGGCGCCGAGGCCGTCGACGAGCCGGCGCTGGGCCGCGCTCGGGGCGACAGCCTGCTCACGGACGTCGAGGTCGGGAAGGCCGACGGGCTGGTCGAAGATCGTCGCCACCGCGCCCGCGGAGTTCGGGATCGCGGCCGCGGCCAGGGCCGCGATCAAACCGGCGAGCGCGACGCGCCGACCGGCCCCTGTCGTGAAGCGGCCACGAATCCTCATCCCCGATACCTCCCGCGTCGATCCCCTTGCGACCACAGCAAACGGGCGCCGGTTACCCGCGGCGGGCGCGTTGGAAACCTCACGAAGTGCGCGACACGGGACGCGGTCGCGTGTTGGGGACAATCAGGACCCGATGCGCCACCCGAGCTCGACACGAACCGTGGCCGCGGCGCTCGCGCTCGCCGCGGTCGCGGCGCTCGCCCCGGCGGCGCCGGCGCTCGCCAAGGGGCCGTCGCCGGCGATCCGGGTCGGCGGGCCGAGCGCTCCCGGCGAGGCGAAGGTCGCGATCGTCGGCAGCGACCGCAACCTGCGCGGGCACCGCTTCAAGGTCGTCGACGCAGACGGCAGCGCGGTGCTCCGCGGTCGCCTGCGTCGCGCCCCGGGCAAGCCCGACCCCTGGCGCCACGCGTACGCCGCAGGACTCAGCGGCGTCGAAACCCTCGGCTCCTACCGGGTCGTCGTCGGCAAGCTGCGCTCGAAGCGGTGGAGGGTCGATGCCTCGGGCGCGCGCCCGGCCCTGCTCGCGATCCTCCAGTTCTTCGCGGCCAACCGCGACGGCACCGAGCCCTCGCCGATCCACGGGCCGGCGCACCTGCACGACGCCATCGTCCATCCCGACGCCCCGGTGCACGCGGGCGAGCAGATCGAGATCACGGGCGGCTGGATGGATGCCGGCGACACGCTTCATTTCACCCAGACGACCGCGTTCGCCGCCGCGCTGCTGCAGGCGGCGGCGCTGCTCGACCCAGCCGACGCGCCGGCGCTGGAGGCCGAGGCCGACGTCGGCATCCGGTGGCTGGTCAAGGCGCACCCCGCGGCCGACCTGTTCATCGCCCAGGTCGGCGACGAGCGCGACCACGACCTCGGCTTCCGCAACCCGGCCGACGACGATTCCTCGGCCAAGCCGGGGATCGGCACCCGCTTTGCCTACCCGGAGATCGGCGGCGACCTCGGCGGCAAGGCGGCGACCGCGCTCGCGCTGGCCGCCCGGCGCACCGGCGACCTGGGCCTGCTCTCCGCGGCGCGTGAGTGGTACGCGGCGGGCAAGGCCGCCGGCCGTGCCGCTCGGCCGCTGCGACGGGCCGGGTATCCGTCCTACGCGGGCAACTTCTACGCCGGCGACCTGTGGCAGGACTCGCTCGCAGCGGGCGCGGTCGAGCTCTACCGGGCGACCTGCGCCGCCGGCGTCTGCGACGGCAGCTACCTGAGCGACTTCCAGGCCCTGATCGACGGCCCGCCGGGCCCCGACGGCAACCTCGGGGTGATCGACTCGTTCGCCTCCTTCGCCGCCGCTGACGCCTGCGGGGCGTTCGGCGACGGGCCGCTGCCCGGCGACGCCGGCGCGATCGGCTGCGAGGTCCTGCGCCGCAACGGCAAGATCGCCCTGGCCAACGCCCGCGTCAACGCCTTCGGCATGCCGGGCTACTTCAGCTGGGGGACGACCGCGACCAACGGCGGCGCCGGCGCACTCGCCGCGCTCGCCACGGCGACCCCGCAGGGCCTGCCTCGCGGCTGCGAGGTCGCCGCCGGCGCCCGCGACTACCTGGTCGGGCGCAACCCGTTCGGGCGCAGCTTCGTCGCCGGCTACGGGCCGCGGGCGCCGCGCCATCCGCATACCTGGGCCTCGGTCTTCGGGCCGGGCCTGCCGCGCGGGGCGGTGGTCGGCGGACCGGCCCCGCGGGCCCAGGTCACCGGGCAGGGGTTCGAGGCGAGCGGCCGGCTCAACAGCCGCTTCGCCACGTACGAGGACAGGCTCTCCGACTACGTCACCTCCGAGCCGGCGATCGATTACGCCGCCGGCTCGATCCTGCTGCTCGCCGCGCTCACCGCCAACTGCCAGCACTAACCCGTTTCAAGTAGAGACAAGGAGGCGCACGTCTGGCACCGAAGCTTGGCCGATTGGGCACAAGGTTTCCCGCTCTGTGCGAAACTCCACTCTCGACATGGACAGTCATATCGCCGGGAGTCTCGCCCGGGATGCCTCCGACGGCAGGAAGCCCGAGGGAGAGCGGTGGGCACCGATGCGCGCACTTTCAGCGCGTTCGCTCGCCGAACAGTTCGCTAACGGGATCCGCGACCCGCTGTTCGTCGCCGACGGCGGGGGCGGGCTCATCTTCATGAACGTCGCCGGCCTGGAAGCCTTCGGTTACGCCGCGGCCGACGTCGAAGGGCTCTCCTCGGCCGACCTGCTGCCGCGGGTGCCGATGCCCACCGAGCCGCAGCGGAGGCCTGGCGCGGGCCGGATCGTACTCGAGGGCCGGCGCCGGGACGGGAGCGTGTTCCCGGCCCAGATCACGCTCGGCAAGGCGACGATCGAGGGCGAGGAGCTCTCGATCGCGATCGTCCGGGACCTCACGGAGCAGCTCCGCGTCGAGAGCGAGCTGCGCCAGACCACCGAACGGCTCACCGAGGCCGAGCGGCTGGCGCGCCTAGGGAGCTGGGAGTGGGACATCCCGAACAACGAGGTCACCTGGTCGGACGAGCTCTTCCGCATCTACGGGCTCGAGCCCGGCGAGGCCGAGCCCAGCTACGAGGAGTTCCTCAACCGCGTCCACCCCGACGATCGCGAGTCGGTCGACGAGCGCAACCACAAGGCGTTCGCCGACCACCAGCCGTTCGACGACGTCAAGCGCTGCCTGCGTCCCGACGGGAGCGTGTTCCTGATGCGGACCCAGGGCGAAGTGGTCGCCGACGAGGCGGGCAAACCGCTGCGGATGCTCGGTGTGTGCGAGGACGTCACGGTCGAGAGGGAGGCCGAGCGCGTGACCGCGGAGCTCGCCTCGCTCGTCCGCTCGTCCGACGACGCGATCATCAGCCGGACCCTCGACGGGACGATCACCAGTTGGAACCCCGGCGCGACCCAGCTGTACGGATGGGAGCCGGAGGAGATGATCGGCCGGCCCCTGACCGCGATCGTCCCCGAGGAGCTGATCGGCGAGTACGAGGCGAAGGTCGAGCGGCTGATCGCCGGTCAGGCGGTCGAGCACTTCGAGACCGCCCGTCTGCGCAAGGACGGCTCGGTCGTCGACGTGTCGCTCGCGTTGACGGCGGTTCGCGACCACGACGGCTCGCTGCTGGCGATCTCGGCGATTGGGCGCGACATCACCGAGCGCAAGCGGTTCGAGGCGCAGCTGCAATGGCTCGCCGACCACGATCCGCTGACCGAGCTCTTCAACCGGCGGCGCTTCGTGCAGGAGCTCTCGCAAGCGGTCGCCGCCGCCCCCGCCAACGGTGCCGCCGGCGCGGTGCTGATGCTCGACCTCGACAACTTCAAGTACGTCAACGACGCCTTCGGCCACCGGGCCGGAGACGACCTGCTGCGCAGCGTCGGCGGCCTGCTCCGCCAGCAGCTCGGCGAGGGCGACGTTCTCGCGCGGCTCGGCGGCGACGAGTTCGCGGTCCTGCTCCCGTGGGCGACCAGGGAAGGGGCGGCGAGGACGGCACTCTCCCTGCTCGAGACCCTGCGAGCCCACGTGCTGCCGATCGACGGGCGCCCGATCGGGGTCACCGCCAGCATCGGCATGGCCGCGTTCGGCGGCGAGGGGCACAACGGCGAGGAGCTGCTCGCCGACGCCGACCGGGCGATGTACCTGGCCAAGGACGGCGGGCGCGATCGCGCGGCCACGGTGCGACCGTCGGACGCCGAGCACCGCAGCGCCGAGACCCGCCTCGGCTGGGAGCACCGGATCCGGGAGGCGCTGGAGCGCGACCTGTTCGTTCTCTACTGCCAGCCGATCATGGACCTGCGCACGGGGAAGGTCTCCCAGCACGAGCTGCTGCTGCGGATGGCCGACGGCGAGGGCGAGCCGATCGCTCCGGGGGCCTTCCTCGGGGTCGCCGAGCGGCTCGGACTGATCCACGCGATCGACCGCTGGGTGGTCGCCGAGGCGCTCGAGCTGCTCGCGGAGACGCCCGAGCTGCGGCTCGAGGTCAACCTCTCGGCGCTCTCGCTGGACGACCGCCAGCTGCTCGACGTGATCCGCGACGGCCTGATCCGCGGCGGCGTCGACGCGGGGCGGCTGATCTTCGAGATCACCGAGACCGCGGCAATCGGCAACACCAGCGTCGCCCGCCGGTTCGCGATCGCGCTCAACGAGCTCGGCTGCGGCTTCGCTCTCGACGACTTCGGCACCGGCTTCGGCTCCTTCCATTACCTCAAGCACCTCCCGGCCGAGTACCTGAAGATCGACGGCGATTTCGTCCGTCCCCCGCGCAGCCGCACCGACGAGCTCGTGATCGAGTCGATCGTCCACATCGCCCAGGGCCTCGACAAGCAGACGATCGCCGAGTCGGTCGAGGACGCGGCGACGCTGGAAGCGCTGCGCGAGGTCGGGGTCGATTACGCGCAGGGCTACCACGTCGGCCGGCCCCGCCCGGTGAGCGAGCTGCTCGAGCCCGCGCCGCAGCCGTAGATCTACGCGAGCTTGATCCGCGTCTGCGGCGCCACGAACAGGTAGTAGGCGGCGAGCGCGCCGCTGTAGACGACGAACGCGGTGTAGACGATCAGGCTGGTGAGCTCACCGCCGGAGACCTCGTCGAAGCGGTCGACGAACGGGCCGATGAGGACGAGGTCGTAGGCGAGGAAGCCGACCAGCTGGCCCTGGGCGTTGGGCCACCGGGGATCGAGGGCGCCGTAGAGGAAGTAGGCGGCGGCGCCGAGGTAGATGAAGCCGAACATCACCGAGGTCTCGTCGCCGAGCTCCCAGGGGAAGATGTCCGCCCCGAAGACGAGCGCCAGGCCGGCGGCGATCAGGATCACGGCGAAGAGCAGGAACGAGGCGCGAACGGGGCTCGGCATCGGCCGCGGGTCGCTCCAGCGGATCGTGCGGGTGCGGGAGTAGGTGACCACCATCCCGACGAGCCCGAGCGCGAAGACGACCGCGTAGGCGCCGAGGGCGGGCTGACCGTCGTCGCCGATCAGGGTGATCAGGTAGACGAGCATGGCTCCGTAGGTGACCCCGAGGTCGACCGCCCCGGCGCGCATCGCGGCGAACTCGCCGCTGACGCCGATCCAGATCACCGGCGTCGCGATCGCGGCCAGGATCGAGGCGAGGAAGAGGTAGGAGAGCGGCGTGACCTCCCACGGCCACAGGGTCGTCGCCCAGGCGGCCTGGCCGATGAAACCGACCGTGAACACGAGCGTCACCAGCCCGGCGAGGATGAGCCCGTACCGCATCGGCCGATCCTAGATCCCGCCGCGCCTACGCGCCCGCCGCCGTCGGCGCCGGGGCGGAATACTGCCGGGGCGATGTCGGAGAGCCGGCTGGAGCTGATCCACGAACTCAACGTCGCCTTCAACGCGGGCGAGGACTGGTCGCGCTTCTACGACACGGAGGCCGAGCTTCACACCCCGCCCGAGTGGCTCGACCAGTCGGTCTACCGCGGACACGACGGGCTGCGGGAGGTGCTGCGGCTGTGGACCGAGAGCTTCGACGAGTACCACTGGGAGGAGGAGCGCCTGATCGACGGTGCCGAGAGCGTCGTCGGGCTCTACTACCAGCGCGGGCGGATCAAGGGGGTCGAGAACTGGATCGAGCAGCCGATCGGCTGCGTGTGGCGATTTCGCGGCGACCGTATTTCCCGGCTCGACGTCTTCTTCAGCTGGGAGGCGGCCCTCGAGGCCGCCGGGTTGGATCGAACCACGCCCTGAACCGGTCGGTCCGTTGCCGGCGCGGTGGCTAAGGCTCTCGCCGAGGGTGCCGATGATTACCACGACCCCGAAAACGGTGGTCTTTAGGGAGACGATCGGGAGTTGGGACAACCACAGAAGCTCACGCCGTATTCCGGCGAGGCGAGCACGCGCCCAGGGGATGGGAGGCAGCGAAACGGAGGCGCCAACGGCGGCGCCGCCGGGCAGCGCTCCGGCACCGCCGTCCCGCCTGGCGACCCGCTCGCAGCGCTGGACGCCGAGCGCGTCCGCCGGGACGCGCTCGCCGCCCTGCGGGCCCAGGCTCTGGGCCAGGTCCCGCTCGAGCGGCTCGCCGGCGACGCCGCCGCGCTGGTCCGCGAGCAGCTCGGCGTCGACGCCTGCCGGGTCTGGTCTCCCCTCGGCGGTGAAGGCTCGTTCGAGCTGATCGCCTCAGCCGGCAAGCTCGATGAGGCACCCCGGCCACCGCCCGCGAACCTCGCCGGCAACGGGCCGCTGGAGACCGACGACGGCCTCGTCTTCGCGCTCACCGCCTACGGCGGCCACGCGGTCGCGGTCGCGCTGCACTCGGTGCCGCGCCCGGACTTCTCCCACGACGACCTGATGCTGGTCGAGGCGCTCGCTCAGGTCCTCGTCGGCTCGGCCTGGGGCCGCAGCTCCGAGCAGCTGCTGGCGCTGGCCGAGCGCCGTTATCGCGAGCTGATCGAGCGCCTTCCGGTGGTCACCTACCTGGCCGAGTACGGGCCGGCGGGCAAGTGGCTCTACGTCTCGCCCCAGATCGAGCGGCTGCTCGGGTTCCCGCCCGAGGAGTGGCTCGTCGACAGCAACTTCTGGTGGAGCCGCATCCACCCGGACGACCGCGAGATGGTCGAGCTCGAGGAGGCCCGCTGCGCGCAGACGCTGGAGCCGCTCTCGATGGAGTACCGGATGATCGCCCGCGACGACAGCGTGGTCTGGATCCGCGACGAGGGCGCCCTCGGCCGTCACGCCGAGGGCGACGGCGGCGCGGTTCAGCTCGAGGGGGTGCTCACCGACATCACCGAGCGCCGCCAGGCCGAGGAGGAGCTCAGCCATCGCGCCGACCACGACGAGCTCACCGGGCTCGCCAACCGGCGCCGGTTCGCCGAGGAGCTCGGGCGCCGCCGCGCCGCCGGGACGGCCGGAGCGGTGGCGATCGTCGACGTCGACGACCTCAAGTACTTCAACGACGCCCTCGGCCACGCCGCGGGCGATTCGCTGCTGCGGGCCGTTGGCGCGGCGCTCGAGCGCGTCCTCGGCCCGAACGAGTTCCTCGCCCGCTTCGGCGGCGACGAGTTCGCGCTCGTGCTCGAAGCGCCCACCGACGAGGCCGTGCGCCCGCGGCTGGCCGCCCTGCTGCGAGCCGTCCGCGAGCGCGAGTCGCGGGTCCCGGCGAGGGCGAGTGCCGGGGCGGTCCTCTTCGACCCGGAGACGGGCTCGACGGACGAGGAGCTGATCGTCGCCGCCGACATTGCCCTGCACGAGGCGAAGGAGCGCGGCGGTGACCGCTACATGATCTTCGAGGGGTCCGGGCACGAGCGGCTCGCCTGGGTGGGCCATGTCCGCGAGGCGATCGACGCCGAGCGCCTGCGGCTGCACGCCCAGCCGATCTTCGAGCTCGCCGGCGGCACCGAGATCGGCTGCGAGGTGCTGGTGCGGATGCTCGAGCCCGACGGGTCGGTGCTCTCGCCCGCCGCGTTCCTGCCCACCGCCGAGCGCTTCGGCCTGATCGCCGAGATCGACTGCTGGGTGGCCGAGCGAGGGATCGAGCTCGCCACCCGCCGAGGCACGGTGACGATCAACATCTCGGCGCGCTCGATCACCGATCCGGCGCTGTTGCCGCGGATCACCGCGGCCCTCGAGCGCTCCGGCGCCGATCCGGCGCAGGTGATGTTCGAGGTCACCGAGACGGCGGCGGCCACCGCGACCGAGGAGCTGCGCTCGTTCGGCGCCGCGATCGAGCGCCTCGGATGCTCGCTGGCGATCGACGACTTCGGCACCGGATTCGGCTCGCTCACCTACCTCAAGCACCTGCCCGTGCGCTACCTGAAGATCGACATGGAGTTCGTCCGCGGGCTGCGCGACTCGCTCGCCGACAGGGCGATCGTCGAGTCGATCGTGACGATCGCCAAGAGCCTCGACATGCTCACCGTCGCCGAGGGCGTCGAGGACGCCGAGACGCTCGACGACCTGCGGAAGATGGGCGTCGACTACGCCCAGGGCTACCACCTCGGCCGCCCGGCGCCGGTAACCGACTGAGGCTCGGCCGGCGGGCGCGTTTCAGCCGGCGAGCGGGAGCTCGAGCTGGGAGCCCTCGAGCAGCCGGCGGCGCTCGATTGCCGCGGCGTAGGTGCCGTGCAGGGTCGAGCGGGGGCGCGGGCCGGAGATCCCGTAGGCCTGCGCCATCGCCCGCGCCAGCGTGCGCTTGAACTCGGCGCCGTGCCAGGCGTGGGCACCGGGGCCGCGGCCGACGTGCAGGTGGACGAGCTCGTGGAGCAGGGTCTCGAGCGCGTCGCCGGGACGGATCCCCGGGTAGTCGGTGACCGAGAGCCGCCACTCGCCGGGAACCGCGAACCCGAGCCGGTTCGGGCGCCGCGAGGCGCGCCGGACCCGTAGCTCGGGCGCCGAGCGCGCCAACGCCCCGCGGGCGAACACGGAGAGCGCGCGCAGGCGCTGCATCTCGCGCTCGAGGTCGATCCCGGCAACGAGGTAATAGGAGCGAGGCCGCGACACGGCCGAGACCCTAGGGGCGCCACCGGCGCCTGCGGCAACCGAGCGGTGCCTCGCTCCCGAATACCGGGAGCGAGGCACCGCTCGCGGCGGGGGGCGGAGCGCGCCGGCGCCGGGTGAGCGAGGGCCGGCTCAGGCGCGGGCCGGCTCGGGGTCGGTCGCCAGCTCGCCGGCGAGCTTCTCGATCAGCGGTGTCAGCTCCGGGTCGGCCTCGGGCTCCCAGTCGGCGACCAGCTCGCGCAGCTCGACCGCCCAGGCGGCCCGCAGGCGACCGAGCGCGTCGATCCCCGCGGGCGTCAGCTTCGCCGGCCCCGTGTCGTCGGAGACCAGTCCCGCGGCCCGCAGCTCCCGGATCGCGCCGGCGATCTCGCGGCCGTCGACCCTGGCCCGCGCCGCCAGCGCGGCCGGATCGCGGATCGTGCCGTCGTCGACGCGCCCGAGGATCCAGCACGAGAGCGGGTCGAGGTCGACCTCCGCGCGGGCCGCCATCCGGACGATGAACGCGCCGCTGCGCTCCCGCCCGGCGGCGACCGCGAGCTGGCGCGAGAGCTCGCGCAGCGAGTCCCCGATCGTCGGCGCGGCGAATGCCTCGCCGACCCCCTCGGAGGTCTCGATCGTGCGCCGCAGCGGGCGCTCCGCCAGCGTCAGCGAGACCAGGAAGGCGACCGCGACCACCGCGGCGGCGATCAGGAAGACCGTATGCAGCGAGTCGGTGAACGCAGCCACGTATCCGGCGTGGACGTCGGGCGGCAGGTCGGAGAGCGCGGAGGGATCGCTGCGCCCGGCCGCGAGGGCGCCCGTGTCGGCCCCCGGAGGCAGGGATGCGGCGAGCTCGGTCGCCAGCCGGTTCGCGAAGATCGCGCCCAGGATCGAGGTGCCGAGCGAGCCGCCGATGGAGCGAAACAGCGTCGCGGACGAGGTCGCGACCCCGAGCTCGGAGTACGGGACGGCGTTCTGCACCGCGAGCACGAGCACCTGCATCACCAGCCCGAGGCCGACCCCGAGCACCAGCATGTAGGCGCCGGCCTCGAACGTGCCCGTCTCCGGCTGCAGCCGCGAGAGCAGCACCATGCCGATCGCGGCCACCGCGGTGCCGGCGATCGGGAACGCCTTGTAGCGCCCGGTCCTGGCGATCACCCGGCCCGAGATGATCGAGGCGGCGAGCAGCCCGGCCATCAGCGGGATCAGCTGCAGCCCCGCCTCGGTCGGGCTCAGCCCGCGGACGGTCTGCTGGAACAGCGGCAGGTAGGTCAGCGAGCCGAAGAGCGCGAAGCCGATCACCAGCCCGATCGCGCTCGTGACCCGGAACACCGGGTTGGCGAACAGGTGCGGCGGCAGCACCGGCTCGGCGGCCCGCCGCTCGGCGTAGACGAACGCGACCAGGGCGGCGACGGAGAGCGCGCCGAGGCCGATGATGAAGGGCGAGTTCCAGTCGTACGTGGTGCCGCCGAGCGTGGTCAGCAGGACGAGGGAGGCGAGGCAGATCGCGAGCAGGACCGTGCCGAGGTAGTCGATCGCGTGCTGCACGCGCTCGCGCGCCGACGGCAGCGTGATCGCGAGCACCACCAGTGCCGCGAGCCCGAGCGGGACGTTCACGTAGAAGATCCAGCGCCAGCTCGCGTGGGTGGTGAAGAAGCCGCCGATCAGGGGGCCGGCGACGCTGGCGACGCCGAAGACGGCGCCGAAGAGCCCCATGTAGCGGCCGCGCTCGCGCGGCGAGACGACGTCGCCGATCGCCGCCTGGGCGCTGACCATGAGCCCGCCGCCGCCGAGGCCCTGGACCGCGCGGAAGGCGATCAGCTCGCTCATGTTCTGGGCGGCGCCGCATAGCGCCGAGCCGACCAGGAACAGGACCAGCGCGCCCTGGAGCACGAGCTTGCGCCCGTACAGGTCGCCCAGCTTGCCGTAGAGCGGCGTCACCACGGTGATGGCCAGCAGGTAGGCGGTGACCACCCAGGAGAGGTGGTTGAGGCCGCCCAATTCGCCGACGATCGTCGGCAGCGCGGTGGAGACGATCGTCTGATCGAGCGCAGCCAGCAGCATCACCAGCATCAGCGACCCGATCACCGCCAGCACGCGGCGGCGGTCCAAATCGGGCGCGGTGGCGGGCTCACCGGCCGCGTTCATCGGTCGAGACTACGCGGGCGGCGCGGGCGTCCCGGGCGTCGGTGGCGGCGCCGCGGGTGGCGAAAGCCCCGGTGTCAGCGCCCGGCGGGGCCGTGGCTTGGCTGGGTAGGGGGTGGGAGGGGGAGCCAACTCGGCGATCGCCGAGTTTTCATGGCTACAGCCGCCCGAACCCGGCGATCGCCGGGGGCGCGCCCGGCGAGTGTCGAGTTACTTCTCCTATCCGAAAGGAAGTCGACGCTCGGTCCGCGCGCACGGCGGCGCGATGCGCCGGCGCGGCTCAGCTCCCCGGCAACGCCCCGAGCTGCTGGAGCACGCTGACCATGTCGACCTCGTCCCAGGCTTCGGCGATCAGGCCGTCCTCGATCCGCAGGATCGCGGTCGAGGTGAACTCGACCCGGCGGCCGGTCGCCGCGATTCCGGCGAACTCGCCGTCGTGGGTGCCGCGCCAGGTCTGGTGGGCGGCGACCAGGTCGCCCTCGGCGAGGATCATCTCGATCGTGTTCTCGAGGTCGGAGAACGCGTCGAGGAAGGCCGCCACCGCTTGGCGCTGGCCGTCGCGCCCGCGGCGCTCGCCGTCGTGGGTGAAGTCCTCGGTCAGCAGCCGGTCGCAGGCGTCGAGGTCGCGGCCGTTGATCGCCTCGGCGTAGAAGCGGCGCACGACCGCCTTGTTCGGGCTCTCGGCGATCGGGCCACGCTATCGGCCCGGCGGCTCGTCGAGGCGCCCGGCGTCGGATAGGCTCGCCGCGGTGTGGGGATTGGAGCGATGAGCGAGAACGCACGCGGAAACGGCGCCGGGACCGACGACGCGCTCGCCCGCGCGCGCTGGGATATCGAGCCCCTGGTCGACGGCCGTGGATCCGAGCGGGTGCTCGAGCAGCTCGACGAGGCGCAGGCGCGCTCCGAGGCGTTTGCCGAGCGCCACCGCGGCAAGGTCGCCGAGCTCGACGCGCCGGCCCTCGCCGAGGCGATGCGCGAGCTCGAGACGATCTCGGACCTGGCCGGGCGGGCGGGCACGTACGCGTCGCTCGCCTTCTCGGTCGACACCGTTTCGCCGGAGGTCGGCGCGCTGATGCAGCAGGTGCAGGAGCGCTCGGCGACCCTGCAGATGACGCTGCTGTTCTTCGACCTGGAGTGGAACGAGGTCGACGACGAACGGGCCGAGGAGCTGCTCGCCGCCGAGGAGATCGACTTCTGCCGGCACTATCTGCGCACCGAGCGCCGCTACCGCCCACACCAGCTCTCCGAGCCCGAAGAGCGGATCCTGACCGAGGCCACGGTCACCGGCAGCTCGGCGTTCGCCCGCCTCTTCACCGAGCAGACCTCGGCGATCACGGTCGAGCTCTCGGGCGCCGACGAGCCCCTGCAGCTGATGGAGGCGCTCAGCCGGCTTCAGGACCCGGACCGCGAGCTGCGCGCCGAGACCGCGGGCGCGGTCACCGAGGCGCTCGCCCCCGGGCTGCGCACCCGGGCGTTCATCTTCAACACCCTGCTCCAGGACAAGGCGGCCCGCGACCGCCTGCGCTCCTTCGATCACTGGCTCGCCGCCCGCAACCTCGACAACGAGGCCAGCGACGAGTCGGTCGCCGCGCTGATCGAGTCGGTCGTCGGCCGCTACGAGCTCGCCCGGCGCTGGTACCGGCTCAAGGCGCGGCTGCTGGGGCTCGAGCGGCTCTCGGACTACGACCGCCTCGCGCCGCTTGCCGAGGCCGAGCGCACGGTGCCCTACACCGAGGCGCGGGAGCTGGTGCTCGACTGCTATGCGACCTTCTCGCCCGAGCTCGGGTCGACCGCGGAGGAGTTCTTCACCGGCGACTACATCGACGCTCCGCCGGGCCCGGGCAAGCGGGGCGGCGCCTTCTGCTCCTACGCGGTGCCCTCGGCCCACCCGTACGTGATGCTCAACTACACCTCGCGTCCCTACGACGTGCTGGTGATGGCGCACGAGCTCGGCCACGGCGTGCATGCGGCGCTCGCCCGCCCCCGCGGCGTGTTCGAGTTCGGCACCCCGCTGACGGTCGCCGAGACCGCGTCGATCTTCGGCGAGACGATCGTCCTCGGCCGCCTGCTGGAGCAGGCGCCCGACGACTCCGAGCGCCTGGCGCTGCTCGGCTCCTCGCTCGACGGCGCCGTCGGCGCGGTCTTCCGCCAGGTGGCGATGAACCGGTTCGAGGACCGGGTGCACCGCGAGCGCCGCGAGACGGGCGAGCTCTCGGTCGACGCCTTCGCCGCCGCCTGGACCGACACCCAGGCCGACCTGCTCGGCGACTCGGTCGAGATCTCGGAGGGCTACGGCTCCTGGTGGTCCTACGTGCCGCACTTCATCGCCACCCCCGGCTACGTCTACGCCTACTCCTACGGTCACCTGCTGGCGCTCTCGGTCTACAGCCGCTACGAGGAGCGCGGGGAGGAGTTCGTCGAGTCCTACCTCGAGCTGCTGCGCGCCGGCGGCTCGCGCTCGCCGGAGGACCTCGGCCTGATCGTCGGCGTCGACCTAACCGACCCGGGCTTCTGGAACGCCGGCCTCGACCTGATCGAGCGCCAGCTCGAGGCCGCCGAGGAGGCCGAGGCCAAGGTCTCGGGTTGATCTCGGCGGCGGTGGCCGCGCTCGTCGCCGCGGCGGTCGCCGGCGCCGGCCACCAGTCGCCGGACCCGGCCGAGGTGATCGGCCACTCGCGCCACGGGCGGCCGATCGTCGCCCGGGAGCTCGGCGATCCCGGCGCCGGCCGGAGGGTGCTCGTCGTCGGCTCGATCCACGGCAACGAGACCGAGGGCCGGCGGATCGTCGCCCGCCTGCGCCGGCTCTCCGACCGGCGGCTGCGGCGGACCGACCTGTGGACGATCGAGACCCTCAACCCCGACGGGGTCGCGGCCGGGACCCGGGGCAACGCCAGCCTCGTCGACCTGAACCGCAACTTCGCCACGAACTGGAAGCCGATCCCGCCCTCGAGCGGCTACTACTCGGGCCCGGGGCCGTTCTCCGAGCCCGAGACGCAGGCGGCGCGCCGCTTCCTTCGCCGGCTGCGACCCGAGGTGACGATCTGGTACCACCAGCCGCTCGGGCGGACCCTGATCCCGTGCGGGCGGCGCGGGCGCCGGGTCGCGCTGCGCTACGCGCGGCTGTCGGGGCTCGCCGCCCGCGACTGCTACCCGACCCCGCCCGGAGCCGCGACCGGGTGGCAGGACGAGGCGCTCGGCGAGAAGGCGTTCGTGGCCGAGTTCGGCCCGGGCACGCTCAGCCGCTCGCAGGTGCGCCGCCACGCCGCCGCGGTGCTCGAGCTCGCCCGGCGCTAGTGCTTTGCGATCCGCTCGAGGAAGGGGAGCAGGCGGGCGACGAACTCGTTCTTGGGGAAGGCCGAGTTGGGGTCGTTGTGGGAGTAGGTCGACTGGCGGTCGACGAGGGTGAGGCGGTTGCGCGCGATGCCCGATTGCGCGGCGAGCGCCTTCGCCGCGTCGAGCACCCGCTGGCCGCCGAGGGCCGCGCCGAAGGCGTACATCCGCAGCTTCTTGCTCAGATCGGCGCCGTGCGTCGCCCTGACGCCGAGGATGTCCTGCGCCGGGTTCGCGTTGCCTGCGGCGACCGCGCCGGAGTCGATCGTCAGTCGCAGCGGGTGATACCAGGCGGTGCCGTCGTGGCCGAGCACTCCGGTGCCGGAGAACATCTGCGCGTAGCGGTCGACCGGCGTCAGCTCGCCGGCCGGGTCCCAGCCGCGCGGGTCACCGCTCTCGGCGAGGTGGCCGAGATGCGCCTGCGCGGCGGCGAGCGCCGGGGGAGAGGTCTCGGTGTCGAGCGCGTAGCCGTAGGCGCCCTCGTTGGTGGCCGTCACCGGCGGCTTGAGGTCGTCCGGCAGCGGCGGCCACGTCTGCAGGGTCGAGACGGCGTCGGGCTCGGCGTGGGTGGTGGTCGAGCCAACGACGTTGAAGAGCCCCGCGTAGGGGGCGGCGATGCCGCCGAAGGCGAGCCACGGCGATGACGACTGCAGGTCGGCGAGCCGCTCGGTGGCGACCTCGGGCGTGATCGGTTCCGGGCTCGAGCCGCCGTCGATGTAGACGAGCCCGGAGAGCCCCTTCGCCCCCGGCTTGCCGTTGAAGTCCCAGGTCGCGTACGCCGTGGTGATCGAGCCACCGAGCGAGTGGCCGCCGACGACGACCTTGCCGCCCAGCCCCGCCGCCTTTTTGACCACCTGGCGCAGGTCCGCGATCTCGACGGCCATGCCCCACTGGCGCGCGAAGGGGACCGTCGCGTCGGGCACCGGCTGGTAATGGGTGGTGACGTTGGGGTCGGTGAGGTAGCCGAGGTAGTACTCGAAGAGCTCCTGCGTGCTCGCCTCGCCCTGCTTGACCTCGTCGACGACCGAGTGGTCCTCGAGCAGGTTCTCGCGCCGCTCGACGGCCCACACCTGCCAGTTCTCGGCCTGGCGGGCGACGAGGTTCGCCAGTGGCTTGAAGTACGCGGCGCTGCCCGAGGTGCCCGGATTGAGCACGAGGACGTTGGTCGCCTTCCGCGGCCCGACCTTGAGGATCCCGACGCGGTCGAGGTTGTCGGGCGTCTGGGGCTCGTCGAAGCCGTCGATCTGCTGATAGCGGGTCGCCGCGGGCGCGGCGGACGCCGCGACGAGGAGCAACATCGCGATCGCGGCCGCCGCGAGCAGCAGCGGCAGCACCCTGCGCCGAGCGTGCATGGGCCAAGTATCCATGACCCCCAGGACACGCGGGCGGCCGATTCGATTCGCTCCGACGCTCGGCCTACAGTCGCGGCGATGGCAACGCCGCAGGTCTCGATCGTGCAGGAGCTCGAGCCGGCCGAGATCGGGCGCATGCGCAAGGCGGGCGAGTTCTTCTGGACCGACCTCGCCCGCGAGGGCGGCCCGGGGCCGGAGCAGGTGGCGGCGGCGTTCGGGCTCTCGGACGGCGCCCTGCAGACCCTCTACCACTTCGACCAGGGCGGCTCGCCCACCAGCCGGCTCCACGTCGAGGAGAAGCTGATCGTGTTCGCGTTCTGGTGTTCGGCCGATCCCGAGCCGGCCGATCCCCACGCGGGCGGCGCGAGCTTGCGCCTGTTCCGGGTCAACGTCTGCCTGCACGGGGACTTCCTGCTCACCGTGCACGAGAACCGCTTCGACCTCCCGGGGATCATCGCCCCAGATGGGATCCCGGCCGGCCGCAGCGAGCGTTATGCGGTCTACATCGCGCTCGAGGGGATGACCGCGACGCTGCTCGAGGCGCTCGGCGCCGTCGAGCGCGAGATCGCCGAGATCGAGTCGAAGCTGGTCGACGAGGACGAGACCCGCACCGACCACGACGACCGCCGCGTGATCCGCAGCCTGCGCTCGCGGCTGACGACGCTGCGAATGCGGATCGCCGCCGAGCGCGGGCTCTTCGGTCGCGTCGGCGAGGAGATCGAGCACGTCCCGTCGCTGGAGGCCGATCGCGAGGTCTACTTCGAGCGGATCGAGGGCGAGCTCGACCGCGCCGTGGATCGTGTCGACGCCGCCTCGTCGGCGCTCACGCACCTGCTGGACCTGCAGCTCAACGAGACGACCTTCAAGCTCACGGTGGTCGCGACGATCTTCCTCCCGCTCACGTTCCTCACCGGCTTCTTCGGGATGAACTTCGGCTGGCTCGTCGACCACATCGACTCGGCGGCGGCCTTCTGGGCGCTCGGCGTCGGCCTGATGACGGGGCCGCTGCTCCTCGTGCTCGCGCTGCTGCGAGGCGGCGAGGCGGCCGAGCGCCTGAAGCGCATGGGCCGGCGGCTCGTCGGGCGCTAGCTCTTCCGACTCGCCGGCATCATGCGTCTCGGATAGATTTCCGCCTGACTTGAGGCCACTGCCGCGTCGTCAAGAGGGGTCGGGGCACAACAGAGAGCAGGCAGAGATGACCAGACGGTTTGCGGTTATGGCGGCGATCGGCGGGGCGGTCGCCGCGGCGCTGGTGATGGCGGGCACTGCGTTCGCGGCCTTTCCGGGGACGAACGGGAGGATCGCCTGGAGCCATATAACGGGGGCGCCTGACTCGACGCCGGACATCTTCGCGGCCGACCCGAACGGGCAGAACCCCGTCCAGCTCACATCCGGGCCCGACGACGACGACTTCCCGGCCTACTCGGCCGACGGCGAGAAGGTCGTGTTCGCGCGCTTCCCTGCGAGCGGCACCGGCGACGGCCAGATCTGGGTCATGAACCAGGACGGGACCGGCCAGACGCAGCTCACGCAGGGGACGCCGACCGCCGACGACGCCGCACCGGCCTTCTCCCCGGACGGGTCCCGGATCGTGTTCGATCGCGCCGACGGCACGGGCCTTCAAGTCTGGATCATGAACGCCGACGGGACCGGCCAAACGCAGCTGACCACGCCCGGGCCGGACGGTGATATCGCCCTGGATGCGTCGTTCTCGCCCGACGGCCAGAAGATCGTCTTCGCGCGCGGCGACGGCGCGACCGGGTTCCGCGAGATTGCGGTCATGAACCCGGACGGCACCGGTCAGACCTCGGTGACGACCGGTTCGGCGACCTCGGAGGGGTTTACCCCGGATTGGTCCCCTGACGGCCAGAAGATCGTCTTCGACCTGTCCGACGGCGCCGCCGACAGGGTCGCCACCATCAACGCGAACGGAACCGGACAGACGGCGGTTACCAACCCGGGGGACGACTTCTCGCCCGTGTACTCGCCCGACGGAGCGAAGGTTGCGTTCGGGCGCTCGGATATCGACGTGTCGAACATCTTCACCGTGGACTCGACCGGCTTGGAGCAGAACCTCGCGCCCGTGACGTCGGACGCCTCACCGGTTCAGAACTTCGCCCCCACCTGGCAGCCGCTCAACCCGCCCTCGTGCGACCTCGGCGGCGACATCAAGTCGAAGTCGACGAAGAAGGTGAGCGTCACGGTGACCTGCCCGACCGAGAACGCGAGCGTCACGATCTCGGGGTCCGGCAAGGCGCCCAAGCCGCGCCTGGGGGTCGCCAAGAAGGCGAAGAAGTTCAAGCTCCCGGCGGTGACCGCGGCGGTCCCGGCCGGCGTGCCGACGACCGTGGTGGTCAAGGTCTCGAAGAAGGGCCAGAAGGCGCTCAAGAAGGCGACCAAGGCCGGCAAGAAGGGCAAGGCGACCCTGACGGCCACGCTCACCGACGACCTCGGTCAGAGCGCCACGGACACCACCAAGGTCAAGTTCAAGAAGAAGAAGAAGAAGTAGGTTGCCGTCCTTGAGGCCAAGGCCGCGTCGTTTTAGGGGGTCGGGGCACGACAGAGAGCGGGAGTGATGACGAGACGGTTTGCGTTTGTGGCGGCGATCTGCGGTGCGGTCGCCGCGGCGCTGGTGATGGCGGGCAGCGCGTTCGCGGCGTTCCCGGGGACGAACGGGAGGGTTGCCTATGCGCAGTTTCCCGGCCCGGGCACCAACGAGGACATCTTCGCGGTCGACGCGAACGGTCAGAACCGGGTCCTGCTCGCAGGTGGGCCCGACGACGAGGAGGATCCCTCGTACTCGGCCGACGGCGAGAAGATCGCCTTCGCCCGGTTCGACACGGGCGGCAATGGGTCGATCTGGGTGATGAACCAGGACGGGACGGGTCAGACCCGAATCACCACCGGGACGGCGACGTCCTCTGATTCCGCGCCGGTTTACTCCCCGGACGCCACGAAGCTCGCGTTCACCCGCTTCGACGGCAGCGAAGACCAGATCTGGATCATGAACGCGGACGGCACCGGCCAGACCCAGCTCACCTTCGAGGGCGCGGCGGGCAACCACGCTCACGACCCGTCGTATTCGCCCGACGGCACCAAGATCGCGTTCTCGCGCTTCGACGCGACTGCCGGCTCTCACCAGATCGCCGTCATCAGCCCCGACGGCGCCGGATTGACCGGGCTCACGACTCCGTCGGCCACCTCGGATCCCTTCGAGCCGGACTGGGCCCCGGACGGCCAGCGGATCGCCTTCGACGACATCGAGGGCACGGGCACCGTCATCAGGGTCATGAACGCGAACGGGACCGGCCAGACGCCGTTGACGACCGGCCCGAACGACTTCAGCCCGGCGTTCTCGCCGGACGGGACCAGGGTGGCCCTCACGCGTGACGACGCGGGCTTCACGTTCTCGAACATCGCCGCCGTCGACTCAACCGGCGTCGATCAGAACACGACGCTGCTCACGTCGAACGCGGCCCCGGTGGAGGACTTCGGCCCGGCCTGGCAGCCGCTCAACCCGCCCTCGTGCGACCTCGGCGGCGACATCAAGTCGAAGTCGACCAAGAAGGTGAGCGTCACGGTGACCTGCCCGACCGAGAACGCGAGCGTCACGATCTCGGGGTCCGGCAAGGCGCCGAAGCCGAGGGCGCTCACGGCCAAGAAGGCGAAGAAGTTCAAGCTCCCGGCGGTCACCGCGGCGGTCCCGGCCGGCGTGCCGACGACCGTGGTGGTCAAGGTCTCGAAGAAGGGCCAGAAGGCGCTCAAGAAGACGACCAAGGCCGGCAAGAAGGGCAAGGCGACCCTGACGGCCACGCTCACCGACGACCTCGGTCAGAGCGCCACGGACACCACGAAGGTCAAGTTCAAGCCGAAGAAGAAGTAACCGGGCGCGCGAGCCGCACCCAAACCACCCTGGAGGTGGTTTCGGTGCGGCTCGATGATCAAAGTGCGGCCGACGGGCGCTTTCCTCCTCGGTAAGGACGTTTTCGACCCGTCGCGAAATGCGGCGCCGACGCTACTCGCTCGCCGGGGCCGGCGGGCGCTCGGTCCCGAGCGCCTCGGCGATCTCGTTCAGCGCGCTCTCCTCGTTGCCCGTGATCCGCTCGCCGCCGATGCCGAGGAAGCCGCCGGACTTGTCGGCCTCGGCCGCGTGCTGGGCGACGTTGATCGCGAACGTGCGGTACTCGTCCAGCTCCTCGGGGGTGGCCTTCGCCTCGACCAGCCCGACCGCCTCGCGGACCTTCTCCAGGCCCCGAGTGCGCAGGTCCTCCTTGCTGGAGAACTGCTTCGCGTTGAGGGTCGGCGCCGACTGGACCAGCTCGCCGAGCAGGTCGCCGGAGCTCGCCTTCTCCTGGGCCTCGCGATAGACCTTCGCCATCGCCAGGCTCTCGCGGATCGTGCCGCCGCGCTGGGAGCTGATCACGATCAGCCCGGCGAGCGCGGGGCCCTCGGCGATCTTGTCCCACTCCTCGGCGTTGAACTCTGCCTTCGTCGTCATCCGTCCTCCATGGTCGCGGTGGCGACCGCGCCGGGCGCGGCCAGGTCGTACAGGTCGGCGATCAGCTCGTAGGAGCGGATCCGGTCGGCGTGGTCGTGGACCATCGTCGTGATCATCAGCTCGTCGGCTGCCGTGCGCTCGATGAACGCCTCGAGCTTCTCGCGCACCGTATCCGGCCCGCCGATCATGGCCGAGCCCGACAGGGCGCTGATGCTCTGCTCCTCGGCAGGGCTGAACTCGTGCGCCGCGGCCTCCTCGGGGGTCGGGAAGCGGGTCGGGCGCCCGGCGCGCAGCCGCGCCATCGAGAGCCGCGCCGGGCCTGAGAGATAGCGCGCCCGCTCGTCGTCGTCGGCGCAGATCGCGGCCACGGCGACCATCGCGTACGGCTCGGAGAGCTGGTCGGAGGGGCGGAAGTGCGAGCGGTAGAGCTCGAGCGCGGCGTCGGTGTTGCGGGGCATGAAGTGGTGGGCGAAGGAGAACCGCATCCCGAGCATCCCGGCGAGCTGGGCCGAGTAGCCGGAGGAGCCGAGGAGCCAGATCTCGGGCATGTCGCCGACGCCCGGGACGGCGGTGATGTGGTTGTAGGGATGGCCGTCGGGAAACTCGCCGCGGAAGAACCCGATCAGCTCGGCGAGCTGGCGCGGGAAGTCCTCGTCGGAGAGCGCCTCGACCGAGCGCCGCAGCGCAGCGGCCGTGATCCCGTCGGTGCCCGGCGCGCGGCCGATGCCGAGGTCGATGCGGCCGGGGTGCAGCGCCTCGAGCATCCCGAACTGCTCGGCGACCACCAGTGGCACGTGGTTGGGGAGCATCACGCCGCCGGAGCCGACGCGGATCCGTTCGGTCTCCGCCGCCAGCGTCGCCGCGAGCACCGCGGGGGCCGAGCTCGCGATCCCCGGCATGTTGTGGTGCTCGGCGACCCAGTGGCGGTGATAGCCGAGGCGCTCGGCCGTGCGCGCGAGGTCGACGGAGCTCGCCAGCGCCTCGGCGTGGCTGGAGCCCTCGCCGACGATCGCCAGGTCGAGCACGGAGAGCTTCGGTCGGTCGTTCACCGGATCAGTCTCGCAAAGCGGCGTTGTCGCTAAGTGGCGGTGTGGGAGGCGCCGCCGCGCAGCTCGACCACCCGGTCGCCCTCGCGCAGGCTGCGGGCGCGCTCGTCGTCGAAGCGGATCAGCTCGCCGTCGCGGACGACCGCGAGCAGCATCCCGTGGTCGGCCATGCCGCGGACGGGCCCGGCCTCGCCGGCGCCGATCTCGTGCTCGACGATGTCCAGCCCGCCGCCGACCGTGAGGATGTCCTCCAGCACCTCGGTCACCTGGGGCGTCTCGCTCGAGAGGCCGAGCAGGCGCCCGGCCGCCGCCGAGGAGGTGATCACGCCGTCGGCGCCCCCCTGGTGGAGCAGGTGGACGTTCTCCTCCTCGCGGACCGCGGCGACGATCGTCGCCTTGGGGTTGAGCTCCCGCGCGGTCAGCGTGATCAGGATCGCGGTGTCGTCGCGATCGACGGCGACCACCACCGAGACCGCCTCTGCGATCCCGGCCTCGGCGAGCGTCTCGCCGGTCGACGCGTCCCCGGAGATCGCCGCGAGCCCGTCCTCGTCGGCACGCAGGCGGGCGCCGGCCGTTGGGTCGATGACGACGATCCGCTCCGCCTCGATCCCGCGCCCGCGCAGCGTCTTCGCCGCGCTTCGGCCCTTGGTCCCGTAGCCGCAGATGATCGTGTGGTCTCGCAAGTGCTTCCTCCAGCGCCGCACGCGGAAGGCGTGGCGGCTTCGCTCGGCCAGTATCTCCAAGGTCGTGCCGACGAGCAGGATCAGGAACAGGACCCGCGCCGGGGTGACGACGATCGTGGTCACCAGGCGGGCCTCGTCGGTGACCGGGCGCACGTCGCCGTAGCCCGTGGTCGTGATCGTGACCGTCGAGTAGTAGAACGCGTCGAGCAGGCTGATGCTGTCGTCCTCGGGGTCGAAGTAGCCGTCGCGCCCGATCCAGGTGACCATCGCGACCAGGACGATGAGCCCGAGCGCGACCAGCACGCGGCGGCCGATCTTGCGCAGCGGGCTCGTGTCTTCGCCCGGAAGCGAGACCTGGAGCGGGGAATGCGCGGGGTCGCGCGGCACCCGCGCAGGCTACGCGTTGGCTGCGGCTCTACGCGCGAGCTTCACGCGCTCGACCTTCGAGAGCTCGGCCTTCCGCAGCCGCAGGGCGCCGGGGGTGATCTCGACGCACTCGTCGGCGCGCAGCAGCTCCAGCGCTCCCTCGAGCGAGAGCGGGCGGGGCGGAATCAGGCGGACGAGGATGTCGGCCGAGGCGGCTCGGACGTTGGTCTGGTGCTTCTGCCTGGTCGGGTTGACGTCGAGGTCCTCCGCGCGGGAGTTCTCGCCCACGATCATCCCCTCGTAGACCTCCTCCCCGGGCCCGATGAAGAGGCTGCCGCGGTCCTGGAGGCCGTGCAGGGCGAAGCTCGCGGCGCTCCCGGCGCGGTCGGAGACCAGGGAACCGGTGGGGCGGGCGCGCATGTCGCCGGCCCACGGCTCCCAGCGCTCGAACACGTGGTGGAGCAGGCCGGTGCCGCGAGTCTCCGTGAGGAACTCGGTCCGGAATCCGATCAGCCCCCGGGCCGGGGCGAGGTAGTCGAGCCGCACCCAACCGGTCGAGTGGTTGACCATCTGCTCCATCCGGCCCTTGCGCAGGGCCAGCATCTGGGTGACGACGCCGACGTAGTCCTCCGGGACGTCGATCGTCAGCCGCTCGACCGGCTCGCAGAGCTTCCCGTCCACCTCCCGGGTGAGCACCCGCGGCTGGCTCGCGGTGAGCTCGAATCCCTCGCGGCGCATGAGCTCGAGCAGGACGACGAGCTGCAGCTCGCCGCGGCCGTGGACCTCCCAAGCGTCGTTTCGGTCGGTGTCCGCGACCCGGATCGAGACATTGCCGACGAGCTCGGCGTCGAGCCGGGAGCGGATCTGGCGCGCGGTCAGCCTGCGCCCGTCGCGGCCGGCGAGCGGCGAGTCGTTGACGCCGATCACGATCGCCAGCGAGGGCTCGTCCACGGTGATCACCGGCAGCGGCCGCGGGTCGTCGGGATCGGCCAGCGTCTCGCCGATCGTGACCTCCTCGATCCCGGAGACGGCGATGATCTCGCCCGGTCCCGCCTCGTCGGCCTCGACCCGGTCGAGCGCCTCGGTGACGTAGAGGCCGCTGAGGGTCGCGCGTTCGATCGTGCCGTCGGCGCGACACCAGGCGATCGGCTGTCCGGCGCGGATCGTCCCGTTGCGCACCCGGCAGAGCGCGAGCCGGCCGACGTAGGCGTCGGCGTCGAGGTTGGTGACGTGAGCCTGCAGCGGGGCCCCCTCTTCGTACTCCGGCGCCGGGATCCGCTCGACCATCAGGTCGAGCAGGGGCCGCAGGTCGGTGCCCTCCTCGTCCGCGCTCAGCGAGACCCATCCGGCGCGGGCGTTGGCGTAAACGACCGGGAACTCGACCTGCTCCTCGTCGGCGTCGAGGTCGAGGAAGAGCCCGAGGATCTCGTCGTGGACCTGGTCGATGCGCGCGTCGGGCCGGTCGACCTTGTTGATAACGCAGATCACCGGCAACCGGGACTCCAGCGCCTTGCGGAGGACGAAGCGCGTCTGCGGCATCGGGCCCTCGGAGGCGTCGACCAGCAGCAGCACGCCGTCGACCATCGTCAGCGCGCGCTCGACCTCGCCGCCGAAGTCGGCATGCCCCGGGGTGTCGACGATGTTGAGCTTCACCGGGCCGTGGTGCACCGAGGTGTTCTTGGCCAGGATCGTGATCCCCTTCTCGCGCTCGAGGTCCATCGAGTCCATCACCCGGTCGGCGACGTCCTGGCCCTTGCGAAAGGCGCCCGACTGCCACAGCATCGCGTCGACCAGGGTCGTCTTGCCATGGTCGACGTGGGCGACGATCGCGATGTTTCTGAGGTCGGAGCGCAGGGCCATGGTTCGTTCCAGGCTAAGGTCAGCCGAGATGCCCGGTGCCGATCCTTCGCTGGTCGAGTTCCCCGCCGACGACCCCGAGCGCGCGCGGCGCTTCTGGGGCGGACTGCTCGGCGCTGAGCTGGAGCCGCGCGCCGGCGAGGAGGGACAAGGGTGGCAGACGCGGCCCGACGCGGGACTTGCGGTCGGCGTCCACGAGCGCGGTCGCGGGCCGGGCGACACGTTCTCGCTGCCCTACTTCACGGTCGCCGACATCGCCGCGGCGCTCGAGCGCGTCGAGGCGCTCGGCGGCAGCGTGGTCCACCCCGGCGAGCGCTGGGCGATCTGCCGTGACTCCGAGGGCAGCCCGTTCGGGCTCGCCGCTGCCGGGCCCGGGGCGTAGGCGGCGGCCGGCCCGGCGGCGCGGGCCTAGTACTTGGTCCGCACCCGCTCGAGGATGAAGGTCTGGGTTGCGACGCCGGTCTTCGCGTCGCGCTTGTTGATGAACGCCGAGACGCTGCGCTTGGTGATCCGCGACACCGCGGACGTGGCCTCGTGGCGATAGGCGTTCGACTCGGTCGAGGCGCCCTCGGGCGCGTCCTCGTCGGCCTCGCCCTCCTCGATCACGCAGCGGATCACGTCGCCGTCGACCTCGGTGCGTACCGCGCTCGGGCGCACGCCGCCCCGGCGCTGCCAGATCGATCCGACGACGCGCCCGATCTCGTCGCAGATCTCCTCCTGCGCCGCCGGTTCCGCGATCGCGTCGGACTCCGGGTCGCTCATCGCAACCCCTTTCCCTTCCCCTCGCTTCGAACCGGGTTCTGAGCAGGGCGGAGGAGGAAGGTGAAGGCCCAACCGGTGGTAGCGCGAGTCTACCCGTGGGTGGGGCGGACGGTCGCAATCGCGCTCTCGACGCAGGTGCGGACGATCCGCTCGGAGCCGACCGTGAACAGGTCCGGGATGCCGGGTGCGAGCCGGCGCACGCCGACGCCGATCCGGGCCAGGTGCATGGCGCCGAGCGTCTGGGTCCAGAGCACGTTCGCCGTGTAGTCGGGGTCCTCGACCGCGAACTCGCCGCTCTCGGCACCGGCGCGAAGCACGTCGGAGAGCTGGCCGATGCAGCTCGCCATCCCCTGGCCGAGGCGCAGCCAGATCGACTCCGACACGGTCTCGTTGAGCTCGCGAGCCGGGCCGTGCATGAGCGCCAGCGAGCTGTCGAGGAAGGCCGGATAGCGCTGGCAGAAGCCGGCGTAGGCCTCGGCGACCCGCTCGAGTTGCGCCGGCGGCTCCGGGGCGCTCGCGATCGCGGTCTCGAGCAGCTCGGCGAGCTCGGCCAGGTAGTCGGTGACCGTGAGGACGAAGAGCTCCTCCTTGGAGGAGAAGTGGCGGTAGACGAGGCCACGGGCGATGCCGGCCGACCTGGCGATCTCCTCGATCGGAGCATCCTGCATCCCACGCTCGTCGAACAGGGCGCGCGTCGCGGCGACGAGCTCGCGCTCGCGGACCTTCTTCAGCGGCTCGTTTCGAGTTCGGGCGATCGGGCAATGGTACGGGTTGAGGCCGACTTGAGAACGCAAGTGTGACAGTCGTTCTCGTTTCTTCCCTAAGGTGATGAGCGATGGCTGAAAGAGGCGCGAAGCCGAACGTGCACCCGCTGCGGGCCCGGGCCCTGCGCGCGATCAGCGCCTTTACGTCCCCGCTCCTGCCCGACGACTACCTCGAGCTGATCAACCCGCTGTGGTCGACGCGCGAGCTCCGGGGGCGGGTCGAGGAGCTCGGCCGCGAGGCCGGCGACGCGACCACGGTCCTGATCCGTCCCGGCCACGCCTGGCCCGGGCACGAGCCCGGCCAGTACCTGCGGATCGGCTTCGACATCGACGGCAAGCGCCACTGGCGCGCCTACTCGATCACCTCCGACCCCGGCCGCCCCGACGGCTTCATCTCGATCACCCCGAAGCTCGTCGACGAGGGCGCGGTGACCCCGTACGTCAACCGCGAGCTGAAGCCGGGGGCGATCGTCTTCCTCTCCGACGTCGAGGGCCAGTTCGTGCTCCCGGACCCACGCCCGGAGCGGATCCTGATGATCTCCGCCGGCAGCGGGATCACGCCGATCATGGCGATGCTGCGCTGCCTCGACCGCGAGGACGAGCTCGACGACGTCGTCCACCTGCACTCGGCGCCGACCGCCGACCACGTGATCTTCGGCGACCGCCTGCGCGCGCTGGCCAAGCGCAACGACGGGCTGCGCCTGCACGAGCAGCACACGCGCTCCGGCGACGGCCGGATCGCGCCCACCGACCTCGACCGGCTCTGCGGCGACTGGCGCGAGCGCGAGACCTTCCTCTGCGGGCCGGCGGAGATGCTCGACGACTTCGAGCCGCGGTGGAAGGACGAGGATCTGGAGGACCGCCTGCACATGGAGCGCTTCCAGCCGATCATCGGCGGCGACGGCGCCGGCGGCGGCGAGGGGGGGACGATCAGGTTCGCCCGCAGCGACGCCGAGGCCGAAAGCGACGGCAGCCAGCCGATCCTCGTCGCGGGCGAGGAGGCCGGCCTCGAGCTTCCCTTCGGCTGCCGGATGGGGATCTGCCACACGTGCGTCGGAAAGCTGTGCTCCGGGCGCCTGCGCGACCTGCGCAGCGGCGAGGTCCACGGCGAGGAGGGCGAGATCGTGCGGACCTGCGTCAACGCCCCCGAGGGCCCGGTAGAGATCGAACTGTGAAACCCAGACCAAGGAGAGCGACGTGACCCCGAACCCCGAGACCGAGACCGAGACCTACGAGCTGAGCTCGAACGGCGAGATCGAGAACCCGCTGAACCGGCTTTCGGAGGAGCAGATCGAGGCGCTCGGGCGCGAGTTCGACGCGATCCACGACGAGGTCTTCGAGTCGCTGGGCGAGCGCGACGCCAAATACATCCGCTCGATGATCGAGATGCACCGCCGCCTGGTCGTCTTCGGCCGCGCCGAGCTCGTTCCCTCGCGCTTCTGGCCGATGTGGATTCTCGGCACCGCCTCGCTCTCGGCGGCCAAGATCCTCGAGAACATGGAGATCGGCCACAACGTCATGCACGGCCAGTGGGACTGGATGAACAACCCCGAGATCCACTCCTCGGCCTGGGACTGGGACACCGCGTCGACCAAGGAGGCGTGGAAGCACTCCCACAACTACGTCCACCACACCTACACGAACATCCGCGGCAAGGACAAGGACCTCGGCTACGAGATCATGCGGATCGACCCGCATCAGAAGTGGCACCCGGTCTACCTGCTGCAGCCCTTCTACAACGTGGCGCTGATGGCGCTGTTCGAGTGGGGCGTCGCCGTCCACGACCTCGACTTCGATGCGATCCGCTCGGGCGAGAAGTCGATGGACCAGGTCCGCAAGGATCTGCGCGGCATCGCCGGCAAGGCGCGGACGCAGATCGTCAAGGACTACATCGCCTTCCCGGCGCTCTCCGGCCTCATCATGGGCGGGGTCGCCGCGGCGACCGAGGCGGTGCGCCAGCGCGGCGCGCAAACAAAAAGGCGCCTCAACGGCGGCGCGGCTCGGCTAACGCCTCGCAAGCGCCGGGTGCCCGCAGGACTCCGCGGACGCCTGCCGGCCCGCCTGCGCCGGAAGGTGCCTCAGCGCTCGCCGGGCCGCGCGGTTGCCGACGCCGGGCTGGCCGAGTTCAAGCGCTCCTACCGCTCGACCCTGTGGGCCGACGTGACCGCGAATGTGATCCGCAACTTCTGGTCGAACGCGATCATCTTCTGCGGCCACTTCCCCGATCAGACCTACACCTTCAGCGAGGAGGAGGTCGAGGACGAGACCAAGGGCGGCTGGTACGTGCGCCAGCTACTCGGCGCCGCCAACAT
>CAWJHV010000028.1:0-123483 GCA_963842795.1 uncultured Solirubrobacterales bacterium | reverse complement strand
GGTTGAACGAGCTCGCGATCGCCTGCTCGGTGTCGGCGTAGTTGACGCCGGCCTGCTGCATCAGCTGGCTGATCCCGTGCAGCGACTCCTGGATCTGGCGCGAGGACTGCTGCCACTGCATCCAGAGCTCCTGGAAGCGCGCCTGGGCGACGCCCGCCCACTCCGAGCCCAGCGGCGCGACCTGCGACTGAAGCTGGGAGTTGATCGACTCGATGTTCGCCGCGCCCGAATTCAGCTGACCCGAGATTCCCTGCAGCTGCTCCGGGGTGACGAGGATGTTTCCGGCTGGCATGACCTCTCCTTGGCTCCCCTTGTGGTCTTACGCAGATGTGATGCCCGGGGTAGCGGCGGATCAAACGTTCGGATCGCCGGGCTAGCGGGTAGCCGAGGGACGAAAGGAAATCGCGAACCCGCGCACTCGCGGGGGGTTCGCTGACCGCAGGAAGCGATCATGGGGAGAGCACCCGCAGACCACGAGGCGACCACGGAAGCGGCCGACGCTGCGTCGTTTCACCGTCCGCCGCGCTCGTGGCCCGACCCGCCTCCGGACGACGAGCTGCGCGTCGTCACCCCGCCGACGAAGCCCGAGCGCGGGGGTGCGGGGATGCTGGCGTTCGGGCTGTTTCCGCTGCTCGGCGGCTCGATGATGATCGGCTACGCGTTCATCTCCGGCAACGAGATGTACATGTATCTCGCGGTCGGCCTGATCACGCTCAGCATCGTCATCGTCGCCGCGATGCGCTACGCGCAGGTGCGCTCGGAGCGCAAGCGCCGGCGCTCCAATCGCGCCAAGTACCGCGCCTATCTGCGCGACACCGAAGACCGCCTGGCGCACGACGCGGAGCTGCAGCGCGAGTTCGCCGACAGGCTCTACCCCGATCACGAGCGCCTCTGGGGCATGGTCATGCGCAGGCGCCACCTCTGGGAGCGACGCGCGGACGACGCCGACTTCCTGCGGCTGCGGCTCGGGCGCGGCGCGGTTGCCAACGCGCGGCCGCTGCGGCTGGAGATCTCCGACGACCCGCTGACCGAGCGCGAGACCGACCTCGAGGACGAGGCGAGCCTGGTCGTGCGCCGCTGGCGCGAGGTCAACGACGTGCCCGTGGTGCTCGACCTGGCGCCGGCGCGGATCGTCTCGATCGTCGGCGTGGCCGACGACGCCCGCGCCCTCGCCCGCGCGCTTGTCGCCCAGCTCGCCGCCTTCCGGGCCCCGGCCGACCTGCGGATTCTCGCTGCCTACGACGAGGGCGAGGCCGACGAGTGGCGCTGGCTCAAATGGCTTCCGCACGCGCGGGCGGAGGTCCGATCCCGCCAGGATGTGCCCGGGTTGGTTCCCCCGCCGGTGTTGATGGCCGGGTCGACGGCGCGGCTCGCCCAGCTGCTCGAGGGCGAGCTCGGGCCCCGGCTGGAGCAGATCGAGCGCCTGCGCGAGCAGGGCGCGGGCTCCCGGGCGGTGCGAATCGAGGCCCCGCAGCTGGTCCTCTTCATCGACGGGCTCTCGGCCAGCGGCGAGGCGGGGCGGCTGCCGATCCTGCGCCAGGCGATCGAGCGCGCGGCGGAGCTCAATCTGACCATTGTCTGGCTCAGCCGCTCGGTGGACGAGGAGCCCTCGGAGGTCGAGGCGCGGTGCGTGATCTCGGCCGGCGGCAGCGCGGTGGTCGAGGAGCGCGGGGAGCGCACCGGCCGCTGGGAGGGTGTTTGGCCGGATCGCGGGGACCCGGGGATCTGCGAGGCGATCGCCCGTGAGCTGGCGCCCCTGAAGCTCGAGGACCGCGAGGCCCACCGCAGCCTCGCCGATGAGGTGCGCCTCTACGACCTGCTCGGCGCCCGCGACGTGACGGCGCTCGACATCGCCCGGCGCTGGCGCGCTCGCCCGCACCGCGAGGAGCTGCGCGCCGCGATCGGGATCGAGGGCGAGGGCGAGCGCGTCGACCTCGATCTCAAGCAGGCAGCCGACGGCGGCATGGGCCCGCACGGGTTGATCGTCGGCGCCACCGGGTCGGGCAAGAGCGAGCTCCTGCGCACCCTGGTGGCCGGGCTGGCCCTCGACCATCCGCCGGAGACGCTCGCCTTCGTGCTCATCGACTACAAGGGCGGCGCCGCGTTCGCCGAGCTCGCCGAGCTGCCGCACACGGCGGGAGTGATCACCAACCTCTCCCAGGACGAGAGCCTGGTCGAGCGGATGCGCGAGGCGCTGCTGGGCGAGCAGGAGCGCCGCCAGCAGATGCTGCTCGACGCCGGCAGCCTGGACGACATCAAGCAGTACCGCGAGCGGCGTCGCGAGCGCCCGGACCTGGCCCCGATGCCCTACCTGCTGGTGATCATCGACGAGTTCAGCGAGCTGCTCGCCGCGCGGCCGGAGTTCATCGACCTCTTCCTCGGCATCGGGCGGGTCGGGCGCAGCCTCGGAATGCACCTGCTGTTCTCGACCCAGCGGCTCGAGGAGGGGCGCCTGCGGGGGCTGGAGAGCAATCTGCGCTACCGGCTCTGCCTGCGGACCTACTCGTCGGCCGAGAGCAAGATCGTGCTCGGCACGCCCGACGCCTTCCTCCTACCTCCGTTTCCCGGCGCCGCCTACCTCAAGGTCGACACCTCCGTCTATCAGCGGTTCAAGGTCGCGCTCGTCTCGTCGGCGCACCGCGGGCGCGATCGCGGTCCGACCCTGACCACGGCGGTCGAGGCATTTTCGGCCGAGGCGCCCCGCGGGGCGGCGGCCCCCGAGCCCGAGCGCCGCGCGGAGCAGAGCGACCTCGACGCCCTGATCGCGGCCCTGCGCGACGCCCACGCCGGCGGCCCGGTGCACCAGGTCTGGGTACCGCCGCTGGAGGCCGACGTGGCGCTCGACGACGTGGCGACCGAGCCACCGTGGTGGGATCGCGACGGTGGGCGGGACGACCTCACCGTGCCGCTCGGGCTCGTCGACATCCCGACCCGCCAGACCACCGAGCCGGCGCGCGTCGATCTCGCCGGGGCGGCTGGCCACATCGCGATCGCCGGCGCCCCGCAGACGGGCAAGAGCACCTTCCTCGGCACGTTGGCGGCCTCTCTGATCCGCACCTTCACCCCGGAGGAGGCGCAGCTCTACGCGATCGACCTCGGCGGTGGCGGCCTCGCGCCGCTCGCCGAGGCCCCTCACGTCGGCGGCGTGTTCGGCAAGCTCGACGGCGACAAGGTTGCGCGCACCGTGCGCCACGTCCGGGCGCTGATCGCCGAGCGCGAGCTGCTCTTCCGCGACCTCGGCGTCGCCTCGATGGGCGACCTGCGCGCCCGCCGTGCCGCCGGCGACCTCGAGGGTCACGAGGTCGCCGACGTCTTCCTGCTCATCGACAACTGGGCGGCGCTGCGGCGGGAGTACGAGGACCTCGATCTCGAGGTCGAGGAGATCGCCAACGCCGGGCTCAACTTCGGCGTCCACGTGGCCGTCTCCGCCAATCGCTGGGGCGAGATCCGGCCCAACCTGCGCGACAACCTCGGCAGCCGGTTCGAGCTTCGCCTCAACGACCCGGTCGACTCCGAGGTCGGCAAGCGGATCGCCATGACGGTGCCCGAGGGCGTCCCGGGCCGCGGGCTGACCGCCGAGGGCCTGCATTTCCAGACCGCGCGCCCGACCACGGCGGATCTGCGTCGCGCCGCCGAGCTGTGGACGGGACCCGCGGCGCGCGAGGTTCCGATCCTGCCGATGCGCGTCGAGCTCCGGGACCTCCCGCGCGGGGGCACGGGGGAAGGCGTGCCCATCGGCGTCGACGAGCTGCGCCTCGACCCGGTCGTCCTCGACCTCGCCGGAGCCGATCCCCACTTCCTCGTCCTCGGCGACTCGGAGGCCGGCAAGAGCTCGCTGCTGCGCGCGTTCGCCCAAGGGCTGATCGCCGGCGCCGGACCCGATCGCGCACAGCTCGTGATCGTCGACTACCGGCGGTCGCTGATCGACCTCGCCGAGGGCGAGCACACCCGCGCCTACGCCGCCAACGGCGAGATGGCCGCCGCCGCGGTCGGCGAGCTCGTCGACGAGCTCCGCGGGCGCATGCCCGGCCCGCAGACCTCGCGCGAGGAGTTGCTGCGCGGGCCGACCTGGTCGGGCCCCCGTTACTACCTGCTCGTCGACGACTACGACCTCGTCCCCGCAGCCACCGGGAACCCGCTCGACCGGCTGGTCGAGCTGCTGCCCCACGGGCGCGACCTCGGCCTGCACCTGCTCCTCGCACGCCGCGTCGGCGGCACCGCCCGGAGCGCCTTCGAGCCCGTCTACCAGCGGCTCACCGAGCTCGGGACCCCGGGGCTGATCATGAGCGGCGAGCACCAGGAGGGCCCGCTGCTCGGCGGACGGCGAGCGCGCCACCTGCCGCCCGGGCGCGGGCTGCTGGTGCGTCGCGGCCGCCAGCCGACCCTGGTCCAGATCGCCTTCGCACCGCCCGGGGACCACGAATCCCCGGACCGTACGGCCGAGCCGGCGCTGAGCGCGCCCGGCGCCCCGAAACCGACGCGTGTCAGGAGCAGAGCGTGAGAAGCCTCGTCGTGACCATCAGCGGCCCCGAAGACCGGATCGACCTCTCGGTCCCGGCCGAGACGCCGATCGACAAGCTGATCCCGAGCCTGCTCTCGCTCGAGGTGGTCCAGGGCAACGGCGACCCCGGCTTGTGGCAGCTCCAGCGCGTCGGCCACGGGCCCCTGGCCCGCGAGAGCACCCTGACCGAGGCCGGGGTGCTCGACGGCGCCGTGCTCGAGCTGCGGCCGACGCAGCCGGAGGAGGCGCGGAAGCCGCCGCCCCCGGGCCCGATCCCGCACGAGCAGGTGGTCGCCGAGCAGGAGGCGCAGGACCTGCGCCGGCGGGCCGGCTTTCCGCTCCAGCGCACGGCGGCCGTGCTGCCCGCGAATCGCGGCTTCTGGGATCGGCTCTCCGGTGCGCTCTCCGCGGCGGCCTCCCGCGAGGACCGCAACGGCGGGAGCCCGGGACCGCGGGCCTCCGGCGGCCCGGTGACCAGCCCCGCCGACCTGACCTCCCAGCGCGGGCCGGGCGCGCTCGAACGGGCGAAGACCGAGTGGCGCGAGAGCGCCTACCTGCACCGCGTCGAGTCCGTGGTCGCCCAGCCGCGGCTGCGACGTTGCCTGACGATCGCGGTCGTCTCGCCGAAGGGCGGCGTCGGGAAGACGACACTCACCTCGCTGCTCGGCTCACGGCTGACCCGGATCCGCCACGAGCGGATCGTCGCGGTCGACACGAACCCCGATTACGGCTCGCTCGGGCGCGCGCTGACCCCCGACCACCGGGTCTTCGTCGACGATCTCGTCGACATCCTCGAGCATCCCGACCTCACGGTCACCGAGCTCGACCGCAAGCTCGGCCGCGCCTTCGAGGGACTGCGCGTGCTCCCGGCGCCGACCGATCCGCAGCGCATGGCCCAGCTCGACAAGGCGGCGTACGCGAAGGTCTTCGCGCGCCTGCAGCAGATGGTCGACGGCCTGGTGCTCGACTGCGGCACCGGCCTGCAGGAGAGCGCCGCCCAGGCAGCGCTCGAGGCCGCCGACCAGATCGTGCTCGTCTCCGACGCCGACCCGGCGACGGCGAGCCTGGTCGCCGAGGCGGCCGAGCTGCTGAAGCGAAGCGGCCTGCCGGTCTACCTCGTCGTCAACAAGATGCCCCGCTCGGGCGCTCGCCTCGATCTCGACGCCGTCTCGCGCGCGGTTCGCGACGCTCGCGGCCTGATCACCGTCCGAGCCCGGCCGTCGACCGCCGCCCAGCTCACGGCCGGCGACTTCGCCTGGGACCGGGCCCCGTCCGACTGGGACATCGCTCTCGCCGAGCTCTGCGCGGTGATCGCCACCGACTGGCGCGACCTCGAGCTCTCCACCTAGCGACGAGCGCGCTTGCGGGCGCCCTTCCTCGCGGCGCGGCTACGGGTGTCGGCCTTCCGCTTCCGCGTCGCCGCGGCCTTCTTCGCCGCCCGCGAGCGCTTGCGAGGGCCGCGCCCGACCCGCTCCTTGATCTCGTCGACCGCCGCCGACAGCTCGGCCGCCGCGCGCTGCGCCGGCTTGGTCTTGGCCTTGCCCTGGCGTGGCAGCGAATCCGCCAGCCGCTTGGCCACGCCCTTGCGGACGCCGCGCGAGCGCAGCCGCTTGTAGAGCTTCTTGTCTCGCTTGGTCTTCGTCGCCGCCATTCCTGGCCTCCTCCTCGGTTGCTCCGTTGCCCGGCGCCTACCCGGACGACCCCCGCCTACTCGCTAGCCTTGGGCCGCCGTCTGGAGGGGTGGCAGAGTGGTTGAATGCGGCGGTCTCGAAAACCGTTTCAGGCTGTTTCGGTCTGACGAGGGTTCGAATCCCTCCCCCTCCGTTACTAGCTAGGAAAGCGCCCGTTAGCCGGCGCTTTCCGAGACCGTCTGAGCGCCGACGAGGCTCGCGGCGCAGAGTGCGTCTCTCCGCTGATGGCCTAAGACAGCTCGGCTAGCCGGCGACGCAACGAAACCCGAGATTCCCGGCGGAGGCGTCGGGCGTGTTTGCCTGCCGGGCCGCGACCCTGTACCGCCTGCAGTAGGAGGCGTGACAGAGATACGAGCCGCCCTTCTGCACCCGATGGGTTCCGCTCGGCGGACCCTGCGGCGCGTGCGATTGGTCGCGCGCACGATAGTGAGGGTCGAACCAGTCGGCGACCCACTCCCAGACGTTGCCGGTCGTGTTGTGCAGTCCATGGCCGTTGGGCGCGAACCCGTCGACGGCGCAGGTCCCGTAGTGGCCGTCGGCGAGCGTGTTGTGGGCCGGGAACTCCCCCTGCCAGACGTTCATCCGGTGCTCGCCACCGGGCTCGAGCTCGCTCCCCCACGGGTAGACCTCGCCCTCGATCCCGCCCCGCGCCGCGTACTCCCACTCGGCCTCGGTCGGAAGGCGGGTGCCGGCCCATGCGCAGTACCGCTCCACATCAACGTGGGAGACGTGCACGACCGGGTGATCGAGCCGCTCGTCGATCGATGACTGTTGTCCCGCCGGGTGCTGCCAGTTCGCACCTTCAACCGCGCGCCACCAGGGCGCCTGAGCGACGCCTCGGGTTGGCGGGAAGTCGTCGGGCAGCAGCCCGGCGAAGACGAACGACCACCCGAAGCGGTCAGCGTCGGTGACGTAGCCGGTCGCGTCGACGAAGGCTGCGAAGCGGGCGTTGGAGACGGCGTGGCGGTCGATCAGAAACGGAGCGACCGAAACCCGCCGCACCGGCCCTTCGCCGTCCTCGGGGTAGGCGTGCTCATCGTCGCTTCCAAACAGGAATTCGCCGCCCGCGAGGGCCACCATGCCCTCGGTCTCGGGCGCGACGCGGCGGCCGGCCGGGCCCTCGTTGCGGTGTGCAGCGTCCGCGGCGCCCGAGGCGCGGTTGCTCTCGGGTGCGCAGCACGGCGCCGGTGTTGCTGGTGCTCCTGATCGCGGGCCGGATTCCACTCAGACGGACGATAATCCGAGGCGCGCCGCTCGGTTCACCCAAATGGGAGGATGCGTGCGATCCGAGAGGTCGTAGGGTGGGGCCGAAGCTGCCCAGTACCAAGCGTAAGAAGGGGAAGTAGGTATGGAGTCAATCCAGCGGGAGGTCCTGCCGATCCCCGACCCGCAGCACACCGGCCTGGTCGCCTACGACGCCAAGGACCCCGACACCTCGTTCCCACCGATCGAGCCGCTGCGGCCACCGGAGGGAGCCCCGAACGTGCTCGTCGTCCTGATCGACGACTGCGGCTTCGGCGCGTCGAGCGCCTTCGGCGGGCCGTGCGCGACCCCGAACGCCGAACGACTGGCCGCAAACGGGCTGAGCTACAACCGCTTCCACACGACAGCGCTCTGCTCCCCGACCCGCCAGGCGCTGCTCACCGGCCGAAACCACCACTCGGTCGGGATGGGCGGGATCACGGAGATCGCGACCTCGGCACCCGGCTACAACTCGATCCGGCCGAAGTCGGCAGCGCCGCTGGCCGAGACGCTGAAGCTGAACGGCTACTCGACGGCGCAGTTCGGCAAGTGCCACGAGGTGCCGGTCTGGCAGTCGAGCCCGATGGGCCCATTCGACGCCTGGCCCTCGGGCGGGGGCGGCTTCGAGCACTTCTACGGGTTCATCGGGGGCGAGACGAACCAGTACGCGCCGGCGATCTACGACGCCACCGTCCCCGTGGAGCCCGATCGCACCCCGGAGGAGGGCTACCACTTCACCGAGGACATGACCGACCGCGCGATCGACTGGATCCGCCAGCAGAAGGCGCTCATGGCCGACAAGCCGTTCTTCGTCTACTACGCGCCCGGCGCCACCCACGCTCCTCATCACGTGCCGACCGAGTGGTCTGACAAGTACAAGGGCCAGTTCGACGATGGCTGGGATGCCCTGCGCGAGCGCACCCTCGCCCGCCAGAAGCAGCTTGGGGTCGTCCCCGAGGACGCTGAGCTGACCGCGCGCCCGGAGGAGATCCCCGCCTGGGATGAGATGCCAGACGACCTGAAGCCGGTGCTTGCCCGCCAGATGGAGGTCTACGCGGGCTTCCTCGAGCACACCGACCACCACATCGGCCGCGTGATCGACGCTCTCTCCGAGCTCGAGGTCCTCGACGACACGCTCGTCTATTACATCGTCGGCGACAACGGGGCCTCGGCGGAGGGCACGCCGCAGGGTTGCTTCAACGAGCTGATCGTCCTCAACGGCGCCGGCGGCCTGGAGACGACGGAGTTCATGACCTCGAAGATCGACCTCTTCGGCACTCCCGAGGCCTTCAACCACTTCGCGGTCGGCTGGGCCCACGCGATGGACACCCCTTACCAGTGGACCAAGCAGGTCGCCTCCCACTGGGGCGGCACCCGCAACGGCACGATCGTCCACTGGCCCGCCGGGATCAAGGCCAAGGGGGAGATCCGCACCCAGTTCAGCCACGTGATCGACGTCGCCGCCACCGTGCTCGACATCGCCGGGATCCCGGCCCCGACCTTCGTCAACGGCGTCCAGCAGATGCCGCTGCACGGCAAGAGCATGGCCCCCACTTTCGACGACTCCGAGGCCCCGGAGCATCGCGAGACGCAGTACTTCGAGATGTTCGTCAACCGCGGCATCTACCACAAGGGATGGACCGCGGTCACCCGCCACAGCATTCCCTGGGCACCGACCGAGATGCCGGCCTACGACGACGACGTCTGGGAGCTCTACGGCCCCGACGACTGGACCCAGGCCCGCGATCTCGCCGCCGAGCAACCCGAGCGACTCGCGGAGCTGCAGCGCTTGTTCCTGATCGAGGCGACGCGCTACAACGTGCTGCCGCTCGACGACCGGCGATTCGAGCGGTTCAACCCCGACCTGGCGGGTCGTCCGCAGCTGATCCGTGGCACCTCACAGCTGCTGTTCGCGGGCATGGGCAGGCTTTCGGAGAACTCGATCCTGCCGCTGAAGAACAAGTCCCATGCGATCACCGCGGCGATCGAGGTCCCCGAGGGAGGCGCCGACGGCGTGATCGTCGCCCAGGGTGGCGCGTTCGGCGGCTGGAGCCTCTACCTCCGCGAAGGCTGTCCGGCCTACTGCTACAACACCTTCGGGGTCCAGCGGTTCAAGGTCCACGGCGGGGAGGCGATCCCGCCGGGCGAACACCAGGTGCGGGCCGAGTTCACCTACGACGGTGGCGGGCTCGGCAAGGGCGGTGACGTGGCGCTCTTTGTCGACGGAGCCGAGGTCGCGACCGGCCGGGTCGAGATGACAGTGCCGATGGTCTTCTCGGCCGACGAGACGACCGATGTCGGGTCCGACAGCGGGACGCCCGTCTCGGACGACCACGGCCCGAAGGAGACCGAGTTCACGGGGCGGATCGACTGGATCCAGCTCGACATCGACGAGGCCGCCGAGGACCTCGACCACCTGATCACGCCCGAGGAGCGGATGCGGATCGCGATGGCGAGGCAGTAGGGCCATGGGACTGCTGCGAAACCGCGGAGACGACGAGGGCGACGGCGCCGGCACTCGCTACCAGATGCGCGAGAAGCTGCTGTCGATCGGCGACGACTACTGGATCGAGGACGACGACGGCAACCGCGCGTTTCACGTCGACGGCAAGGCGCTGCGGGTGCGCCAGACCTTCGTGATCGAGGACGCCGCCGGCAATGAGGTGGCCAAGATCCAGGAGCGCAAGCTGAGCGTGCGCGACAAGATGGCGATCGAACGCGGTGGCAATTCGGTGGCGACGGTGAAGAAGGCGCTCGTCGGCCTGCGCGACCGCTTCTCTATCGAGGTCGAGAACGGTGAGGAGCTGAAGGCAAAGGGCAACATCGTCGACCACGAGTACGAGGTCGAGCGGGACGGGAACACGATCGCCACGGTTTCGAAACGGTGGTTCAGGGTCCGCGACACCTACGGGGTCGAGATCGCGCCCGGCGAGGACGCGGGGCTGATCCTCGCGATCACCGTCTGCGTCGACGCGATGAGCGATCGCGGCGACTAGTTCGAATTCCACCCCCTCCGCCACAGACGATCGGGCGCCCGCGAGGCGCTTGATTTGCTCAAATGCAGGCCCGACGCGCCCACCTCGGCCGCGTCGGTTGACCACCGATGGGGGCCAATCCGAAAGGCTCGACCGCGATGTCACAAGAACTCGAGATTCCTGCCGCAGACACTCAGCTCTACACCGTCGACGACCCGGGCGGCACGCCTGCCCTGCTCTTCCTCAGCGGCGGCTTCGGCACCGTCCAGAACTGGAGCCGCGTCATCCGCGGTCTCGACGGGAAGTACCGCGCGGTGCGGTTCGACGCGCGGGCGCGCGGGAAGTCGGGCACATCGGCCGACTACTCCGCACAGGCGGCCGTCGACGACATCGGACGGGTCATCGACGCTACCGGGATCGAACGCCCGATCCTCGTCGGGTGGTCTTACGGCGCCACGATCGCGGTGCGATACGCGGCTCAGCACCCCGAGCGGGTCAGCGGTCTGGTGCTCGTCGACGGTGCTTACCCGATCACCATGTTCGACGAGGCGGGAAAGGAGAAGGTCCGCACCCAGTTTCGCCGGCTGGGATGGCTCATGCGCATCGCGGCAGTGTTCGGCCGCTCGGCCCGGATGTCTCCCGCCGAGTCCGCGAACGTCGTGATCGAGATGGACGCCGTCAACGGCGAGCTCGGACCCGACTTCGCGGCGCTGCAATGCCCGACCGTGTTCGTAGTTGGCACCGGAGGCCACTCGGGAGCGACCGAGGACGAGATGCGCACGGTGCGCGCTGCTGCCGCCCCCGCCGTGGAGAGCAACGACCGCGTGTCCGTATTCGCGACGACGCCCCACAAGCACACGCAGATCCTCAGCAAGGCCCCCGACACCGTGGTCGCCGCGATCGAGGCCGTCATCCCCGAGTCTTCCTGACTGGCGTTCGACCGCTCGACGCATCGTCCTTCGCTGAGGGCGAATGCCGCGAGGGCCCAGGGCAAGACGTCCCTTCGCTCCTCGCGACGAAGGTCCGATCGTCCGTCCTCCCCAAGCCGGGCATAGCCGCGCCGGACTTGAGGCTCACGTCGCGTCGTGGAAGATGATCCCGAGCGTGGTCCGCTCGCCCGCGTGCACGGTGGCGACGCCGTGGCGCATGTTCGTGCGGTAGTAGCCGCGGGTGCCTCGCACCGGCCGCGTGCGGGTCGGGAAGATGAGGAAGGCGCCGCGCCGAAGGTCGATCACGTGGGCGCGGGACTGGGCGCGAGGCCGCTGCTCGACGAGCACGAACTGACCGCCTTCGAAATCCTGGTCCGGGCGGTTGAGGATCGTGACCACCTGCAGCGGGAAGGCGATCTCGCCGTAGAGGTCCTGGTGCAGCGTGTTGTGACCGCCCTCGAAGTAGCGGAGGATCAGCGGCGTCGTCCGCTTCTGCCCCGCCCGGTGGCAGCGCTCGAGGAAGGAGTCCAGGTCGGCGGGGAAGCGGACCGGCTCGTCGAGGCGCTCGGCCCAGGTGTTCGCCAGCTGCGCCAGCGGCGGATATAGCTCCCGACGCGCCTGGGCGATCGGGTCAGGCAGCGGGTTGTCGAAGTACCTGTACTCGCCCTCCCCGAAACGATGGCGGCGCATGTCGACGGTGTTGCGGAAGCGCCCGTCGTCGGCGAACAGCGCCTCGAGCTCGCGGCACTCGCCGGCCGTGTAGACCTTCGGGGTCTGGACGAACCCGCGCTCGTCGAGCTCCGCGCTGAGCGCGTCCCAGTCGAATTGCCCGATGCGTTCGGCGACCCGCATGCGATGGAAACGCAGCGGGCCGCCGAAACGTGAGCTCGGATCAGCCGAGCGAGATCGCGACCTCCTCGAGCAGGTCCATCGCGTCCTGCATCCCCGTCTCCATCCCGGAGTTGATGTGGGCGTCGCGGTCCTCCTTGCTCGAGTGCTCGACGAGCATCGTCATGGTCGTCCGCCCGTCGACCTCGGTGAAGGTCGTCGTCGTCAGCGCCGCCGCGTCGGGGGCGCCCTCGTAGACCTCGGTGCAGACGATGCGCTCGTCGGGGACGATCTCGCGGTACTCGCCGTGGAAGCCGACCTCGAAGCCGCCCTCGGCCGTCATCACGTAGCGCCACCCGCCCCCAACACGCAGATCGATCTCGGCGATCGTCACCGCGCCGCGTCTGGCGCTCCACCAGCGCTTGACCAGCTCGGGGGTGGTCCACGCCTTGAACACCAGGTGCTTCGGGGCGTCGAACTCCCTCGTGATCAGGATCTGCTCGTCCGTGGGGAGCGTCACCGTCGCCGTTCCGCTACTCGTCATTGCCGTCATCTCCTTGCTCCTTTCGCTTGAGGTCCTCCAACAGGACGTCCAGCTCGTCGAACCGCTCCGACCAGGCGCGCTCGTAGCCCTTCACCCAGTCATGGATGGGCTTCAGCGCCTTGCCGTTGACGCGGTACAACCGCTGCCTTCCTTCGTCACGCACGTCAACCGCTCCCACTTCTCGGAGCACCCGCAGGTGCTTTGACACCTGGGGCTGAGCCAGCCCGAGCGCGCGGACGAGGTCGTTGACGGGCCGCTCGCCGCCGGCGAGGGCGTCGAGAATCTGCCGCCGCCGGGGCTCGGCCACCGCGTTGAACGCGTCTGCCGTCGTCGCTGCTCGTGCCATGCCGAGCATCATATACCCATATAGGAATATATCAAGCCGAAGGAGAGCACGACGCCCGCGCCGGGCGTCGGTCACGGGCGATCAGTCGGCGACCGCAGCCTCGATGGCGTCGATGTCGGCGCCGACGTCGGTTCCGCCCTGACCCTGACCGGCCAGGGGGCTGTCAGCGGCGAGGCGATAGTCACCGCCGGCGAGGTCCACGAACCCGACCTCCTCCCAGGTGGGGGGGAAGAAGTTGCCGAGCGGATAGGCCACTGAGGCACCGTGGACGAGCGCGTTGCGCAGGAAGCGGTAGCCGGGGAAGTAGCGCTCGAGGGTCGCGGTGCCCGTACCCGTGCCCGCCCCCTTGACCCCGTACCTGCCGTTCGCGGCGATGTTGTTCGCGAACCCGAAGCCGGCGCTCGGCGGCCCGTCGGCGATGATCGTGCTGCCGGTCTGCAGCGCCGTGTTGTGGTCGACCACCAGCGACGCCGGTCCCGCACGCTCGACTCCCGCCGGTGGTGGGGAGCTGACGACCTGGAGGAAGATCCCGGCACCGCCCCACCTCGGCCCGTCGATGTCCTCGAACAGGTTGTTCTGGATCGTCACCCGTCTCGTCAGCTGCCTGGTGCCCGGATCGCGTCCGATGACCGTGATCGCGCTCCCCGCGTGGCGGACGACGTTGTCCCGGAACGTGACGTCGGTCGTTCGCGACCAGGGGGCGGTCCCTTCCTGATTGGCGGACTTCAGGTTGACCGCGAAACCGACCTGGGCGTCGCCCCAGGAATGCTCGAGCAGGTTGCCGCTGACGAGAACCCGCTGGGCGTTCTTGAGCTCGAACAGGTTCTTCACCGTCCAGTGCTTGCCGGCGTAGGCCGGGTCGCCGACACGCCAGCTCAACGGCTTGTCGAGACGGTTGCGCCGAAACTCGATGTCCGACGGAACGACGCCACGGATCTTCGGGTCGGCTCCGCCGAAGATCACGTTCTCGCCGGCGCCCTCGAGGTAGTTGTTGACGATCTTGAAGGGCCCGGGGCCGGCCCAGCCGGCGATCGCCTGGGCGTCGGCGCCGACCTCGTGGAAGTCGGAGACATAGGAGTCGACCACGGCCTCGCGCGCCCCGTTGAGGGCGATTCCGCGACGGGCGTTGTCGGTGGCGTTGCCGTGGACCCAGCAGCGGTCGATGACGATGTCGGTCGGCAGGTCCGCGCGGTGACCCTCGTCACCGTTCCCGAGCCGGACGATGCCAGTGTTCGAGGGGACCCCGGGCTCGATCGCGAACTCGATCCCGACGAAACGCCATCCCTGGGCCCCGGCGGCGGTCGTCACGGCCCCGAGGTTGTCCGGTGTCTCGATCCGGGCCATCGACGCTGCGTCCTCGGGGCCGACGCGCTCGCCCTCACGCGGCAGCTGGCCGAGCCGCGAGGTTCGGACGACGACCGTCTCCGACCCGGGATGATCTCCGAGCACGAAGTTGCCGGTGAAGGTCGCGCCCGCCGGGAGAATGATCTGGTCGCCGCCGCGAGCCGAGTCGAGCGCCGTCTGCAGGTCGCCGTCCGCGCGGACGCGGATCGTGTCTCCGGTCGGTGCGACGTAGCCGGTGTCGAGCAGGACCCTCGGAAGCTCGGCGTGTCCCCCGATCGCCCGGGCGGGCGCCACGGCGATGAGCGAGATCGCCACGGCGACGACGATCGCTGCTTTTCGGGAACTCATCTCGGCGACGGTAGCGGTCGGATGACCGAAGCGCGCGACCTGCCCGTAGGCGGCGGGCCGTGACAGCGCTCGTGCAGCGTTTGACGAGCACGCTCCGCCGATACGACACTGGGACGTGTGAGCGGACTTGCCTGAGCCAATTGAGCGCGGTCAGCGCTACATGCCCGGCCTGGACGGCCTGCGAGCGCTCGCCGTCCTGGCGGTCCTCGCCTACCACCTGGACATCGGCTGGGCGCAGGGAGGGCTGCTGGGTGTCGGCGTCTTCTTCACCCTCAGCGGCTACCTGATCACGGACCTGCTGCTGGAGCAGTTCTCCGGTGGCGGGATCCGGCTGGGCCAGTTCTGGCTCCGGCGGGCGCGGCGGCTGCTCCCGGCGCTGTTCGTGATGCTGGTCGTGGTCACCGCGTGGATCACCCTGTTCGAGCCCGCCGAGCTCAACTCGCTGCGCGGGGCCGTGGGGTCCGCCGCCGCCTACGTGAGCAACTGGTGGCTGATCTTCCAGGACATCCCCTACGTCGACAGCTTCTCCGCCCCGTCGCCGCTCGGCCATCTGTGGTCGCTGGCGATCGAGGAGCAGTTCTATCTCGTCTGGCCCTTCGTCCTGCTGCTCGGGCTGCGCTACGTCAAGGAGCCCGGGGGCCGCGTGCGGGTGCGCCTGCGGCTGTCGGCGTTGACGCTGGCGCTCGCGGCGGTCTCGGTCGCGCTGATGGCGTTGCTCTACCGGTCCGGCCTCGATTCCACCCGGGTCTACGACGGAACCGACACCCGTGCCTTCGGCCTGCTGATCGGCGCCGCCCTGGCGATGGTCTGGCCCGCGGGCCGGTTGAGCTCCCCCGTCACCGTCACCGCGCGCCGCATCCTCGACGCCGCCGGCATGGCCGGCCTCGCCGTCATCGGGCTGCTGATCTGGCGCACCGACTACTACTCCGCCTTCCTCTATCCGGCCGGGCTCGTGCTGCTCTCGGTGGCCACCGCGCTCGTCGTCGCAGCCCTGGCTCACCCGGCGGCCCGGCTCGGCCACGCTCTCGGCTGGCGACCGCTGCGCTGGATCGGCGTCCGCTCCTACGGCATCTACCTCTGGCACTTCCCCGTGATCGCGTTGACCACGCCCTTCCCCGACCCCGGATTCGACCTCCTCAGAGCCACGCTGCAGACGGCTGCCACGATCGGCTTGGCGGCGCTCTCGTGGCGCTACGTCGAGGAGCCCGTCCGCCACGGCGCCCTCGGTCGCCTGTGGCGAGGGGTCGGATCGCGAGCGCTGCGCCAGCGCGGCCTGCCGCGGCTGGGGTGGGCGACGGCGACGGCCGCGGTCGCCGCTGTCGCACTGGCCGCATGCGGCCTGGCCGGGGTGTCGCCGATCGGGCCTGCCAGCGGACTCTCCGCCACGATCCCCGGCGGCGTCGACGTCGCCGCGCCGGCGTACGCGGCGGGCGGGCGCTCCCGCCCGGCGGACCCCGGGCAATCCGCAAGCGCGGCGGCCGGCCTTTCGGCGCCGTTCGAAACGAGCGCGACCCCCACGTCCTGCCGTCGGGTCGTCCACGTCGGTGACTCCACCTCGGAGGGGCTGATCTCGCATGACTACCTGCCCGATCGACATCAGCGCATCCGCTCGCAATACGCGCGCGTCGGCGCCACGCGCGCCCGGATGGAGATCGAGGCCGCGACCTCGATCGTCGAGACCCTCGCGGGCGGGACGAACGCCTACGACGTCGCCCGCGATCTCGTCGCCGACGGTTACCGCGGATGCTGGGTCTTCGCGCTCGGCACCAACGACGCCGCCGACGTCTACGTGGGCTCGTCGGTGGACCTCGCGACCCGGATCGATCGGATGATGTACGCGATCGGGGGCGAGCCCGCCCTGTGGTTGACGGCGAGGTCCCTGGTCGGGACCGGCCCCTACGCCGAGGACAACATGCAGCGCTGGAACGACGCCGTGCTCGAGGCCTGCTCCAGGTATCCCAACATGCGCGTCTTCGACTGGGCCGCGGTCGCCCGGGACGAGTGGTTCATCGACGACGGGATCCACTTCACGTCGCCGGGCTACGCGGCCCGGGCCCGCCTGATCGCCGGCGCGCTGGCGCGGGCGTTCCCGCGCTCGGGCGTGCCGGGCTCGAGCTGCGTCGTCGGCTAGACGAGTGATCCCACGAGGTCACGCACGCGGGTGACGCACGGATGCCGGCGCCGGATCACGCCGCTCGGGACTCGCCCCTACCCCGGGGGTGAGGGTGCGTGGTGCGCCGGGCGCAGGCGAGGGCTCGGGCCGGGTTTGGCAATGAGGGGGTGGGGGTGCGGGCGCGAGAGCCCACCCCCCTCGCTGCCAAACCCGGCCACGCACCCTGAGCGCAAGCCCGGGTATGGGCTTCGCCCGATCGCCGCGACCGGCTTGGTCCCGGGGGCCCCGCGCACGCGGGGCCGTGGGATCCAGCTAGGTCAAGCTCGGCGCGAACAGCGACGCCAACGCGTCGACCACCCGCGCGGCGTGGGCGCCGTCGGGGTCGCGGTCGGGGTTGAAGTCGGCGACCGAGGCCCCGAGGAGGTCGGGCGCGGCGGCGAGCGGGCCCACGAGGGCGAGGAGCTGATCCCAGTCGAGCCCGAGGGGCTGCGGATAGCTGACCGCGGGAAGGGCGACCTCGTCGAGCACGTCGAGGTCCAGGTGAAGCCAGGCCGGCCGTCCTGTGAGGCGGGCGGCGGCCTCGACGGCGACCTTCGCCGCGCCCCGCTCGCGCACCTCGACCGCGGTGAGCGCGTCGATTGCCGGGTCGAGCCGGGCGTTCTCGACCGCGACGTTGGGGTGCAGGTCCGGGGGGCGATGACCGAGCAGCGTCACCGCCGCCGGCTCGATCAGCGGACCCTCCCGTTCGAGCAGCCCGGGCGGGCCGTGCCCGGTGAGGATCGCGAGATCCATGTCCGCCGCCTCGCCGGTGGGTGAGCTCTCGCCGTCGAAGAAATCGGCGTGGCCGTCGACGAACCAGAGGCCGCTGTCGCGCGGGAGCGCCTCGAAGACGCCGAGCAGAAGCGTGCAGTCGCCTCCGATCACGAGCGGCCGCTCGCCGGTCCGGAGGATCTCGCGCACGCGACCGGCGATCGCTCGCGAGGCCCGGCGCACGTCGTCCGCGCCGATCACACCGGTCGCGGGATCGCGTCGCGTGTCGCGGATGCGCGCATCGGCCTCGCCGGCGTCGCGCGCGCCCAGTCGCTCGACGAGCCCGGCGGCCCGCAGCGCGGCCGGGGCGTGCTCCTCGCCACGGCCCGCCCCCGAGCAGTCGATCGGGGCATCGACAAGGGCCAGGCGAGCCGGCTTCATCGCCGCCCGTCCCCCTCCAGCAGCCCTCGCAGGATCGTGACCTCGCGCTCGTCGGCGCCGAGGTACGCGGCGCGGATCACGGCCCAGGCGCGCATCCGGCGCTGGTCGAGCCCCGCGGTGGCGAAGGCTGCCAGCCGACCTCGGGTGACCTCGGCGTCGATCTCGTAGGCGATCGGGTTCCAGAGGAAGGAGGCGACGTCGTACTCGGGCTCGCCGAGCATCGGCTTCGGGTCGATCGCGAGATGTCGATCGTCGGCGGCGAGGATGTTGTGGTGGTGAAAGTCGCCGTGGACCAGCGTCTCCCGTCCTGGCTCGAGCGACTCGAGCAGGCCGCGCGCGAGCGGGATCAGCTCGCTGCCGGCCGCCGCCGCTCGCTCGGCCGCGTCGAGCCAGCCCCCGACGTGGTCGCCGATCCAGCGGAACGGCCGGCCGGCGGGCCGCCAGAGCCGCCGGCCGAGCTCGACGGCGACGGCGGTGGCCTCCGCCTCGCCGATGGCGGCGAGGTCCGTGCCCGGACGGGCTCGCTCGATCAGCAGGGCCCGTCGCTCGCGGCTCTGGCGCAGGAGCCGGACCGCAGCCTCGCCGTCCCAGAGCTCGAGCGCCTCGGCCTCGTGCTCGGATTCGTCGTCGTCGGCCGGGCGCACCTTGAGCACCGCGTCGTCGCCGACCGGCGCTACGAAGGAGTAGTTCGAGAGCGCGAACGGTTGGCCCAGCCGCAGTCCCCACTCGCTCGCCAGCTCGCGGGCCGTCCGCTCGAGCGGCGCAAGATCCGTTCCCGGCATCACCCGGAGCAGGCTAGGCCTGCGGGGCGAGCGAGCGGTTGCGGTCGAGCCAGTTGGTGACCTCGTCGGCCGGCATCGGCCGGCTGATCGCGTAGCCCTGGACCGTGTCGCATCCGAGCCCGATCAGCGCCGCCCAGGTGGCCTCGTCCTCGACCCCCTCGGCGCAGGCGGTGAGGCCGAGGCCGTGGGCGAGCTCGACGATCGAGCGCAGCACCGCCCGCCGGCGATCCTCGTCGGCGCGCTTCAGGAACATCTGGTCGATCTTCAGCGTGTCGATCGGGAGCTCCTCGAGCCTCGCCAGAGACGAGTGCCCGGTGCCGAAGTCGTCGATCGCGATCGCCGCGTCCCCGGACTGCATCTCGGCCAGCGCCGCGGCGACCTTCACCGGCTCGTCCATCACGGCGCTCTCGGTGACCTCGAGCGTCAGCCGCTGCGGGGTCAGGTCCGCGTCGGCGACCATCTCGGAGATCTCGTCGACCAGCTCCTGGCGGTCGATCGTTGCCGATGAGAGGTTGACGCCGACGCCGACGTCGTAGCCCTGGCGCTGCCACTCGCCGCACTCGCGGATCGCCAGCCGCAGGGTGTGCAGGGTGAGCTCCCAGATGGTCACCCGATCGCCCTCCGCGACGGGCACGAACTCGGCCGGTGGGACGATCCCGCGGGTCGGGTGGTCCCAGCGCACGAGCGCCTCCAGCGCGACGGCGCGACCGGTGTCGGCCTTGGCCACCGGCTGGTAGTAGAGGACCATCTGCCCGTGTTGGATCGCCCGCCTGATCCTCCCGCGGGCGACGGCCTGGCCGACGTGGTAGTCCCCGAGCGCGCCGTGCGCGTAATAGCCGGTCAGCACCCCGAGGGCGAGGAACAGCAGGACCCGGTGGTTGACGAAGTCCGAGACGTCGTAGCCGTCGTGGCCGACGGCCCAGGAGACGAAGGCGGCGCAGGCGATCAATCCCGCGAGGAAGCCGCCGCGGGCGCCGTACATCACCGCGATCAGGATGATCGTCACGGCGAGCAGCGGGGTCATCCAGTCGGGCTCGTCGAGCGCGACCCCCGCGATCGCCAAGGTGACCAGCAGCCCCGCCGTGACCAGCGCGGGGGCCATCTTCCGCGTCAGCACGGCGCGGGCGAGCACGTGCGCTTCTTCACGAAGCCAGCGGATGGAGCCAGTGTAATCGCAGCGCGCGGCACCGAATCGATAAGTTCGAGGGGTGAGCGCACTCGCTTCCCTGGTCGCGGGCAGGCGGGCGAAATGGGCGGTGCTCGCCGTCTGGATCGTCGCTGTCGCGGTGATGATGCCGCTCGGCGCCAAGCTCGCTGACGAGACCCGCGACGACACGGCCTCGTTCCTGCCCGAGAGCGCCGAGTCGACGAGGGTCGTCGAGCTGCTGGACTCGCGGTTCGCCTCCCAGGAGACGAGCCAGGGGCTGATCGTCTATCAGCGCGACGGCGGCCTCACCCCGGCCGACAAGGCGAAGATCGCCGACGACGCGGAGCAGCTCGAGACGCTCGCGGAGCCGTACCAGCAGGCGGCGAAGGCTCAGGGGTCGGAGGATCTCGACCTGTCCCAGTTCGAGCTGCCGCTGGAGGTCCCTCCGACGCAGCCGTTCGGCAAGGACGCGCCGGACGACCTCGTCTCCGCCGACGGCTCCCTCGCCTACACGGTGCTGGTGCTGCCGACGGACTTCGAGCAGTCCGCCGACTGGGGCAAGCTCGTCCGTGAGACGACCGGCTCGGAGGCCGACGGGATGCAGATCAAGCTCACCGGCGACCTCGGCTTCAACACCGACGCCTCCGAGGTCTTCAGCGACATCGACACGAAGCTGCTGTTCGCAACCGTGCTCCTCGTCCTCGTGCTCCTCGGCGCGATCTACCGGTCGGTGCTGGTGGCTCTGACGCCGCTGATCGTCGTCTTCTTCGCCTACACCATCGCCCAGGGCTTCATCTACCTGCTCGCCAAGAGCGGGGCGACCGTGTCCTCGAACTCGACCTCGATCCTGATCGTGCTGATGTTCGGCGTGGGCACCGACTACTGCCTCCTGCTGGTCTCACGATTGCGCGAGGAGCTGCGCCGCACCGAGGACAAGCACACGGCGATGTTCCAGGCCCTGAGCCGGTCCGGACCCGCGATCCTCGCCAGCGGGCTGACGGTCACGCTGGCGATGCTGGTCCTCGTCGTCGCGGACTCGCGCAACACCTCGACCCTGGGACCGGTGGCCGCGATCGGAGTCGCGAGCTCGCTGCTCGCCGGCCTGACCGTGTTGCCGGCACTGCTGACGATCTTCGGCCGCCGCGGCTTCTGGCCGCGGCGGGCGACGGTCGCCTACGACCCCGAGCACGCGGCCGACACCCGGCCCGGCGCCTGGCGGCGGTTCGGCGATCGCGTCCTGCGCCGCCCGGGCCCGGCGCTGCTGGTGACCGGCGGCGTGTTCGTCGCCGGAGCCCTCGGCCTGCTCGCGTACAAGGTCGACTACTCGACCACGACCTTCTTCAAGAAGCCGGTCGAGGCGGTCGAGGGCTTCCAGCTGCTCGAGGAGGCGTTCCCGCCAGGCGTGCTCTCGCCGATGACGATGCTGGTCGAGTCCGACAGTGGCCCGGTGAGCAAGGCGGATGTCGCGGCGGCGGCGCAGGCGGCCGCCGGTGTCGACGGCGTCGCCTCCGCGACTCCAACGGGTCAAACGTCGACCGACGGGACGATCGGCACGGCGGCGATCGTGCTCGATCAGGACCCGCTGACGAAGTCCTCGCTCGGGACCGTGCCCGAGATCCGTGACGCGGTCTCCGGCTCGGTCGACGGGGCCACGGTCCTCGTCGGCGGCGGAACCGCGATCTCCTACGACCTGGACCAGGCGACCGAGCGCGATCTGAAGGTGATCGTGCCACTGGCGTTGCTGGTGATCGCGGTGATCCTCGCGATCCTGCTGCGGGCGCTGGTCGCGCCGCTGGTGCTGATCGCCAGCGTGATCCTCTCCTTCCTCTGCACCCTGGGGCTCTCGATCCTGTTCATCCGCTTCGTCGTCGGCGACGAGGGCTTCGACGCCTCGATTCCGACCTTCGCGTTCATCTTCCTGGTCGCGCTCGGGATCGACTACACGATCTTCCTCATGGCGCGGGTGCGCGAGGAGGCCCGCGTGCACGGGACGCGCGAGGGGATGCTGCGCGCGATCGCCGCGACCGGGCCCGTGATCACCAGCGCCGGCGTCATCCTCGCCGGCACCTTCTCGGTCCTTATGACCCTGCCGGTGACCTTCACTTTCGACCTCGGCTTCATGGTCGCGCTCGGGATCGTGCTCGACACCTTCATCGTCCGCACGATCATGGTCCCGGCGGCCGTCGAGCTGATCGGCGACAAGATCTGGTGGCCCTCGACCGCCTCCGGGGGCACGCGCCTGTTCCAGGACCGCACCGAGGCCGAGGCCGAAAGCCGCGCCGCGCCCGAGACCACCGGCTAGCGCCGGGGCGCCCGGAGCCTGCGGCTCAGCCGCCGACGAAGCTGACGTGCCACCACTCGTCCGGCGCCGTGAACTTGCCCCACCCGTACCCGCCGCCGATCGAGTCGACGACCGAGCGCATCTCCTCGGTCGCCAGGTCGACCGCCGTGCCCAGGTTGTGCTCGGAGGTGCCGGGCGGCGCCGCCGGCGGGCCGACCCCGTCGAGGTACTGCTGGTAGAGCTCGGCCTGCTGGTCGTAGGTGCGGTACGCGCTCAACGGCCCGCCGGGGTAGATATCCACGCCGTAGGTGTCCAGCGACGCCTGGCGCATCGAGTTCCAGTTGCTCGCCGCGTTGCTCTCCAGATACAGCGTCCCGGAGGGCGACTCGATCGAGCCGAGCGGGACCCCGGTGCTGGAGGTCGCGGTCGAGCCCGACGCGGCCGGAACCGAGACTGTCTGGCCGATCAGCAGCAGGTCGTCCTCGGAGAGCCCGTTATAGCTCGCCAGGTCGCTGATCGAGATCCCGTTGGCGTAGGCGATCGAGGAGAGGCTCTCGCCGGAGACGACCACGTGCTCGGACGCGCTCGAGGTCGAGGTGGTCGCCGTTCCGGACGCGGAGGGCACCGAGATCGTCTGGCCGATGATCAGCAGGTCGTCCTCGGAGAGCCCGTTGAAGCTCGCCAGATCGCTGATCGAGATCCCGTTGGCGTAGGCGATCGAGGAGAGGCTGTCGCCGGAGACGACCACGTGCTCGGCGCCGGTCGAGCTCGAGCTGGTCGTCGTGGTGCCGACCTCGGCGGCCGAGGGCACCGAGATCGTCTGGCCGATGATCACCAGGTCCTCGTTACCGAGGCCGTTATAGCTCGCCAGGCTCTCGGTCGAGATCCCGTTCGCATACGCGATCGACGACAGGCTGTCGCCGGAGACGACAACGTGTGAAACGGCTGCGCTCGCCGGCGACGCGCAGGCCAGGATGGCCAGGACGGGCACGCCGACGAGCAATCCCCCCAGGTGCGGACGACGCACGAAAGCTCCTTTGCTCGCTTGCCCGCTCCTGCTTTCCGGCTGCGGCGCGCTCCCCTGCCGGGAAGCGGACTTATGTGCCCCTGCAAGCGGGCGTTCAGAGCGGGACGGGGACCGCTAAGTTCGCGGCGTGAAGCCGGTGCACATCGGGTGCTCGGGGTGGAACTACGCCGAGTGGCGCGGGCTCGTCTATCCGGAGGGCCTGCCGCAGAGTCGCTGGCTCGAGCACTACGCGACGCTCTTCGACACGGTCGAGGTCAACGCGACCTTCTACCGGCTGCCGAAGCGCGAGACCGTCGAGCACTGGATCGAGGCGACGCCCGACGAGTTCCGCTTCGCGATCAAGGCGAGTCGCTACCTCACCCACATCAAGCGCCTGCGCGAGATGCCCAAGTACCTGCCGCGGCTGCTCGAGCGGCTCGAGCCGCTGCTCGGCTCGCCGAAGATGGGGCCGATGCTGTGGCAGCTCCCGGAGAGCTTTCGCCGCGACGACGATCGCCTCGCGGCGGCGCTGCCGGCCTTCGGCCCCTGCCGCAACGCGATCGAGTTCCGCCATCCGAGCTGGTTCTGCGCCCCGGTGCTCGAGCTGCTGCGCGAGCACGGGGTGGCGCTGGTCGTCGGCGACCACCCGGAGCGGCGCTTCCAGTCGCTCGAACCGACCGCCGACTGGATCTACGTCCGCCTGCATCGCGGTGCCCGCGGCCGCCGCGGCAACTACTCGGCGGCCGAGCTCGAGACCTGGCGACGGCGGATCGCCGCCTGGCGCGCCCGCCGCGAGGTCTTCGTCTACGCCAACAACGACTGGGAGGGCTTCTCGGCCCGCAACGCCAGTTGGCTGCGCGACCACCTGACCCGATGAACGCGGCGAGTCACCCGTTAGCCCGGCCCGTCGGCGGGTAGGAGCCGGGCCATGGAACTCTCATTGCTACTCATCGTCATCGGGATCATCCTCGCCGTGCTCGTCCATTACGCGCTCGGCATCGCATGCATCCTGATCGGCCTCGTACTGCTGCTCTGGCCCCGGATCTCCGGAGCGTCGCGTACGAGTCGCGTCTGACCCTCGGGCCAGGCGCCCAACCGAATAGGCGCGCTCCCACCGACGCGGGTTCGGGCTAGCCGTCAGTCCGGCGATTGCCGGGTTCGATAGCCCATAGCCATGACAAGCCGGCGATCGTTGGCGGGATGTCGCGCGGGCGGTTGGTGCGAACGCCCCGGCGTCTGGCGCGACGCCGGCCGACGGCGGGGCGAGCAGGGCGCGCAACAGCCACCACGATCGTCACGCAAGGCGCACGCGACCGCTACCCCTTACTGGCCAAGCCACGGCCGGCGTCGCCACTGACGCCGCACGGCCGGCCGCAAAGGCCTGAGCCCTCAGAGCCGCCAGCCCGCGGCCCGCGTCCGACCGCCCCCGAGGCCGTGGAATCAATCCGCTAGGCGGGCTCGACCTTCGAACCGACGGCCCGGGCTCGCTTGATCGCCTCCGGGTCGTGGAGGTGGCACTCGACCTCGACCCCGTCGACATCGAGCCGGCGGGGCTCGAGTCCTTCGTTGAACTTCACCCGGATCCCGTCCTCGACCACCTCGGTCTCCGCGATCCCCTTCCACAGGGGGTCGTCGGGCGTTTCCCCGCGCATCGCCTCGAGCACCCGCTCGGCGTTATCGCCCGAGAGCCCGCTCGCGGAGTGGAACACGGTCTCGAATGAGGCCTGCTCGAGCGAGTCGAGGTCGCCGATCAGCCCCCGCTCGCCCTCGTACTGGTACTCGGGGATCGTGGTCCAGCGCTCCTCGAGCGCGGCGCGCAGGTCGCGGCTCTCCCAGCCGCAGACCTCGAACGCCTTCGGGCAGCGCGGGTGAAAGCGGCACCCCCACGGGGGTGCGACAGCATCCGGGATCTCGCCGCGGGGCAGGTCGCGAGGGACCGAGCGGCGTGGATCGGGTTCGGGGATCGCGCGCAGCAGCGACTGCGTGTAGGGGTGCTTGGGATCGGCGTAGATGTCCTCGGAGGGACCGAGCTCGACGATCCTGCCCAGGTACAGGATCGCGATCCGGTCGCAGAAGAACTTCGCCGTGGCCAGGTCGTGTGTGATGTAGATGTAGGTGAGGTCGAGCTCGGACTTGAGCTCGATCATCAGCTCGAGGATCTTCGCCCGCACGCTCATGTCGAGCATCGAGACCGGCTCGTCGGCGACCAGGACATCGGGGCCGAGGACGATCGCGCGGGCGAGCACCGCGCGCTGCTTCTGACCGCCCGAGAGGTCGGGCGGGTACTTGTCGGCGAACTGCGAGGCCGGGGCGAGGCCGACCCGCTCCAGGGCCTCGGCGACCCGGCGCTCGCGATCGGCCTTGCCCTCGGCGATCCCGTGAAAGCGCAGCGGGTCGCCGATCGCGGCGCCGATCGTCATCGCCGGGTTCAGCGAGGCATGCGGATCCTGGAAGACGATCTGAAGTCGCCGGCGAAGCGGTCGCATCTCGGCCTCGCTGAGCCCGGTGATCTCGTCGCCGCGGAGCTTGATGCTGCCGCTGGTCGCCTCGACCAGGCCGAGGAGCGTGCGGCCGAGGGTCGTCTTGCCCGACCCCGACTCCCCGACGAGGCCGAGCACCTCGCCGCGGCGGAGGTCGAAGCTCACACCGTCGACGGCCGCGACCGATCCCGACTCGCGCCCGCGAAGACGATCCACGAACGAGCCGCGGACCGAGTAATGCGTGTGCAGGTCCCGTACCTGGATCAGGGCCTGGTCGCCGGTTGTCCGTCGTTCGTCGTCCGTGGTCGCCGCTTCCATCACGCCTCCTCCGCAATCGCGATCTCGGCCTTCTCGAGCGGCTCCTTGCCACCCTCGGGGATCTGGTCCTCCGGGCCGTGCAGCCAGCAGGCGACCCGCTGATCACCCGACGCCTGCACCTCGGGAGGCTGGCGTTCGGGGCAGAACCGCATCGCATCGGGACAGCGCGGATGGAAGCGGCAGCCGGAAGGCGGGTCGATGAGGTTGGGGGGCGCCCCGGGGATGTAGTTGAGGCCGGTTGTCCGGAGCGAGATCGTCGCCCGCAGGAGCTCGCGGGTGTACGGGTGGGCGGGCTCGGTGAAGACCTGACGCGCATCTCCCTCCTCGGCGATCCTGCCCGCGTACATGACCGCGACCCGGTTGCACGCCTCGGCGACGATGCCGAGGTTGTGGGTGATCAGCAGCAGCCCGGTGTCGAAGTTCTCGCGCAGGTCGGCGAGGATGCCGAGGATCTGGGCCTCGACGATCACGTCGAGCGCCGTCGTCGGCTCGTCGGCGATCAGCAGGCTGGGCTCGAGCACGAGCGCGAGCGCGATCATGATCCGCTGGCGCATCCCGCCCGAGAACTCGTGCGGGTACTGCTTGAAGCGGGTCGGCGGGATCCCCATCTTCGCCAGCGTGTCGAGCGCCGCCTTGCGCATCTCCTCCTTCGACATCTCCTTGCGATGGGTGCGCAGGATCTCTAGGAAATGGCTCTCGATCGTGTGCAGCGGGTCGAGCCGGGTCATCGGCTCCTGGAAGATCAGCCCGAGGTCGGGGCCGCGCAGGTCCCGGAGGTCATCGGGATCGAGGCCCGCGATATTGCGGCCCTTGTAGAGCACCTCGCCGGCGACGCTGGCGTTCTTCGGCAGCAGGCCCAGGATCCCGCGCCCGAGCGTCGACTTGCCGCAGCCGGACTCGCCGACCAGTCCGACGGTCTCGCCGCGGGCGATCTGGAACGTGATCCCGTCCACCGCGCGCACGGGATCGCCGCCGGTCCCGTACCAGACCCGGAGCCCGCGGACGTCGAGGACCGGCCCCTGCTCACTCACGATGGACCTCCCGCGCGGTCGCCGCCGTGGCGCCCGCCGGCGCTCCCGCCGGGCTGGCCGGCGGCAGCTCGACCGCGTCCTGCTCGGGGATCTCGGGCGGGTCGATCGGTCGTTCGCGGACGAGCGGGTTGAGCGTGTCGTTGATCCCCTCGCCGACGAGGGTGAAGCCCGTGATCAGGAGCACGATCGCGAGGCCGGGGAACAGCCCCGTCCACCAGATCCCGGCACCGGCGTCGTCGATCGCCCGCTGCAGGTCGTAGCCCCACTCCGCCGCCTCGGTCGGCTGGATCCCGTAGCCGAGGAACCCGAGCGCCGCCAGGGTCCCGATCGCGTCCGCGGCGTTCAGGGTGGCGATCGCGGGCACGTTCTGGATCACGTTGAAGAACACGTAGCGGCTGATGATCGTCCGTCGCGGGGCTCCGAGGGCGCGCGCCGCCTCGACGTAGTTCTCCTCGCGGACGCTGATCACGTGGTTGCGGACGACGCGGAAGTACTGCGGGATGTAGACGATCGTGATCGCGATCGCCGCCGAGAAGATGCCCTGTCCGATCGAGGAGGAGAGCAGGAACGCGATCACGATGGCGAGCAGGATGTAGGGGAAGGCGAAGAGCGCGTCCATGATCAGGACCAGGCCCCGGTCGAGCCAGCCGCCGACGTAGCCGGAGATCAGCCCGAGCGGGACGCCGATCAGCAGCGAGAGGGTGACCGCCACGACCACGACCTCGATCGCCGTGCGCGCGCCCCAGATCACGCGCGAGAGGACGTCGGTCGACTGGACCGTGGTCCCGAAGAGGTGCGCGGAGTCGGGACTCGCCTGCTTCGGGAACCGCCCGGCCGAGTCGGCCACCTGGTCGAAGCCGTAGGGGGCGATCTGCGGCGCGAAGATCGCCAGGATGAGGAAGAAGGCGACGATGAAGATCCCGCTGATCAGCATCCACTTCGTCAGCCCGCGGGCCTCCAGCATCGGTCGCACCCAGCGCGGCAAGCGCACCTCAGTACCTCACCCTCGGGTCGACGAGCGCGTTGACCATGTCGATCAGGACCGAGATCACGACCACCGCGAGCGCGAAGATGGTGATGATGCCCTGGACAGCGATGTAGTCGCGCTCGTCGAGGTAGCGAACGAGCTCCGCTCCGAGCCCGGGCCAGTTGAAGGTCTGCTCGGTCACCACCGCGCCGCCGAGCAGGATCGCGAACTGCAGCCCGGCGACCGTGATCACCGGGACCATCGCGTTGCGAAACGCGTGGTGGAAGACGACGCGGCGCTCGGAGACGCCTCGCGCCCGAGCCGCCTCGACGTAGTCACCCTTCATCGTCTGCAGCAGGTTCACGCGCACGAGCCTGATCATCACCCCGCTGACCACCAGGCCGAGCGTCACCGCCGGAAGGATCAGATGCTCGACGCAATCCCAGAACGCCGACCAGTTGCCCGAGATCAGGGAGTCGATGAGGTACAGGTGGGTCGTCTTCGAGAGCTCGAAGTCGACGACCGGGCTCGCCCGCCCGGAGGTCGGTAACCCGAGCGCCGGAGCGATCCAGATCTGAGCGAGAAAGCCGAGGAAGAAGACCGGCGTCGCGTAGACGATGATCCCGAACATCCGCCCCGAGAAGTCGATCGGCCCGTCGCGATAGCGCCCGGCTAACAACCCGACGCCGATCCCGACGACGAGTGTGATCATGAACGCCCAGAAGGTGAGCTCGACCGTCGCGGTGCCGTTGTCGACGAGGATCGACGTGACGGTCCGGTTGTCCGTGAGCGTCGTTCCCAGGTCGAGCGTGAAGACGTTGCCCAGGTACTCGACGTACTGCTCGAGGATCGGCTTGTCGAAGCCGGCCGCGTGGCGGCGCTGATCGAGCTCCTCCTGCGAGAGCCGGCCTCCGAGCGCCGACTGGATGGGGTCGCCGGGGGCGACCCGCATCAGCAGGAAGACCATCGTCAGCAGGATGAGGACGGTCGGGATCGCCAACGCCAGCCGCGTCAGCGCGTAGCGCCGCAATGAGGTCCCGTGCGCCATCAGAGCCGGTCCATCAGTCGTGCGTCATCCGTCGTTCGGTCATCCCTGGTTCGAACGCCGCCCGCCGAACGACGCGGGGCGCCCGCGGGGTCGATACCCGCGCGGGCGCCCGCGTACTCCCGTCTTTACGAGTCCTTGGTGATCAGCCAGAAGCGGAAGATGAACGCCGGGTCGAACGTGTCCTCGACGCCCTCGACCCCGTCGCGGACACCCGCGACCTGATCGCCCTCCCAGATGGGGATGTTCGGCGCGTCCTCCGCCGAAATCTCCTGGATCCGCTCGAACGCCTTCTGGCGCACGGCGTCGTCGGTCGACGCCTTCTCCTGGGCCAGCAGCTTCTGAATCTCCGCGTTGTCGTAGTGGATGTTCAGGAAGCTGGTGTTGGAAAGGAAGTTCCCGACGTAGTCGTCGGGATCCGGGTAGTCCGGGAACCAGCCCAGCTGGAACTGCGGGTACTTGTCGGTGAATGCCGCCTCCGAGTACTGATTCCACTCGGTCGACTTCAGGGTCACGTCGAAGAGCCCGGATTCGTCGAGCTGGCGCTTGATCTCCGCGTACTCGTCGCCGGAGGAGGGCCCGTAGTGCGACGGGGTCCACCAGACCTCGAGCGCCACCGGCGTCTTCACACCGGCGTCGGAGAGCGTCTTCGTCGCCGCGTCCACGTCGGGGGCCTCGCCATAGGCGTCCTTGAACGCGTCCGTGTGGTACGGGAGGCTGGCCGGGATCATCGAATACAGCGGCTTGACCGTGCCGTTGTAGACGTTGTCGACGATCGACTGACGGTCGATCGTCTGCGCGACCGCCTGGCGGATCGCCGTCTTCTGCTCGTCGTCGTCGCCGGGCTGCAGGTCGAGGTTGAAGTTGAGATACCTGATCTCAGCGCCCTCACCCTGGACGACGTTGACTCCGTCGGCGCCCTTCAGGTCCTCGAGGTCGGTCGGCGAGAGGCTCCGGTAGGCGACGTCCACATCGCCCCCCTCGAGCGCCAGCTTGAGCGCCGAGGCCTTGTCGAAGTACTGGATGATCGCCGTGTTCGTCTGCGCGGGGTCCTCGCCCTTGTACTCGTCGTTGCCCTGCAGGACGGTCTGCTGACCGGGCTCGTACTGCTCGACCGTGTAGCGGCCGGAGCCGACGACCGAGCCGTCGTCCTGGAGCTTGTCGGCGGGGAAGCTGTCCGACGGCACGATCGCGAACGACGCCGTCGCGAGCACCGAGGGCCAGGTCGCGTCCGGCTCCTTGAGGTTGAAGACGACCGTGCTCTTGTCGGGAGCCTCGATGCTCTTCATGTTCGCCAGCAGCGACGAGGCGCCGTTCGGGTCGGCGATGTCGACGTTGCGCTCGAACGAGAAGACGACATCCTCGGCGTCGAGGGTCGAGCCGTCGGAGAAGACGTTGCCGGACCGCATCTTGCACTCGAAGGTGACGTCGTCGGTGAAGTCACACGACTCCGCGGCCTCCGGGAGCGGCTTGGTCTCCCCGGGCGGGAACTGGACCAGGTTCTGGTAGACGTTGTAGATGATGTCGTAGGAGGGCAGGTCGTATGCCCCGGCCGGATCCAGCGAGATTGGCTGGTCCGTTGTCCCGCGGATGATCGTGTCCGAACCGCTGCTCGAGCTCGAGCTCGAGTCATCTCCGCAGGCCGCCAGTCCCACTCCGAGCACCGCGGCGGCGGCCGCCGCGGTGAAGAACCGACTCATTCGACGCATATAGATCTTCCTCTCACACCTAGTGGCCGCCGTAGCGACGCTTTCAACCTGCAAAACACACCCTATTGCTCATGCTGCCACCCTCGCCGGTTCAGGCCGGTCGACGGGGTGGTGGCAGGCGGCCCAGTGGCCGCCGCCGTAATCGATCAGGTCTGGCTCGACCTCGGCGCAGATCTCGGTCGCCCGCGGGCAGCGGGTGTGGAACCGGCACGCCGAGGGCGGGTTCGCCGGGCTCGGCACGTCGCCCTCGAGAACGATCTGCTCGCGGGCCGCGTTCGCGCGCGGGTCGGGGATCGGCACCGCCGAAAGCAGGGAGACCGTGTAGGGGTGGATCGGCCTCGCGTACACCTCGTCGGCGGGCCCGATCTCGACGATCTTGCCCAGGTACATGACCGCGATCCGGTCGGCGACGTGGCGGACGACGCCGAGGTCGTGGGCGACGAAGACGTAGGTGAGGTCGAACTCTCCCTGGAGGTCCTCGAGCAGGTTGATGATCTGGGCCTGGATCGAGACGTCGAGCGCCGAGACCGGCTCGTCGGCGATGATCAACTTCGGCTGCAGCGAGAGCGCTCGGGCGATCCCGATCCGCTGCCGCTGGCCGCCCGAGAATTCATGCGGATAGCGGTTGTAGTGCTCGGGGTTGAGGCCGACCGTCTCCAGCAGCTCCTGGATCGCCGGGCGCAGCTCGTCGCCCTTGGCGATGCCGTTCAGGCGCATCGGGTCGCCGATGATCTGGGCGATCCGCTTGCGCGGGTTCAGCGACGAGTAGGGGTCCTGGAAGATCATCTGCATCTGCGGCCGCAGGGAGCGCAGGTCGCGGCTCCCGAGCCCGGTGATCTCGTTGCCCTGGAACTTGACCGAGCCCGAGGTGGGCGCGATCAGCTGCAGCACCGTGCGGCTGAGCGTCGACTTGCCACAGCCCGACTCGCCGACGAGGCCCAGGGTCTCGCCCGCGTGGACCGTGAAGGAGACGTCGTCGACCGCGCGCACGCGGCCGATCTCGTGGTCGAAGATGATCCCCGCCTTGATCGGGAAGTGCTTGACCAGGTGGTCGACCTCGAGGATCGCCTCGCCCCCTCTCTGAGTCGCCTCGATCGCCGCCGCCGAGGGCGCGGCGACGTCGCCGGAGCGCTCGTGCTCGCCCTCGCGCGCCTCCTCGATCCGGCCCGGCTCGTGACCCTCGGTCATGCCGCGGGCGCCTCGAGCCCGATCTCGCCGGTGGAGACCACGCGCAGCGTCTCCTTCTGCTGCGGGGACAGCCAGCAGCGATCCGCGTGGCCCGGCGCCGAGGTGCGCTGCTCGAGCGGCGGGTTCTGGGTGCAGCGGTTGAAGGCGTGCGGGCACCGGGTCCGGAAATTGCAGCCCTCGGGGAGCGAGATCAGCGACGGGGGCTGGCCGGCGATCTGCGCGAGCCGCACCGTCCGCGGCCTGTCGATCCGCGTCAGGGAGCCGAGCAGGCCCCAGGTGTAGGGGTGCTGGGGGTCGTAGAAGATCTGGTCCAGGGTGCCCGACTCGACCACCTGGCCGGCGTACATCACCTGCACGCGGTCGGCGACCTCGGCGACCACGCCGAGGTCGTGGGTGATCATGATCATGGCCATCCCGAACTCCTGGCGCAGCTGCTCGAGCAGCCTCAGGATCTGAGCCTGCGTCGTGACGTCGAGCGCCGTCGTCGGCTCGTCGGCGATCAGCAGCTGCGGATCGTTGGTGAGCGCCATCGCGATCATCGCCCGCTGGCGCATCCCACCGGAGAACTCGTGCGGGTACTCGCCGGCGCGCCTCTCCGGATCGGGGATCCCGACCAGCCCGAGCAGCTCGACGGCGCGCGCCCACGCGTCCTCCTTGCCCACGCTCTGGTGCACCTGGATCGCCTCGACCAGCTGGCGTCCGACCTTGTAGAACGGATGCAGTGAGGAGAGCGGGTCCTGGAAGATCATCGAGATCTGGTTGCCGCGGACCTCGCGCAGGTCGTCGGCGGACATCTCGACCAGGTCGTTGCCCCCGAACATGATCCGACCGGAGATCTCGGCGTTCGGCGATCGCGTCAGCCCGAGGATGGTGAGGTTGGCGACGCTCTTGCCGGAGCCCGACTCGCCGACGATCCCCAGGGTTTCGCCCTTGCCGAGCTCGAAGGAGAGGCCATCGACGGCCTTTACGATCCCGTCGTCGGTGTTGAAGTGGACCTTGAGGTCCTCGACTTTGATCAGGGGCTCGTCGCTCATTGGTAGCGCACCCGGGGGTCGAGATAGGCGTAGGCGACGTCCACGACCAGGTTGAGGATGACGATGAAGAAGGCGCCGAACAACGTGATCCCCTGGATCATCGGCAGGTCCGAGCGCTTGATCGCGTTGAAGGTCTCGGCGCCGACCCCGGGAATGTTGAACACCGTCTCGGTCAGGATCGCGTTGCCGGCGAGCAGCACCGCGACGTCGAGGCCGAGCAGGGTGACGATCGGGGTGATCGCGCTGCGCAGCGCGTGGGTCATGATCACCTTGCGCTCGGGCAGGCCCTTTGCGCGCGCGGTGCGGATGTAATCCTCGCCCATCACGTCGATCATCTGCGAGCGCAGATAGCGGGCGTAGATCGCCGCCGTCGCCGCCGCGAGCACCATCCACGGCAGCAGCATCGAGCCGACCTTGCCTATGAAGTCGTCGGCCTCGGCATAGCTGCCGATGCCGGGGAATATCTTCCACACCCCGACGTCCTGGGCGAAGAGGTAGAGGGCGACGAGGCCGAGCCAGAAGACGGGGGCGGAGATGAACGCCAGGGTGGTGATCATCGTCGTCCGGTCGAGCAGCGAGCGACTCTTGACCGCGGAGATGATGCCGGTCGGGATCGCGATCGCGAGCCAGATGACCACCGAGCCGATCACCAGCATCACGGTCGCCGGGAGGTCGGTGAGGATCACGTCCTTGACGTCGGCGTTCGACTGGTAGCTGTGGCCGAAGTAGAACGGCCCGTGGGCGTCGGTGCCCGGAAGGTCGAGGGGCGTGAACACCCCCTTGATGTAGATCCAGAACTGCTCGAGCACCGACTTGTCGAGCCCGAGCGACTCGCGGATCGCCTGGATCTGGTCCTCATTGGCCTGGCGGCCGGCGCGCAGCTGCGCGGGGTCGGCCGAGGGGAAGACGTAGAAGAGGACGAACACCACGGCGCTGACGAGGATCAGCAGCAGGAACGACCAGAGCAGGCGGCGGATTATGTAGCGGGCCATGTGTGGTGGTGGTGCGAGGCGAGGAGGGTGGCCCGCCGCCCGAAGGCGGCGGGCCCTCCTCGATTGGTCAGACGGTCAACTTCCGTCGATCACCTACTTCAGCGACGTGAACGAGAGGTCCCAGTTCGCGTTCGCCTTGTTGATCACGCCGGCGACATCCGCCGAGGCGACGTTCGCCTGGTTGTCCCAGACCCACGGCACCGCCGGGGCCTGCTCGCTGATCATCGTGTCGACGTCGCCCCAGGCCTGCTTGCGCTCGGTCGGGTCATCGACCAGCGCCGCCGCGTTGATGGCCTTGTTGATCTCCGGCACGTTGAGCTGTGGCCAGTTGGAGTTGTTCTCCGGGACCACGTTCTCACCGTTGAACGTCGGGTCGAGCATCGACTGCCCGTCGTTGAAGTCCTTCAGCCAGCCCACGTTCGGGCAGACATCCGGCGCGTTGGCCGGAACGCTGCAGAACTTCGTGTACATGATGTCGTGCGTCACCTTCTGGAAGTTGACGTCGAAGCCCATGGCCTCGAGCTCATTCCTGAACACTTCCGCGGTGTCGGAACCCGGAGGCGAGTCGTCACCGACCATGGTGATCTCGCAGTCGGGACCCTCGCACTTGCCGCTCGACATCCCGGCCTTCTCGAAGTACCCGGCCGAGACGTCCGCGTCTCCGTCGGGGTTGGCGAGGTAGTCGAGTCCGGTGCCCTCGAGGCCGCCGGCTTCCTCGAAGCCGGGGAACTCGGGCGGCAGGTAATGCGTCGCCACAGGGCCGACGAGCTCGCCGCCGCGCGTGTTGCGCAGATCCGTGCGGTTGGCGCCCGCGATCACGGCCTTGCGGATGTTGATGTCGTCGAACGGCGGCTGCTGGGTGTTGAGGGCGATGTAGCGGTTACCGCCGCTCGGGGTGACCGTCAGCTGGCCCTCCTCACCCTCGGTCGCCGCCTGCTTGATCACGCTCGGCGGGGCCGAGAAATCGCCGTTGACCTGGGCGCTGCCCGTGAGCACCTTCTTGCCCGCGGACACCGTGTCGGCGAAGCCCTCCTGGATCGTGATCTCGTCCAGGTAGGCGGGACGGAAGTCGCCTTCCGACGCCTCCCAGTTCGGGTTGCGAACCAGATGGATCTCCTTATTCGGCACGTAGTTGTCGATCATGTACGGACCGGTCGCGACCTGGTTCTCGCCGTAGGTCGACGGGCTCACGGCGTCGTACTTCTTCGCGTATTCCTCCGGGACCGGTGCGCTGACCGGGAGCGTGAGGGCTCCGATCACGCCGAGAGAGCTCGTGTTCGTGAGCTTGATCTCGAGCGTGGTGTCGTCCGGGGCGGTGATCCCGCTGATTTCCGGAGCGCCTCCGGTCGGGTCATCCTGCGCCTGCTTGATCGCCTCGTCGATACCGACGACGCCGGCCAGGTAGGTCTGGATGAAGCCGTTCGGGACCCCGGGCAGCAGCGAGCGCTCGATCGCGTACTTGACGTCGGCCGCGGTTGCGGTGCGGTTGACCGGCGGCGAGAACTTGACGTCGTCGCGGATCGTGTAGGTGACCGTCTTGCCGTCGTCGGAGACGGTCGGGGCCTCGGTCGCCAGCAGCGGCGTCGGCTCCTCCACATCGGGTGGGGCGTACGCCTCGAGGCTGGACTGGGTGGCCGAGGTGACCATGAACGTGAACTGGTAGTACGCGGCTCCGGGGTCGATGTAGTCGACGTCGGAGGCCGCGATCACGGTCATGTCCCCGCCTTGCTGCGCGCCGTCGGGCGCAGCGGTTGACGGGGCGAACTCGGTGTCGGCCGAGCTACTCGAGCTCGTGTCGGAATCGTCGTCGCTTCCGCACGCCGACACAGTCAGCGCCAAAGCGACGATGGCGCCCAGCGCAAGCATCCATCGCAGCTTGGTTGGCATCGTCTTTCCTTTCTGTAGTGGAACGTGTGTTGAGTTCAAGGCCTAGCTCCGCTTCTTGCGCGGATTGAGGGCATCCTGCATCGCGTCGCCGACGAAGTTGAAGGCGAGCACCGTGAACAGCAGGGCGAGGCCGGGGAAGAGCATGTACCACCACGCGTCGCTGAAGACCGGGGTGGCGTCGGAGATCATCTGCCCCCAGCTCGGCTTGTCGGTGACGCCGACGCCGAGGAACGAGAGCGCGGCCTCGTAGAGGATCACCTGCGGGATCAGGATCGAGGCGTAGACGATGATCGGGGCGGTCAGGTTGGGGAGCAGCTCGCGAAAGACGATCCGCGTGTTCGAGGCGCCCATCGATCGCGAGGCTTCGACGAACTCCTTCTCGCGCAGCGAGAGGGTCTGGCCGCGAACGATCCGCGCCATGTAGGTCCAGCTGGTGAACGCGATCACCGCGATCACCACCCCGATCCCCGGCTTGATCAGCCCGCCGAGGCAGCCGGCGCCGCCGCCCTTGGTCTGCCCCAGGGTGCAGGCCGCCGCGAGGCCGGTCGCCAGCAGCAGGTAGGGGATCGCCAGCAGCACGTCGACGAAGCGCGAGATGATCGTGTCGGCCCAGCCGCGGAAGTAGCCGGCGATCAGCCCGGCGACGATCCCGGTGATCGTGGCGATGAAGGTCGCGGCGAAGGCGACGATGAGCGAGACCCTGGCGCCGTAGACCACGCGGCTGAAGACGTCCCGCCCGATCTGGTCGACGCCGAAGAGGTGGTCGGGTGTCGGGCCGGTGGGGAGGGCGAAGGTCGGGTCGAGCGCGGTGGTGTCGCGCGTGTCCGGCCCGGGGGCGTTGAAGATGTCGACCACGACCGGGGCGAAGATCGCGACCAGGATCAGCAGGACGATGAACCCAAGCGAGGCGAGCGCGAGGCGATCCTCCGCGAACCGCTTTCGGAAAAGCTGCCCAGGGGTCCGTGGGAGCACGCCCCCAGCTTCGATTTCAGTGAGTTCGGCACCCGCCCCTACCGGTTGCGGGTGATCCTCACGAAACTCGCCGGCCTCCAAAGCGCTACCCCCGCCTCAGTCCAGGCTTGTCTCTCATCCGCGGGGCAATCTAGACGAGCGCGGTCGACTCCGCCAGCCGCCTCAGGACTCTCTTACCTGGGCCTTACCTTCCCTTGAATAGGGCCAATTGGTCCTATTCGCCCTGCTTGAGGCGCCAGCTCGAGTAGTCGTTGCGGTAAAGCGGGTGGAAGATCGAGCTCTTCGGGTCCATGCGCTCGGAGAAGAAGGTTGCGACCCGCTTGTGCCCGAACGGCGCGATGTAGCTCTGCGGAGGCGAGATCAGGTAGGCGTCGAGCTGCTGCCAGTCGTCGACCACCGAGTCGAGGTCGGTGACCTCGCGCAGCCGGTCGATCTCGGAGTCGATGAACGGATCGTCGACGTTCCCGGGGTTCGGGTTGTTGACCGGCTGGATCGAGTCGCCGTCGACGACGACGAAGAAGTCGAGCGGGTGGGGGAAGTCCTCGAACCAGGTGTCGAATCCGGTCTGGGCGCGCGTCCGCCGGTCGTTGATCGTCTCGTAATAGGAGCCGGGCTCGACCAGCCTGATGCGGGCGTCGAGCCCGATCTCGTTCAGCGTCCTCGAGTAGGCCTCGGTCGCCGACCGTGAGTCCGCCGCCCTGCTGCCCCAGACCGTGACCCGCTCGCCGCCCGCTCCGGCCTGGCGGATCAACGCCCGGGCGCGACCGCGATCTCCGGGCTCGCTCGGGTCGCCGTAGGGACAGCCGACCGTGTCGAGACGCTCGTCGTAACCGGGCACGCCGGGCGCGAGCAGGGTGCAGCCCGGCTTCATCGCGCCGCCGTAGCGCCGCGCGAGCGCCGCGCGGTCGAGCCCCCAGTTGACCGCCTCGCGGACCAGCGGGTCGTCGAACGGCGGCCGGCGCTCGTTGAGGAAGAAGTAGTAGGTGGAGGCGGTGGGGTGCTCGACGTAGCGGTCGGCGGCCTGCTCGCGGATCGTCCGCATCAGGTCGGCCGGCGGCTGGTCTTGCATGTAGTCGAGCTTGCCGTCGAGCACATCTTCGGCCTGCTCCCGCACGCTGCCCCCGATCCGGGTCGTGATCCGCTCGACGTTGCCGGTCGGGATGTCGGGGATGTCGAGGTCGGCGAAGTTCGGGCTTCGCTCGAGCACGAACTGGTCGGGCCCGGACTCGACGATCTCGTAGGGCCCCACCCCGGGGGGCGGGTCCGCGCTCAGGTCGCGGAAGGGGGTGTCGCCGGGGACCAGCCCCGCGAACACGAGCGCGAGCGCGTTCGAGAAGGTGGCGTCGCGCTCGGTCAGGTGGATCGTGATCTCGCCGCTTTCCTCGTCGGTCTCGATCCCGCTGATGTCGCCGTCGGGGTCGCCGGCGCGCGCGTAGGCGGTCGCGCCCTGGATCCCGTCGTAGAACGGAGCGCCGCCCGAGTCGAGCGTGAGCACCCGCTCGATCGCATGCTCGAAGTCGCTCGCCTCGACCTCGCTGCCGTCCGAGTAGGAGAGGCCCTTGCGCAGCGCCAGCGTGTAGGTCGTGCCGTCGGCGGAGATCTCCGGCAGGTCGGAGGCGAGACCCGGGACGAGCTCCGCCCCCTTCTCGCCCTCCGCGCGGCGGTAGGTGAGCAGGGGCGTGTAGACGAGCCAGATCGGCTCCAGGCTGCCGACCTCGAAGGCGAGCGCCGGGTCGAGGCTGTCCGGCTGCGCGGTCTGGGCGATCGTGATCCCGGCGAGGGGTTCCTCTTCGGAGCCGCAGGCGGCGACACAGACCGCCGAGACGCACGCGAGCGCGGCGACGGCCAGCCCCCGCCGAGAAGATGCGACCGCGCTCACCAGGGCGAGTCTATGAGGCGGCCCGCGGCCCGGCGCAGGCGCGCGGCGGCTACTTACCGGGGCTCGGGAACTGGCTGCGCATGACCGCGTCCCAGGCGCGGTCGGTGAGCAGCTTGCGCTGCCCGAGAGCGAGCCGGGCCGAGGCGGTGACCTTGTAACGCGGCTTCGGGTTCTGTGACGCGATCGCCCGCTCGATCGTCCGTGCGACCGTCTCGGGCCCGCCGCCGAGCCGCTTCATCGGTCCCTCGTAGACGCCGACCGTCGCCGCGCCGACGGCGGCGTTGAAGCCCGCGTAGGGGTCGTCCGACCGCGCCGGGTCGTCGGAGGCGGCGTCGGCGAGCGAGCCGGCGGCCGTCTCGCCGAAGCTGGTCGTGATCAGGCCCGGCTCGACGATCACCACCCGGACCCCGAATCCCCGGACCTCGAAGCGCAGCGCGTCGGAGAGGGCCTCGACCGCGTACTTGCTCGCGTGGTAGGCGCCGCCGCCGGGGAAGACCAGCTTCCCGCCCATCGAGCTCACGTTCACGATCCGACCCCTGCCGGCGCCGCGCATACCCGGGAGCACCAGCTGGCACATCCGCACGAGGCCGAAGACGTTGGTCTCGAACTGGGCCCGAAGGCGCTCCATCGGCAGCGTCTCGAGCGCTCCGGACTGGCTGTAGCCGGCGTTGTTGACGAGCGCGCCGACGGCGCCGTGCTCGGCCTCGACCGCGGCGACCGCGGTCCGCATCGACTCCTCGTCGGTGACGTCGAGCGCCAGCGTCGTGCAGCCCGCCCGGGCGAGGTCGGCGATCGACTCGGGCCGCCGGGCGGTCGCGTAGACGGTCCACCCGCGGGCGGTCAGGCGCCGCGCGGTCTCCTTGCCGATGCCCGACGAGCAGCCGGTGATCAGCACGGCTCCGGGGTCTGCGCTCATGTGCTCCTCCTCCGCGACGGGCCGATGACGGACCAAACGTCTCACATAGAGTCCCGGCGGTGCGAGCGGTGACGTTCCAGGGGCCGGGCGAGGTGCGGGTCGACGAGGTCCCCGAGCCCGAGCTCACCGGCGCCGACGAGGCGATCGTCCGGGTCGAGGCCACCGGTGTCTGCGGCTCGGACCTGCACATCTACCACGGCCGGGTGGCGATCGAGGAGGGCTTCATCCTCGGCCACGAGTACGTCGGCACGGTGACCGCGGTCGGCGACCAGGTCGAGCGGGTGCGCGAGGGCGACCGGGTCCTGGGCACCTACTGCACCGCCTGCGGTCAGTGCTTCTTCTGCCGCCGCGGGGACTTCCACAAGTGCGACCACGGGCGCGTCTTCGGCCACGGCAAGACGCTCGGCTCGCTTCAGGGAGCCCAGGCCGAGCTCCTCCTGGTCCCGCACGCGGATCTCACCCTGCGCCGCGTGCCCGAGGGGATGTCCGACGACGTCGCCCTGTTCGCGGGCGACGTGATGGGCACTGGCTACCACGCGGTCGCCGAGTGCGGCGTCGCGGACGGCTCGGTGGTGGCCGTGCTCGGGCTCGGCCCGGTCGGCCTCTGCGCGGTGCAGGCGGCGCGCGCCGCCGGTGCTCGCGCGGTGGTCGCGGTCGACACGGTCGACCAGCGGCTCGAGCTCGCGCGGGCGCTCGGCGCCGAGCCGGTCCACCTCACCGACGGAGACCCGCGGGCCGCGGTGAAGGCGCTCACCGAGGGGCGCGGCGCCGACGCCACCATCGACGCCGTCGGCCATCCCGACGCGCTCGAGCTCGCCTGCCGGCTGACGCGCAAGGCGGGCACGGTCTCGGCGACCGGGGTCTACGCCGAGCGGATCGAGGTCCACATGGGCATCGTCTGGATCAAGGCGCTCACCCTGAAGAGCGGGCACGCGAACGTGATCAAGCACGTCGACCCGGTGCTCGAGCTGCTCGCCTCCGGGGCGCTGGACCCGAGCCCGCTGGTCACCCACCACATGAGCCTGGACCAGGCCGCCGAGGCCTACGAGGTCTACGACCGGCGCGAGGCGCTGAAGATCGTGTTGACGCCGTGAGCCGGTCCGCGTGACCGCCGCGGGGGAGATCACCTGGGAGCAGTTCGAGGCGGTCGACATGCGCGTCGGCCGCGTGGTCGCGGTCGAGGAGTTCCCCGAGGCGCGGGTGCCGGCGTGGAAGCTCGAGATCGACTTCGGCGGGGAGATCGGCGTCAAGCGCTCGTCGGCGCAGATCACGAATTACGAGCGTGCGGAGCTCGAGGGGACGCTCGTGGTCGGGGTGGTGAACTTCCCGCCCAAGCGGATCGGCCCGTTCACCTCCGAGGTCCTCGTGATCGGAGCGCTCGACGACGAGCTCGGCGTCGTCCTGCTGCGCCCGGACCGCGAGGCCGCGCTCGGGGACCGGATCGCCTAGATCGGAGTGCCGCCGTCGCCCGAGTCGGGATAGGCGAGGTGGATGTGGGTGCGGGCGACGGCGATGAAGTCGCGCCGCTCGGCGCTCCCGGGCGCGGCGTCGATCGGGCTGATCGTCGCGTTGGCGAGCGGGATGAAGCCCATGTCGCCCTGGTTGAGGTAGTCCGAGAGCCTGCTCCGGTACCCCTCGCGGGGGAGGGTCAGATCGCCGACGATCCGGTGCCGGCCGGTCTCGAGCACGATCCTCTCCACCCGCGTATCCATCCTCCAAAGCTATCGGCAGGATGCGGGAGGCCCCTTGAGCGACCGGCCCTCGGGGACTGTGCCAGGCTACGTCGGTGGCCGAAGGCTCGGCGATGCTGCGCACCTACCTCCAGGACCACCACGCGGGCGCCACCGCGGGGCTCGAGCTCGCGCGCCGCGCGGCGCGCTCCAACGCGGAGACCGAGTTCGGCGCCGATCTGGAGCTGATCGCCGACGAGATCGCCGCCGACCGCGAGGCGCTCGAGCGGGTGATGGCGGGCCTCGAGGTCGGCCCGAGCAAGCTCAAGGACGCCGCGGGCTGGACCGCGGAGAAGCTCGGGCGGCTGAAGCCGAACGACAGCCTGCTCGCCTACTCGCCGCTCAGCCGCGTGGTCGAGCTCGAGGGGCTGCTGATCGGGGTGACCGGCAAGCGCGCGCTCTGGGAGTCGTTGCGCGCCACGGTCGGCGACACCGTCGACGGGATCGACCTCGCCGAGCTCTCCGAGCGCGCCGACGGCCAGCGCGCGCGGCTCGAGCGGATGCGCAAGCGCGCCGCCGCCGAGGCGTTCGCCGCCTGAGCGGCTCAGCTCTCGTCGGCGAAGGCGCGCCGCGCGTCGGCGGGATCGGCGTAGACGCGCACCTCGAGCACGCGATCGTCGCGCAGCGTCCACAGCCAGGCGTTGGAGGAGTCGAGGAAGCCGCGGCCGTGCCAGGCCCGGACGCGGCCGAAGACCAGCACGCGGCCGTCGCCGACGGCGTGGAAGTGCTGTGGCTGGAGCTCGAGCCGCTTCCAGGTCGCGGTCAGGTCGCCCATGTACTCGGCCAACCCCCTGTGCCCGCGGTAGGGCTCCGTGCGCCCGGCGAGCAGGCCGGTCACCGTCGAAACCTCGATCCCCTCATCCGAGAGATCGATCAAGGTCTCGAGGTCTCGCTCGCCGAATGCCGTGTAGGCACGGCGGATCACGGCTTCCCCCTTGATCGCCATCGACCGCGAAACCTACATGGGCTCAGAACGGACGTGCCGACGCCGGCAGCTTCGGGACCTCGGATGCGATCCGCTGCATGGTCCCGTAGAAGCGGTGCACCTCGGGATAGAGGATCGCCTTGCCGCTGGTGATGAGCCCGCCGGAGAGCCCGCGCTCCGGGTCTGCCCAGCCCATGATGTTGATCAGGCCCAGGTGGCCGAACGCGAGGTCGGTGTCGCGCCCGTAGAGGCTGACCACCTGCGCTCCCAGCATGAGCCCGTACGCGAAGCGGGTCGGGAAGATCAGCGAGAGGTCGATCTCCAGCCGCGACTGCTCGGTCAGCGCCCGCCGCAGCGTCTCGGGCGTCATCACCCGGACCCCGTCCAGCTCGCCGCCCCGGCGGAAGATCTCGAAGAAGCGCGAGAGCTCGTTCGCGTTCGTGACCACGTTCGCCGACGGGACCACGGCGGTGAGGAAGCGCGGGTCGTTGGAGGCCTCGATCACCTCGTCGACCGACGCGCCGAGGGCGCGGGAGACGAGGTTGGAGACGGGCGGCAGCAGCCGCGGGCCGGTGACGTAGCTGAGCCCGACCTGCTCGACGTCCTCCGGCGCGACCCCGTAGCTGTTCCAGCGGAAGCCGAGCGGGCCGAGGATCTCCTCGGCGAGCACCTCGCGGATCGGCTTGCCGGTCAACCGCTGGACGACCTCGCCGAGGATGAACCCGCCCGAGACCGCGTGGTAGGCGAGCAGCCTGCCGGGCGCGGAGGCCGGCTTCGCGTCGCAGATCAGCTCGACCAGCCGCTCGCGATCGCCGAGCAGGTCGAGGTCCAGCGCCTCCTTCGGCAGCGACGCAACCCCGGCCCGGTGGGCGAGCACGTGCCCGATCGTGATCTCGCCCTTGCCGTGGCGGGCGTACTCGGGGAGGTGCTCGGCGACCCGATCGTCGATTCCCAGCGCCCCGCGGTCGGCCAGCAGGTGGACCACCATCGCCGTGATCGCCTTCGAGGTCGAATACACGCAGAAGGGGGTCTCGGTGGTCACCGTGGTCTTCGGCGCGTGCTCCTCGTCGTCCGGCCCGTTGCCGCGAGCGTGGCCGATCGCGCGGTCGAGCACCACCTCGCCCTGGCGCCGGAGGCAGAGCTGAAGCGCCGGGTGGACGCCGCTGCGATAGAGACCGAGCGCGGTCTCCCAGATCCCTTCGACGCACTCCCGGGTCAGCCCGACGGCGTCGGGGTCCGACTCCTCGCCGACCGAGGTCACCGCATCGAGGTCCGACGGCATCCGGATCCGCCGCAGGAGCGGGTCTCCGATCAGCGGGAAGCGCGGGATCGTGGGCAAGGGCGCGAAAGCTACTCGCGCGGGCGGGAGGGCGATCCAACCGGGCGCCGAAGGTGTTGACTGGCTGATGGCGCCACGACGCTCGCCGCTAACGCCCCTGCTCTCCGCGATCGCGCTGCTCGCGCTCGTCGCGGCTGCCTGGTGGGGCACCGCCGCGCCGGCCGCCGGTGCCGCGCCCGACACGGATGACGCGCCCAACGTGGTCGTGGTGATGACCGACGACCAGACCGCCGCATCGATCGGCGCCATGCCGCGGACGCTGAGCCTGATCGGCGAGCAGGGGGCGACGTTCGAGAACAGCTTCGCCACCTTCCCGCTCTGCTGCCCCTCGAGGGCGACCTTCCTCACCGGCCAGTACGCCCACAACCATCGGGTGCTCAACAACATCCCCCCGCAGGGCGGGTTCGACGTGCTTCGCGGCGACGAGACGCTGCCGGTGTGGCTGGGGCGCGCGGGCTACTACACGGGCCTGGTCGGCAAGTACCTGAACGGCTACGAGACGAGCGCGGTGGGCGTCCCGCCCGGCTACAGCGAGTGGCACGGGCAGAAGACCCAGAACGCCTACTACGGCTACGACCTGCTCGAGGACGGGCAGCTGGTGCGCTACGGCGACGCGAGCGAGGACCCGACCGACCCCGCCGCCCCCGAGACCTACTCGAGCGACGTCTACACGGCGAAGGCGGTCGACTTCATCGGCCGCCGGGCGCCGCTGTCCCAGCCGTTCTTCCTCTGGGTCGCCTACAACGCCCCGCACTCGGGGACCCCCGATCCGCCGCCGGGCGAGGTCGACCGATGTCGCGGCAACGTCAAGCCCGCGGCGCGCCACATCGGCGCGTTCGAGGACGTGCCGCTTCCGGTGCCCCCGAGCTTCAACGAGGCCGACGTCGCAGACAAGCCGCTGGCGATCCGTGACACGCAACCGCTCGACGCCTTCCAGGTCAACGCCGTCCACGACCTCTACCGCTGCGAGCTCGAGTCGCTGCTCGCGGTCGACGAGGGGGTGGAGCGGATCGTCGCCGCGCTCGCCGCCTCGGGCGAGCTCGACTCGACGCTGCTCGTGTTCACCTCCGACAACGGCATGCAGCACGGCGAGCACCGGATCGAGTTCGGCAAGAACCTTCCGTACGAGGAGTCGCTGCGGGTGCCGCTCATGATCCGGGGCCCCGGGGTGGCGGCCGGGGTCACCGTCCGCGATCTGGCCGCGAACGTCGATCTCGCGCCGACGATCCTCGACGCGAGCGGCGCCCGCGCCCGCCTGCCCCAGGACGGCCGCTCGCTCTTGCCGATGGCCCGGCGGCCGGGGAACCAGAGCGGGCGCGAGCTCGCGATCGAGGGCGTCCGCTTCCGCGGCGTGCGCACCCCGCGCTACCTCTACATCCACTGGATCCGCGGGCCGAACACGGGCGCTATCGAGCTCTACGACCTCGAGCGCGACCCCTACCAGCTCGACAACCTGCACCGGGTGCGCTCGGCGAGGAAGGTCGAGCGGGCCCTGTCCAAGCGCCTGCGCGCGGTCGAGCACTGCGTGGGCGCGGAGTGCCGGGCGCCGGCACGGCTGCGGTTGCGGACCAAAGCGCCCGGCGGCGAGGGACGCGACTGTCGCGGCGGGCCGGCCGTGACGGTCGCCGGCAAGGACGCCAAGCGGGCGATCGAGGCCACCTTCACGGCCGGCCGAACCCACAAGCGCGTCGACCGTGCGAAGCCCTTCCGCGCGCGCTTCGGTCGCGACCAGGTACGCACGGGCGAGAAGCTGCGCGCCCTGGTGGAGCTACGCGACGGGCGCCTGCGCTCGCTGGCGGCGAAGCTCCGGCGCTGCTAGCCGCGTCGGGTCAGTCGTCGGCGGTGGCGACGATCAGCACGTTGCAGGACGCGCGATGGGAGACCTTGTTCGGCACGCTGCCGAGCACCCGGGTGACCCCGTGCATGCCCCGGTTGCCGACCACGATCAGATCCGCGTTCTGGCGCTCGGCGATCTCCAACAGCGCGTCGGCGGGGTCCCCGGTGACCGTATGGGACTCGACGGCGACGCCCTTCATCCGCGCATCTGCCTCGGCCTCTTGGATCACGCTCTGGACCTCGGCGTCCGGGCGCACCTCCCAGACCTTCTGCGCGCCCTTGGGGGCGCCGACGATCTTCGCGCCACGCAGCGGCTCGTAGGCGGCGACGATGTGCAGCTGCCCGCCCATCGCCTCGACCAGGCGCATTGCCTCATCGACCGCGCGCTTGGCGGTCTCCGACCCGTCGGTGCCGACGACTATCGCTTCGTACACGCGCGCCTCCTCTCCAGGCCCAACGTTAGTCGACCGCGAGGAAGGCTGAGATCAACCGCGCCAGCGAGTCCGGGTGATCTGCCATGAACGCGTGCCCGGAGTCGGGGAAGGGGGCCAGCCAGGCGCCGCGGATCCCGGCCGCCAGGGACAGCGCGTTGGCCGGCGGGACGACCACGTCCTCGCTCCCGGTCGCGACCAGGGCAGGAGCCGAGATCTCGCCGAGGCGCTCGGCCGCGCCACCGGCGTCCCACGCCTCCATCGCCCGCCACTGGGCACGGACGACGTCGTGCGGCAGCGCCGCGCGCGCCGTGGCGACGATGTCGCCGAAGGCAGCGTCGATCATCCGGGCCCGCGGCGGGGTGAAGAGGAGAGAGATCAGCCTGCTCGCCTGCTCGCGGGGCGTCCCGGAGAGGTCGCTGATCCGGGCGCGCACCTCCGGGTCGGCGAGGGTGGCCGACGCCCCGCCCGCGCTGGTCGAGAGCAGGACCAGCTTCCCGACCCGCGTCGGCTCGGCGAGCGCCAGGGCGAGCGCGACGAAGCCGCCCATCGACCAGCCGAGGACGTCGGGGCGCTCGAGCCCGAGGGCGGCGATCACGCCCGCCGCGTCGCCGGCGAGGTCCTCGATCGCGAACGGCTCGCTGTCGCCGGCCGAGTCGCCGATTCCGCGGTAGTCGGGCAGGATCAGCTCTCGGTCCGCGCCGAGCGCCGCGATGAACCCCGGGTCCCAATCGGCCTTCGTCGCCGCATAGCCGTTGAGGACGAGCAGCGGATCGCCCTCGCCGCGGCGCTCGTAGGCGAGGGCTCGCCCGCCGACCTCGCAGGTGCTCACGGCGCGCGAACGTATCAGCGCGCCAGGCGGCTACGATCGATCGATCCGGCGCCGGACGATCGAGATCCTCGCGGCCGGGCCCGCGGGCGGGCCTCTGGCGACGCTCGCGTTCGGTGTCCGGCTCGCGGCCGGGACCGTCTTCCTCGTCTTCGGAATCGGCAAGTTCTCCAGCCACGAGGCGGAGGTCGAGTCCTTCGAGGACTACGGGCTCCCCGCGCCGGAGGCGTTCACCTATGCGATCGGCGTGATCGAGATCGTCGGCGGCCTGATGCTGCTGCTGGGCCTGGGGACCCGGCTCGCCGCCCTCATCCTCGCGGGCGACATGGTCGGCGCGATCGTCGTCTCCGGCATCGGCGAGGGCGAGGCGATCAGCCTCACCCTCGCGCCCGCGCTGTTGCTGGCGATGGCGTTCCTGATCTGGGTCGGGCCGGGTGGCCACGCCCTCGATCGCCGGCTCGCCGATCAGCCCGCCGGCTCGTAGATCAGGATCGCGACGCCGTCACCGACGACCTTCGAGTCGGTGAGCCGCAACGGCTTCTTGGCGCTGGTCTGGTCGAAGATCCGCTTGCCCTTGCCGAGCACCACCGGGAAGACCATCAGCCGCAGCTCGTCCACGAGGTCGTTCTCCAACAGCGCCTGGACCAGCTGCGCGCTCCCGTGGACGACCACGTCCCCCTCCGCGGACTCGCGCAGCTTCGACACCTCCTCGGCGAGCTCCCCGTCGAGCACGGTCGTGTTGGTCCAGCTCGGGTCGCTCAGGGTCGACGAGACGACGTACTTGGGCATGCTGTTGAACCTGTCGGCGAACTCCCCCTCGCGAGAGGGCCAGGCGTCGGCAAAGCCCTCGTACGTCGCCCGGCCCAGCAGCAGCGCCTCTGTCTCGCGCGTCTCGTCGAGCTTGAACTCGTCGCCCTCGTCACCGCGCGAGAACTCGAAGCTCCAGCCGCCGTACTCGAAGTCCTCGGCTCCCCCCGGGTCCTCCATCACGCCGTCGAGGGAGACGAACTCGGTGACGACGATCTTTCCCATGACTCCTCCTTGCTCGAGATTCTGCGACTCGCCCCCCGCGGTCCGCCGTGAGAGGTACCATACTCAACCGGGTCATTGAACAACCTCACGGATGAATACGACCGCGACCGACCAGCTCAGCACCACCTTCGCGGCGCTCGCCGACCCGACGCGCCGCGCGATCATCGACCGGCTCGCCGAGGGTGGCGAGGCGAGCGTGAACGAGCTCGCCGAGCCGTTCCCGGTCAGCGTCCAGGCGATCTCGAAGCACCTCCAGGTGCTCGAGCGAGCCGGCCTGATCACCCGGGCTCGCACCGCCCAGCTGCGGCCGTCGCGGCTCGACGGCGCGCCGCTGAAGCTCGCCGTCGACTGGCTTCAGGAGTACCGTGGATTCTGGGAGGCGGGCTTCGAGCAGCTCGACGCGCGGCTGCGGGCGGGCGACCGGGAGGAGCGGGCGTGAGCACCTTCGAGGCGAACGAGGACGGGCTCGCAATCAAGCGCGTCTTCGACGCTCCGCGCGAGACGGTGTGGAGGGAGTGGACCGAGCCCGAGCGGTTCGCCGACTGGTTCGGGGGACCCGAGACCGACAACCCGCTGGAGACCGTCGACATGGACGTCAGGGAGGGCGGCGCCTGGCGGCTCGTGATGTTCACCCCCGGCGGGGGCGAGATCCGGTGGGCGGGTGAGTACCTGGAGGTGGCCGAGCCCGAGCGCCTCGTCTTCACCGTCACGGACCGGCCCGACGACCACGGCGCCTCCGACGTGGTCACCGTCGTCCTTCGTGACCTCGGCGACGGCCGCACCGAGATGGACTTCCACCAGGGCAACCTGATGACCCCGGAGGAGTACGGGCGCGCCGGCCGGGGCTGGACCGGGTTCTTCGACCGGATCGCCGAGCGGCTGGCCGGCGGCTAGGAAGCGAAGCGCGGGGCCGGCCCGCCGGTGATGTATAGGCATCGCTCCTGCGGGCAGTTAACGGGAGTGGACCCATCGCGCGGCCTGCGGTGAAATCCTGCACTCGACCGACGTCGACGTCGAGCCGGGACCCGGATCCCCGACGGCGGCATGACTCTATGAAGAGCCCACAACCACACGTGATCGTCCTCTACGGCGCGACCGGCGATCTCGCCCGCCGCAAGCTGCTCCCCGGTCTGCTCCACCTGACGACCGTGGGCATGCTGAAGGAGTTCGAGATCGTCGCCACCTCCCTCGAGCCGTTCACGGACGACGAGTTCCGCGAGCGGGCGCGGGACGCCTGCAAGCGCTTCGCTCACGGCTCGGTCGACGACGGGCAGATCGACGCGTTCGTGCGCCGGATCACCTACGTCGACCGCGCGGCGGGCCCGGAGGGGCTCGCCGCGGCCGTCGCGGCGGCCAAGGGCCGGCTCGGTGGCGAGGCGGGGGTACTTCACTACCTGAGCGTCCCCCCGTTCGCCGCCGCCGACGTGATCGAGATGATCGCCGCGGCCGGCCTCGCCGAGGGATCGAAGGTGGTGCTCGAGAAGCCCTTCGGGACCGACCTCGAGAGCGCTCGCCGCCTCAACGAGATCGTCCACCGGGCCTTCCACGACGACCAGGTCTTCCGGATCGACCACTTCCTCGGCAAGGAGGCGGCCCTCAACATCCTCGCGCTGCGGTTCGCCAACGGGCTCTTCGAGCCGATCTGGAACCGCAACCACATCGACCACGTGCAGATCGACGTCCCCGAGAAGCTCGGCCTCGAGCAGCGCGCCTCCTTCTACGAGGACACCGGGGCGTTTCGCGACATGGTCGTCACGCACCTGTTCCAGGTGCTCGCGTTCGTGGCCATGGAGCCGCCGACGGAGCTGACGCCGTTCGCGATCAGCCTCGAGAAGGACAAGGTCTTCCGCTCGCTCAGCCCGATCGACCCCGCGCAGGTCGTGCGCGGCCAGTACGACGGGTACCGGTCCGAGGCCGGCGTGGCCCCTGACTCGCAGGCGGAGACCCTGGTCGCCCTGCGCTGCGAGGTCGACAACTGGCGCTGGTCGGGCGTCCCGTTCTACCTGCGCACGGGCAAGCGCCTCGCCGAGCAGCAGCGGATCATCTCGATCGCGTTCCGCGAGCCGCCGAAGAGCATGTTCCCGTCGACGTCGGGCGTCGGCGAATACGGGCCGGACCACCTCACCTTCGACCTCGACGAGGCCTCGCGGCTATCGCTCTCCTTCTACGGCAAGCGCCCCGGTCCCGGGATGACGCTGGAGAAGCTGAGCATGCAGTTCTCGATCGCCGAGACCGAGGCCGCCGCCGGCGTGCTCGAGGCCTACGAGCGGCTGATCTGGGACGCGCTGGCCGGTGACGCGACCCTGTTCACGACGTCGGAGGGGATCGAGCGGCTCTGGGAGGTCGCCACTCCACTGCTCGACAACCCGCCGCCCGTGGTCCCGTACGACCAGGGATCGTGGGGGCCGGACGGGGTCCACGACGTGATCGCCCCGCACCGCTGGCGGCTGCCGTTCGAGCGCCGCTGGCGGGAGGCCAAGGTCACCGTGCCGGCCGCCTAGCTCGACCGGCCGGGTTGCCGCGACGGGCGCCTTTCGATCTCAGGGAGGACGAAAAGCGCCCGTCGGCGGGCAACGGCCGGGGAGGCGACCCTCAATCGCGTGGGGCGTAGCGGTGGTGGAGCATCAGGTCGTTGCCGTCGGGGTCGGTGAAGAACGCCATGTGGCAGACGCCGGTGTCGAAGATCTCGCCGCTGAACTCGACGCCCTTGGCCTCGAGCTCGGAACGGGTCGCGGCGACATCGTCGACGTGGATCGCCGGGTGGGCGTTCTTCTGCGGCGCGAACTCCATCCCGAGCCGCCCGGGCTCCCAGATCGCGAAGCAGGTGCCCCCGATCCAGAACTCGTAGTCGCCCTTCTCGTCGGGCCGCAGCCCGAGGGTGTCGAGGTAGAAGGCGCGGCTGCGGTCCGAGTCGGTCGAGGGGACGCCGACGAAATCGAGCTTGTCCATGTTGGTCTCCTTCGTTTCTGGGTTGCGTAGGTCAGCTCTCGGGCGGGACGAACTGGCTCGCCTGGAACAGGGCGCCCTGCGGATCGCGGATCACGGTGAACCGGACCCACGGCGCGTCCATCGGCTCGACCACCAGGCTGGCGCCGAGCTCCTGCGCGCGCGCCGCCGTCGCGTCGGCGTCGGCGATCGCGAACGAGGTCCCCCAGTGCGGCGGGGCCTCGGGCGGGAACTGCTCATCGGTCATCTCCATGAGCCAGCCGATCGCGTCGGCGAAGCCCTCGGGGGCGCCCATCTGCGCCATGCGCGCGAGCGTGCCCGGGTTGAGCTTGTCGAGGAACTCGCCGTAGCCGGGCCGGCGCCAGAAGTTCAAGCCCTCGCCGCCGTCGGCGCCCCGGTCGGAGGTCTCCCATCCGAACATCTCGCGATAGAAGGCGATCGCGCTCTCGGGGTCGCGACTGGCCAGGTCGTTGAAGCTCCAGGTGTTCGGCTCGTTGACGAGCTCGGCACCCGCGGTGGTGCCCACCTCCCAGACGCAGAACACGGCTCCCTCGCGGTCGGCGAGCACAGCCATCCGCCCGGCGTCGCCGACGGCAAACGGGTCCATGACCACCCTTCCGCCAGCCTGCCCGGCCCGGGCCGCCGCATCGTCGGCGCTCTCGACGGCGACGTAGGTGTTCCAGGCGGTCGGGCTCGGGTCGTCGGGCATCTTCGTGCCGACGCCGCAGACGTCGAGGTCGCGGACGCGGGCGACGAAGTAGCGCAGCTCGCCGCCGTCCGGGGTGCGCTCGTCGAACTCCCAGCCGAACAGGCCGCCGTAGAAGTCCTTCGCCGCCTCGACGTCCGGCTGGTCGGTGTCGACCCAGCACGGGACCCCGGCCGGGTACGTCTCACGCGTCGCGTTCATCCGGTGCTCCCTTCGTTGGTTCGCGGTCACCCTATTTCCTATTTAGGTCAGCTTCTGTCCTAAATATCCGGGATCATCGGAATCGTGAACGAGACCTCCAGCCGCCTGCTCGAGCTGCTCTCCTTGCTGCAGGCGCGGCGCGACTGGCCGGGCGGCGAGCTCGCCGAGCGACTCGACGTGTCGCGCCGGACCGTCCGCCGCGACGTCGGGCGCCTGCGTGACCTCGGCTACCCCGTCGACTCGCTCACCGGCCCGGCCGGCGGGTACCGCCTCGCCGCCGGGGCGGCGATGCCGCCCCTCCTGCTCGACGACGAGGAGGCGATCGCGATCGCCGTCGGCCTGCGGACCGCGGCGCGCGCCTCGGTCGACGGGATCGAGGAGACCTCGCTGCGGGCCCTGGTGAAGCTCGAGCAGGTGCTGCCGGCCCAACTGCGCCGCCGGGTCCGGGCACTGGGCGCGGTCAGCGTCGGCGTCCCCGAGGGCGGGCCGACGGTCGATCCGCAGAGCCTCAGCCTGCTCGCCGCCGCGTGCCGTGACGCGGAGCGCGTGCGGTTCGCATACCAGGGCCGCGAGGGTGGCGAGACCCGCCGCGAGGCCGAGCCGCACTCGCTGGTCAACCTCGGCCGCCGCTGGTACCTGCTCGCCTGGGACCTCCGGCGCGACGACTGGCGCACGTTCCGGGTCGACCGCCTCTCGCGGCCGGCGGCGACCGGGGTGCGCTTCCAGCCCCGGGACCTCCCGGGGCGGGACGCCGCGGCCTACGTGGCCGAGAGGATCTCCACGGCCCTCAACCGCTACGAGGCGAGGGTGACGGTGCACGCCCCCGCGGCGGAGCTCCGCAAGCGCGTCCCCGCGCGGGCGGCGACCGTGGAGCCGATCGACGACAGCACGTGCGAACTGCGCGCCGGCGACTACGACCTCGACTGGCTCGCGCTGAGGATCGCGATGCTCGACGTCGACTTCGAGGTCCACGAGCCCCCGGAGCTGGTCGAGCGCCTGCAGGAGCTGGCGCGACGGGTCGGGCGCGCCGTCGCCTGAGGCCTCGCCGAGCGGTGCGCATTGCCTGACGTGCGTGGCGCTTGCGTGCGCCCTGCGGGCGCGCCGCTCGCCGAGAGTGAACTTCCGGACGTCTAGCGTCCAGTACTTCACGCTCGCCATCTGGGGTCGCGACCCCGCCCCCACCCCTTCACTGCCAAACCCCGGACCGGCTCGGCCCGCGCGTCCGGCCCAAATCCGCCTCCTCGGTCCGTCCTGCGCGCCTGCTGGCATGGGGGTGCAGGCGGAGCGAGAGGAGACCGGGATGCGGAAGCGGATCAGCGAGCGTTTGACCTACGCCAACGTCGTCGCGTCGCTGGCGCTGTTCGCGGCGCTCGGCGGCAGCGCCTACGCGGTGAAGAAGGCGAGCGTCGGCACGAATGCGATCAAGCAGGGGGCCGTGACCACCGAGAAGCTCCACCGCCACGCGGTCGCGGGCAAGAAGGTCGACACGAACGCGGTCAACTCGAGGGCGGTCCGTGCCGGGGCGATCGGCTCGAGCGAGCTCGCCGCCGGCGCGGTCAACGCTTCCGCGCTCGCCAACGCCGCGGTCACGGCGGCGAAGCTGCAGGACGGAGCGGTGACCGGCGACGCGCTCGCCGACGGCGCGGTCACCCGGACGAAGCTACGCGCCCAGGCCGTCACCGCACCGAAGATCGCCGACGGCGCGGTCAGCGACCGCAAGCTGGCCGACGCGGCGGTGACCCCAGGAAAGCTGGCCGACGGGGCGGTGACGCCGGCCAAGCTCGCGGACCGGGCGGTGACGTCGGGCAAGCTCGCTGAGCTGACACAGATCGAGAACATCCTCGACCCGGTCGCCGACGGGACCACCGGCACGGTGACCGCGATGTGCCCGCCGGAGGCGACCGTGGTCAGCGGTGGCGGCTTCCCGAGCAGCTTCGAGATGGCGTTGACGACCTCGACCAAGTTCGGCAACGGTTGGAGGGTCCAGTCCACCAATCACACCGGCGCCGACCAGACGTTGACCGCGCGCGCCTACTGCCTGGCGGCCGCGCCAGCGCCCTGATCCCGGCGGTGCTTCGGTAGCGAAGGCGGGTACTGGGCCGATGCCGTGCGCGTCGCGCTCTTCATCACCTGCTTCAACGACACGCTCTTCCCGCGCACCGGGCAGGCGGTCGTCGAGCTGCTCGAGCGCCTCGGACACGAGGTCGATTTCCCCGAGGAGCAGACCTGCTGCGGGCAGATGCACGCCAACAGCGGCTACCAGCTCGAGGCGATCCCCCTGGCGCGGCGCTTCGTCGACGCCTTCGGCGAGGCCGAGGTCGTGGTCAGCCCATCGGCGTCGTGCGTGGCGATGGTTCGCCACCACTACCCGCGACTGGCCGAGCTCGGCCGCGACCCGGGCCTCGCGCGCGAAGTCGAGGAGATCGGCGGGCGCGTCTTCGAGCTCAGCGAGCTGCTCGTCGACCGGCTCGGGGTCGAGGACGTCGGCGCCGTCTTCCCGCACCGGGTGACCTTCCATCCCACCTGTCACTCGGCGCGCCTGCTCGACGTCGGCGACCGCCCGCTGCGGCTGTTGCGCGCGGTGCGCGGGATCGAGCTCGTGGACCTGCCCGAGGCAGAGGAGTGCTGCGGGTTCGGCGGCACGTTCGCGGTGAAGAACGCCGAGGTCTCGTCGGCGATGCTGAGCGACAAGCTGCGCGGGGTGCTCGACACCGGCGCCGAGGTCTGCGTCGCCGCCGACAACTCCTGCCTGATGCACATCGGCGGCGGGCTGAGCCGCGGGCGCACCGGGGTGCGGACCGCACACCTGGCCGAGGTCCTGGTGGCACAGTGAGGCGGAGCGAAGCGAAGCCGAGCCGCGCCGCCGTTGAGGCGCCTGGTTCCGGATGAGCCGCGGCGGCTTTCCGGCGGCGGCCGCGGCCGCGCTCGACGACGCCCAGCTGCGCCGCAACCTCGGCAAGGCGACGTCGACCATCCGCGCCAAGCGCGCCGCGGTCGTCGACGAGCTGCCCGACTGGCAGCAGCTCCGCGACGCCGGTGCGGCGATCAAGGCCCGCGCGCTCGCCACGCTCCCCGAGCAGCTGGAGCGGCTCGAGGCATCGGTCGAGGCCGCGGGCGGGACCGTTCACTGGGCCCGGGACGCGCCCGAGGCGAACCGGATCGTCGCCGGGATCGCCGGCGACCACGGGTTCGACGAGGTGGTCAAGGTCAAGTCGATCGCCACCGACGAGATCGGGCTCAACGACGCGCTCGAGGCGGCGGGGGTGCGGGCGATCGAGACCGACCTCGCGGAGCTCATCGTCCAGCTCGCCGACGACCGGCCGTCGCACATCCTCGTGCCCGCGATCCATCGCAACCGCGAGGAGATCCGCGAGCTCTTCGCCGGCACGATCGCCCGTGACCAGCCGCTGGACTCGGAGCCGACCGCGCTCACCGAGACCGCGCGGCGCTTCCTGCGGGCGAAGTTCCTCTCCGCGCGCATGGGGGTCAGCGGAGCGAACTTCGCGGTCGCGGAGACCGGCGCCGTCTGCGTGGTCGAGTCGGAGGGCAACGGCCGCTTCTGCACCACGCTCCCCGAGGTCCTCGTCACCGTGATGGGGATCGAGAAGGTGATCGCCGAGTGGCGCGACCTCGAGGTGATGCTCCAGCTGCTGCCGCGCTCCTCGACCGGGGAGCGGATGAACCCCTACACCTCGCTGTGGACCGGGGTGAGCGCCGGCGACGGCCCGCGCGAGTTCCACCTCGTGCTGCTCGACAACGGGCGCACCGAGGTGCTCGCCGACGAGATCGGCAGGCAGGCGCTGCGCTGCATCCGCTGCTCCGCGTGCCTGAACTCGTGCCCGGTTTACTCGCGCACCGGCGGTCACGCCTACGGCTCGGTCTACCCGGGGCCGATCGGGGCGATCCTCACCCCGCAGCTCCACGGCCTCGACCGGTCCGCCGACCTTCCCTGGGCGTCGAGCCTCTGCGGCGCCTGCTACGAGGTCTGCCCGGTGAAGATCGACATCCCATCGGTGCTGGTCCACCTGCGCGGACGCGTCGTCCGCGAACGGCCGGAGGGGCGGCGCGCCGAGGGCGCCGTGATGCGCGCGGTCGCGAAGACGTTCGAGTCGCGCCGGCGCTACGAGTGGGCGCAGCGGATGGCCCGCCGCGGCAACGGGCCGCTGACGCGACTCCCGGTCGGGCCTCTCGGCCGCTGGAACGCGACCCGCGATCTCCCCGAGGTCCCGGCACAGAGCTTCCGCGAGTGGTGGAGGGCGCGCCGATGACCGCCCGTGAACAGATGCTCCACCGGATCCGCTCCGCGCTCGGCCCCGAGCCCGCGACGCCCGAGATCCCGCGCGCCTACCGCCAGGCCGGGATCGCGCAGGCGGCCTCGACGGCGCTGGTCGGGCGCTTCTGCGAGCGGGTCGCCGACTACCGGGCGACGGTGAGGGAGGCCGCCGGCGAGGAGGAGGTGCTCGCGAGCATCGCCGCCGCCTGCGCCGAGCGCCGCAGCCGGCGGGTCGCCGCGGCGCCGGGAGCGAGGTGGCGCCCGGAGGGGATCGAGGTGGTCGCCGACGCGCCCGATCGAGACCCGCGTGAGCTCGACTCCGTCGACGCGGCGCTCACCGGCTGCGCGGTGGCGATCGCGGAGACCGGAACGATCGCGCTCGACGGTGACCCCCTCTGCGGCCGGCGCGCGCTGACCCTGGTGCCCGACCACCACATCTGCGTGGTCCGGGCCGACCAGGTCGTCGCCTCGGTTCCGGACGCCATCGCCGCCCTCTCGGCCGCCGCCCGCGACTGCCGCCCGGTGACCCTCGTCTCGGGGCCCTCGGCGACCTCCGACATCGAGCTCGAGCGGGTCGAGGGCGTCCACGGGCCGCGGCTGCTCGACGTCGTGGTCGTCGGCGCCCGGTAGCGTCCGCGAGGTGTCGGCGGACTTCACCCCACTGCACCGCGGTGGCTCGGGCTCGCCGATGGTCTGCCTGCACGGCTTCACCGACACCTGGCGAACCTGGGAGCTGGTGTTGCCTGCCCTCGAGCGCGAGCACGACGTCCTCGCCCCGACCCTCGCCGGACATGCCGGCGGCCCGCGGATCGAGGACGAGGTCAGCGACACGGTGCTCGTCGACGCGGTGGAGCGGGCGATGGACGAGGCCGGCTTCGAGACCGCGCACATCGTCGGCAACTCGCTCGGGGGCTTCCTCGCGCTGCAGCTCGCCGCGCGCGGGCGGGCGAGAACCGTCGTCGCGCTCGCCCCGGCCGGGGGCTGGGCGGTGGGCGACGGGTCGTTCAACGACGCGCTCACCTACTTCACCACGATGCAGGAGCTGCTGCGGTCCGCGGTCCCGTACGCGGACGCGATCCTCGCCTCGCCCGAGGGCCGGCGGCGCGCGACCATGTTCACCTCCACCAACTACGAGCACATCCCGGCCGAGCTGCTCGGCCACCAGATGCGAGGGGCGGCGAGCTGCGAGGCGGTCGTGCCGCTGATCGACTACGCGCGCCGCGAGGGCTGGAGCCTGGACGCCGAGTCGATCACCTGCCCGGTGCGCGTCGTCTGGGGCACCGACGATCGCATCCTGCCGTGGCCCAGGGCCGCTGCCCGGTTCCGCGACGACTGGCTGCCGGCGGCCGACTGGGTCGAGCTCGAGGGAATCGGCCACTGCCCCCAGCTCGACGTCCCGCTCGAGACCGCGCAGCTGATTCTGGACTTCACGCGCGAGCGGGTGCCCGCCTAGCTTCGAATGGCCGTGAGGTAGACGTCGACGAAGTGCAGGTAGCGCTCCGCGATCGCGGTGACCGTGCCCTCGCAGTCGAGCTCGCCCGAGAGATGTGAGGCGATCGCGTCCCACCAGATCGTCCGCCCGACCGCAAAGCCCTCGAAGCCGGCGACCGGTGCGGCGACCCGGAGCCAGTGCTCGACCTTCGCCTCATCGGCGCCACGGCCCAGGATCAGGCAGCCGACCCCGTCGCGGCCGTCCCTGCGGCAGGCGGCCGCGACCAGCTCGCAGCCGGGTCGGTCCTCGATCCCCTCGACCTTCCAGACCGCCGGCTCGATCCCCGCGTCCTGGAGCTCGACGACCGCGCGCCGAACGAGCTCCGGCCGCAGCTCGGCGTCGAAGCGCTCTCGGTCCTCGCCCACGCTGCGCAGCTGACCGGGCTCGGGCGGGACGAGGAGCTCGAACAGGAGCGGGCGCTCCCGTTGCCGCAGCCAGTCCCCGAGCCTGCGCAGCCGCTCGATCTGGCGCCGGTTCAGCTCCCGGTCGCCATCGGGGTTGAAGCGTACGAGCGCCTTCACCAGCTCCGGGTCGTAACGCTCGATGTGGGCGCCGAAGTCGTCTCCGTACTCGAATTGGAACTCGGCCTGTCCCGAGCGCTCGCAGGCGACGGCCGAGACCACCGGGCGGTCGCGGGCAAGATCGAGGACGGGGCCGCCGAACTGCTCGTCGACCAGGAGCCCCGCGGTTCCGGTCTCGAGGGTCGTCGTCGCCTCGATCAGCCCGTCGAAGATCAGGCGCTTCGCGTCGGCGATCCGGGTCGACTCGCGCGCGCCCGGTTCGCCCTCGATCCCGAACAGGCCGCGGATCGAGCGCCGGTGATCGAAGGCGAGCATGAAGAGGGGGCCACGGTCGCGATTCAGTCCTCGACTGCCCGACTTTGCTGGGCTTTCGCTCAAATCGATCAGATTCAATCAAATTTGTTGCATGAATATGGCGGAAGGGATAGACTCGCCGGCGCATGAGCGCCACCGATGGGCGATGTCGGTAGTCGAGGAGGAGATCCGCGACCAGCCACGTGCGTGGTCGCTTGCGGTCGAGCTGGCCGGCGGGGCCGGAGAGGTCCTCCCGGAGGGCGAGCGGATCGCCGTGATCGGCTGCGGGAGCTCCTGGCACGCGGCAAAGGCCGTGGCCACGCTCCGTGAGCTGGGCGGTGTAGGGGAGACCGACGCCTTCGCCGCCTCGGAGAGCCGGCTCGAGCGCGGATATGACCGCGTCGTCGCGATCTCCCGCTCCGGCGCCACGACCGAGATCCTCCGGGCGCTCGAGCTCGTCCGGCCGGGGACGCCGACAGTCGCCCTGGTCGGCGAGCCATCGAGCCCGGTGGCCGCGCGCTGCGACCGGGTCGTCGACCTGAGCTTCGCCGACGACCGCTCCGTCGTCCAGACCCGGTTCGTGACCACGGTCGTGTGCCTGGCCCGAGCCGCCCTCGGGCACGAGCTCGACGGGTTGCTCGCCGACGCGGAGGCGGCGCTCTCCGAGCCGCATCCGACCGACGCCGCTACGGTCGAGCGCGCGGTGGTCCTCGGCCGCGAGTGGCGTGTGGGCCTCGCCGACGCCGCGGCGCTGACCCTGCGCGAGACGGCGGGGGTCTGGGCCGAGTCCTATCCGTCGATGGAGTACCGCCACGGCCCGATCGCGACCGCCGGGCCGGGGGCGCTGGTGTGGATGCTCGATCGGGCGCCGGAGAAGCTCACCTCCCAGGTCGAGGCCACGGGGGCGACGGTGGTGACGGCGAAGCTCGACCCGCTCGCCGAGCTCGTCCGGATCCAACGGCTCGCGCTCGCGCTGGCCGAGCACCGCGGCCTCGACCCCGACCGGCCCGCCCACCTCGAGCGAGCCGTCGTCCTCGACCTCGTCGAATCGGGAGGGACCTCGTGAGGCGGGCCGAGCGGCTCGACGGGATCCTGGCCCGGCTCGGCACCGAAGGCTCGGTCTCGGTCCGCGAGCTGACCGAGTCCCTCGACGCTTCCCCGGCGACTGTGCGCCGCGATCTGAAGCTGCTCGAGCAGCAGAAGCTGCTCTCGCGCTCGCATGGCGGGGCGGTCCGCAACGGCCTCTTCTACGAGCTCCCGGTCCGCTACCGCGGCGGCCGGCGAGCCGAGGAGAAGAGCCGGATCGCCGACGCCGCCATGGAGCGGATCGCCGGCGCGCAGACGGTCGGGCTCACCGGCGGGACGACGACCACCGAGATCGCGCGACGGCTGCGCGAGCGGGACCTGACCGTGGTCACGAACGCGATCAACATCGCATCCGAGCTGGTGATCAGCGAGACGATCCGGCTCGTGGTCACCGGTGGGGTCGCCCGGCCGCAGTCCTACGAGCTGATCGGCCCGCTCGCCGAACGCACCCTCGAGGGCCTCAACGTCGACGTCATGTTTCTCGGCGTTGACGGCGTCAACGCGTCCGGGGCGACGACCCACGACGAGATCGAGGCGCAGACGGATCGCAAGATGGTCGAGCGCGCCGCGCGCGTGATCGTGGTGGGCGATTCGTCGAAGATCGGCCGCTCGGCGCTCTCCCAGATCTGCGCGCTGGATGAGATCGACGAGTTGATCACCGACTCAGAAGCCCCCGCCGGCGAGCTCGAGACGCTGCGCGCGGCCGGGGTCGAGGTGGTCGAGGTCTGATGGACGCCCGCTTCGTCGCCTTGAGCACGAACCCGGCGATCGACCGCGTGGCGCGGCTCGACGGGCCGCCGGACGGGATCGTGCGCGCGTCGGAGCTGCTCGAGACGCCGGGCGGCAAGGCGATCCACGCCGCGTGCGTCGCCGCCGAGCTCGGTGCCGAGGCAGCGGTGATCACGACCGCCGGGGCGCACAACGGTGAGCTGCTTCTGGCCCTGCTTGCCTCGGAGCCGGTCGAGGTCCGGTACGTGCCGGTGTCCGGCGCGACTCGGGGGACCTACACGCTGGTCGACGCCGGCGGCGGCGACCTGGTCGAGGTCCACGAGCCCGGCGGGAAGCTGACCGCCTCCGAATGCGACGCGCTCGTCGGCGCCCTCGCCGAGCTCGACCCGGCACCGTCCGTGATCGGGGTCTGCGGGAGCCTGCCGCCGGGGGCGCCGGACGACCTGCACGCCCGCCTGATCGCGACCGCGCGCGAGCTCGGGGCATTCACGATCCTCGACTGCTCGACCCCGGGCGCGCTCGCGGCCGCCGTCGCCGAGGGTCCCGACCTGGTCGCCCCCAATCTCACCGAGGCGAGGGCGGTGCTCGGCATCGACTCCACCGCGGACACCGACCCGGTGGCGATCGCCGAGGCGGTCAGGGATCTGGGGGCGGGGGCCGTCTGGCTCAGCCTCGGTCGCGAGGGAAGCGTGTTCGCCGACCCCGACGGCTGCCTCCGCGTCAACGCGCCGGCGCCCGTGCACGTCGTCAACGCGGTCGGTTGCGGCGATGCACTGACCGGCGGCTTTGCCGCGGCCCTGGTCGCCGGTCGCGACCGCCGCTCGGCGATCGCCCTCGGCGCTGCCGCGGCGGCCGAGAAGCTCGCCCACCTGCACCCGGGCCGGGTCGAGCGCGGGGCGGTCGAGGCGCTGGTGCCCACGGTGGAGCTGACCCCGGCGCGAAGCGAGGCGGCGGTTTGAAGGGCGCCCGCAGCTTCGACCTCCTTGTCGTCGGCGAGCTCAACCCCGACGCGATCCTCGTCGGCGAGTCGATCGAGCCCGAGTACGGACAGGTCGAGCGGCTGGTCGACGGCGGCGTGCTCACGATCGGCTCGTCCGGGGCGATCGTCGCCTGCGGGGCGGCCCGGCTCGGCATGCGGGTCGCCTACGTCGGCGTCGTCGGCGACGACGCGGCCGGCCGGTTCATGCTCGAGGAGCTCCGCGCCCGCGGCATCGACGTCGACCGCTGCCGTGTCGACCCCGAGCGGGCCACCGGCCTCAGCGTCGTGCTCAGCACCGGGCCCGACCGCGCGATCCTGACCTCGATCGGAGCGATGTCGAGCCTCACCGCCGCGGAGGTCGGCGACGAGACGCTCGCCGCCACCGGGCATCTGCACGTCTCGTCGCCGTACCTGCAGGGCGGGCTCCGCGAGGGCCTCGCCGAACTCTTCGGCCGCGCCCGCACGGCCGGCGCCTCGACCTCGCTCGATCCCGGCTGGGACCCGGCCGGCGGCTGGAGTGCGGGGGTTGAGGAGGCGCTCGCCGTGACCGACGTCTTCCTCCCCAACGCCGCCGAGGCCTGCCGGTTCGCGGGAGTCTCGGAGCCGGAGTCGGCGCTCGCGGCGCTCGCCGAGCGGGTCGAGACCGTCGTCGTCAAGCTCGGGGCGGAGGGCGCGATCGCTCGCCGGGGCGAGGAGGCCGCGCGCGCGGAGGCGCCCGCGGTCGAGGCGGTGGACGGCACCGGCGCGGGCGACAGCTTCGCCGCCGGGTTCCTATGCGGCCTCGGGAGCGGGATGCCGCTCGGCGAGGCCCTGCGGCTCGGGATCGCCTGCGGCTCGCTCTCGACCCGCAGCCTCGGCGGCGTCGACGCCCAGCCTGCGCTCGCCGAGGCGCTCGAGCTCGCCCGCACCCGTCCCTCCGCGGGGGTGCTCGAATGAGCGGCCCCCGGATCTGCTTCGTCGGTGCCGGCAGCGTCGAGTTCACGGGGATGCTGATCGCGGACATCCTCGGCTACCCGGAGCTGCGCGAGGCGACGGTCGCGCTCCACGACATCGACCGCGAGCGCCTCGAGACCGCCGAGGGGGTCGCGCGGGCGACCGCCTCCCAGCTCGGCGCCGCGCCCGCGATCGAGTCCCACCTCGACCGCCGGGCGGCGCTCGACGGTGCCGACTACGTGATCAACATGATCCAGGTCGGCGGCCACGCGGCAACGGTGATCGACCACGAGATCCCCGCCCGCTACGGCCTTCGCCAGACGATCGGCGACACGCTCGGCGTCGGCGGCGTGTTCCGCGCGCTGCGGACGATCCCGGTGATGCAGGGGATCGCCGTCGACATGGACGAGCTCTGTCCCGGCGCCTGGCTGCTCAACTACACCAACCCGATGGTGATGCTCTGCTGGGCCGCCTACCTGGGCACGCCGCCGGCGCGGATCGTGGGCCTCTGCCACTCGGTCCAGAACACGACCGGCGAGCTCGCCGAGATGGTCGGGGTGCCGCTCGACGAGGTCACCTTCCTCGGCGCCGGGGTCAATCACCAGGCGTTCATCCTGCGCTTCGAGCGCGACGGCGAGGACCTCTATCCGCTGCTCGACAGGGCGATCGAGCGCGACCCCGAGCTGCTGCGCCGGGTCCGGGTGCAGATGTACCGGCGGCTGGGCTATTTCCCGACCGAGTCGAGCGAGCACTCGGCGGAGTACCTGCCCTGGCTGATGCGCGACGACGAGGCGATCGAGCGCCACCGGCTCTGGGTCGCCGAGTACGTCTCTCGCAGCGAGGAGAACCTCGCCGAGTACGAGCGCACGCGGGAGCTGCTCGCGGCCTCGCGACCGCTCGAGATCGAGCCCAGCAACGAGTACGCGCCGCAGATCATCCACTCGATGGAGACCGGGACACCACGGGTGATCTACGGCAACGTCCGCAACACCGGCCTGATCGAGAACCTGCCCGCCGACGCCTGCGTCGAGGTGCCCTGCGTGGTCGACCGCGGCGGCGTGTGGCCGACCTGGGTCGGCGAGCTGCCGCCGCAGCTGGCGGCGCTCAACCGCACTTACCTGAACGTCGCCGAGCTCACGGTCCGGGCCGCGCTCGAGGGCCGGCCGGAATACGTACGCCAGGCGGTGATGCTGGATCCCAACGCCGCGGCGAGCCTCTCGCTCGACGCGATCTGGGAGCTGTGCGACGAGCTCACCGCCGCACATGGAGATGCCCTGCCCGAGGCCCTCAGGGCCCGGTCGGAGTGAAATGAACAAGGAGGAGTGGACCGTGTCGAAACTGACGAGGGCGTTCGCGGCGCTGATGGCCATGGCGGCCGCGATCTCGATCGCCGCCTGCGGGGGCGGCGACGACGAGGGCGACGACACCTCCGCGAGCAGCGGCGGCGAGCCGGTCGAGATCGAGTTCTGGCACGGGCAGACGCAGGGACCGGCCGCGCTGCTGCAGGAGATGATCGACGACTTCAATCGCACCCACCCCGACGTCGTCGTCTCCAAGGACTCGGGCGGGGTGAACTCCGACCGGATGCTGCAGAAGGTGACCGCGGGCCTGCAGGCCGACAACTACCCCGACATCGCCTACATCTACGGCTCCGACCTCGCCAACCTGGCCGGCGGCGACCAGCTCCTGAATCTGACCGAGGCGATCGACGCCGGCGACCTCGACTGGGACCGGTTCGTCGACGCGGGCAAGGAGGCGGTGACGGTCGACGATCAGCCGCGCGCGGTGCCCGGCTTCATCGACAACCTCGCGGTCGTCTACAACAAGAAGATCTTCGACGACGCCGGGGTCGACTATCCGACCGACGACTGGACCTGGGACGACTTCCTGGCGACCGCAGCGGAGCTCAACGACCCCGACGCCGGGATCGCCGGCTTCGGCTGGCCGGGGACCGGGGACGAGGACACGACCTGGCGCATCTGGCCCCTGATCTGGCAGCAGGGCGGCGACATCGTCAGCGAGGACGGCGAGAGCGTCGGCTTCGACGGCCCCAGTGGCGAGGCGGCGCTCGACGTGGTCGCCCGGGCGGCGGCCGACGACTCGGTCTACATCGACAGCACGGCGGGCAGCGAGCGCATGCAGCAGCTGTTCGCCAGCGGCAAGATGGCGATGAACGTCGCCGGCCCGTACACGCTGCCCGAGTACGTCGACGCCAAGGTCGACTACGGCGTGGTCGAGATGCCGTCGTTCGGCGACGAGCACACGACGATCGCCGGCCCGGACACATGGGCGATCTTCGACAACGGCGAGGAGCGCTCGGCGGCGGCGATCGAGTTCATGGACTGGTTCTCAGAGCCCGAGCAGCAACTGCGCTGGATCGCCGAAGCGGGCAGCCTGCCGCTGACCAACGACGTCGAGGACGCCGAGGGCTTCGCCGAGTACGAGACGAGCCTCCCGGGGCTCGAGAAGTTCATCGAGAACACGGAGCTGGCCCGGACCCGGGCGACGGTCCCGGAGTACCCCCAGATCTCCCAGGCGATGGGCAAGGCGGTGGCCTCGGTGCTCTACGGGGAGGCCGATCCGAGCGAGGCCCTTAGCGAGGCGGTCGAGACCGCGAACACCGAGCTCCAGGTACCCGGTTGATCCAGGTATCCGGTTGAGTTAGATGAGCGCGGAGCCGACCGCACCGCAGAGGACGTTCGCCCAGCGGATCCTCGGGGAGAACCCGACCGCCTGGGCGTTCGTCCTTCCGGCGGTGGTGATCATCGTCGGCCTCGCGGTGGTCCCGATCGGCTGGTCGCTGCTGCTCTCGTTCAACTCGGCCGACCTGATCGCGCCGGCGCAATGGGTGGGGCTCTCGAACTACGAGGCGCTGTTCAAGGACCCCGCCCTGCGCGACGCGATCGAGCACACCATCGTCTACACGGTCCTCTTCGTGCCTCTGACCACAGGGCTCGGGCTCTTCCTGGCGATGGCGCTCAACCGCCGGATCCGCGGGATCGGCATCTACCGGACCGCGTTCCTGGCGCCGTTCATCGCCTCTGTAGCCGCGCAGGGAGTGCTGTTCTCTTTCATCTTCGACGAGCGGTTCGGGGTCGCCAACGCGGTGCTGGACGCGCTCGGGCTGCCGCGCCAGGGCTTCCTCGGCGATCCCGACCAGGCGCTGTTCGTGATCGTCCTGATCGGGATCTGGGGCGGGATCGGGTTCCCGCTGGTGATCTACCTGGCTGCGCTCCAGGACGTACCGCGTGAGCTCGTCGACGCAGCCTCGGTCGACGGTGCCCGCCGCTGGTCGACGCTGTGGCACGTGATCCTGCCCCAGATGCTGCCGGTGACGATCTTCCTCGTCGTCTGGCAGACGCTGCTCTCGTTGCAGCTCTTCGACCTGGTCTACGCGACCACCCGTGGGGGGCCACTGGATGCCACCGGCGTGGTCGTCTACTACATCTACAACCAGGCGTTCCAGCTCTTCAACGCCGGCTACGCGGCCGCGGTCGCCTACGTCGTCGCCCTCTTCCTCATCCTCCTGGTCGGCGCGCAGCTCGTCTACAACCGCGTCCGATCGAGGCACGCGTGAACGCGGTCGAGCGGCTCAGCGACCGGCTGCCGTTCAGCCCCTGGCACCTGATCCTGTTCCCGGCCGCGCTCCTCTTCGCCCTGCCGCTGATCTGGATGATCCTGAGCTCGTTCATGTCGAACGCCCAGATCAACCAGTTCCCGCCGACGATCGTCCCCGACTCGCTTCACCTCGACGGCTGGAACACGGTCTTCGGCGACTCCGACTTCCCGCGCTGGTTTCTCAACTCGACCATCGTGGCCCTGGTCACGGTGGCCTCCAACCTCGTCTTCTGCTCGCTCGCCGGGTACGCCTTCGCGCGGCTGCGGTTCCGCGGCTCGACCCTGCTCTTCCTGCTCATCCTGCTGACCCTGATCATCCCCTTCCAGCTCACGATGATCCCGACCTTCATCGTCATGGACAAGCTCGGGCTCGTCGACACGCTCGGCGCGCTGATCGTGCCCCAGCTCGTGCTCCCGCTCGGCGTCTTCCTGATGCGCCAGTTCTTCGTCAACCTCCCGCGCGAGGTCGAGGACGCGGCGCGAATCGACGGCTGCTCGCGCCTCGGCGTGCTGGTGCACGTCGCCCTGCCGCTGGCGAAGCCGGCGCTGGCGACGCTCGCCGCGCTCACCTTCCTGCTGATGTGGAACGACCTGCTGTGGCCGCTGATCGCGATCAGCTCCGACGAGAAGGCGACCCTGCCGCTCGGGCTGACCACGTTCCAGGGCCAGCACACGCAGGACTACTCGGCGGTGATGGCCGGCAACGTGATCACCGTGATCCCGGTGCTGCTCGCGTTCCTGCTGGCGCAGCGGTCGTTCATCGCCTCCTTGACCTCGAGCGCGGTGAAGGGATAGCGCCGATGCCTGGGCTGAGGATCGAGCGGGTGACCAAGGTCTACGACGGCGACGTGCTCGCGGTCGACGACGTCTCGCTCGAGGTCGCCGACGGCGAGTTCATGGTCCTGGTCGGGCCCTCGGGCTGCGGCAAGTCCACGCTGCTGCGGATGATCGCCGGGCTCGAGCGGGTGACGAAGGGCAGGGTCTGGATCGGGGACGACGACGTGACGACGCTCGAGCCGCCCGACCGGGACATCGCCATGGTGTTTCAGAGCTACGCGCTCTACCCGCACAAGACCGTGCGCGAGAACCTCGCCTTCGGCCTTCGGCGGCGCAAGGTCGCCAAGCCGGAGATCGCCGAGCGGGTCGAGCGGATGGCGGCGATGCTCGGGCTGGGCGAGCTGATGGAGCGCAAGCCCGCGGCGCTCTCGGGCGGCCAGCGCCAGCGGGTGGCGATGGGACGGGCGCTCGTCCGCGAGCCGCGCGCCTTCCTCATGGACGAGCCGCTCTCGAACCTGGACGCGAAGCTGCGCACGAGCATGCGCGGCGAGCTCGCCCGCCTGCACGAGCGCCTGCCGACGACGACCGTCTACGTCACCCACGACCAGGTCGAGGCAATGACCCTCGGCCAGCGGGTCGCGGTGCTGCGCGACGGGGTGATCCAGCAGTGCGACGTGCCCCAGCGGCTGTTCGAGCATCCGGCGAACCTGTTCGTCGGAGCGTTCATCGGCTCGCCGGCGATGAACCTGGTCGAGGCGCGCCTCGACGGCGAGCTGGTCGGCTTCGGCGCCACCGAGCTCCGGCTCGCCGGCGCGCGAGGCACCGGTTCCGGCACGCGCGAGGTCGTCCTCGGCCTGCGCCCGACCAGCTTCGTGGTCGCCGGCCCGGGAGTGGATCCGAGCTGGGCGCGGCTGCGGGTGGAGGTCGACGTGGTCGAGCAGCTGGGCTCGGAGTGCAACCTGCTGTTCACGGTCGACGCTCCCCGGATCGCGACCGAGGACGTCAAGGCGGCGATCGGTGGCGAGAGCGGCGCCGACGAGGGCCGGCTGCTCGCCGACGACCGGCGCGCCCGCTTCGTCGCCCGGCTCCAGGGGCGTCCGCCCGCATCTGCGAGGGGCGTGGTCGAGCTCGCGATCGACCCCTCGCAGGTGCATCTCTTCGATCGCGAGAGCGGTCGCGCGCTAGAACTTGCGTCAGAGGTGGTGCGAGCGGCATGAGCTTCGAGCCGAGGAGAGAGCGGCGATGACGTCGGCGCGCAAGCGTGGCCTGTTCGTGCTCGCGGCGGCCGCCGCGGCCGCGATCCTGCTGGCGGTCGTGCTCGCCGACGGCGAGGGCCGATCGTTCCCGCCCAAGGCCGGTACGCTCGCGCCGCCGCCCGCGAACGCGGGCTTCGACTACCAGATCGGCGGCGACTATCCGCTTCCAGACGGCGTCTCGATCGTCTCCCGCGACTGGTTCTCAGGCGACGATGCGGTCGATCCGACCTACTCGATCTGCTACGTGAACGCCTTCCAGACCCAGGCCGACGAGTCTGGCGTCGACCGTCCCGACGAGCGCTCGAACTGGCCTCCGAGCCTGGTCCTGAGCGAGCTCGGCGACGACCCGCACTGGGGCGGGGAGTACCTGGTCGACATCCGCAAAGCGAGCAAACGCAAGCGAGCCGCCGACTGGGTCGGTCAGATGATCGAGGGCTGTGACGACAAGGGCTTCGAGGCCGTCGAGTACGACAACCTCGACTCGTGGACGCGCTTCGACGGAACGCCGCTCGAGAACGACGTCCCGTTTGGAAAACCCGATGCGCTCGCCTACGCGAGGACGCTCACCAGACGGGCCCACGCCCTCGGCCTCGCGGTCGGGCAGAAGAACACCGCCGACATCAACCGCAAGCAGTCCGACCGGGTCGGCTTCGACTTCGCGATCGCCGAGGAGTGCTCCCGCTACGACGAGTGCAACCGCTACCGCAACGTCTACGGTAACCGGGTGATCGAGGTCGAGTACCGCCGCCAGGACTTCGACAAGGCCTGCCGGACGGTCGGCGATCGGATCTCGGTCGTGCTCCGCGACCGGCTGGTGAGCAAGCCGGGGTCGGCGCGGTACGTGTACGACGCCTGCTGATCGCGTCTAGCCATTCCCGGACTTGCGGAACCGTTCGAATCCGATCCGGACGATGACGACGGCGGCGATGACGATGATCGTTGCGGCATCCATCTGCACTCACTCTCTTTGCGTGCTTGGCATCGGCGCCTACGATATAGCTATAAAGTAACCGGTATCTAAATAGCTATGCGCGCGAATGAGAAGCAGACGCGAGAGCGGCTCGGCAACGAGATCGCCGGGCTCATGGGGCCGCTGGTGCGGGGTATGCACGGCCATTTCCGTGCCTGTGCGGAGGGGTTGCAGCTCGCGGTCAGCGAGGCTCAGGCGCTCTGGCTGCTCGACCTGCGCGGCTCGGTGGCCACGAAGGAGCTCGCGCGGATGCTCGACATCGACCCCGCCAACGCCTCGACCCTGATCACGAAGCTCGAGCGCCGCGGCCTCGTGAGCCGGACCGCGGCGCCGCACGACCGGCGCACGCGCCTCGTGTCGCTCACCGGCGACGGGCGCGAGACCCGACGGGCCCTCGCGCGTTGCATCGGCGAGCGCCGGCCCGCGTTCCGCGACTTCACGACCGAGGAGCTGACGACGTTTCGGGACCTCCTCCAGCGGGCCGCGGACGCGCGCTGAGCTCAGCGCTCGAGCCCCGGGCCGGTGATCCGGCGGATCCCGGAGGGCGTGTGCACGAACACCTGCCAGCTGTGGAAGGCGAAGTAGGCGTGGCGGTCGTGGCGCATCCGCCGCGTGTAGCCGAGCACGGCGTTGACGTATGCGGATGACGGGTTGTAGGCGAACAGCGCCCGGCGGTAGCTCGCGGGGGCACCGGAAGCGTGCAGGTAGTTCGCCGCTCCCATGATCGCGTCATGCGGGTCGTCGATGTCGCCGCCCATGCCGTACGCATCCCAGGTCGAGGGGATGAACTGCATCGGGCCGCGCGCGCCCGCGGTGCTCTTGCTGCGCGCCCTGCCGAACGCCGACTCGACGAAGTTCACCGCCGCGAGCACCTTCCAGGAGACGCCGAACCGGCGCTCGGCCTTGCGGTAGTAGCGCAGCAGGACTCCGGCCGGGAGGGCCGGCCCGGTGCGAAAGTGCCGGCGCGCCACCGGCGTGGAGAGCGAGGTGAGCTCGCGCCGGGCGGCGAGCGTGTCCTCCGCTTCGGCGGCGTCCTCGCCTCGCAGCCGTTCGAGCACCGCCCGCGCCAGGCGTCCCCTCGAGGTCAGGAGCACGTAGATCCGCTGCTGGTAGAGCGCGAGCAGCGTCACCTCGCGCGGTGCGTGCTTGCGCGGATCGCCCTCGGCGCGCCACCGTTCGATCGCCTCGTGAAGCGAGTCGCGGGTTGCCTCCAGCCGCTCGGCGAGGCGATCGGGACCGAGCGGGATCGGCTCATCGGGCTGCGGGACGGCGTCGGCTCGGGCCACCGGGTCCGTCGTTGGCCCCGGCGCCCCGGCGCTGCCGTCGTCGGACCCGCAGCCGAGCAGGGGCACGAGGACGATCAGGGAGATCAGGGCGGGGCGGACCGACATCGCGACTCGGGCGACGGTAGCGCGAGGGCCGCCGGCGCGAATCACTCCCTGATCGCGTAGTCGCCCAGCCCCCGCTCGAGCCGGGCGAAGGCCCGCTTGGCCTGAGCGCGAACCTCGCGGCGGACCTCGGCCGCCCCGGCTCCGGCGAGGGCGCGCGTGCGGACGTAGTCGATCAGGGCCCGGTGCAGGCCGAACAGCGCGTTGGCGACGACGCGGGGCTCGGCCGCGCCGGGAGCGGAACCGGTCTCCTCGGCGATCAGGGCCGCGAGCGCCTCCTCGTAGCGCGAGATCACCTGGCGCTCGCGCGCCAGCAGAGCGGGGCTCTCGGTGATCACCCGGGTGACCGTTCGAAGCTGGCGGGTCGCCTCGGCGTCGCCGTCGTCCGACTCCATCTTCAGCACGCCCTGCTGCCGGAGCAGGAACCGCCGGAACGCCGCGAGCACCGTCTCGCCGGGCTTGCGCTCGCGGACCGCCGTCAGCAGGGCCTCCTCGAACGCCTCGAGGCGGCTGTAGAAGAGGTCCTCCTTGGTCGGGAAGTAGTTGAAGACGGTCTTGACGGCGACGTCGGCCTCGCGCGCGATATCGGCCACGGTCACCGCCTCGAAGCCGCGCTCGGCGAACAGCCGCCGCGCGGTGTCGGCGATCAGCGCGCGCGTCCGCTCCTTCTTGCGTTCTCGGAGTCCTGGCTCTGCATTCATGACGACACCGTGCTACAGTTCGATGAAGATTCTAGTCACTATAAAGTTCTAGTGGAAGTAGATCTGATGAATGGGTTTCTTGGGGGCAAGAACAGAGGCAGTCTCTCCGATCGCGCCGACGCCGCCTCCGTGGCGGTGCCGTTCGCGGCGATCGTGCTCGCGATGCTGCCGGCGGTGCTCGACCAGACGATCCTGGCGACCGCCCTGCCGACCATCGCCGGGGACCTCGGCAGCGTCGCCGACGTCTCCTGGGTGGTGACGGCATACGTCGTCGCCGCTGCGGCGACCACTCCGCTCTGGGGCAAGCTCGGCGACCGCCACGGCCGCAAGATCCTGCTCGAGGTCTCGCTGGTCGTCTTCGTCGGCGCCTCGGCGCTCTGCGCCGCAACCCAGGACATCACGCAGCTGATCGGCATGCGCCTCGTCCAGGGAGCGGCCGCGGGCGGGCTGATGACCCTGGCGATGGCCGTGATCGGCGACCTGGTCGCCCCCCGCGAGCGCGGGCGCTATCAGGGGTACGTGGCGGCCACGTTCGCCGTCGCCACGATCGTCGGTCCGCTGATCGGCGGAGTGCTGGTGGAGAGCGCGAGCTGGCGCTGGGTCTTCCTCGTCAACCTCCCGCTCGGCGCCGCGGCGCTGGCCGGGCTCGCCCTGCGCCTGCCGGCGCCTGCGACCGAGCGCCCGGAGCGGCCGCTCGACGTCCTCGGCGCCGCGCTGCTCGCCGCGGTGACCAGCGGCCTGATGCTGACCTGCATCTGGGGCGGCGACCGGTACGCCTGGGACTCGGCGCCGATCCTCGCCCTGATCGCCGCCACGCTCGGGCTCGCCGGCGGGCTCGTCGCGCACGAGCGGCGCGCGGCCGATCCGATCGTTCCCTTCCACCTGCTGCGCACCCGGGCGGTGGCCGTCGCGAGCACGGCGCTCTTCCTCGGCACGGCGGCGCTCTTCGCGATCACGGTGTTCGTGCCGCTGTTCCTGCAGACGACCACCGGCGCCAGCCCGACCGAGGCCGGGCTGCTGCTGGTCCCGGCGATGCTCGGGATCACGATCTCGACCACGCTCTCCGGGCGCAGCATCGCGCACACGGGCCGCTACAAGCGATTCCCGGTCGCCGGCCTCGGCCTGATGAGCGCGGCGCTGGTGCTGCTCGCGGCACTGGCCGGGAACCCGTCGCAGATCGCGACCGGAGTCGGCCTCGCGGTCTTCGGGCTCGGCTTCGGCATGGTCGGCCAGGTGCTGATCGTCGCCGTGCAGAACAGCGTCGACCGGCGCGAGCTCGGGATCGCCACCGCGACCACGGGCTTCTTCCGCGCGCTCGGAGGAGCCGTCGGCGCCGCTGTCCTCGGCGCGGTGTTCGCCGCCCAGGCCGGAGGGACGGCGTCGGACGCCGGCGGCTCGGGCCTCGGCACGGTGCTTCGCAGCGACGTCATCGACGGCGTCCAGGCGGTGTTCATCGTCGCGGCCCCGTTGGCGGCGCTCGCGTTGCTCGTGGTGCTGCTGCTCAAGGAGGTGCCGTTGAGGACCGGCGGCGCCCCGGCCGGTAAGGCCGATCGGTCCGAGCGCGAGCACGCGGAGCCCGAGCGCCCGGCCGGGGGGCGGATGCCGAGCGGGACTTCGCGCGTTCCGCAGGAGGTGAGCTGATGCCCGGGATGGCCCCCGCCGCCGCGCTCTACGACTGGCTGCTGTTCGGCCACATCGTCGCCGCGATGGTCTGGGTCGGGGGCGGGCTGCTGCTCGGCGTGCTCGCGACGCAGGTCGTGCGCGGCGGCGAGGCCGAAGCCGTCACTCGCTTCGTCGGCAATCTGCGCCGGATCGGTCCCTTGGTGCTCGCCCCGTCGATGATCGCGGTGGTCGGGCTCGGGATCTGGATGGTGCTCGACAGCGCCGCCTGGGACTTCGGGCAGTTCTGGGTCCAGTTCGCTCTCGGCCTGTTCGCCGCCGCGTTCGTGGTCGGCGCGGCCCACCAGAGCCGGGCGGCGATCCAGGCCGAGCGCGCGGTCGCGGACGACGACCACGACCTGGCCCTGCGCCGGCTCACCCGCTGGTCGTGGGGCTATTGGCTCATCGTCGGGCTGCTCGTGGTCGCCGCCTGGGACATGGTCTTCAAGCCGGGGCTCTGAGGCGATGAGCAGGCAGAGGTCATTCGAACCGAAGGTCCTGCTTCGCGGCGAGGGATCGGGCGGGGCGGTATCGGTGGTGGCCGGGTTCGAGCGCTACTTCCAGCGGATGGCGGCCCGCGAGGCCGGGGTCGAGCCGCCGCCGGAGGCGCTCGAGCCGTGGCCCGAGGTCATCAAGGTCGGACCGCGGATCGGAGAGGAAGAGGACTGAGCCGAAGTGGCGCGCTCGGTCGGCTACGCGGAGGCCCGCGGTCGGTCGGCTGTCTTCCGCCGCCGGTAGGCGCGGTTCTTGATCTGGTTGCCGCAGGTCTCCATCTGGCACCAGGTCCCGCTGCGATTGCGTGAGCTGTCGTAGAAGGCCCATCGGCACTCGTCGCTGGCGCAGACCTTGAGCCGCGACCACTCGCCCTCGAGCTGGGCGGCGAAGACGATCCCGACCAACTGGGAGATGACCGCGTCGACAGTCGCCGGGGGAGTGAGATCGAGAGCGAGCGTCCCGTCCTCGGCGGCGACCAGCTCGACCGGGTGCGCCGCGGCGAGGCGGCGGAGTCGGGGGACCGCGGCGTCGGGGTCGCCGTCGACGTTGGCGTCGATCAGATCCCGGATCACCTCACGGCACTCGAGCAGCAGCTCGAGCTCGCGCTCGCCGACCTCGACGGCGGGCGCGGCGAGGTCCGACTCGAGCAGCCACTCCCGGGCGGAGGCCGGATCGACCAGCCGCTCCTCCCCGGGCTCCCAGGCGAACGTGTTTGCGAGCCCCTGGACCGCGATCAGCGGTTCCGGGGCGACCTTGTGCTCGATCTGGCGCGCGAGCTCGGCGACGTTCACGGCTCAAGGATACCCGACCATGACCGGCAAAATCACTTGACAGGTCATCATGACCAGTGTAAGTTGGTTACCAGTCACGAAGCGGCCCGTTCGGCCGCTCGAGTCGGACAAGGAGGACAACCGTGTTGCCAGGAGCTCTATTCGTCGCCCGCCAGGTACGCCCTGACAATCGGCGCTATCCGAAGGCGCGGACCGCGCGGAGGCAGCCGCAGCGGTCCGGCTGACCCGCGAGCGAATCCTCAGGCTCGGCTTCCGGGCCGACCGGATTCGGCGGGGCCGCGTCTCTGCCACGATCCGCGGACGCCGCGCGGATCCGCGCGGCGGTTCTCACGCCCGCGGCTGTGACCCCCGATAATCAGCTGCCGGCGTGGAACGTCCGGTGCTCGGACGAGGATCGCGACAGCAATATGAGGGTGCCTTGAAGCCACGGCCGGTGAGTGCGGACCCCGCGTCGCCGTCGGCTCGAACCCGGGCGTGCGGGGCGATCCTCGCGGCGCTGGCCGTGAGCGTCCTGCTCGTTGCTTGCGGGGACGATGGCGCTGACGACTCGACCAGCGCCGAGGCCGCCGCCACCAGCACCGAGGCCAAGGCGCCGGCGAGCGGAACCGGCGTGACCAAGGGCGGCACGCTGACGTTCGCGCGCACGCTCGATGCCGAGGCGGGGCTGAATCCGATGGACGCTGCGAACAACGGGTCGATCTTCACCATCCAGCAGATCTTCGATCAGTTGGTCGAGGTCGAGCGGTCGGAGCTGGTGCCCGGGTTGGCCAAGTCCTGGGAGCACTCACAGGACGGCCTCGAGTGGACCTTCCACCTGCGCGACGCCCGGTTCTCCAACGGCGACCGGGTGACCGCCGAGGACGTCAAGTTCTCGATCGACCGCTTCGCCGATCCGAAGATCAACGTCAATTACGCGACCCTCGGCGCGGCGATCGAGAAGGTCGAGGTGGTCGACGATCACACCGTCGCGGTCACTCTGCACAGCGTCGACGGCGCCTTCCTCGACGCGATGGCGATGTTCGCGGCCGCGATCGTGCCGAGGAAGGTGGTCGAGGACCTCGGCGACAAGCGGTTTGCTGAGCACCCGGTCGGCTCGGGCCCGTTCAAGGTCACCGAGTTCACGCATCGCGAGCGGACGGTGCTGAAGCGCAACCCCTATTACTGGCGCGAGGGCCAGCCTTACCTCGACGGCGTCGTGTTCGAGTTCGAGCCCGACGCGAACGTTCGCACCGAGCGGCTGCGCTCCGGCGAGGTCGACGTCGCCGACGGGATCCCCTACAAGCAGGTCGAGCCGCTCGAGGAGACCGAGGGGATCACGGTCGAGGTCGCCGACTCGCTGAAGTGGGACTCGGTCTTCCTCAACACCACGCATCCGCCGCTCGACGAGGTCGAGGTCCGCCAGGCGCTCAACTACGCGACGCCCAAGGAGGAGATCCGCGACGCGATCCTGTACGGCAACGCTCGGGTCGCGAACAGCAACATCCCGCCGATCAAGTACTGGGACGCCTCGATCAAGCCGTACCGCTACGACCTCGACAAGGCTCGGGAGCTGATCTCGAGGTCGAGCGTGCCCGATGGGTTCGACCTCGAGCTCGAGATCCCGTCCGGCGACGCTGTCGAGCGCAAGACCGCGATGGTGCTCGAGCAGGAGTGGGGGAAGATCGGCGTCGACGTGAACATCGTCCCGCGCGACTTCGGGACCATGTTCACGGCCTGGCTCGCCGGCGAGGGGGGAGAGGCCGCGACCTTCCCCGGCGACGCCCTCTCGAGCGACACCCTCTCCGACGACGAGATCGCGGCCCTCACCTACGACCCCGAGGCCGGGCTGAGCGGGTTCGGGACGTTCTATGAGAACCCGAGGATCCTCGACCTGCTCGCCGCTGCCAAGGGCACGCTCGATGAGGAACAGCGCGCCAGAGACTTCGCCGGGATCCAGCGGATCGGACAGGACGAGGCTCCCGCGGTGCCGCTGTTCTTCACCGAATCGGTGACCGGCTACCGGGACGAGGTGCAGAACTTCGAGACCTACCCGATCGGCTGGTGGCCGCTGCGTCAGGTCTGGTTGGCCCGGTAGCGGGTACCGCCTCTTAGGCTGAAGGGCGATCGGCCGAAGGAGGAGACGAATGGAGCTGGAAGGCAAGGTCGCGCTCGTCACCGGGGCGAGCGCCGGGATCGGGGCCGCGGTGGCGCGCAAGCTGCACGACGCCGGCGCGGCCGTCGGCCTGCTCTCGCGCCGGGGCGAGGACCTGGCGCTGGATCGGGCGCTTGGAATCGCGTGCGACGTCCGCGATCGCGAGGGGGTCGGAGCCGCCACCGACGCGGTCGTCGAGCGCTTCGGGCGGCTCGACGTCGTGGTTGCGAACGCGGGCGTTGGCGCCTATGGCCCGTTCCTCGAGCTCGACCCCGAGCAGGTCGAGGCGATGATCGACGTCAACCTCAAGGGCACGCTGTACACGGCGGCGGCGGCGCTCCCACACCTGATCGCCGGCGGCGAGGGCGACTTCCTGGCGCTCGCGAGCGTCGCCGGTCTGCGGGCCTTCCCGGGCGAGTCCGTTTACAACGCCTCGAAGTTCGGACAGCTCGGCTTCACCCGAGCGCTCGACCACGAGCTCCGCGAGCACGGCGTACGCGCCACCTGCATCTGTCCCGGCGGGGTGAACACGGACTTCGCGATCGGCACGGGGAGGGAGGAGGACGACCCCGAGCTCGAGGGCATGTTGAGCGCCGACGAGGTCGCCGACGTGGTCCTGTTCACGGTCACGCGGCCCCGCGGGATGCGGATCCTGACGACCAGCTTCCGGCCGATGATGGAGGGCTCGTGGGGGTGAGCCGGCTCGAGCGTCTGCGATGGGCGGCCGGCGTTCCAGCGAGGCGCGGTGTCGCCTACCCGGTTGTCGTCGCGCGTGCCTCGTCCACGGCCTGCTCCAGCGACATCGCGCGGCCCTCGGCGAGAGCATCGGCTGCCGCTGTCTCGCCCAGCGCCGCTCGTATCGCAGCCAGAGTTCGCTCGAGCAAGCGCGTCCTGAACTCATCCGGCATCAACTCGTCCTCGACCTCGTCATGAAGCGCGTCCGCTGCGCCGAGTAGCCGCGCAGCGCGCGGTGCATCCGCGCTCACCGCTGCGACCGCGGACATGCCCATGAGGACCCCGCCGATGCAGAGCCTGTCTTCGATGTCGACGAAGACCTCCAGTGCCTCGCGAAGCCATGACTCTGCGGCGTCTCTCCGGCCCTCCGCGATCGCAGCGAAGCCCAGGCCGTCCAGAATGCGTCCGGTGACTCCCGCGTTCCCCAGCTCGCGGGACACTGGAAGGGCTTCCTGCCAAATGTCGATCGCGGCAGCCGGGTCGCCTATGTTGAGCAGACGCTCGCCGAGGTTGTTGAGCGCGACCGCGAGATCCCACCTGTCGCCGCCCTGCCTCGCGGCCACCACGCTCAGCTCGTGGAGCTCTCGCCCTCGATCGGAGTTCCCGGCGTTGTCTGCGACATGCCCGAGCAGGGTGAGCGAACGCGCTATGCCGGCCGAATTGCCCAGCTCCTCATAGAGGGCGAGGCTCTCCTCGGCCGCCGCCCGGGTTGCTTCGCGCTCGCCCTGGTTCAGCATCAGGGCGGCACTGGCTACGAGCGCGTCCGCTCGGGCGCCCGGCGGCTGAGCGTGGCCACTCTCCAGCGCCACCGCCAGCCACCGCCGGCCTTCGGTGAGATGTCCTCTTGCGAGCCAATAGATCCACAGCGCGGCCCCCATCCGCAACTGGAGCTCGACGTTCCCTGTCTCTCCCGCCCATCCGAGAGCGGCGCGAAGGTTCTCGTGGTCGGCGCCGATGCGATCGAGCCAGGAGGAGGCTTGGGGGCCCCTGAGCTCCCGCCCCGCACGCTCGGCGACCGTCAAGAAGTAGTCGGCATGGCGCCGCCGAACCGCTGCGTCCTCGTCCGACTCGTCGAGTCGAGCTTGCGCGAACTCGCGGACCGTCTCCAGCATCGAGAACCGCGGCTCGCCCTCGCGCTCATGCTCCTGGCGCAGCAGGCTGTTCTCCACCAGGGATGAGATTCCGTCGAGGACGTCGATTCCCAGAGCCGAATCCGGGTCGCAGACGGTTTTGGCCGCCGCCAGCGTGCAACCCCCGGGGAACACCGCGAGCCGGTCGAACAGCCGCCGTTGCCCTTCGGCCAACAGGCGGTAGCTCCAGTCGATCGTCCCCCGCAGGGTTTGCTGGCGCTCGGGTAGATCGAGCGCCCCACTGGTGAGCAGCGTCAGGCGGTGGTCCAAGCGCTCGGCCAAGGCCGGCGGCGGGAGGATCCGGACTCGGGCCGCCGCCAGCTCGATCGCGAGCGGTAGCCCGTCGAGCCGGGCGCAGATGCTTGCGATCGCCTCCGCGCTCTCGCTCGTCACCACGAAGTCGCGGTCGACAGCGCGGGCGCGCTCGACGAAAAGGGACGTCGCGTCACAGCGCAGCAGGGAGTCCGGAGTCGATGGTCGGCGTGGGTCCGGCAGGCCCAGTGGCTGGACCGCGAACTCGCGCTCGGCCCGGACGCGAAGGGGGGCCCGACTCGTCACCAGCAGCCGCAGCCCGGCCGCCGACTCGAGTAGCTCAGCGACCCGCGATGCGGCGCCGAGCAGATGCTCGAAGTTGTCCAGCACGACTAGGAGCTGCCTCTGGCTGAGGTGGTCGGCGAGGAGGTCGTCCAGGCGCGAGGACCCTGACTCCGCCACCCCCAGCGCATCGGCGATCGCCTGGGGCACGGCGCCGGGCTCCGCCACGGACGCGAGGAAGACGACATACACGCCGTCGGGAAACCGGTCGATCGCCTCCGCAGCTGCCTGGAGCCCGAGACGGGTCTTGCCGGTCCCGCCGGCGCCCGTAAGCGTCAGCAGCCGCGTCTCGTCCCGATCGAGGAGTCGGCCGATCTCACGCAGCTCGCCTTCGCGACCCACGAGCGGCGTCGGCTGCGCGGGCAGGTTCGTCCGCCGGAGCTCGAGCGTCATCAAGGGCGGGAACTCGGTGGGAAGGCCTTCGATCAGAAGCTGGTAGAGCCGCTGTGGACGGGTGAGGTCCTTCAGCCGGCGCTCTCCCAGGGTGCGTACGGAAACACCCGGCGGGAGCCGCTCGCCGAGGAGGTCGGCCGTCGTCTGCGATAGGACCACCTGCCCGCCATGCGCCGAGGCGGAGATTCGGGCAGCCCGGTGGACGTCGATTCCGACGTAGTCCTCGCCGGACACCAGGGGCTCACCGGTGTGAACTCCGATGCGCACGCGGACCTCCTCGCCTTCCGCCCACTCCTGCGCGGCCAGGTTCCGCTGGACCGCCGCCGCAGCTGCCACGCCGTCACCCGCGCTCCGAAACGCGGCGAAGAAGCCATCTCCCTGGTTGGTGATCTCGACGCCTCCGTGGGCCGCGAAGGCTGCGCGCAGGAGGCGGTGATGCAGGGCGAGCGTGGCGGCGTATCGGTCGGAGCCAAGCCTCCCGAGCAACCGAGTCGACCCCTCGACATCGGTGAAGAGGAATGTGACAGTGCCAGTCGGAAGCCCGAACATCGCCGCAGGCCAAGCCTACGGCTGGCAGCTCAATCCGAAAAGGCCGCGAAGCCGGTGGACGCTCTGGGGTGAGCCGGCTCCGGCGCGGCCTAGAGGCCGATGCCCATGTCCGCCTGGATCGCGGCGGCGCTCAGCGCTCTGCGGTAGACGCGAACGTCATCGAGGCGCGGCGTGCGCCGCTGGAACAACCGCGAGAACCGCGGCCGTCGCGAGCAGCGACGCGACCGCAGCACCGATCCTCCCGATGCGGGGCAAGTTCAACGATCTCCAGGCCTCTGCCTCGTTGATCGGCTTGGCGCCGCATCGCTTGACGACGGGCGGGCTGCCTCGACGGAGCGTCGGTCTCGAAAGGCCGGCTTGGCTAGGGTGGCGCCCGATGCCGAGCGCCACTATCACCGGCCTTCGCGCAATGCTCGCGACCGTGGCGGTCGCCCTGGCGGCCGCGCCGCCGGCGCACGCGGGCGCCGGCGCGATCGACGTCAGCTCGATCGACCGACTCAGCCCGCGGCTCTACGACCTGACGATGACGACCCCGGCGCTCGCGGAGCCGGTCCACGCGCGGATCCTGCTCCCGGGCGGCTACGACTCGCACCCGAAGCGCCGTTACCCGGTCCTCTTCCTTCTCCACGGCGGCTTCGGCAGCTACGTCGACTGGACCGAGGTCGGCGATGCGGAGGCGATCACCAAGGGCACGCCGGTGATCACCGTGATGCCCGAGGACGGAGCCGGGGGCTGGAACGCGGACTGGTTCAACGGCGGCGCCGGCGGGCCGCCGCGCTGGGAGACCTACGACGTCCGCCAGCTACTGCCGTGGGTGGACGCCCACTACCGAACGATCGGCACGCGCGAGGGACGTGCCGTCGCCGGGCTGTCGACCGGCGGCTTCGGAGCGATCAGCCTCGCGGCGCGACATCCCGACCTGTTCGCGTTCGCCGCCAGCTTCTCCGGCGCCGTCGACATCGTCGGCAATCAGTTCGTGCCGCTCGTGATCGCCGCCGAGGCGACCGCCGACGGCGCCGGGCCGAACGACCCGTTCGGCGACCGGGTCGCGAACGAGATCGTCTGGCGCGCCCACAACCCGGTCGACCTGGCCGCGAACCTGCGCGGGATGCGACTCGTGGTCGACACGGGTAACGGTGACCCGGGCCCGTACGACCGCCAGGGTTCGCCCCCGGACGTGATCGAGCAGCAGGTGCACGCGATGACCACCACCTTCCACGAGCGCCTGCTAGCGCTCGGCATCGCCCACCGCTACGACGACTACGGGCCGGGGACCCACTCCTGGTCCTACTGGCAGCGCGACCTTCGCGATGCGCTGCCGGTGATGATGCGGACCTTCGAGCGTGCGACGCCCCGGCCGCGGCCGCTCACCTACACGAGCGCCGAGGCCCGCTATCGCGTCTACGGCTGGCGGGTGCGAATCGCGCGCCCGGAGCAGGAGTTCTCGACCCTCACCCGGGCCCGCCGGCACGGGTTCGAGCTGAGCGGGGCCGGTGAGGCGATCGTGCGCACGGCGCCAGGCTTCCGCCCCCGCTCCCGGCACACGGTGACGATTGACGGCGGCCGGACGGCGACCGTGCGCGCCGACCGCGGCGGGAGGCTCGAGATCCAGCTCTCGCTCGGCGGGCCCGAGGCGACCACGGCACGGGTCGCGATCGACCGCTGAGCCATGGGCGGGGCGGGCGGGCGGCGGATCGAGAGGTGCCTCGCTCCCGAATATCGGGAGCGAGGCACCGCTCGCGCCGGGGGCGAGGCGCGGGTCCGGCTACCTGTAGGGGCCGGCTCAGCTCAGGGCGTGGCGACCCAGTTCCAGGTCCGCCAGTTGGCCTGGGAGGTCGATGTGCCGCCGGAGCCGTACTGGTTCACGAGCCAGACCCGGTTGGTGCCGCCCGGGGGGTTGGGATCCGGCGTCGCACCGGAGTAGCTGCCCCAGCGGCAGGTAACCGGGCTCCCGGCGCAGCCGGATCCGTTGTAGGGACCGGGCGAGTTGCGCACCACTCTCTGGCCGGATTGCGCCCCCGCACCGACCTTGGAGACCATCCGCACCTGCGGGAACCCCGCCTTTCCGGCTCCAGTCGTGCCGGAGGAGTTGAACCCGAGCACCATGCCGTCGCCGCCGGACTTGACCGTGCCGTTCACGGCGCGGTCGGGTGAGATTGCGCCGTTGAAGTTGAACAGCGTGGGACTGGAGACCGTCCCGGACTGCAACACCGTGAGGGCGATCGGATCGATCTCATACCAGTGAATCTCCGAGCGCCCCCCGGGGCCGGCGACGGTGTGCTGGGTCCAGATCCCGACCTTGTCGGCGTGGCCTGGATCGATCGCCGAGACCGCCTGCGTCGGCCGCCCGTCGAGGGTGTCGATCAGGACGGTCGAGCCCTTCTGCGGCGCGTCGGCGGGGGCGGTGTGAAGGGGCACCGGCACCCCTCTCGACACCGGAGTCTGGAAGACGGGATTGCCGGTAGTTGGGTCCCGCGTCACCCTGAGCAGGCCGAGGAAGTTGGAGGGAAAACCGGTGGACCCCGTCACGATCCAGCCCACTCCCGAGCTGTCGGTCTGGTTGGCAGGCACCGGGGTAGAGACGCGGGAGTCGCCCTCGTAACGGACGTCCTGCTGGAAGCCGAAGGGGAACGTGCTGGAATCTGGACAGGCGGGCCCGCTGCCAGGCTTTCCGACCCCGATCACGTCGCTGCCGGCGGAGCCGCCTCCCCCGGTGAAGGTGTTGACCCCGAAGAGGAGGAAGTCGCGCGTATCCCCCAGCCTCGGGAAATCGGGGAAGAAGTCGTTGTAGTCGATCTCGTAGTGGCAGAAGTCGGTTGAGGCGTTGTCCGGCGACGCGGTCCTGCTCCAGCCGAAGGCGATTCGATTGTCGGCGGCGGAGACGATCGCATTCATCGCGTAGTAGAACCGCCGCGTCTGCGGGTCCCAGATCATCTGCGGGAAGAAGACGTTTGTCGTCCCCAGTCCGGCGAGCGTCCTCAGGGCCCCGGTCGCGATCGGCACATCCGACGCCTTGTTGTAGATCGCGAACTTGCGATTCACCAGCTCGATGTAACGGCTTGTCCCGACGGCGCTCGTCGAGTCCGGAAAAGCGGCGGTCGAGTCGCTGATGCCGAGCCAGCCGCGGGTGACGACCGGAGCCAGTGTGGCGGCGACCGTGTCGGCCCCACTCCCGCCTCCGTCCCCTTGCAGGCCGGCCGTCTTGGCAGCGTCATAGGCGTCCGGGTCCGGGACGAGGTAGCCCTGGCGCACGGCGCGAGGAGCAGCACTTCCCATCGTGCCGTCGGCCTCGGCCGGGCTCGCGGGCGAAGCGTTCTCAAGCGCCGGCTCTCGTGAATCGCCGCCGGCCCAGGCCATCGCCGGGACGAGCAGGACGGAGCACCAGCAGCTCGCAGCCGCGACGAGACGGAAACGACAAATCGTGATCACAGCCTTCCCCCCGGCCGCCCGACGCGGCCGGCATCAGCTTGGACTGCTCCGACCCTAAACCGGACCGACCGGTCGCGCAAGCCGTCAAGCGGATACGCCCAGGTGCTCCCGGGGTCAGCCGACGACCCCGGGATAGGGTCCGTACATGGACGAGGCGGGGGCGATCGAGGGACTGGAGCGCACCGAGGCGAAGCTCCGCGAGTACGCGGCCGCGCGCGGCCTGACTGTTCGCCCGGAGCTGACCTGGCCCGGTCAGCCGCTGCCGCGCGCCCAGCGCGGGCCGGTGCGCTTCGCCGCATGGTCGGTCGCCGGGGAGCTGCCCGGTGGAGCCAAGGGCCGGCTTCGCCACCAGGCGGTCTACGGAAGCACCTTCGGGATGAACGTCGCCGGCCAGCACACGATCATGGTCTGCCGGATCCCTGAGTCGGTCGGCTACCTGCCGATGCTCTCGGTGAGGGCTGAGGGCCTCGAGCCGGCGCTGTTCTACTGGGCCGGCGACAGGCGCCCGCGCGACGACGTCGGCGGCTTCGAGTCGGTGGAGCTGGATCGCCGCTACATCGTCGAGGTGGCGAAGGGCCAGGACCACGCCTGGCTGCGCCAACTATTCCCGCCGAGCTTCATCGACTGGCTCGCCTCGAACACTCCGGTCGACTTCGGCTTTCGCCTCGACGGCGGCGTCTTCACCTGCGAGTGCCCGCAGTACCGCGGCCAGCACCGAGCCGACGGCGAGGTCGACTTCGAGCACCTGGACCTGCTGGGCGACGCGGGCGGACGGGCTGCGAGCCGGATCCGCGACGAGGTTCTGGAGGAGGCCGGCGTGAGCCGGGGCGGCACCAGCCCCGACAGCGCCGCGGCCCACAAGGCACGTGCCACGGGCCGCAAGCACGGGCGTCTGATCGGCCTGGTCATGAAGCTCGCCGGGGGCATGACCGACGACAGCGTCAAGCAGTTCGGCGACAAGCACGGAATGAGCGCGAAGGACTCGGCCGAGTTCCACGCGAACCACATCCGCCTACCCCTGCCCGGGACCGCCAGCGACGTGCTCGCCGGGCCGCTGCCCGGCACCGACCGGCAGGGCGAGCTGGCTTGGCTGGAGTTCTCGAGCTCCGTTGACATGCAGCGCAGCTACACCGCGGTCGTGGTCGAGACTCCAGCCGAGCTGCCCAGCGCCTGGGTCGATGCCGACGACGTCACGGTCCCCGGTTTCGGCGAGGGGCTGCCGCAGACGGCCCTCGAGCTCGCCGGCGAGCACGGCCTCGGCCTCTCGACCCACGGCCGCGAGGCCTGTGTCTACCTGGCGACACCGCAGGGCGCGGGAGGGTGGCCGAGCGGCGCCGCGATCGAGGCCTTCGTGCCGAATGCGGTGGCGATTGCCGACGCGCTGGTCGGGGCCGGCGGGGGGCGCCGGCTGTGAATCCCAGCTACTCGGTGTAGAGCGCCAGCAGCGATGTACCGAGGTCCGTCCGCTCGACGACGACGTTGCGACCGGCGCGGCTGCGGGTGATGAGGCCCGCCGACTCGAGTGCGCCGAGCTGATAGGTGGCCGCGCCCGGGGTCACGTACATGACCTCGGCGAGCTCTCCAGGCGTCGCCGGGCGCTCGAGGTGCATGAGGACGCGCGCTCGCTGCGCCCCGAGCAGGCCCTCCAGCGACGCGGGCGGCGGGCGCTCGCCGTCGAAGGCCCGCCAGGCGCCCTGGAGCGGGTAGTGGATGCGGGTGAGCGAGTCCGCGTCGTCGTCGGAGACGAAAGACGCGTCCTCCACCAGCAGCGGGGCGACCACGAACTCCTTCGACAGCTTCCAGCGCTTCGGCCGTGGGAAGCGCATGTGCAAGCGCCATTCGCGGTCGGCGATCGAGCTGCGCGGATGCAGCTCGTTGACGCACTGCGCGCCCGCGCCGAGGGCCACGGCGGCACCGACCCGCTCCACCTCGCGGTCGATCAGTCCACGCGAGCGCTCCCACAGCGGCTCGATCCCGAGCCACGCGCGCCGCATGGCCTCGACGTAGTCGTGGCGCCAGCGTTCCGGATCGCGGCGCACGGACATCCACGAGTCAGCCGGGCGCTGCCGGCCCCAGGTCTCGTCGACCCTGACCGCGAACTCGTCCAGGTCGAAATCGAGGATCAGCTCGAGGCTGTCCTCGAAGGAGCTCACGCCCGGGGCGCGAACGCCCGCGAGGACGTCGGGGAAGGTGCCGATCCGCGGATCGCCGAGTGGCGCGAGCGCGGCGAAGTCGCGCTTGCGCAGATGCGAGCGCACCGAACGCTTCCATTCCGGCGGCCCCGCCCCCGCAGCCTCCTCGCGCGCGTCGATCGCACCGAGCGCGAACACGAACACGGTCGGCAGCGGCGAGATGGCTATCTGGACGCGCGCCGCGTCGAACTCACCGAGCGGCACGTGCTCACGGGATGGATCGGAAACGGGTTCCTCGGACATCGCCTCGGGTGAAGGGGGATTTGGCCTGTTGTCCTACCTGGCCCCCGGCGAGTGTGTTCAAACCCGTCGCGATGTCGACCTTTCCAAAGATCTCGCAAAGGAGGCGTGGCGGCGAGGTCGGTCGGTCGACCGTTGAATTCCGGGCGGGAAGATCTGCCCGGCGGCGGAGTCTCAGGGGTCGAACGAACTCGACTCCGACCCGAAGGATCGCCATGTCACCGTCGCCGCGCGCGCACATCGCCACTCGCTCCACGACCGCCGCCGTCGCCGTCGCGTGGATCGCCCTGGTCGCGGGGGCCACGGCGGCGAGCGACGCACCCGCGGCCCTCGACGGCGGGGCCGCCGCGCGCCCGGCACCCGACATCATCGGGAACACGATTGACCCCGTGGCGACCCGGGCCGGCGACGGCCGGCGGGTGCGGGTCACCGGACCGATCGGATGCAGCGGCGGGACGATCACGGTGGCGATCCGCATCGACCAGGCATCGACCGGCGCCGGCGCCCGCGGGCGGTGGCACGGGCGCTGCTCGGGCACGGTGCAGCACTGGGCCGTACGCGCGCGGGCACGCCACGGCGCGCGATTCGACGAGGGCCGCGCCCGCGTGCGCGCGTCGGTGCTCGGTGGCGGGCATCGGTGGTCGGAGCCGGTCGACGTGCTGTCCGGCGGGTTCGGGCGCTGACCCCCGCTCCGCTTTCGCCGCCGATCGGGGCCCGAGGTCGTAACGTGAGCGACATGGATCGAGCCGCCGAGCTCGAACGCGGGCGGGAGTCCTACGCGACGTGGGCGTGGGCAGATGCCTACGAGCAGCTCTCCCGTGCCGACGGGGAGGCGGCGCTAGAGGCCCGCGACCTCGAGCTGCTGGCCAACTCGGCCTACATGGTCGGTCGCGACGCGGACTACCTGCGCGACCTGGAGCGCGCGCACCACGCCTACACCGGGGCCGGGGAGCTGACGCGCGCCGTTCGATGCGCGTTCTGGCTCGGCATCGCCCTGATGCTCGCGGGCGAGGGGCCCCGGGCGGCCGGATGGTTCTCGCGCGGCGAACGCCTGCTCGCTCGCGTGGAGTCGGACTGCGTCGAGCGCGGCTATCTCCTGACCCCGGTCGTGCTCGAGCACAAGCTGGCGGGCGACCACGACGAAGCCCATGCGGCCGCGTCCGAGGCCGCCGCGATCGGCGAGCGGTTTGGAGACAGGGACCTGGTCGCGCTCACCGTGCAGGAGCAGGGGCAGGCCCTCGTCCTCCTCGGGCGGACGAAGGAGGGCCTGCGGCTCATCGACGAGGTGATGGTCTCGGTGACCTCGGGCGAGCTCTCACCGATCGTCACCGGGCTGATCTACTGCAACACGATCGCCTTCTGCCAGAGCGTGTACCAGGTGCGCCGCGCGCGCGACTGGACCGCGGCCCTGACGCGCTGGTGCGAGGAGCAGCCGGAGATGGTGGCCCATTCCGGCGTCTGCCTCGTGCATCGCGCCGAGATCATGCAGCTGGAGGGCGCCTGGCTCAACGCCCTGGCCGAGGCGCAGCGCGCCCGCGAGCGATTCTCGCGTGGTGCCGAGGCGGCCGCCCCGTCGCACAACGAGGGCCTGGCGCGTTATCGCGAGGCGGAGGTCCACCGCCTGCGCGGGGAGCTCGCGGCCGCGCAGGACGCTTACCGGAAGGCGAGCCTCTGCGGGGCCGAGCCGCAGCCCGGCCTCGCCCTGCTGCGGCTCGTCGAGGGCGACCGCGAGGCAGCGGCGGCCGGGATCTGCCGGGCGCTGGCGGAGGTGGCCGATCCGCTCGACCGCGCGCGGCACCTGCCCGCCCGGGTCGAGATCGCCCTCGCGGGCGGCGAGCTCGACGCGGCCCGCGAGGCCTGCGGCGAGCTCGAGCGAACCGCGGCCGGCGCGGAGGTTGCGCTACTCGACGCGATGGCCGAGCACGCTCGCGGTGCAGTGGAGCTCGAGTCGGGAACCGCTGACGCCGCGGCGACCTCGCTGCGGCGCGCCCAGCGGCTTTGGGAAGAGCTCGATGCGCCGTATGAGACGGCTCGGACGCGTGAGCTCGTCGGGGTCGCCTGCGGGGCGCTCGGCGACGAGGAGAGCGCGGCGCTCGAGCTTGAGGCGGCGAGGGACACGTTCGCCGAGCTCGGGGCAGCCCCCGACCTGGCCCGCGTCGATGCGCGGACCGGGGCCGGTCCGGAGCGCGACCCGCACGGCCTGACGGCCCGCGAGGTCGAGGTCCTGCGCCTGGTCGCGGGCGGGAGCAGCAACCGGGAGGTCGCCGATGCGCTGGTCGTGAGCGAGCACACCGTGGCCCGCCATCTCCAGAACATCTACGCGAAGCTGGGCGTCTCCTCACGCACCGCAGCAAGCGCGTTCGCGTTCTCGAAAAAGCTCGTCTGAGACGTCCGCCATCGGCTGGCCGTGGTCAGTTCTGACCATGGGCCCCGCCGCGAACGTTGGTTGATGTGAGCGATGCCGGCGGCGGGCTCCGTTCGTAGCGTCTTCCTCGATACCCACCGGTGAGAGAGGAGACCGTGATGGACGCACGAACGGCGCCCGGCGACAGTCATTCGAGCGAGGTGCTCGAGGTCCACGAGCGCATGCTCGCCGCCTCGGGCGCGCGAGGCAGTCAGCTCGAAACCCGCCCGGCCGGACGCATCCACGTCGTCGAGAGGGGCGCCGGCCCGCCGGTCCTGTTCCTGCACGGAAGCGGCACGTCCTCGCTGTCGCTGCTCCCTCTGTTGGAGCATCTCCGCGGAGTGCGGGCGATCGCCGTCGATCGGCCGGGGTTCGGCCTGAGCGAGCCCGCTCCCGTCCCGCGCTCGCGCTTCCGAGACGCCGCGGTCGCGTTCGTGGACGAGGTCGTCGACCAGCTCGGGCTGGACGGGCCGGTGGTTGCCGGCCAGTCCATGGGCGGGACCTGGGCGCTCTGGTACGCCCTCGCTCGTCCCGATCGCGTCGGCGGGCTCGCGCTCGTCGGCTCGGCCCCGCTCCTGCCCGGCACCCGTCCGCCGCTACCGCTGCGACTGATGGCCATGCCCGTGCTCGGAGACGTCTTGACGCGCGTGGCGAAACCGGATCGCAAGGCGGTCGTGCGGATGATGTCGTCGATGGGCGAGCAGCACACCATCGTGCGCTACCCGGATCTGATCGACGCCCTCGTCGTCGCCGGCAACGACCCGGTCGCCACGGCCACGAACCTGGCCGAGCTCCGAGCGGCGATCTCGCCGTTCGGGTTCCGGCGCGCGCTTCGGGTGCGCGCCGACGAGCTCCGAGCGGTGACCGCACCGACGCTGGTGATCTGGGGCGACCGGGACCCGGTCGGCACGACCGAGGCCGGCGAGATGACGGCCCGCCTGCTCGCGGACGCCCGCCTGGAGGTGCTGCCCGGCGGGCACGTCCCGTACCTGGGCGACCCCGAACGAGTGGCCGAGCTGCTGTCGGAGTTCGCCCGGTCGCCCCGCCTGGTCAGTTCTGACCACGTGTCCCACTCCGGGAAGTTGGTCAATCCGGGCGATGAAACGCGGCCCGTTCGCTCGTAGCGTCGCCCTCCTCGTCAGCGACCGACCACGAAGGAGAGCGAACGATGGACGCACACGAAGCGACGGAGGCCCTGGCCGCCCGGGAGCGGCTCCAGGCGGAGCTGCCGGCCCGCGAACGGCGGCTCGAGCTCGCGGGGGTCTCGACCAACGTCCTCGAGGGCGGCGACGGCCCGCCCGTCGTCCTGCTCCACGGGCCGTTCGCCAACGCTTCCCACTGGGTCCGGGCGATTCCCGGGCTGGCCGGGTCCCATCGGGTGATCGCTCCCGACCTCCCCGGGCATGGCGCCTCGGAGGTGAACGGCGAGCCCCTCGACGCCGAGCGGGCGGTGGACTGGCTCGCGGAGCTGGTCGAGCGGACGTGCACGTCGCCGCCGGCCGTGGTGGGCCACGCGCTGAGCGGGGCGATCGCCGCCCGGTTCGCCGCCGAGCACCCGGACCGGCTCGCCGCTCTCGTCCTCGTCGACTCCCTCGGACTCGCTCCGTTCGCGCCGGCGCCCGAGTTCGGCGCGGCCCTGCAGGAGTTCATGGGGCAGCCGAACAAGCGCACCCACGACCATCTCTGGCGCTACTGCGCGTACGACCTCGATCGCGTCCGCGAGGGGATGGGCGAGCAGTGGGATGCGTTCACGACCTACAACGTCGAGCGCGCCCGGACGCCGGGCGTGCAGGCGGCCGCCGGAGCGCTGATGGAGCACTTCGCGATCTCGCCCATCCCGCCGGCGGAGCTCGCGCGGATCACCGCACCGACGACCCTGATCTGGGGACGCGAGGATCTCGCGGTCCCCCTGCCGATCGCCGAGGAGGCAAGCGACCGCTACGGGTGGCCGCTGAGCGTGATCGACGGATGCGCCGACGACCCCCCGGTCGAGCGGCCCGAGGAGTTGGTGGAGGCGCTTCGGCCCGTGCTCGCCGAGCTCGAGCCCGAGCGCGTGCGGACCGCCGGGGGTGCCGCATGAGCTCGCCCGGCTACGACGCGATCGTCATCGGCGCGCGCTGCGGGGGTTCGCCAACGGCGATGCTGCTGGCGCGGCAGGGGCACAGGGTGCTGCTGCTCGACAAGGCGCGCTTCCCGAGCGACACGATGTCGACCCACCTCGTGCATCCCCCCGGGATCGCGGCACTTGAGCGCTGGGGCCTGCTGGGACGTCTGGAGGCGACCGGCTGCCCGCCGATCGAGACGTACTCGTTCGACCTCGGCCCGTTGGCGTTCTCCGGCTCCCCGCGGCCGATCGAGGGCGTGGCGCACGCGTACGCGCCGCGGCGCACGGTCCTCGACAAGCTCCTGGTCGACGCTGCGGTCGAGGCCGGCGTCGAGCTGCGGGAGGGCTTCGCGGTCGACGAGCTGCTGTTCGACGGCGGGCGGGTGACCGGCATCCGCGGGCGCTCGGACGCAGGACGTTCGATGACCGAGAGCGCCGGCGTCGTGGTCGGCGCCGACGGCAGGCACTCGCTCGTGGCCAAGGCGGTGAGCCCCGACCGTTACCACGAGCTCCCGTCGCGCATGGCGATGTACTACGCCTACTGGAGCGACCTGCCGGTCGACGACTTCGCCAGCACGCTCAGGGCGGACCACAGGCGCGGCTGGGCGACCTGGCCCACCCACGGCGACCTCACCGCGCTCACCTTCGGCTGGCCGATCGAGGAGTTCAAGGCGAACCGCAGCGACATCGAGGCCAGCTTCTTCGCGGCGGTCGATCTCGTTCCCGAGTTCGCCGAGCGGGTGCGGGCGGCAAGCCGGGAGTCCAAGTTCGTCGGCTCGGCCGACCTGCCGGGGTTCTTCTGCAAGCCGTTCGGCCCCGGCTGGGCGCTCGTGGGCGACGCGGGCTACCACAAGAACCCGATCACGGGCATGGGCATCAACGACGCCTTTCGCGACGCCGAGCTGGCCGCCGCCGCGATCCACGACTCGATCGCGGGGCGGCGTTCATGGGAGCGGGGGATGAGCGACTACCAGCGCGCCCGCGACGCCGAGTCGCTGCCCGTCTACGAGTTCACCGACGAGTTCGCGCAGCTGGTGCCGCCGCCGCCCGAGCTGCAGGCGCTGCTCGCCGCCATGCAGGGCAACCAGGAGGCGATCGACGCGTTCGTCAGCGTGCAGGCGAGCACGCTGCCCGCGCCCGAGTTCTTCGCGCCCGAGAACGTCGAGCGGATCATGGCCACGGCCAACGTCGCGAGCTGAGCCGAGGGGCACGGCTCGGATGAGGCTTGATCCGTCGCCGGAGCTGATCGATCGCCTCTACCGAGCGGCGTGGGCGATGTGCGGCTCGGCGCACGACGCGGAGGACCTGGTTCAGGAGACCTTCTCCCGGGTCCTCGCCCGCCCGCGGGCCCTGCGGCGTGACGACCCGGCCCCCTACCTGCTGCGGACGCTCAAGAACACCTACCTGACCGCGTTGCGCACCGCCTCCCGGCGCCCGCGCACGACCGAGCTGCCGCCGGACGAGAGTGCCGCGATGCAATCGACGCTCGCCGGCCCCGAGGTCGCGCTCGAGCAGCACGAGACGCTCGAGGCGATCGCCGCCCTGCCCGAGGACTTCCGCGCCGCCCTGATCGCCGTCGACATCGTGGGCCTCTCGCACCGTGAGGCGGCCCGGGCGCTGGCGACGCGCGAGGCGACGATCAGCACGAGGCTCTTTCGTGCCCGGCAACGACTCGCGCGAGAGCTCGGCGAGGGTGACGTCGCCGAGAACCGGACCCACGGGCCTTCGGCCGGCGCGCAGTAGGCGCACCTGCGGTCCCGAGCTCGTCGAGCGTGTCTCGGCCGCGGAGGCTTGACCGACGCCTACTCCTGTGTTACGGATGCTGCGCCCCCATGCCAGGGAGGGCACCATCCACCACTCGGTCCAGGAGGGACAAATGGGTACACGCATCGGCAACCACGTCCGGTCGAACGTGGTCGGCTACATCGCGATCTTCCTGTTCGCGACGAGCGGAACCGCGATCGCTCTCGACGGCAGCAACACCGTGTTCAGCGACGACATCGTCGACGGCCAGGTCAGGAGCCTCGACATCGGCAACAATCAGGTCAGGGCGGCCGACGTCAAGGACGAGTCGCTCACGGGCGCCGACATCCTCAACCAGAGCGTGACGGGCCTCGACATCGACTACGAGTCGGCGAACCTGGTCACCGGCACCGGCTTCGCGGCCAGTTGCAACGACGACGGCGGCACCGGCTCGGCCTGTGTTTCCACCACGGTCACCATGGGCGCGATCGGGCCGATCACCATCCACGCCACAGGCACCTGGGACACGTTCAAGTTCGACGACCTCGCCGGGGCGAACTCAGGCTCCGACAACCCGAACCTCGTCCAGGGAAAGTGCAACCTGCGTTTCGACGGCATCCAGGTCGGCCCGGTGCAGGAGCTCGGCGAGGCCGACGTCTCAGGGACTGGAACCCCCACCCATCCCGCAGGCTCCGAGGGAACCGTGGCGTTGACGGCCCGCACCATCCCACTTGGCGGCAGCGGGACTCACACGCTCGATCTGTTCTGCAGGGAGACCGACGGCGACATCGATTTCCACAATCTCGCCATCACCGCCCAGGGGTCGAGGGGGTAAAGACCCGCTCGGAGCGCCCATCCCAACAGTTCTCCAGCGCCCAGCGGGCGCCGACGGTCCACGCCTGGACGCGGTTGGAGATCTCGACCGGTTCTGGCCCGGCCGGCCCGACGGCGTAGAGCTCCGGCGCGCGCCCCAGCGCCGCGATGGCCTCGAGGACCCCCTGGCGCAAGCGCTCGGCCGCCTCGCTCGCCCCCGCTGCCCGCAGACCACCCCACCCGAGCCATGAGTCGAACGGCCACACCGAACCGCGGTGGTAGGCGGCGGGCGCGAATTGCGGGTGGTCGGCGGAGAGCGTGCGCAGTCCCCACATCGTGAGCACATCCGGCCGGCAGAGGCGGTCGGCCGCGCGATCACGGGCCGATCCTTCGAGCGCCCCGGCCCAGAGCAGCCACCCCAGATGCGAGCCGGCGCCCGGCACCATCGACCCCGAGGCGTCGATGGCGACCGCCTCGGCGTCGAAGCCCGCCTCGATCGCCCCGGCGAGCGCTGCCGCCCGGCGCCACCACCCCCACTCGCCCGAGAGCGCGCCCATCGCGCGCAACGCGGCGACGGCCACCGCCTGGGTGTCCGCGTCGGCAAGGGGTGGCGCCGGCGCCCGACCGTCCGGCCCGACGATGCCGCCGCCGTGGCCCTCGGGCGCGGTGGGGTCCACGGTGTCGCGCCACCCTTGCTGAGCGAGCCCGCCGGAAGCGCGACGGGGGCCGTGGCGCACGTAGCCACCACCCCGGTCGAGCGCGGCGGCGAGCCACCCACCCGCCGCCCGCCATGCCGGCTCCAGCTCACGCTCGAGCCCCCGGTCCGCGAGCGAGGCGAGTACGACGAGGAACCAGGACGTTGAGTCGGCCGAACCGTAGTAGCGCAGCTCGCCGTCGCGGACGGGCCAGCCGGCATCCACCAGGTGCGCCGGCGACCGCGGCCACCACTCGTGCGGGACCTTGCCCGGCTCCTCGTCGGTCGCCGGATCTGAGTCGCGACCCTGCAGGCCGGCCAGCTTTCGCAGGGTGGCGCGGGCGACCTCCGGCCGCGCCGGAAGCACCGCGAGCGAGGTGATCAGGGCGTCGCGTCCGAACAGGGCGTGGAAGCGCCCCGGGTCGCCGGGCTCCACCGGCAGGGCGCTGGCGTAGGGCCAGCCCTCCGGTGAGAGCAGCTCGTCGAGTCCCTGCACCCTCGTTTCTACGGCGCCCATCCAGTGGACCACTAACCCTTGACGGCTCCCGCGGTCATGCCGGCGACGATGCGCTTCTGGAACAGGATCACGAGCACGATCAACGGCACCGTGACCACCACGGAGGCGGCGCTGATCGTCCCCAGCGGGACCTCGAACTGCGAGCTGCCGGTGAAGAACGCGATCGCCGCCGGCACCGGGCGGCGATCGGGCGTGCTGGTGAGCGTGATCGCGAACAGGAACTCGTTCCAGGCGAAGATGAAGGTGAGCAGGCCGGCGGTGACGACGCCCGGCGCCGACAGCGGCACGATCACCTTGCGGAAGGCCTGGAAGCGGGTGGCGCCGTCGATCAGCGCCGCCTCCTCGAGCTCTTTCGGGATCTCGCGAAAGAACGAGGCGAGGATGTAGATCGTCAGCGGCAACCCGAAGGTGAGCGACGGCAGGATCAGGCCGAGATAGGTGTTGTAGAGCCCGATGTCGGTCCAGAGCTGAAACAGCGGCGCCGCGATCGCGATGGGCGGAAAGGTCGAGATCGAGAGGATGATTCCGAGCAGCAGGAACTTGCGCGGCAGCCTCAGGCGGGCGAGCGCATAGCCGGCGAACGAGCCGAAGATGAGCGAGAGCAGGGTCACCGCGCCGGCGATGATCGCGCTGTTTCGGAGCGCCATCGTGAAGTCCGCGTTCTCGAACACCGACGAGTAGTTGTCGAGCGTCGGGTTCGGCGGCAGCAGCCCACCGGTCGAGAGGTCCGGGCCCGTCTTCAGCGAGGTGTTGAGCACCCAGTAGAACGGGAACAGGCAGAAGATCACGATCGCGACCACGGCGAGCCAGAGCAGGAGCCGGCGCAATCGCGGCCGCGGCGGGCGGGCCTGCACCGCCGCCTCCTCACCGGCGTCGCCCAACCCCCGCCTCTCGACGGCGACGGTGCTCACCGCTCGTCCTCGGTCAGCGCCCGGATGTTGCCGCCGACGTAGCGGATGTAGAGGTAGGAGACGCCCATGACGGTGAGGAACATGAGCACCGCGAGCGCGGACCCGAGCCCCGTGTTGCGGTTCGTGACCAGTTCCTGCTGGGCGATCAAGGAGACGGTCTCGGTTCCGTTGGCGCCCCTGGTGAGCACGTAGGGGAGGTCGAAGATCCGCAGCGCGTCCAGGGTGCGGAAGATGAGCGCGACGGCGATCGCCGGCCGCAACAGCGGAAGCGTCACCCTCCAGAAGCGCTGGAAGGTGGTCGCCCCGTCGGTCTTGGCCGCGTCATTCAGCTCCCCCGGGATCCCCTGCAGGCCGGCGAGCAGCAGCAGCGCCATGAACGGCGCCGTCTTCCAGACGTCGGCGAGGACCATCACCGCCAGCGCGTAGCCCTGCTCGCCGAGCCAGACGACGCCCGCGCCCGGGAGCCCGAGCGCGTCGAGCACCGGGTTCACGAACCCGAGATCGGGCTCGAACATCGTCCGCCAGATGATCGCCGTGACCACGGTGAGGATCCCCCACGGGATCAGGACCACCGCCCGCAGCAGCGCCCTCCCACGAAACGCCTCGTGCATCACCAGGGCCATGGCCAGCCCGATCACGAGCTCGAGCGTCACCGAGATGCCGGTGAACACGAACGTGGTCCGCATCGCCTCCCAGAACTCGGATGAGCCGAGCGCGTCGCTGTAGTTGTCGAAGCCGACGAACCGCGAGAGCCCGGGGGTGATGACGCTGTACTCGTTCAGCGACAACCAGACTGCATACCCGATCGGGTACGCGGCGACGAGCGCGATCAACCCCAGCGCCGGCGCCAGCATCGCGGCACCGAGGCGGCGCTCCGCACTGAGTGCGGAGCGCCGCCGGCGTCCAGGGAGCGGGCCCCGGGCTGTCCTCGCCTCCATCTGCGGCCTCTGCGTTTCCTAGAACCTCTGCAGGGCCTCCTCGATCTGCTCGTTCATCGCCACCGCCGCCTCGTCGGGACTCATCCGGCCGCTGATCACCTCATAGACGTTCTCGTAGATCGCCTGCGAGATCTCCGGATTGACCGGGGACACCGGACGCGGAACGCCCTGCTCGACCGCGGTCAGCAAATCGGGCGCGAACGGCAGCGCCTTTTCCACCTGCGGATCGGTGTAAACCGAGCTCAGGGTGGCGGGCAGCGACGCGTCGATCATCATCTGCTTCTGGATGTCCGGGGTGGCCAGGAACTCGGCGAACGCGAGCGACCCCTCGGGGTTGTCGGTGAACGCCGAGATCCCGAGGTTGTAGCCGCCAAGCGCACCGTGGCCTTCGCCGCCGCTGAATCCGGGCAGCGGGGTGACGTCGAAGTCGTCGGCGATCTGCGACTCCTTGCCGAGCGCGTACGCGTAGGGCCAGTTGCGCATGAACGTCACGCGGCCGGACTCGAACACGCGGCGCGAGCCCTCCTCGTCGTAGGTGGTGACCGCCTTCGGCACCGCGCCGCTCTCGACTCCACCGGCCATGAACTCGAGCACCTCGCGGGTCTCGGGCGAGTCGATCTCGGCCGTGGATCCGTCCTCGGAGAGCACCGAGCCGCCGGCGCTGACGAGCAGCTCGAGGAAGTTGACGGTCAACCCCTCATAGGCCGAGCCCTGGTAGATCAGCCCGTCCTGCTGCTCCGCGGTGTCGTAGACCTCCTCCCAGGTATCGGGCGGCTCGGGCACCTGATCGGTGCGGTAGAAGAGGAAGCCCGCGTTGGTGTTGAACGGGATCGCCCAGATCTTGTCCTCGTAGGTGGCCGTCTCGATCGTCGAGGCGATGAACTCGTCCGCGCGCTCCTCGACCACGGGCGTGAGGTCGTAGAGCCAGCCGGCCGCGGCGTATTCCGGGGTCCAGATCGTGTCCATGCCGAGCACGTCGCACTCGTCGGACTCGGCCTCCAGGCGCTGGACCTGCTGCTCGCGCTGCTGGTCCGCCTCCTCTGGCAGCTCGAGCAGCTCCGCGGTCACGCCCGAGTTCGTCTCGTTGAACGAGTCAACCGCGGCCGTGAAGGCGCCCGTGGTGTCCTTTCCGATACACCACGTGACGTTGCCCGAGGCATCGCCGGCCTGCGCCGGCTCGAGCGTGTTGCCCTCCGGGGCGCTGCTACCTTCGTCGTCGTCACCGCCGCAGGCGGCAAGCCCCAGGCAAGCCAGGGCGGCCACGAGGGCTGTCAGGTATCTCAACATCTGGTCCTCTCCTCTTCGTTGTTTCAGTTCGTGGTCACCACGAGTTCGTGGCCGCCGCCCGCTCCGGCTTCGACCAGGACCTCACGGCCGCGATCGGTGTCCGCGAGCCGGTAGGCGACCGGCTCGCCGTCGAGTCGCACCGACGCCGGGTCGACGCCGGCCGGCAGCACGTGTCCCAGCACGAGCTCGAGCCCGTGAGGCGCCTCGGCCCTGGTCACGTAGCGGTCCCCTGTGTGTTCGGCCGCCGCGGCGACCGTGCCACCCCCGACGCGCAGGTCGTGCACCGCGAGACCGGGCCACCCGTCGGGCACGTCGGGCACCACCGCGACCCGGCCGGCGGGCACGTTGGGCTCCACCCCGAGGAAGTCGGCGATCACCGGCCACTGGGTGCCGTACGACGACCAGGCCTGCATGAACATCGCCCGGTCGCGGAAGTCCGCGAACGGGTCGTACTCGGGGCTCGGGATGATCTCCGGCAGCGCGCCGGGCATCTCGAGGTCCAGCGTCTTGGCGATCGCGTCCATGTAGTAGGGCGCCTGCCGGGCGCCGAGCCGCCCGTAGTTGGCCTCGGCGACGGCCATCACCGCACTGCCGAGGGTCCAGCACTTGAGCTCGCCCACGCCGTCGGGCCCCCCGCCCGCGGCGGTGTGGAACAGGCCGCAGTCGCCGGTGTGGGCAGGTGACTCGAGCCGGTCGAGGGCCGCGCCGGCGTGGCCCGCGGGAGCCAGCCCGACCTCCATCGGCGTCGCGTTGATCCAGTGGCCCTGCTCGAGCTGCTGGTCGGGCTCCGTGCAGACGTTGGTTCCCGGATCGCCCCCGTCGCCGGGGTTGCAGAGCGAGTCGGCGTAGAGGCTTTCGGAGGCGAGCCACCAGCGCGGGTCGAAGCGCTGCTCGATCGCCTGTGCCTCGGCGCGCGCCCAGTCGGCGGTCACGACGTCGCCGCGGCTCGTCGCCATGTCGGCGAGCGCCCCGAGCGCCTGCCACGTATATGCGGTCACATCGAGCTTCTCCGAGCCCATCCCGGTGCGTTCGACCATCCCGTTGCCTTCGGGCCACAGATCGGAGTCGGCGTCGAGGGCCCCGGTGACGTGGTGCATGCCGTCGACGACGAAGTCGTACATCTCGTCGCGGAAGGCGTCGTCGCCGGTCCAGCGCCAGACCAGCGCGACGGCGTTCGCGAACTCGGCCGTCTCGTTGGTGTTCCCGGCGTCGTCGTTGGCGCCGAAGTAGACCGAGCCGTCGGTGACCACCTCGTGCACGACCTTGCCGGTGGCGCCGTTGACGATCCGCGAGACGTCGCGGATCGAGCGCAGATGCTCTTCTGCGGTGTCCCACTGCCCGGATACGATCAGCGGGTAGGCCGTGTAGGCACCGTCGGTGCCGAACAGCCACGGGTAGTCCGGGAAGCCGGCGCCGATCCCACTCAGCTTCGGCACCGTCGCGACCGGCTGCGGGTAGGCGCGGCCCTCGTCGACGTCGCGGATGTCGGCGTCGTAGACCGTCCGCCTCAGGTCGGCGAGGTTGAGCTTGCCCCAGTCAAACGCGACCTCCAGGGACCGGTCCGGCAGGGAGACCCGCGTGCGTCCGAGCAGCCGCAGGCGGGAGCCGACCTTGCGCCGCAGCAGCGCCGCCGGATCGGCAAGCGCGTTGTGCAGGGCGCTCCTGGCCTCGCCGGCCGACCGGTCGGACCCCGCGACGGCAAACCACTGCGTGGTCGTCCCGTGCGCCGGGACGTGCAGCTCCCAGCGCAGGCGGGCTCCGGTGCCGTTGCCGTTCTCGAGGTAGTCCGGGCGCTCCGATCTCGGGACCGGGCCCCAGAACCGATTCCCGACCGCGCCCCCGACGGGATCGACGTTCGCGCCGACCTCGGCGAACCACGGCTTGCCGGGTTCGGTGAACTCGAGCAGGCCGGAACCGCGGTCGAACGACCCGTCGTCGGGCCCGTTTACCTCCCCCGCGGTGGGCGTCGTCCCGCCCCACGGATAGGCGCCCATCAGCTCGCTGCGGCTGTCCATGGCCAGCGAAACTGGCTTCCGATGACGGGAGGGGTTGGTCAGCCGCAGGCCGACCAGCACGACGGGACTGCCGTCGGGCGAGAAGGTGAGCGCCCTCACGCCGAGGCCTCGGGTGCTCGGGAAGGTCATGCGCGTGTAGCCGGCGCCGCTGGTGAAGCGCGTCGCGGCCGGCAGCCAGCGTCCGTTGACCGAGAACCAGTAGCCGTCGAGGAGCTTGATCGGGTGCGCCCAGATGCCGCCCATCTCGCCGCGGATGTGCCAGCCCATCGGCGGGAAGCTGCCGTCCTCGGCCCCGATCGCATAGGCGCGATCGCCGGCCGCGACGTAGCGTTTCTGCGCGAGGGCCTCGTCGGTCGACCGCTCGAGGCCGGAGGCGGCCGGGCGAGCGATGGCCAGCGAGGGCAGCGCCGCGAGAGCCAGGATCGCGGCGGTCACGAGGGCGGTGCGGCTTCTGGCCGGTCCGGTGCTCTGGGTCCTCATTCGATCCTCCTCATCACAGGCTTGCTTGGTCAATCAGGCGCTCTCCCTCGCGATCAGCTGCGGCGCCAGCAGCACGCCCTCGGCCGGCTCGCCCGCGATCCGGTCGGCGAGCAGGCGCACGAGCACGCGCGCTGCCTCGTCGAGCGGCTGGCGGAGGCTCGTCAGCGCGGGGGCCGTCAGCGCCGCCATCGGTGTGTCGTCGAAGCCCGTGATCCCGAACGCGTCCTTGCCGACCGTGGCGCCGGCGGACTGCGCTCCGCGGATCGCCCCGAGCGCGAGCGCGTCGGTGCTCGCGACCACCGCCGTCGGCCGCGGATCGAGGGCGAGGAGCCGGCGGGTCGCCTCGACGGCCGCGATGTCGTCGGCGACCCGGACGGCGAGCGCCGGGTCGCGGTCGAGATCGGCGGCGGCGACGGCGTCGGCGTACCCGCGCCGACGCTCGGTCTCGAAGCGGAACTCGCTGTCGACGCCGAGGTAGGCGATGCGGCGATGCCCGCGCCCGGCGAGGTGGTGAACCGCCGCCGCGGTGCCGACGGCGCCGTCGACGTCGACCCAGGAGTGGGGGATGTCGAGATCGGTGCGACCGAAGGAAACGAAGGGGAGCTCCCGGCTGGCGAGGAACTCGATCCTCGGGTCGCGCCGCGTGGTGTCGGTGAGCACGAGCCCGTCGACGGTGCTCGTGCGCAGCATCTCCTCGTGCACGGTCGCCTCGTCCGCATCCTCGTCGGGAACGAACAGGAGCACGCTGTAGCCCGCCGCCCGGGCCGCCGTGGTGAGGGCGTGGAGGAAGCCGTCGAGCACCGGATGCAGGGCGCCACGCTGGGCCGGCGGGACCCGGTAGCCGATGAGCCGCGACGAGCGCTGCCTGAGGTTGCGGGCGATCGCGTGCGAGCGGTAGCCGAGCCGCTCGATCGCCGCCTCGGTCTCGCGGCGGGTCTGCTCGCTCACGCGCTCCGGGGCGTTGATGACGTTGGAGACCGTCTGGCGCGAGACGTTCGCGGCCCGAGCGACGTCCTCGATCGTCGGTCGGACGGAGACCGACTCCGGTCGCCCCCCGTCCTGCGCTTCGTTGCGAGCCACGCCGACGCCCCTCTTTTGATCGTTCAAGAGCCGGCGTTACCCCACTTTGAACGTTCAAAACACCGGCGCGCCACCTCACCGAGCGGGAAGTGACCGCGGCCCCGGGCGCAGGCGCGATTCGGTGCTAGCGGTCCTCAGCGTCGAGGTCGACCCGGATCGTCAAGAGATCCGTCTGCATGAGGCGTACGGTCGCCGTACTCAGCCTCGCGATCGGGTGCCTCGAGCCGATGTACCGCAGTCGCTCTCGTGGATCATCGTCGGGGACCGGCCGGGCGGTGCCGGTGCGCCACCGTCGACCGATGCGAAGGCGGACACGGGGGTTCGCCTCGATGTTCCTCACGTAGCTTGCCCGGCGACCGTGCTCGGCGACGATCCAGAACACGCCGTCGTCGAGGCCGTTCGTGACCGGGTTGCGTCTCGGCTGCCCGGACTTGCGGCCGGTCGTCTCCAGGATCGCAGTCCCCGGGGCCGGGAGCCCGAGACGAAACAGCCCGCGGACGACGGGATTGACCACGTACTTCGCCGCCCCGCTGGCAAGCCTGCGCTTCGTCTCGCGGCGACTCTGCACGAGTCACAACCTAGTCTGTAACGACCTCACTCTGAGCGGTGGGAGACGATGTTCACGATCGTCCCGCCCGGCTCGCGAAGCATGAAGCGCCGGACGCCCCACTCCTCGTCGCGCAGCGGATAGGCGATCTCGAGCCCACGTTCCACCGCGTCGGCGTGGACCGCGTCGACATCGTCCACGCCGACCGAGATACCGGGCGCGGCGGGATCGTCGTTCGCGATGATCGTCACCTGGGCCGAGGGATTGGTAGGCGATGCGAGGGTCACGACCCATCCCAGGTCCATCGCCACCTCGAAGCCGAGCAGGTCGACGAAGAAATCGCGGGTCTCGTCCCTGCGGTGCGACCTGATGTTTGGCACCGCCCGGTCGATCGTCATGCTCCTCCGGCCTCTACCCGGGGGCCCGCCGATTCACGCAGCCGGGACCGCCGCTCCGGCCTATGGCTTGGCCCCGAAACGCTCGACGGCGATCAGCGGCCGGATCGCGTGCTCGACATCGGGCCCGACGAAGGCCCGGCGCAGGACGTCGTCGCCGAGCTCGTTGGCGATCGCGGCCATGATCATCCCCTGGTCGAGAGACAGGTAGGACTCCGAGACGGCGCCCGTCTGCACGTTGACGCTGTCGCGGAAGCCCCGGTCCGTGTAGAGGCCGGGGAAGTCGTGGGCGAGCCGGCTGAGATCCGCGAGCGTCGCCGCCGGCGCGTAGCGAAGGGCGAGGAAGGCGGCGTGCGGGGTGACGACGCCGTTGGTGTAGGCGGACTGGGGCGGGTCGGGGTGAGGCTCGCGATCCGGGCAACCGGGGAAGCCGTGATCGATCAGGGTGCCGTCCTCGTTGGAGGCATACCCGTTCGGGTCCATGCCGATCCCGTCCACGCCCCAGGTGCGGTAGCCACCCTCTGGGACGTTCGCCGGCGAGAAGCCCCAGTAGCCGTAGCCGGCCTCCTCGAGCCCGTGGTGGATCTGTGCGGCGACCGTGAGCGGGTGGTTGACGCCCCAGCTGCGCTTGCCCCAGCGTTCCTCCGGGACGAACAGCGCCGGCATCAGCGCCTCGAACATGCTCCCGCCCCAGGAGGGCGTGACGAGCGTGCCCGCGTATCGGTAGGCGCCCTCGAACACGGACACCCCGAGGTAGGTCCGCCAGCGGCCGACCGGCCGGGTCTCCTGCCCGGCCCCCTCGCAGGTGTCGGGGAAGCTGCGCCAGGTGCCGAAGTACTCGCTGTCCGGTATCTGGCCGTTGGCGATCCCGATGTAGCTCGCGATCCGGCTCTCGCTGATGACCGTGTCGTAACAGCACGCCTCGGCGCCGGTGTCGGGGACGTAGTGAAAGAGGATCCGGTTGTCCTCGGGCCGGTAGTAGAAGCCGAAGTCCATGCCGGCGTAGATCGCCCGCGCGCGGTCGGCGACCTCCGGCACGCTGCTCGCGACGATCCGCAGCCCCGTCGCGAGCCAGCCGTTGTCGACCGACGAGAGGATCGGTGTGAGCGGCGCCCCCGTCGGCGGCCAGACGGTGAGCTTCTCGCCGGTCGTGCGGTCGTACCAGTTGTAGAACTGGCCGCTCGGCTGATGGCGCTCCATGCCCTCGAGGGTCGTCAGCGTCGCCCGCATGCGCTCGGCGAGCTCGCGGCGGCCGATGATCCCCAGCCGCTCCGCGCCGACGGCGCTCCACATGTAGGCGCCGATGTTCGTCGCCGACGTCTGCGGCTCGGTCCTGCCGTCGGCGTGCAGGATGTCGGCCGGCAGGCCGGTGTGGTGATCGGTCATCGCGTCGAACGAGCGCCACGTCGCCTTGGCGTACTCGCGCAGCGAATCGCGATCGCCCGATGCCGTCGCCGACGCTCCCGCGGGCAGCGCCAGCGCCACGCACAGCGCGGCGATGACGCCCAGGCGCTTCACGAGCCGCTACCTCGTCACGGTCAGCCGTTGCGTCATGTCCGCGCTCGAGCTGTCCCCGGCATAGACGTCGATCACCCCCGGCTCGACCACGAACTTGCCGCGCTCGTCATAGAAGCCGAAGTCGCTTCCGTCGAGCTTGAAGCGCACCGTCTGGGTCTGGTCGGGTTCGAGCGTCACGCGCTCGAAGCCGCGCAGGCGACGGACCGGCTGGGAGATGCTGGCAACCGGGTCGTGGATGTAGAGCTGCACCACGTCGTCGCCGGTGCGCTCACCGGTGTTCGTCACGTCGACGGACACCCTCACGCTGCCATAGCTCGGAACGCTTGACGAGCTCAGCTGGAGGTTGGTGACGTCGAACGTCGTGTAGCTGAGGCCGTATCCGAACTCGAACAGCGGCGCGCAGCTCGGGATGTCGCGGTGGCGCGAGACGTACTTCGCGTCCGGGTTGCAGGGTCGGCCCGTCTGCTCGTGGTTGTAGTAGATCGGAACCTGGCCCAGCCGCTGCGGGAAGGTCACCGGCAGCTTGCCGCCCGGGTTGACGTCGCCGAAGACCACGTCGGCGACGGCCGGGCCGGCCTGCACGCCGGGGAACCAAGCCTCCAGGATCGCCGGCGCGTCGTCGACGATGTCCTCGAGTGTCAGCGGGCGACCGTTGAAGAGGACGACGGCAACCGGCTTCCCGGTCGCCACGACCGCCTCGAGCAGCTCCTCCTGCCGACCCGGCAGGTCGATCGTGCTGCGCGCCGCGGCCTCGCCGCTCATCTCGCGGGTCTCGCCGAGCGCGAGCACCACCTGATCCGCGCGCCGCGCGGTCGCCACCGCCCTGGCGAACCCGGCGTCGGACGTGCAACCCTCGGGGTCGTCGGTGGGCGGCTCGGCGTTGGAGAGCTCGCAGCCCTGCGCATACGTCGCACCGGGACTGCGCTCGGCAATCGCGTCGAAGACGGTAACCGCGTCCTCATCGCGCCCGACTCCCCACCAGGGGCCGAGCATGTCGTGCTGGTTGTCCGCCAGCGGCCCGATCACGGCGGTCGTCGCCGACGGGTCGAGCGGCAGCACGCCGTCGTTCTTGAGCAGGACCATCGACCGGCCGGCTGCCTTGCGCGCGGCCCTGACCGCGTCCGGCCGCAGCATCTGCCGTTCCGCGGCGGCGGGCCTGTACGGCGAGTAGGGGTGCTCGAAGAGGCCGGCGCGGAACTTGACCCGGAGGATCCGGCGCACGGCGTCGTTGATCCGACCCATCGAGATCACTCCGTCCTGCAGTAGTTGCTCACCGAAATCGCGAATCAGGGTGCTGGTCATCTCCGAGTCGACCCCCGCGTTGAGCGCCGCGGCCGCAGCGCCGGGACCGTCCGCGGCGATTCCGTGGCCGCACTCGCCGTCATCCGGGTTCACGGGCGGGCAGGCGCGCAGCTCCTTGACCGCCGTCCAATCGCCCTCGACGAAGCCGTCGAAGTTCCACTCGCGCTTGAGGATGTGGTTCATCGTGTAGTCGTTCGCGCAGCCGGGAACGCCGTTGATCGCGTTGAACGAGCACATCAGCGTGTCGGCGCCGGCATCGATCGCCGCCTTGAACGGCGGCAGGTACATGTTCCGCAGGCGCTGCTCCGACATGTCCGTCGTGTTGTAGTCGCGCCCGGATTCGGGCTGTCCGTAGGCGACGAAGTGCTTCGGGCTCGCAACCAGCTTGTCGCGAGCGCTGTAGTCCGATCCCTGGGTCCCCTTCACGCGGGCCGCGCCGAGCACCGCGTTCAGGTACGGGTCCTCGCCGCCGCCCTCGGAGATCCGGCCCCACCGCGGCTCATGCGAGACGTCGACCATGGGCGCGTAGGTCTGCTTCAGGCCGAAGGCCGCCGACTCGCGCGCGCCGAAGGAGGCGTCGGCGAACGCCATATCCGGGTCGAAGCTCGCGGCCGTGCCCAGCGGAATCGGGAAGGTCGTGCGGAAGCCGTGGATGGTGTCGAAGGCGAACAGGAGCGGGATCCCGAGGCGGGAGTCCTCGACCGCCATCCGCTGGAGCTCGCGGATTCGCGCTGGATCCGTGACGCTGAGGACCGAGCCGAGCCCGTTGCGCACCTCGTCGTCGGTGACCAGGAAGTCCGGAAGCAGCTGGATCTGCTCGAGCTTCTCCTCCAGCGTCATCTGAGAGATCAGCGCGTCGATGCGATGCTCGACCCCGCCGTCGTCACCCCGTGGGACGGGCTGGAGCGCCGCCTCGTCGCTTGCCGTGTCTCCTGCGAAGACGCTGACGCCACCTGCGATCGCGATCGCGACGACGAGCACCGCCGCGACGATCGCCGCCCTGCGGGCACTACTTCTCATGAACCGGACCTCCCTCGCGGCCCTCTCACGGGCCGCAACGCGTGACCCCCAGGCACGGCTCTAATCCCCACCTGCAAGTGCTTCAAACACGAAACGCTCGGAAGGCCCGAAGGGGTGGCTCATGCGCCTGTCTCGGGTCCCGCCGGCTCCCTTATGCCCGGGTTGAAGATTGGTCTTTACAGTCCGCCCGGGCCATCCCCAGGAGGCAATTCACGCCGTGACGTCGGGGGACATACTGGCCGAGCGTTGTGGGCCGTTCCTGCCCCCGGGCAGCCAGATCCGCCAGGCATTCATCTGTCAGGCCGCGCCCCATCCCGGGTTCTTCCTCATCACCTATCTCACGGGACTCACGATGTTCTGGATCAAGTACCGCTGCGTGGCGGTCACGCAGGACGCCATCTACGTGCTGGAGAGCAGCAAGCCATCGGGCGGTGCGAAGCCCACGTCGCTGGTGGGCACGTTGCCGCGGCAGACTCAGCTTGGCCCGGTGTCCGGGCGGTGGGGCCAGGTGGACCTCCTCGGCGAGCGCCACTGGGTGCACAAGCGCTTCCACCAGGACGTCAAGACCGCCGACTACGAGGCCGGGTTCACACGATCGACGATGCCGCGCGTGAGCTCTGGACCTGCTTCAACGCACCCTGACAAGTAGGAAGGAGAAGCCCGATGGACCACGAGCAGCTATCCGAACGACTCGAAACTCGGCTCGGGCCCCTGGCGTTGCGATCGTCCGGCCGAGGGCCGACGCTCATCTTCTTCGCCGGCGCGCTCGCGAATCATGATCTGTGGCGCGACGTCGTCATCGCGCTCGAGGACCGTTACCGCTGCATCACGATCGACCTCCCGCTGGGTGCGCATCCGTGGCCGCTGACCCCGGGGGCGGACCGATCGGCCACCTCGCTGGCTCGGCTGCTGCTCGACTGCCTCGAACTGCTCGACGTCGAAGATGCCACGGTCGTCGCCAACGACACGGCCGGTGGGCTGCTCCTGCTGTCGCTGGACACGGGTCATCCGGCGCTCGAGCGAGTGGGCCGTCTCGTCCTGACGAACTGTGACAACTACGACCAGTTCCCACCGGACGCGCTCAGAAAGGGGGCGGCGGTGTGTCGCGCCCTCCCTCGCCTCGCCCGAGCACTGCTTCGGCTACAGCTTCGATCGTCGAACGGCCGGCGCAAGATCGTCTCCGGCGTCGCCGCGAGCGGACTTGACGATGAGCGTGCCGAGTCGTTCTTCGGGCCAGCGCGACGTGACCCACGGGTGGCCGACGATCTCGTCGCAGCCTTGGCCGGCCTCCGCCCGCAACTCCTCCTCGATGCCGCCGAGGCGATCCCGCGGTTCCACCGGCCGGCCCTGCTGATCTGGGGCGAGTCATGCGACTTCTTTCCGATCACCGCCGCGCAACGACTCGCGTCCGAGTTCCCCAGCGCCACGCTGGTCCCCGTTCCCGGAGCCAAGACCTGGGTCCCGATCGACAACCCGGCCGCGGCGACCGACGCCATGCTCCGGTTCTTGCCGATGCCGGCGCCGTGACGTAGCTCCGTGGCGCTGCGAACGGCACAGCCGGCAGATGCCGCGGCCGTGGCCGCTGTCCATGTGCGGTCCTGGCAGGTGGCCTATCGAGGATTGCTGCCCGATGATTACCTCGATGGGCTCCGACCCGAGGACCGGGCCCAGCGGTACACGTTTGGTGAGCCTGGGCCACAGGACCCGGAGACGATCGTCGCGGTCGAGCGGGGAGCCGTCTGCGGGTTCGCGACCATCGGATCGTGTGGGGACGACGACCGACCAGGAGCCGGGCAGCTGTTGGCCCTCTACGTGGATCCAGCCTGCTGGAGCGGCGGAATCGGCCGCGCCCTGATCCAGGAAGCCCGCGCTCGCTTGGGTCTGCAGGGCTACGGCGAAGCGAGCTTATGGGTCCTTGCCGGTAACGAGCGGGCGGACCGCTTCTACCGGCTCGACGGTTGGGCCCCGGACGGCTCCCGCCGTCTGGACGAGGTCTGGGGCCTGACCGTCGACGAGATCCGCTATTGCAGGTCGTTGCGTTGAGCGAGGCACACGGCCAGGCGCCGTGGCCAAGCATGGCTGGAGGCCTCTGAGGTACCCAAGCCAGACTCGCGACCCGCGCGATAGGCTCTTCCTCGGGGCAGCATTTTGCGGAGGGAGGACGGGGTCGATGATTTCGCGTTTGCGTGGGGGCAGGACGAGGGGCGCCGTCATGACCATCGCGGCGATCGGGGTCCTGAGCCTCGCCGCAGCCAACGCGAGCGCCCAGGTGCCTTTCGTCGCGCCGCAGATGGTCGCCGAGCGCGACACGGTCGGCCTCTCGGAGCTGGAGACCGACCCATTCGGCAACCTCTATGCGACCGGCGGGTCGGAGAATCCCGGCCTGCTCAAGTTTCATCCCGACCTGACACCCATCTTCGACCAGAGCATCCCCGACGGGAGGCCGATCGCCAGTGACTCCGCCGGGCGCCTGTTCATCGCCGGCAACAAGGTGCTCAGGCAGTACACGTCGAACGGCGGCCTGCTCGGCGAGTGGGAGATCTCAAAGGGGGAGAAGGGCGGGATGTCGAGCGACTCGACCAACCACTTCTACGTCCCCGAGTACGACGGCGGGGCGCCCGTCCTGAACGAGTACGCGGTCGTCACCGGCACCCCGACGGTCGTCGCCTCGACGCCCTATGTCGGTACCCCTAACGGCGGCTTCGTGCCAGGGACCTTCTTCGAGACGACCGTCGACGACGAGCGCGACGTATACGCCTCCGGGGTCACCGAGGCACCCGAAACGCGTTTTCTCCACCGCTACGGGCCAGACCTCGCGGGAGCTCCGTTCGCGGTCAAGTCCTGCCCTGGCGGGGCCGGGTGCGGCTGGGTGACCGCGCTCGACGTCGCCCGCCTGTTGTCAGCGGGCGGAATGGGCGCCGCCGATTATCTGCTCGCCGACAACTACACCAGCACGAATATCCAGGCCTACTCGACCGGGCCCGGCGGCCAGCCGGTCGGTTCCTTCCCGGTCGAGATCACGCCCGGCTCGCCGACGATCATCCCGGTCGACTTCGCCAGCTCCGACTGCACAGGCTCGCTCTACATCCTCCACAGCGTCTTCGGCAACCCCGACGGGACCTACAGCGGTAGCCGGATCCAGCGCTACGACACCGGTGCGGCGACCGGGCCCTGCCCGACGCCCCCGCTGGCGACGATCAGCGGTCTCGACAAGGCGAAGTACGAGTTCCTGCCGAAGCCCGGTGCCGGCGTGCCGTGCATCCCGTGCGTCGTGCTCGGAAAGTCGGGCGCCGAGGCAAAGGCGCGATCGTCGGCCGGCCGCGGCGCCGCCAAACGCGCGCGCTCCGCGAAGGGCCTCAAGCTCAAGTTCGAGAGCACGGCGACGGCCGACGTCAGCTTCCTCTTCCGCGGCCCGACCGAGGGCAAAGGCAAGCTGAAGAAGCGCGGAGGATTCCTCTACGCCGCCGGCGCGGGGACGAACAAGCTCAAGTTCACGGGCGTGCTCAAGAAGCACAAGCCGCTGCGGCCCGGGACCTACAAGACGACGGTCCGCGACGCCGCCGGGCAGACGCTGGAGAAGTTCAAGACCAAGGTCCTAGCCGCTCGGTGAGGTCTAAGCGCGGCGAAACGCCCGGACCGACAGCGGCACGAACACCAGGAGCAGGCCCACGAGCCAGGCGACCGTGCCAAGCGCCGGGCCAAGCGCGCTGCCGTCGCCGATCATCAGCGCGCGGGCCGCGTCGACGACGAGCGTCACCGGATTGACTTCCGCAAACGCCTGGAGCGCCCCCGGCATCGAGTCGGTCGGGACGAAGGCCGAGGACGCGAAGACGAGGGGGAAGACCCAGATGAAGCCGACCGACTGGGCGGCCTCCGGGTCGCGCACCTTGATCCCGACGAACGCGCTGATCCACGAGAACACGTAGGCGAAGGCGAGAACCAGGACGAGCGCCAGCGCCACCTCGTAGATCGGCTCGCTCGGGCGGAAGCCCACCGCGAGTCCGATCGCGACCATCACGATCAAGGTCGCGGTGTTGAAGGCCAGATCGGCTGCCGTCCGGCCGAAGAGGACCGACGACCGTGCGATCGGAAGCGATCGGAAGCGATCCACGATGCCCGCCTTGATGTCCTCGGTCAACCCCAGGCCGGTGGTGAGGGCGCCGAATATCGCGGTCATGACGATGATCCCGGGCATCAGGAAGTCGACATAGCTGACATCGCCGGTGTCGATCGCCCCGCCGAACACGTAGCGGAACAGGAGCACGAGGATGACCGGCTGCACGAACAGGTAGACGACATACATCGGCCTGCGCAGGACCTTGCGGATCTGCCGTGCCGTCATCACCCGGGTGTCGGCGAGGGTCTCGGAGAGGGTGAGTCGGTCGCGCTCAGCGACCGCGGTCGTGGCATTCATGCTGCCTCCTTTACGGGTTCGTCTTCGGGCTGGGCCTCGGCGGGCCGCCCGGTGAGGGTCAGGAAGACGTCATCGAGGCTCGGTTGCTGGATCTCGATCGCGGCCGGCGTCAGCCGTCGCGCGTCGAGCCGGCGCAGCGCCTCGGCGGAGGCGCTCGCGTCGGAGATCGCGATCCGGATCTCGGCGTCGGCGGTGTCAACCCGCGGCGGCTCCGAGCTGAGGAACGCCAGCACGTCGGTCGCCGCGTCGACATCGCGCAGATCGGCAAGCCGGACGCTGAGGACGCTGCCGCCGACCGCCGCCTTGAGCTCGGCCGGGGTCCCCTCGGCGGAGATCCGGCCGCGGTCGACGACCGCGATCCGCTGCGCCAGGCGGTCGGCCTCGTCGAGGTACTGGGTGGTGAGGAGGATCGAGGTCCCCTCGCGCTGTAGCTCCTCGATGGCGGCCCACAGCTCTTGCCGGGAGCGTGGATCGAGCCCGGCCGTCGGCTCATCGAGGAGGACGACCGGCGGCCTGCCGATCAGCCCTGCCGCGAGGTCGAGACGTCGCCGCATGCCGCCCGAATAGGTCGCCGCGCGACGGTCGGCGGCGTCGTCGAGCCGGAACCGCTCGAGCAGCTCCGCGCCGCGGGCGCGCGCCTCCGATGGCGGGAGCCGGTAGAGCCTCCCCACCATCTCCAGGTTCTCGCGCCCGGTGAGCTCCTCGTCGACCGCCGCGAACTGCCCCGCGAGGCCGATTCGCCGCCGGACCGCGAGCGGTCGATCGACCACGTCGTGGCCGAGCACGGCGGCCCGGCCGGAGGTTGGTTCGAGCAGCGTCGAGAGGATTCGAACAAGGGTCGTCTTCCCGGCGCCGTTGGGTCCGAGCAGGCCGAACACGGTGCCGACCTCGATCTCGAGATTGAGGCCGTCGAGCGCGACCACGTCGCCGAAGGTTCTGCCGAGGTCATGAGCCTCGATCGCGGATGTCGATTTCATCGCTGTCTCCTCTCTTTCATCGGGACGGCGGGCATCGCAGATCTATTCGCCAAGCTCGCCCGAGGCGCGCAGCGCTTCACGGTGCGCCTCCCACTCCTCTTGCATGACGCCCATCCGCTCGACCAGCCAGTCTGCGAACGCCGCCATCTCCACCAGCGTCGCCCTGCGCTCGGGCGACGCGTCCTTGAGCACCTCGAGGCCCTCTCTGGCCAGGTCGCCCAACTCCCGGTACTCGGAGACGTCGAATCCCCGTGACTGGGCGGACTCGAAGTCCACGCTGACGCGATCCATCCGCTCTCCCGCCGCGCGCGAGCGTCGGATCGCGTCGGTGCGCTCCAAAACGGTCAGCGCGCCGGTGACCGCGCTGCGGCTCGCCAGCAGCGCTTCGCTCAACTCCGCGATCGTCTGGTCGGGCGGATCGCAGACCAGCAGGTAGCCCAGCACGCGGCCGGCCATCGGCGGGAACGCGTAGCGACGGGCGTAGAAACGGCCGAGGTGATCGGCGAAGGTGAGTTGTTCATCGTGCAGCATGCGACGAATATAGCACATCTTTCAGAGATATCACTAATTTGTGTTATCTCAGTCATGAGCGAAACGATTGCTCCGCATGGGAAGAACAACCATTGAAGAATCGCTGTGGTTATGCGCGACCCCGGGCTGCCCAGGCCCGGGCCTTGACCAGGAACGGCGCCGGAGGCAGCAACTCGCGGCACAGCTCGCGCAGCCGATCCCGGCGCGCGGCGGGTAGACCACCAGCAAAGCTGCCAGCGGGCCCGACGCCGAGCAGGAACGGCTCCCACCAGTCATCGAAGCTCGGATGCTCAACCTCGACCCAGAGGCTGCTCTCCTCGATCGCATCGAGTCCGGCCTCGCCAAGGAGCTGGGCGAGGTGGCCCTGGCGCGAGCCGGCGAGCTGCGACTCGTCCCGGACGTCGGGGTCGAGCTCGCGCGCCGCGTCCCAAAACAGGCTCAGCGGCCCGTGGCCGCCACCGTGATCCCATACACACGCTGCGACGACGCCCCGCCCGCGCGTAACGCGCGCCATCTCGCGCAGCCCAGCGACAGGCTCGACCATGAAGTGGACAACCAGCTCCGCCAGCGCGGCGTCGAACTCCCGGTCGTCGAACGGGAGTCGCTCGGCGGCGGCACGTTGGACCGTCACCCCAGGATGACGACCGCGAGCGGCGGCCACGAAGGACTCCGAGGGATCGATGGCCGTGACGGCCTCGGCCCCCAGCCGGTCGGCCAGGACGGCCGTCAGCGCGCCTGGCCCGCAACCGACGTCGAGCACGCGCTGACCGGACACGACGTCGGCGAAGTCGGCGAGCTTCGGTGCGAGCGGCACCGAATACCTGCCCATGAACCGGTCGTACGCGTCGGGGCCGACGGCAAAGCTCATCAGCGGAATCTAGTCGTGGTCTGGGCTTGCGAGACTTGCTGCTTCCGCGGTGCCGCTGTCGCCTTGCGCGACCACGAGCAGTGCCAGCATCACGCGGGAGCGTAAAACGGCCAGGATTCACCCGCTTCGGCTTGACGGATCGACGAAGGGCGGGCCGCCCGGCGCTCAGCGGTCGACGCCTACGGCCCCCGGGACGCCTGGACGCGGTTGTTCGTGCCGTCGAGGCGGTACCAGACCGCGACCGCGTCGCCGTCGGCGTCGCTTGCAACCTGGGGGCCATTGGCGTTCTGCCCGGCGGCGGAGAGGTTCTTGATCGGCCCGAGGACGCCGGCGGCCGGGATCGTCCGTGCCTGCACGCGGTCCTTCGAGCCGTCGAAGCGGTACCAGACCGCGACCGCGTCGCCGTCGGCGTCGCTTGCGACCTGGGGCAGAAAGGCGTTCTCCCCGGCGGCGGAGAGGGTCCTGGTCGGCCCGAGGACGCCGGCGGCCGAGATCGTCCGCGCCTGGACGCGGTAGCGCGAGCCGTCGTAGCGGTGCCAGACCGCGACCGCGTCGCCGTCGGCGTCGCTTGCGACCTGGGCGCCAACGGCGGTTTGCCCGGCGGCGGAGAGGTTCTCGATCGACCCGAGGACGCCGGCGGCCGAGATCGTCCGCGCCTGGACGCTGTAGTCCTCACCGACGGCGCGCTTCCAGACCGCGACGGCGTCGCCGTCGGCGTCGCTTGCGACCTGGGGCTCGGACGCGTCCTGCCCGGCGGCGGAGACGTTCTCGATCGGCCCGAGGACGCCCGCGGCCGAGATCGAGCGCGCCTGGACCCGGGAGTTCGAGTCGTTCTGCCAGACCGCGACCGCGTCGCCGTCGGCGTCGCTTGCGACCTGGGCGCCAACGGCGTCCTGCCCGGCGGGGGAGAGGTTCTTGATCGGCTCCAGGACGCCAGCGGCCGAGATGGTCCGCGCCTGGACGCGGTCGCTCGAGCCGTCCGATCGCTGCCAGACCGCGACCGCGTCGCCGTCGGCGTCGCTTGCGATCTGGGGGAAATATGCCTCCTGTCCGGCGGCGGAGAGGTTCTCGGCCGGCCCGAGAACGCCGGCGGCCGAGAGCGAGCGCGCCTGGACGCGGGAGTTCGAGTCGTTGTGCCAGACCGCGACCGCGTCGCCGTCGGCGTCGCTCGCGACCTGGGGGTAATCGGCGAACTGCCCGGCGGCGGAGAGCGTCTTGATCGGCCCGAGAACGCCGGCGGCCGAGAGCGAGCGCGCCTGGACGCGGTAGTTCGAGCCGTCGTAGCCTTGCCAGACCGCGACCGCGTCGCCGTCGGCGTCGCTTGCGACCTGGGAGTTAACGGCGTTCTGCCCGGCGACGGAGAGGTTGACGGGCGCAGAGAACGCGGCGCCGGCGACCGCGGCACCGAGCCCAAGCAGAACCGCGAGCGTCGCGAAGACGACGCTCGCCCCGCCCAGCCGTCGCCCGACATCGGCCTCGATCGCGCTCATCGTGGACTTCGTCGTCATCTCAGCACCTCCCTCATCCGCTCGGCCGGTCGCCCCGCTTGCGTGGCCCTCGCGGCCAAGAGGATCGCGGCTGCCCGTTCGGCTGTCAATGCGTAGTCCCCCGCAGAGTGATGGCCGTAGTTCCCGCGACGCCGACCGACGGCTCGCGAGTGAAGCGCGTCCGGCGGAAGCGCAAGTCCCGCCGGAAATCGCTTGACTGAGTCGATTGAACCTCGGCCCGGACCGCTGGTCATCGTCCAAATCGCATGAAATCGCGATCAGCCTCCAGGCCCGAGGCCGCGCGGGTCAGGGGTCGTGCAGCTCCAGGGCGGCGTCGACGTCGTAGTCGAGCGCCAGCGCGACCTTCGGGGCGCACTGGACGACTCGCGCGGCGCCCGTCACCGGCGTCACCGCCTCGAGCGTGGCGACGATCTCCTCGGCGGTCACGCCAGCCGCGAGCGCGTGTGCCACGGCCCTCTGAAACGAGGAGGATGCCGCGTTGACGGCGATCGTCGCGGCGACGCGCACCAGTTCCGTCGTCCGCTCGTCGATCGCCGATTCTTCGGCAGAGCCCGCCTCAGCGGCGCTCGCCTTGAGGAGGGCGTCGTCGTGGACCGCGAGGCGGCGGAGGTGCGTTCTGTGGTCGTCCATCGCGCCCCTCATGCGAGCAGGTCCTGACGCTCTTCGCATCATCCTTCCGGGATGAGATCTGAACGTCGCGGGTAGATCGAGTCGTCAAGGAGGCCCACCTCCACGGCCCGTTCGATCGCGTCGTTACGGGACGAGACACCGAGCTTGCGGTAGATCGACACGGCCTCGCTCTTGACGGTGTTACGTGAGATGAACAGCCTGCTCGCGATCCCCGGGAACGTGAGGTGCGTGGCCAGGTACGGGAGCAGGCGCAACTCCGCGCCGGTCAGGCTCATCGCCCAGGCGCCGTCCGGCCCGGAGGTCGCCGCGACAAGCCTCTGGAGTTCGCGAGCGTCTTCGACCAGGACGCCGAGTTCGGGACGGAGCTCGAGGACCCGCTCTACCTCGGCGAGGACGGTGCGGGCCGGGCCGGCTTCGGCGAGCGCGATATGAGCGCGAGCGAGCTCGAGCCCGACCTGGACAGTGAGCCAGGGAAGGCCGTAGTCGAGCAGCGGGCGGAGGCGGTGAGCGCTGGTAATTGCTGCGCGGGCATCCTCATGTCGCCCCTCGTGGATCGCGACACGCGCCACTGCCACATAAATGAGCGCGCTGCTCGAGTACTCGCTGAGGTCCGCCGCCTCGACCAATTCCAGGGCCGCGCGGGCCGCGGGTCCGGCTTCGTTCCACTTTCCTTGCCCGGCAGCAAGGAGCGCCAGCTGCGCGTGCGCCAGGGTCACGGGCTGGGTGGCGCCGCGGGCGTCGGCGACCGCCGCCGTGAGGTCGTCGGTCGCGCCCTCCGTGGCGCCGAGTAGCGCATGGGCCATGCCTCGGAGGACGAGCGCGGCCGGCATCCACGGGCTCGCCGGAGCGAGCTGCTCGAGCGCGAGGTCGCCGTCGAGAAGGGCGCGATCGACACCGTCGGGCATCATGCCCGCCCGCAGAATCGCCACCCAGGGCTCGATCGTCTCGCTGCCGTCCGAGAGCGGAATGGTCGACGACGACCCCTCGGCGAGAGCGAGCCAGGTCTCGGCCTCCGCGGAGCGACCGGTCAATGCCCTGAGCCAGGCACCCTGGACGGCGAGTGCGGGATAGCGCCTCAGCTCGTCCTCGCTGAACCACCTGAGCCATCCCTCCAGGGTCTCCATCCGCCCGTCGTAGTGGGTCGGCAGCGCGAGCGCATCGACCAAACCGGCAACGGTGTCGGTCTCGCCGGCGGCATGGCCGTAGACCACGGCTGCCTCCGGCAGGTCGTGGGCGACGCACCAAGCCATCGCCCGGCGGTTGAGCTCGGCAGCCACGTCCGGCTCGGCGCGCTCCAGCTCATTGCGCAGCAACTCCGCGAACAGGTGGTGGTAGCGATACCACTCGCCCCGCCGGTCGAGCGGGACGACGAAGCTGTTCGCACGCTCGAGCCGCTCGAGCACATCGGCCGACCCCGACGACTCGACCACCGAGTCGCAGAGTCCGCCGCACATCCGCTCGAGTACGGAGGTGTGCTTGAGAAACCGCGCCTCACCGTCCGGCAGCCGCGAGATCAGCTCGGTCCGGAAGTAATCCGCGACGAACCGGTCGTCGCCGGTGAAAGCCGCGGCGCTCGCCGAGCTCGGAGAGCCGGCTTGGATCGACAGAGCGGCCAGATACAGACCGGCGGGCCAGCCTTCCGTGCGCTCCGTCAGCTCGGTGACCTCGGCCTCGCCCAACTCGATCCCGGCTGCCCGCAGGAGCAGTTCCGCCTCGGCGTCGTCCAGCCGCAGCTCCGCTGGACCGAGTTCGCGCACCCAGCCGTGCGCGCGCCAGCGGCCGAGCGGCAGCGCCGGCTCCTCCCGGCTCGCGATCGCGATCTGCGATCCCGCGGGGACGGACTCCAGCAACTCGGCGATCACGTCCAGGCAGGCGGGATTGTTGACGGCGTGCAGGTCGTCGAACGCGAGCACGAACGGCTGCTCGCGCGCTGCCAACGCGTTGCCGAGGCGGACGACGCGTTTCGCCCAGTTCGATCCGCTCGGGCCGGACAGGGCGTCGAAAACCTCGGGCGCCAGGGATTCGACCCGGTGCATGCCGGCCGCGACGTACCGCAGGAGGACGACCGGGTCGTCGTCCCGGCCGTCGAGCGCGACCCAGGCAAAGGGACGAGGATCAGCCTCGGCCCAGCGCGCGAGGAAGGTGGTCTTACCGTAGCCGGCCGGCGCGACCACAGTCACGAGCGGCACGCCCGCTGCGCCCAGCCCTGCGATCACGTCCGTCTTCGCGACCGTCCCCGGCCGAGTCGATGGGGGACTGAGCTTGACCTCGACGAGGTCGAAAGGGGTGTCCGTGGCGCCCATTTCGGCGATCCTACGCCAGGGCGCGGGCCCAACCACGGCCCTTAGGAACACAACTTAAACCGGCTCTACCTCCCCCGGCCGCCAGCTCTTGTCGAAGAACGAGGCCTTCGGGCTGTAGCAGCGCAGGATCGGGAACCATCCCTTGTCCGGCACCGTCTGAATCCAGTTGCCGCGATCGACGCCGTCTGGCTGCTCCGGCGAGAAGTGGATCGTCGTCGATCCATCCTCGTCGGCGGTCGCCTCGGGCGACGGAAAGCTCTGACTACCGGCGCGCGGGAAGCCCTGATCGGTCTGGAGCATCGAGCGCGTCTGGTTGTCGTAGAGCGTGATCGACCAGAACCGCTCCGCGGGAATGTCCGGCGGCAGGCTGAGGCGGTAGTGGTTGGCGCCGTCCAGGGCCTCTCCCTTCGCGTCCAAGAACGTCATCAGGTACTGCGACCCGATGCCGGTCAGGCGCATGCACATCGACGGGGAGTCCCCGGTGGCGATGTAGTAGAAGCCGATCCTCGAGTTGAACGCCCGCGCGCCGGTGACCGGATACGGCTTGACACCGTCCGCCGTGATCTCGGGCGGCGGATCCATCCAGCTGTAGCCGCCGGCGAACAGCGGGTTGAACCATCGCGAATCTGGGTCGTCGTCGTAATACGCGAACCCCTCATCGGCCCTGGCGCGCGTGCTGATCGTGCGCGCGGTCGCGTTCCCGAGCGCCGCTGCCTCCTCCAGGATCTTGCGCATGCGATCGTCCGGCTTGAACTCCTTGCCCTTGACGATTCCGATCGACCGCGCATGGCCGGAGATCTCGGGGTCGAGGGCAGACGCCGGCTCGGACTGCACGAGCTCGTCGAGCAGCTCGTAATACGAGAAGTCGTTCGGCGGCAGCGTGTTCATCTCCTTGCCCGTGCCCTCGATGAACCCTGGCGGCTCGGGGTCGTAAGCGGCTTCAGCGGTGCCTCGCCGGACAGGAAGCTCGCGATGGTGGTCCCGAAGGTTCCCGGCTCGTACGGGTAGATCCTCATGTTGTGCTTGATCCTCGCGACCGTCGGGGCCGGGTCGCTGCCCTCCATGAACGCGCGGCAGAGAAGACAGGCGCCGTCGGTGGTCGAGCGGGCGACCTGGAACCCGCCCTCGGGGAGCAGCCCGTCGTAGTCAGGTCCGACCAAGAGGAACCTGCCGCCCACGCCGCGGTCGGGACCGGGAAGGCCGACGTCGATGACCCAGCGAAACCACATGTCGTTGACCAGTCCGAGAGTGCCCGGCGGGGCCTCGAAGACGACGGGTCCGTCGCTGAGGTCGACGAAGCTCAAGAAATAGACGGTGTCCGCATTCCCGGTCAAAACAGGGAGTGCGAATCCATCAGGCCCGAGAACAGAAGGACGTCGCCGTCGGCGACGCCCGCATCGCGAAATCCCCGGCGGAAGCATCGACACACCCTGAAACGCGTTGAGGAACGCCTCGACTCCGCGGACAAGGTCAAGGTGGTCGTAGACGTGTTCGCGGTCTCGGCGTCGGGGACGCCGTCGGTGAAGCGAAGCTCGCCGATCCGCGTGTCGGAGGTGGCCGGGGTTGAGAACGCGTCCAATGCTTCCGTGGAGATCGCCATGGTGGGGGTCCCCTTCCTCTTGCGTTCCAGGTGTCTGCGGGATCGGACCACGAGGTGACACGCGCCGCATCGTCCAATCGGGATGAATTCCTGCTCCGCGCCCGGGCCGCCGAGATTCATCCGATCTGGACGATGACCCCCTCGGGGTGCGCCTGTTCTTAGGGTCGGCTCGGGTGAACTGAATGGATTGGGCTCTGACCATCATCGCGCTGGTGCTGATCGCCGTCGCTGCGGTCTCGAAGCGAATTTCCGGGACGCCGATCACGCCGGCGATTCTGTTTGTCTCGATCGGGCTCCTGGTGGGGCCCAAGGTCCTCGACGGGATCGACATCTCGAGCGCCGAGCGGGGCCGTGCGGTCGCTGGCCGACCGACGCTGGCGTTCGTGCTTTTCTCGACTCTTCGCGGATCGATTTCGGAAAGCTACGGCGCGATTCTCACTTCCGGTGCGCCTGTTCGGCATCGGCCTGCCGCTGACGATCGGCGCCGGGGCGATTGTGGGGGCGTTGATCTTTGACCAGCTGACCCTGGGAGAGGCGGTGATCCTGGCCGTGATCCTGGCGCCCACCGACGCTGCTTTGGGTCAGGCGGTGGTCACCGAGCCGCGGGTCCCTGGGCGGATCCGTCAAGGCCTGAATGTCGAGAGCGGGCTAAACGACGGAATCTGCGTGCCGCTGCTGTTCGCGGCCGTTGCCGCCGCGGATTCGGGTCGCACATCGCCGACGGCCGTAGCGCGGGAACGCTGCTGCTCGAGGAGATCGGCTACGGCGTCGTCGGCGGCATCGTGGGCGGGCTCCTGGTCGGCGCGATCGTGGTCCACGCCGGTCGGCGGGATCTGATCGACGGCGCTTGGCGTCAGGTGATTCCGGCCGCGGGCGTTGCATCGCCTACGGCATTGCGAGCGCTCTCGGCGGATCGGGGTTCATCGCTGCCTTCGTCGCCGGCATCGCCTTCCGCGGCTGCGATCAAGCGCGATCCGGCGGAGATCAACTAGCTCACCGAGGAGGTCGGTAGTGCGCTCAACGGCATCACCTTCGTGCTCTTCGGAGCGAGCCCGCTCGGGCCCGCACTGGGGAGCTGACCTGGCAGCTCGTTATTTACGCGGTGCTCAGCCTCACCCTCGTGCGAATGATCCCGGTTGCGATCGGGATGCTCGGCACGCGCGCTCGGACACCGACGCTGGCGTTCATGGGTTGGTTCGGTCCGCGCGGGCTGGCGTCGATCGTCTTTGCAGTGATCTTGATTGAGGAGTCAAGCTCCCCGACGAGCACCTGATCCTGCTCGCGATCTACCTGACGGTCGGGCTCTCGGTCTTCGCCCATGGCCTCACTGCGGCGCCGCTGGCCGACCTTTACGCCGATGGTTCGAACGCCATCCGCGGGCGAGGCGCCGCCGATGGAGAGCGCCCCGACCGAAGTGACGAGCACCCGCGGACCGCTACAGGGCGGTGCGCCGGTGGCGTCGACGCCGGCGGTGACAACGTGATCCCGCTGGTGCTGGCTTTCCAGGGGCTCGCGCGAGCGATGGGCGGGGTGTGGCGAGACCCCGAGACGAAAGCGCTGCCCGTGGTCGCCGGCGTGTTGCTGCTGACGGGGACGATCTTCTACTGGCGCTTCGAGGACTGGAGCATCGTCGAGTCGCTCTACTTCTGCGTGGTGACGCTGACGACTGTCGGCTTCGGAGACCTGACACCGACGAGCGACGGAACCCAGCTGTTCACGATCTTCTACATCCTGACCGGCCTGGGCATTCTCGTCGCCCTTCTCGCCTCGGTCGCCGAGCACTACATCGAGCAGAAGTCCGAGCGCACCAACGCCCGAGAGCGCCTGCGTGTGCGGCGAGAACGGCGCCGGGGCCCGAAAAAGGACGAGCCCCAGTGAACGGCACAGCGCAAGGACCGGATGCGGGCGACGTCAAGCTCACCGAGCGCGTCGACGGCGAGCTTCGGATCACAAGCTACTCGCCGGTGTTGGCCCCAGCCGTCGGTGCTCGAGCCCTACACGGCGCCGACCGAGTTCGACCACCAGGGCGAGCGCGTGGTCGAGGGCCAGCGGCTGACCCAGGCAGCAAACGACGAGGAGGACTTCGCCACCCTCGAACGGGCGGATGCGGACGGCCGTATCACTGTCGAGCTGGGGGCTAGGGGTAGGTCCAGGCGATGGACGAGTCGTGAGCTCAGCCAATGAAAGTGCGACTCGGCGGACGCTATTTGGCGGGCGAGCGGACCGCTCTCGCTTGGTGGCGCACCGGGCTCACGGCACTGGCCGTGGCGGTTGGCGCTCGGCCGAGTCGTTCCTGAGCTTCAGCAGTCTGGGGCCATCTGGCCCATACCCCGTCGTCGGGATCGGCTTCGCGGTCTACAGGATCGCCCTCTTTATCGAGGGAACAGCCCGTGGTCGCGAGGAGGCGATCGGTTTGGGCCAGGACGGACCGTCCATGAATCGCCGAGGCCTCGCGCTCGCCGTCGCCGGTCCCCTGCTGGGGGTCGCGGTGGTCGCCCTGATCGCGTTGACGTGAACACGCCCTTCGATCGCCCAGCTCCATTCCCAATTTGGCCCCGCAGATCGTCGACCGGGAGACGTCCTTTGGGAGTAGGGGAGGCCCGTCGAGGTCTATGCCCCCGGCTTCGGGCGGACGTTTCATGCCATCGGGATGATGACGGTGGGCGCCCTCCCGTTCACGCTTGCGGTCTTGTCTAGCCATTCCAGACGGGAGCGAATATGGCCACGCGTACGTCCTCGTGCAATTGCGGACAGCTCAGTCTCACATACGAAGGCCCCGACCCGGAACGCATCTCCCCGCGCGAGCGCAACCTACGAGTGCCAGAGGCGGGCATGCAGCGTGCTCAGTGTGCAAGCGCGACTTCCAAGGGAGCACGTGACGATTGAGGGCCAGTCGACGACGTGGACGTTTCCCACCGAGGGCGGCGAGCCGGTCGAGTTTCGCTCCTGCGACAGCGGTGGGGCCACCTATCACTTCTGCCCTGAGTGCGGTTGACCGTGTACTGGGATATCTCGGTCGCGCCGGACCTAATTGGGGCCGCAGTCGGCACCTTCACTGACCCGACCTTTCCGCCGCCGATGATCTCCGGCTTCGAAGCCTATGGGCATCCGTGGGCGTTGAACCCCTCGGAACTTCCGATGCCACATCACGACTACGACGGGACATCACACGGCGGGCCTCGGGCGTGAGTTGAGCAAGAGGCTTCCATACGAAGAGGCTCTCTTCCGGGTACCGAAAGTGGGATTTGAGGCGGGATTTGACCCGGGATCGCCCGTCCCGCCCGTAATCGCATAGACAAGCGGCGTGACGGGCCACGCTGGAGCCGACCCCGCCCCCACACGATGTGGTGAGGACGGGGTCGGCTCCAGCATGTCCAGGGGTGGTTGAGGTGAGCTAATCGGGCGGACGGGCGATCAAGGTTTTTCCGGACTTTCCGGGTTCAGATGGCACTAGGTAGTGATGGGTCAGATGGTGATTTCAAGGTCGGGGGAGCTGACCCAGCGGGACCTGGCGATCGTCGAGTGGATCGGGCGAGTGGGGGCGGCGACGATCGATCAGGTGGCTCGGCGATTTCGGCTGAGCAGGACGCGGGCGTATGCGTGCGTCGGGCGGTGCGTCGAGATGGGGTTGCTCGAGCGAAGGCGCGTGTTCCATCGCGCCCCGGCGCTTCTGGTTGCGACCGCGCCGGGCTGCTCGGCGCCGGGCTGCCGCTTCCGTCGCGAGGATCTCGCCGGCGCTTGCGCGACACCACGAGGCCTGTGGGTTGGTCGCTGTGTGGCTCGCGGAGCGCTACCCGGCGCGGTCGATCCTGAGCGACCGGGAGCTGCGCTTCGAGGAGCGGTTGCCGGCCGACCGATCGGGAGCGCGAAGGTCGGCGAGCTCCCGAGTGGCGCGCCGCGACTTCACCGACCTGACTTCGCGGTCGTCGGCGAACGGGTCGAGGCGTTCGAGGTCGAGCTGACCCGAAGGCGCCGCAGCGGCTTGAGCGCCTGGTGCGGGCGTGGCGGCGCGCGTCTCACGTCTCGCAGATGACCTACCTGTGGGTCCGGGACGCGCGGAGCGGTCGAGCGCGCGATCACGCGCACGTGCTCCGAGGAGCGGGTTCGGGTCTGTCGCTGTCCGAGGTGATGGAGACGGTCGATGTCTGAGCGGCTCGACGAGGAGACCGTCGAAGCGATCGCCGTCCGGGTGGTCGAGCTGCTTGGGGACGGCAACGTCGACGCGCCTGGTGACTGCCGAGGAGCTCGGGCGTCGACTTGGCATGTCTCGCTCGACCGTCTACGAGCGCGCGGACGAACTCGGCGCGATCCGGATCGGACCGGGCCACGAGCGCGGCTGCGCTTCGACCTGGCCCGGGTTCTAGAGCGGCTCGGATCCGAGCCCGACCGTCCGAGACCGGCGCGTGGAGGCCGGGGTCCCGGTCGACCGCCGGCGGTCCCAGTCCTCGTTGCTTCCGATTCGCGGCGAGGCGCCGCGATGACCAGCGCGCAGATTGCGACGAAGGCCGGCGCACCGCGGCCGCGGCGCTCGGGGCAGGGGTACCCTCCGAAGCGATGGCCCGCAAGCCGACAGGCGAGGTCCTCGAGCGCCGCCGCGGCGCGACGATCTCTACGCGATTCGCTTCCGCGCCTACGGCCGGCGGCGCTACCTGACCCTCGGGACCGAAGGCCGAGGGCTGGACACGAGCCCGAGCCGAGGACGAGCTGCAGAACGTCCTCGCCGACGTGCGGCGCGGCATCTGGCAGCCGCCGCGGCCGTCCGCCGCGGACCCGAGCCGAGCCGACCTTCCACGAGTTCGCCTCCGAGTGGTTCGAGGCGATGAAGAACGAAGGGCTGCGCGAACTCGCTCCTCGACTACGAGTGGCAGCTGACCAAGCACCTGCTTCCCGTACTTCGCCGAGCATGCCCTTTCGGAGATCACGATCGCCGAGGTCGACCGCTACCGGCAGCTGAAGGTGCGGGAGGGCGCGATCAGCGCGACGTCGATCAACAAGACGATCCAGCGGCTGGCTCAGATCCTCGACGTCGCGCTCGAGCGCGAGCTGATCGATCGCAACACGGCCCGCGGCAAGCGCCGCCGGTTGAAGCAGCGCAAGCCGATCCGCACGACCCTCGACCGCGCTGAGCAGATCGAGGCACTGATCGCGGCGGCGCGCGAGCTCGACCGCGAGGCCCGGGTCGACCGCCGCGCGATCCCGCGGGCGGCGCTCTTTCGACGCTGGTGTTCTCTGGCGTGCGGATCGGTGAGGCGCTCGCGCTCCGCTGGCCGACGTCGACCTCGCCGGCGGGCGCATGCGGATCCGCGACTCGAAGACGGACGCCGGGATCCGCCAGATCGACCTGGTGCCGGTCCTGCGCGAGGAGCTCTGGTCTGAAGGCGACCACCCCCTACCCAGCCCAAGACGACTTCGTGTTTCCGACCGAAACCGGAGGCCAGCAGAACGCCAGCAACGTCCGCAACCGGGTTATGACGCTCTCGATCGAGCGCGCGAACCAGCGGCTCGAGGAGCGCGGTCTGTCGCCGCTTCCGGACGGTCGACGCCGCACTCGATGCGCCGCACCTTCATCTGCTGCTGCTCGCGATCGGCGAGGACGTGCCATACGTGATGGGCCAGGTCGGCCACGCCGACCCGAAGGTGACGCTGTCGATCTACGCCCAGGTGATGTTCCGCGGCGAGGGCGAAAGGGAGCGTCTGGACGCCCTCGTCAACGGCGCAGAACCGGTTTCAATGGGCACTCGTGCCCAATCAACGCTTTTCGGGCCGTCGAAAGAGGCTTCCGAAGAAGCCGAATACCCCGCCGATAGCGGGGCTTTTGACGATGGGCGCGGCTGGTTTCGAACCAGCGACCTCTCGCGTGTGAAGCGA
>CAWJHV010000027.1:0-29445 GCA_963842795.1 uncultured Solirubrobacterales bacterium | reverse complement strand
GCCGTGGATCTACAACGACCTTCCGGACGCGCTCGGGTTCGACACCCGGCCGGACTGGTGGCCGCTGCCGGTGCTGGCGATCGCCGGGCTGCTCGCGGCGCTGGCGATCGTCCGCCTCCCCGGCACCGGCGGGCATATCCCGGCTAACGGACTCAACCCTGCTCCGACGCAACCGATTGAGCTGCCCGGGGTGCTGCTCGCCGCACTGGCCTCGATCGGCTTCGGGATCGTGCTCGGGCCAGAGGCGCCGCTGATCGCGATGGGCGGCGCGATCGGCTTTCTGATCATCCGGCTGCTCCGCCGTGACGCGCCGGACGAGGTCCAGCAGGTGATCGCTGCCTGTGGGACCTTCGCCGCGGTCTCGTTCCTGTTCGGCTCACCGGTGATCGCCGCGGTGCTGATGATCGAGGCGGCGGGCATCGGCGGCGGGCGACTCAACCTGATCCTCGTTCCCGGGCTGCTCGCCGCCGGAATCGGCGCGCTGGTCTCGATCGGCCTCGGCTCGTGGACGGGCGTCGACACGAGCGACATCGCGATCGGCACGGTCACGCTCCCCGACTTCGCCCGTCCTGACCTCCTCGACTTCGTCTGGACGATCCCCCTCGCCGCGCTGATCGCGCTCGGCGTCTTCGTCGTCTTCACGATCGGCCGCCGGATCGTTCCGATCGCGGCCGCGCGCCCGTACGTCGCCCTGCCGACGATCGGGCTCGTGACCGGGGGGCTCGCGATCCTCTTCTCGCAGACCACGGACCATGGGATCGACAATGTGCTGTTCTCCGGCCAGGAGACGATCTCGCCCCTGGTGGCCAACGCCAGCTCCTGGACCACTGGGGCCCTCGTGGCACTGATCGCCTGCAAGGGCGTCGCCTACGCCCTCGCGCTCGGGAGCTTCCGCGGCGGCCCGGTGTTCCCAGCCCTTCTGCTGGGACGGCGGTCGGCCTGCTGGTCGACGGGTTGCCGGACTTCGGGACGACCCCAGCGGTCGCGGTCGGGATCGGCGCCGACATCGCCGCCGGACTGCGGCTGCCGTTGACGGCAGTCGTGCTCGCCACCGTGCTCACGGCTCAACCCGCCGCCGGCGCCGCGCCGCTGGTCATCGTCGGCGTCGTCGTCGCATACATGGTCACCCTGAAGCTGCCGTCGCCACCACCGGCCGAGCCCCAGCCGGCGACCTGATCGGTCAGTCGGAGATCTGGGACCGCCGGATCGTCCCGACCAGCACGATCCCCGCGACGACCACGCCGATGAACACGGCGACGATCCCGGCGATCGCGCCGACGAAGAAGAAGCAGATGAGGGCAACCGCGAGCCAGATCACCACGGCGATCGCAAGCTCGGCCCCGATGAGGTCCGAGACCTCGGGCGAGCCCTTGGGGCGCTGCCGCCGATCCTCGCTCACGATCCCAGCCTAACCGCACCGGAGTCGGTCCCGTCAACGGCCTCTTTGACCGTGTGAAAGACCCGCTCGGGACCGCCGATAGCCTCGATGGTGCCGGCGCGGCGCCAGAGGTCCGAGACGTCGGATTGGACCCGGGCCAGCGCAATCTCGATCCCGCGGGGCCGTACCTCGGCGGCGAGCCCTGTGAGCACGTCGGCCCCGTCGGTGTCGGTCTGCGACACGGCCTCTGCATCGATCACGACCGCCGACACGGGCTCTGAGGCCGCCTCGATCAGCTTGAGGACGCGGTCGCGGAACCGGTTCGCGTTGGCGAAGAACAGCGGCCCATCGATGCGCACGACGAGCACCCCGGCGTCGTCTCGAGGTCGTCGTGGCGGCTGAGGTCGAGGTATGCGTCGGAGCCCGCCCGCCTTCCGAGCACCCGGATCCCGGGGGCCGACGCCCGCGCGATGAGGAGTAGCAAGGAGAGCGCCACGCCGATCACGATCCCGGGGATGATCCCGAAGAACAGGATGCCGACCATCGCGGCGACGAAGACGACCCAGTCCGAGCGGTTGATGCGGTAGTAGCGCCGGCCGTCGGCGAGCGTGATCAGCCCCACCATCGCGTCGATCACCACCGCTCCGAGCGCGGCGCTCGGCAGCTGCTCGAAGAGGCTCGCGAGCAGCAGCATCGTCAGCAGCACGAGCCCGGCGTTGATCAGCGACGCCATCTGGGTGCGCTGGCCGGCGGCGTCGGCCACCGAGGTCTTCGAGAGGCTGCCGTCGTTGACGAACCCGCCGACGAACCCGGAGGCGCCGTTGGCGACTCCCTGGGCGATGAGCTCCTGGTCCGCCGGATCTCGTAGGAGTGCTTGGCGGCCATCGCTCGCCCGGCCGCGAGGGTCTCCGAGAAGCCGACGAAGACGACTGAGAGCGCGCCGACGACGAGCTTGCCGATGTCGCCGCCGTCGATGTCCGGGATCCCGATTGAGAAGAGACCGGTGGGTACGTTGCCCGTGACCGCCACCCCTTGGTCGGAGAGGTCGAACAGCGACGCGGCGGCGGTTGTCAGCACGACCACCAGCAGGGCCCGCGGCCACTTCGGGCGCAGGTAGCGAAGCGGGAGCAGGATCGCGAGCGAGGCCGCCCCGACGACGAGCGTGGTCAGCTGACGTCGCCCAGCTCGCCGAGCACGTGCCAGAGCTCCTCGGCGTAGGAGCCGTCAACGGCGTCGGTCCCGAGCAGCTTCGGCACCTGGTCGATCACGATCCCGATCGCGAAGCCGAAGATGAACCCCGCGAGCACGGCGCGGGAGAGGAAGTTCGAGACCCAGCCCATCCGCAGGACGCCCAGGACCAGATACACGGCGCCGGCGACGAGGGCCAGCGCCGCCGCCCACGGAACCGCCTCCTCGGTGCCGATCGCGGCGGCGCCGACCAGCGGCGTGATGATCGCGGTGGAGACGGCGGCGACCGTCGCGCTCGGGCCCTGGATCACCTGCTTCGAGGTGCCGAAGATCGCGTAGGCGATCAGCGCCACAAAGGCCGTGTAGAGCCCGTACTGGACCGGGACCCCGGCGATCGTCGCGTAGGCGAGCGCCTGCGGAATCAGCAGCGCCCAGACCGAGAGCGCTGCGACCCCGTCGTCGCGAAGCCAGGCCGGCCGATAGCTCGGAAGCCAGGCGAGGATCGGGACGTAGCGGGCGAGCAACTCGGCATATCCCTACCAGGCGAGCGATCGGCATAGGGTTGGGCTGTCATGGCGACGATCGCCGCACAGGCCCGCAGGTCGGCCCCGGCGGAAGCCACCCCCGACGAGCGCGCGAAGCTCGGCAAGGCGGCCCGCTCCGAGGTTTCGCGAACAACCCACGGCGACTGGGAGCCGGCGTCCGACCGACCCGACCCCGTGGATGTGCTCGAGGGCCAGGCGAAGACGAGGGTCCCGGAGCTCGTCCCCCTGCGATACGCGCGCATGCTCGTCTCCCCGTTCACGTTCTACCGCGGGGCGGCCGCGGTGATGGCCGCCGACCTCGCGGCCACGCCGACCTCCGGCCTCTGGGCCCAGCTCTGCGGCGACGCGCACCTCTCCAACTTCGGCGGCTACGCCGCGCCCGATCGCGAGCTCGTCCTCGACGTCAACGACTTCGACGAGACGCTCCCCGGGCCCTGGGAGTGGGACGTCAAGCGGCTCGCGGCGAGCCTCGAGATCGCCGCGCGCGATCTTGGCTTCGACGCCCGCAGCGGGAGGCCGTCGTGCTCGCCGGGACCGAGGAGTACCGCCGGCGGATGCGAGACCTGGCCGCACTCAGCAACCTCGACGTCTGGTACCTGCGGCTCGACGTCAGCCGCTTGCTCGACCGGTTCAGCGACCAGCTGACGAAGAGGCATCGCAAGACGCTCGATCGCGCCGTCGCCAAGGCGGAGTCCAAGAACCGGATGCGGGCGCTCTCGAAGCTCGCCAAGCGCGTCGACGGAGAGCTCCGGATCATCAGCGACCCGCCGCTGATCGTGCCGATCGAGGATGTCGCCGCGAGCGAGGGGGCGGATTTCGACGAGCGCGCGCTGAAGGCTGTGATCGACACCTACCGGCGGACGCTCGAGACCGCGCGCCGGCACCTCTTCGACTCCTACCGCTACGTCCACACCGCGCGCAAGGTCGTCGGCGTCGGCAGCGTCGGCACCCGCGCCTGGGTCGCGCTCTTCGTCGGCCGCGACGAGCAGGATCCCCTCTTCCTGCAGATCAAGGAGGCCGAGGAGTCGGTGCTGGCGCCGTACACGGCACCGAGCGCCTTCTCCCAGCACGGCCGGCGGGTGGTCGAGGGCCAGCGCCTGATGCAGGCGGCGAGCGACATCATGCTCGGCTGGATGAGCGCGGACCGGCCGGACGGCCGCCGCCTCTTCTACGTCCGCCAGCTCTGGGACGCGAAGATCTCGGCCGACATCGAGACCATGGACCCGGGGGGCCTGGCGGCCTACGCGCGCATCTGCGGCGCGATCCTCGCGCGCGCGCATGCCCGCACCGCCGACCGGATCGCGATCGCGTCGTACCTGGGCTCGGGCGCCAAGTTCGACCAGGCGATCGCCCGCTTCGCGGCGGCCTACGCCGACCAGAACGAGCGCGACTACGCCGCCCTGCGAGAGGCGGCCGAGAGCGGCCGGATCGCGGTCGCGGAGGCTGCCTGAGTTCACCCGGAAGGGGTGATGCGGCACGGGGGCCGGGGGGACAGGATGGGCGACGCTGACCCGCGCCATCCGCGAATCCCGCCTGGCGGGAGCGATGAGAGGAGGCCCCACATGACCGGACGCGTCTCCACCGAGGGCCCCAGGCCCGCCGACGTCCTCGTGATCTTCGGGATCACCGGCGACCTCGCCAAGGTGATGACCTTCAACTCGCTCTACCGGCTCGAGCAGCGCGAGCTGCTCGATTGCCCGATCGTCGGCGTCGCCGTCGACGACTGGACCGTCGACGACCTCAAGCAACGCGCCCGCGAATCGATCGAGGGCTGCGGGACGACGATCGACGAGCCCGTCTTCGACCGCCTCGCCGCGCGTTTCTCCTACGTCGCGGGGGACTTCGCGGATGCGGCGACCTTCGAGAAGGTGGCGGCCGAGATCGGCGAGGTCTCCCAGCCGGTGTTCTACCTCGAGATCCCGCCCTTTCTGTTCGGGAGCGTGATCAAGGGCCTCGCCGATGCCGGGCTTACCGAGAACGCGCGGGTCGTGGTCGAGAAGCCGTTCGGACACGACCTCGAGTCGGCCCAGGCCCTAAACGAGGAGATCCACCAGCACATCGACGAGTCGCAGCTCTACCGGATCGATCACTTCCTGGGCAAGATGGGCCTGGTCGAGATGCTGTTCCTGCGGTTCGCGAACACGATGTTCGAACCGTTGTGGAACCGCAACTACATCTCCTGCGTGCAGATCACGATGGCCGAAGCCTTCGGCGTCGAGGATCGCGGTCATTTCTACGACCCCGTGGGCGCGATCCGCGACGTGGTCGTCAACCACCTGATGCAGGTGGTGGCCGCGGCGGCGATGGAGCCGCCCGCGGCCGCGACCCGGCGCGGCTCAAGGACAGCATGTTCTCGGTCTTCTACTCGACCATGGACGCCGACCCGGCGAACTACGTGCGCGGGCAGTACGACGGCTACCGCGAGATCGACGGAGTCGCCGACGATTCCACCACCGAGACCTTCGCCGCGATGCGGCTGGAGATCAACAACTGGCGCTGGACCGGGGTCCCGTTCTTCATCCGCACCGGTAAGCACCTGCCGATCACCCAGACCGAGATGCGGCTGGTGTTCAAGGAACCGCCGCGGCTGGACTTCCGGATGCCGCCCCCGACCACCGTGGAGGCCAACCAGCTGGTGATCAAGCTCGACCCGAGCACCGGGATCAGGGTGTTGGTCGACGCTCAGAAGGGCGCGACGATGGACCCGGAGCGGATCACGCTCGACATGGAGTTCTCCGAGCAGGGTGGGGAGGGACCGACGCCGTACGAGGTCCTGCTGCACGCCGCGATGACGGGGGTCAGCGCCCGGTTCACGCGCCAGGACAGCGTCGAGGAGACATGGCGGGTGCTGCAGCCGCTGCTCGACGCCCCGCCTGCCCCGCTCCCGTACGAGAAGGGAACGTGGGGCCCGGCGGCCGCCGACTCCCTGGTCGCCGAGTACGGCGGCTGGCACGGCCCGTGGGTGACGCAGTGAGCGCCGCCCCCGAGCCGCAGAGCGCGGCGGCGCCGTCGCCGTTCCCGCCGATCGCCGACTACGGGTTCATCTCCAACTGCCACACCGGGGCCCTGGTCGCGCCCGACGGCGCGATCGACTGGCTCTGCGTGCCGCGGTTCGATTCCCCGAGCATCTTCGGGACGCTGCTCGACCGCCAGGCGCGGGGCGTTCCGCTTCGGCCCCTACGGGATCAACGTGCCCGCCGGCCGCAACTACGAGCCGGGCACCAACACGCTGCTGACGACCTGGCACACCCCGACGGGCTGGGTGTTGATCCGCGACGCCCTGACCATGGGGCCCACCCACGGCGAGGATGAGATCACGCCCCACACCCGTCCGCCGGCCGACGCCGACGGCGATCACCTGCTCGTCCGCACCGCCCTCTGCCTCGACGGCAGCGTCGAGCTCGAGCTGATCTGCGAGCCCGACTTCGACTACGGCCGCACTCCGGCCGCCTGGACCCTGGTCGGCGACGATCGCCATTGCGCCGACGCCGAGGCCGAGGGGGTCACGGTCAGACTGACCAGCAGCATCCCGCTCGGGATCGAGGGCGACTGGGTCCGCGGCCGCCACGTGCTCGAGCAGGGAGAGCAGGCCTTCTGCGCGCTCTCGTGGGCGGAGGGCCTCGCCGGACCGACCACCACCGACGAGGCGAACGAGCGGCTGGCGGCGACGAACCTCTTCTGGCGCAACTGGATCGGCCGGGCTCGGATGCCCGACCATCGCTGGCGCGAGCCGATCCAGCGCTCGGCGCTGACGATCAAGGGGCTCACCTACATGCCGACCGGCGCGACGGTCGCCGCGCTGACGACCTCCCTGCCGGAGACGCCGGGCGGCGAGCGCAACTGGGACTACCGCTACACCTGGATGCGCGACTCGACCTTCACCCTGCAGGCGCTGCACTGGCTCAACCTCGACTGGGAGGCAGACGAGTTCATGCAGTTCGTCGCCGACCTCGAGCCGAACTCGGACGGGGCGCTGCAGATCATGTACGGGATCGACGGCCGCCGGGACCTGACCGAGTCGACCCGCGACGATCTCTCCGGCTACGCGGGGGCGAGCCCGGTGCGGGTCGGCAACGGCGCCTTCGACCAGCGCCAGAACGACGTCTTCGGCGCCGTCCTCGACTCGATCCACCTCCACACACAGCGAAGCCAGCGGCTTCCCAGAAGGCTCTGGCCGATCGTCGAGGCGCAGGCCGAGTGCGCGACCAAGCTCTGGCGCGACCCCGACCAGGGCATCTGGGAGGCCCGCGGCGAGCCTCAGCACTACGTCTCCTCGAAGCTCATGTGCTGGGTGGCGATGGACCGGGCCGCCAAGATCGCCGGGATCGCCGGAGACGGCGAGCGGGAGAAAGCCTGGCGCGCCACCGCCGACGAGATCCGCGCCGACATCCTCGAGCACGGCGTCCGCGACGGAGTCCTGCGCCAGCACTACGACACCGAGGCCCTCGACGCCTCGACCCTGCTCGCCGCGATCTTCGCATTCCTGCCCGGTGACGACGACGTGCTGCGCAAGTCGGTCGAGGCGATCGCCACCGACCTGACCGAGGACGGGTTCGTGCTCCGCTACCGCACCGACGAGACCGACGACGGCCTCTCGGGCAAGGAGGGCAGCTTCCTGATCTGCTCGTTCTGGCTCGTCTCGGCCCTCTCCGTCGTCGGCGAGGAACAGCGCGCGCGCGACCTGATGGAGAAGCTCCTCAGCGTCTCCTCACCGCTCGGCCTGTACGCCGAGGAGTTCGACACCGGGACCGGCCGGCACCTCGGCAACTTCCCGCAGGCCTTCTCGCACCTCGCCCTGATCGAGGCGGCAGCTCGCATCGTCCTCTCCGAGCGACTGGCGGAGTTCGGATCGTGAGCGCCTACGACGTCATCGTGATCGGCAGTGGGGCCGGGCGGCGGCACGCTGGTGCATCAGCTCGCTCCCTCGGGCAAGCGGATCCTGCTGCTCGAGCGCGGCGACTGGCTGCCGCGCGAGCCGCAGAACTGGGACGCCGCCGACGTCTTCATCGACAACCGCTACATCTCGCCCGACACCTGGTACGACGCCGACGGGAAGGGCTTTCAGCCGCAGGTGCACTACTTCGTCGGCGGCGCGACGAAGCTGTACGGCGCGGCGCTCTACCGCCTGCGCGCCGAGGACTTCGGCGAGCTCCGCCACCACGACGGGGTCTCCCCCGCGTGGCCGGTCTCCTACGACGAGTTCGAGCCCTTCTACACGCGGGCCGAGGAGCTCTACCGGGTTCACGGCGCCCGCGGCGAGGACCCGACCGAGCCGCCCGCGAGCGCGCCCTACCCGTTCCCGGCCGTCTCCCACGAGCCGCGGATCCAGCAGCTCTCCGACGACCTCGCCGCGGCCGGCCTGCAACCCGTTCCACGCCCCGTGCGGGGTGATGCTCGACGAGGCGAACATGCCCTACAGCGCCTGCGTTCGCTGCTCGACGTGCGACGGATTTCCCTGTCTGGTGCACGCGAAGTCCGACGCCGAGGTGCTCGCGGTGCGCCCGGCGCTCGAACACCCGAACGTCACCCTGCTGACCAACACCGAGGTGGTCGCGCTGCGCACCAACGATGCCGGGACCACGGTCACCGAGGTGGTCGCCGAGCGCGACGGCGAGCGCGAGACCTTCACCGCGCGACCTCGTGGTCGCCTCCTGCGGAGCCGCGAACACGGCGAAGCTGCTGCTCCGATCCGCCAACGACCGCCAACCCAACGGGCTCGCCAACGCCTCTGACCAGGTCGGGCGCAACTACACCTTCCACAACAGCCAGGCCGTCCTGGCGCTGTCCGTGGAAGAGAACCCGACCGTCTTCCAGAAGACCCTCGGCGTCAACGACTTCTACCTCCGCGGCACCGACGATTTCGACTACCCGATGGGCAACATCCAGATGGTCGGCAAGTCCTCGGCGCCCATGTACCGGGGCGAGAAGCCGCTGGAGACCAAGCTCGCCCCGACCCGGACGCTCGAGGACATGGCCCGCCACGCGGTCGACTTCTGGCTCTCGACCGAGGACCTGCCACGGGCCGAGAACCGGGTCACCGTCGACCGCGAGGGCCGGCTGACGCTCTCCTACACGGCCAGCAACGACGAGTCGAAGAAGCGCCTCTTCCACCAGCTGAAGTCGATGCTCGGCCAGATCGGCATGCACCCCGACCACCTGGTCGGCCGTCACGCGTACCTCAAGAACGAGATCCCGGTCGCCGGAGTCGCCCACCAGGCCGGCACCTGTCGCTTCGGGACCGACCCCTCGAGCTCGGTCCTCGACACCGACTGCCGCGACCCACGAGCTCGACAACCTCTACGTCGTCGACTCGAGCTTCTTCCCCAGCATCGGCGCCGTCAACCCGGCGCTGACCGTGATGGCGAACGCGGTCCGGGTCGGAGACCACCTGCTCGAGCGTCTCGGCGCTCGCAACGGCGGCTGATGGACGCGGCCGACCGGCAGCGTCCGCGGGTCCTGATCCTCGGCGCGGGATTCGGCGGGCTCGGCGCCGCGCGCAAGCTCAAGAAGGCCGACGCCGACGTCGTGATCGTCGACCACAACGACTTCCACACCTTCCAGCCGATGCTCTACCAGCTGGCGACCGCCGTGATCGAGACCACCGCGGTCGCCCACCCGGTGCGCGACCTCTTCCACGATCAGGAGAACGCCACCGTGCATCAGGCGACGGCGACGGCGATCGACCTGGAGAAGCGCGAGGTCGAGTTCGAGCAGATGGAGCCGCATCGCCTACGACTACCTGGTCCTCGGCCTCGGCGCGCGCGTCAACTACTTCGGCGTCGAGGGAGCGGACGAGCACGCGTTCCCGATGTACACCCTCCGATGACGCGGTGCGCCTCAAGGAGCACGTGCTGCGACGTTGGGAGGCGGCGGACCGCGATCCGGCGCTGATCGACGACGGCGCCCTCAACGTGGTCGTCGTCGGGGGCGGGGCGACCGGCATCGAGAGCATCGGCGCCCTCGCAGAGCTCTACCGCAGCGTCTTCTCCAAGGACTACCCGCACGTGCCGATGGAGAAGGCGCGGCTGACGCTCGTCGAGGCCGGCCCGGCGCTGTTCTCGATGTTCAAGGAGAAGCTGCAGGACTACACGCAGAAGACGCTCGAGGAGTGGGGCGTCGAGATCCGGCTCGGCGAAGTGGTCGAGTCGGTTTCGCCGACCCGCGTCAAGCTCAAGTCCGGGCGAGGAGCTCGAGGCGCACACGCTCGTCTGGGGCGCGGGCCTGCAGGCCCACCCGCTGGCGGGCACGATCGGGGTCGAGCTCGAGCGGGGCGATCGGATCCCGGTCGGCCCCGATCTCAGCCTCGAGGGGCACCCGGAGGTGTTCGCCGTCGGCGACGTCGCCTGGATCACCGATGCGAAGACGGGCGACGTGCTCCCCCAACTCGGATCGGTAGCGCTGCAAGCGGGCGAGCACGCCGGGGAGAACCTCGCCGCGGATGCTCGCGGGCAAGGATCGCCGAGCCTTTCGCCTATCACGACAAGGGCACGATGGCGACGATCGGGCGCGGGGCAGCGGTGATCCAGTTCGCCGGCGGTCGCACGATGAAGGGCAGGACCGCGTTCCTGGCCTGGGGCGCGGTCCATCTGGCTCTGCTGTCGACCGGGGAGGACCGGACCAAGGCGATGCTCGACTGGACCTGGGCCGGGTTCACCCACGAGCGCGGGAGCCGGATCGTGGTCGGGCCCGACGACGAGGACTGAGGGCGCGCGGGGCGGTCGACCGGCCCGTGGCAGGATCCGACACGATGCGCGTCGCCGTCGTCGGACACGTCGAATGGGCCGAGTTCGCGCGGGTCGAGCGGGTGCCGCGACCCGGCGAGATCGTGCACGCGAGCGAGGCGTGGGAGGAGGTCGGCGGCGGGGGCGCGGTCGCGGCGGTCCAGCTCGCCCGACTCGGGGGCGACTGCCTGTTTCTGACTGCGCTCGGCGACGACGACCTCGGCCGGAGAGCGAAACGCCGCCTCGAGGAGCTCGGGGTGCGGGTCGAGGCCGGATCGCGCCCCGAAGCCCAGCGGCGGGCGTTCGTACACACGGACGCGGCAGCCGAGCGCACGATCACGGTCATCGGAGACCGCGTCGGCCCACACGGCGACGACGCGCTGCCCTGGGACGAGCTCGAGCGCGCCGACGGGGTCTACTTCACGGCCGGCGACGCCGCCGCCGCCCGTGCCGCGCGAGCGGCCCGCAGCATGGTCGCAACCGTGCGCGCGAAGGGGGCGTTGAACGCCGCCGGGGTGCAGGTGGACCTGCTGGTTGCCAGCGCGAGTGACGCCGGCGAGAGCTATGCGGCGGACGACCTCGAGCCGCCCCCGCTGCGCGTGGCTCGGTCGGAGGGTGCCGACGGCGGCACGGTCACGGCGCTCGACGGCAGGGTCACCCGCTGGGACGCCGCGGCCCTGCCGGGCCCACCGGTGGACGCCTACGGCGCGGGGGACTCGTTCGCCGGCGGGGTCACCCACGGGCTCGCCGCGGGCTGGGACCTGTCCGCGGCGCTGGAGCTCGGCGCCCGCTGCGGCGCCGCCTGCATGACCGGCCGCGGGCCGTACGAAGGGCAGCTCGGAAGATGATCGGCGAGCGCACGATCGGCGGCGTCCCGGCCCTGACGCTCGCCTCCGATGCGGCCGGGGGGATCGAGGCCGACGATCGTCCCCGGCGCCGGCATGGTCGTCTGCTCGCTGCTTCACCGTGGCGACGAGGTGCTCGGGCAGCGTGGCGGCCTGGGGAAATACATGGAGCACCACTCGACGATGGGAATTCCGCTGCTCTATCCCTGGGCGAACCGAGTCTCGCGGGACCGCTTTGCGGTCGCCGGGCGCACCGTCGACCTCGGGCTGGCCGATCCCGTCGCCCTCGCACGATCCGGCGGGCCTCCCGATCCACGGTCTGCTCGGCGCGGCCGGCGGTTGGCAGGTCGAATCCCACTCCACCCACCCTGACGGCGGCGTGCTCCAGGCGATCTTCGACTTCGCCTCCCATCCCGGGCTCACCGACGCGTTCCCGTTCCCGCACGAGCTGCTGTACGCGGCGGAGTTGCACGGGCCGACGCTGTCGATCACGACCACGGTCTGTGCCGCGCACGGAGCGCCCGTCCCGATCGCGTTCGGATTCCACCCGTACTTCCGTCTCCCCGGAGTCGCGCGAGCCGAATGGGAGGTGGAGATCCCGGTCGCCGAGCGGATGGTGCTCGACGACCGCCTGCTTCCAACCGGCGAACGCGAGCCGGTTGAGGTCGCCCCCGGCGCGCTCGGCGACCGGACCTTCGACGACGAGTACGTCGCGCCGCCCGGGCAACGGCCGTTCGTCCTCGCCGGCGGCGGACGCCGGATCGAGGTCGCGTTCGCGCGCGGTTTCCCCTTCGCCCAGGTCTACGCACCGTCAGACGACGACGTGATCGCCTTCGAGCCGATGGCGGCCCGCACCAACGCACTCGTCACCGGTGGCTCCGCGTTGCCGCTCTTGCAGGCCGGCGACCGCCATGTGGCGAATTTCTCGATCACGATGAGCGATCCGACCTGACATGGTTCTCGGCAGTCCCTCGTGAGCACGGTCCTCACCACCCTCGCCGCGTCCTCCGAGCTGCTGCCCGCGCGGAGCCAGATGGCGTTCACGCTGGGCTTCCACATCATCCTGGCGTGCATCGGCGTCGCGTTCCCGGCGCTGATGCTGATCGCCAACTACATCGGGCTGAAGAAGGGCGACCCGGTGGCGCTCGAGCTCGCCAAGCGCTGGTCGAAGGTCGCCGCGGTCACCTTCGCCGTCGGCGCCGTCACGGGGACGGTGCTCTCGTTCGAGTTCGGGCTGCTGTGGCCGGCGTTCACCGGCCGCTTCGGCGACGTGTTCGGGATCCTCTTCGGGATCGAGGGGATCTTCTTCTTCCTCGAGGCGATCTTCATCGCGATCTACATCTTCGGCTGGAAGCGGCTCAGCGGCTGGGCGCACTTCTGGACCGGGGTGCCGATCGTGATCTGCGGGCTCGGCGGCGCCTACTCGGTCGTCGCCGTGAACTCGTGGATGAACACGCCGCAGGGGTTCACGATGGACGCCGCCGGCAACGTCACCGACATCGACGCGTGGCAGGTGATGACCAACCCCGCGGTCGGCTTCGAGGTCCCGCACATGATCCTCGCCGCCTACCTGGTGACGGCCTTCCTGGTCGCCTCGGTGTACGCGGTCGGGATGCTGCGCGGGCGCCGCGACCGCCACCACCGGCTCGGGCTGCTGATCCCGCTGACAGTGGCGTCGATCATCGCCCCGATCCAGTTCTTCGTCGGCGACACCGCGGCGCGCGAGATCGCCGACCACCAGCCGATCAAGTTCGCGGCGATGGAGTGCGTCCAGCACACGCATCGCGACGTCACCGAGTACATCTACGGGATCTGCACCGACGACGGGGTGAAGTGGGGGATCGGGATCCCCGGCCTCGACTCGTTCCTGGTCGGCTGGAGCACCGACACACAGGTCACCGGACTCGACTCGGTGCCGGCGAACGAGCGCCCGCCGGCGAACACGATGCTGCACTGGGCCTTCGACACGATGGTCGGGATCGGCACCGCGATGATCTTCCTCGGCCTCTGGTTCGGGATCACGTGGTGGCGTAAGCGCGACATCCCGCGTACGCCGTGGTTCCTGCGCATCGTCGCCGTCTCGGGCGTGCTCGCGATCGTCGCGATGGAGGCGGGCTGGATCGTCACCGAGGTCGGCCGACAACCCTGGATCGTGCAGGGGATCATGCGCACCGAGGAGGCGATCACCGGGGCGAGCGGCATCTGGCTCACCTTCTCGATCGTGCTCGTCCTCTACACCGTGCTCGGGGTGGGAACTGTGCTCGTGCTTCGGCGGCATGGCGCGCCGCTGGCGCGAGGCGGGCTCCGACGCCGTCGAGGTCCCGTACGGGCCGCGCGACGAACCTCCCTCGCCGGTCGCCGGAGGGTCCGGATGAGCAAGGCAGACGTCGCCGCCGCGATCCTCTGGGTCGGCGCGACGCTCTACGCCGTCTTCGGCGGTGCGGACTTCGGAGCCGGGTTCTGGTCGCTGGTCAGCGGCAACGGCGAGCGCGGCGACCGGGCGCGGCGGCTCATCGACACGGCGATCGGCCCGGTCTGGGAGGCCAACCACGTCTGGCTGATCTTCATCCTCGTGATCCTCTGGACGGCGTTCTCGATCGCGTTCGAGGCGGTCATGTCGACCTTGTTCATCCCGCTGTGCCTCGCGGCGCTCGGGATCGTGCTGCGCGGGTCGGGCTTCGCGTTCCACGAGGTCGCCGAACGATCGGCCGGCCGCGGCTTTCCCGATTACCTGTTCGCCGCCTCATCGGTGATCACGCCGTTCTTCATGGGCACGGTGGTCGGCGCGATCGCCTCGGGACGCGTGCCGCCCGGCAACGCCGCCGGCGACCCCTGGTCGAGCTGGCTCAACCCGGTCTCGATCCTGGTCGGGGTCCTGTTCGTCGCCACCGGCGCGTATCTCGCCGCGGTCTTCCTGATCAGCGACGCGCGCCGCGCCAAGGACGAGGACCTGGTGCGCTACTTCAGCGGTCGGGCCCTGGCTGCTGCGGTCGCCACCGGCGCGATCGCGCTCGTCGGGATCTTCGTCCTGCGCGCCGACGCCCGCTACGTGTACGACGGGCTGACCTCCGACGCGCTCCCGCTTGTGATCCTCTCCGCGGTCTGCGGGCTCGGGGCTCTGGTGCTGATCCGCCGCGGCGCCCGTCGCGGCGCGCGCGAGCTCGCGGTCGGCGCCGTGGTCGCGGTCATCTGGGGCTGGGGCGTGGCCCAGTTCCCCTACCTGCTCCCGGAGCAGCTGACCATCGCCGAGGGGGCCGGCACGAGCGCGACGATGACGATGGTGATCATCGTCTTCGGCGCCGCCGTGGTGCTCGTGATCCCCTCGCATCGCCCTGCTCTACACGCTCACCCAGCGGAGCATGCTCGGGCCCGACCACGAATCGACGGAGCGCTAGGCCATCGAGGGCCAGCTGATCGTCCTGGCGGTCGCGGCCGCCTTCTACCCGACGCTGCTCGCGGTCGTGCTGATCGTCCTGACCCGCCCGCATCCGGTACGGCTGCTCGCCGCCTTCCTGATCGGGGGCATGGTCACCAGCATCGCCGTCGGGTTCGTCCTCCTGCGCGCGATCGACGGCACGAACCTCGTCGAGGGCGACACCGGCCGCTCGATCGGCCCTGGAATCGACATCGCGGTCGGGCTCGCCTCCCTGGCCCTCGCCTACGCGGTGGCCAAGGGCCGCGACCTGCCCTTCGCCCGGCGCCGCGCCGCGCGCAAGGAGCGGCGCGCCGCGGAGAAGGCGGCGGATGAGCACAAGGACCCGTGGACCAAGAGGGTCCTCGGCCACGACTCGCTCTGGCTCGCCTTCGCGCTCGGCGTCGTTCTCGACCTTCCGAGCGTCTGGTATCTGGCGGCGCTCAAGGACATCGCCGAGGCCGGCCACGGGGTCCCCACCGAGCTCGGCCTGATCCTGACCTTCAACCTGATCATGTTCGCCCTGATCGAGATCCCGCTCGTCTGCTATCTGCTGGCGCCGGAGCGCTCGCAGGCGGCGGTCGCCCGGTTCGACGCTTGGACGCACCGCAACGCGCGCCAGATCGGAGCCTGGGTCGCGGGCGTGGCCGGCGCCTACCTCGTGATCTCGGGAATCCTCGACCTGGTCTGAGAACCGTCCCCCGCCGACCCTACGCTTGGCCGATGATCCGGGGACGGCTACGGCGCCACGGCGACGGTCGGGGCGAGGCGGCGGTCGAGCCCGAGTACATCGAGATCGATCCCCGCGAGCTCACCGGCATCCTCAGCGTCCCGCAATGGCTCCGCGACGTCGGTCTGATGTCCTGGCTGCTCGTCGGCGTGGCGATCTTCCTCGTGGGCGCCGTCTGGCTTGCCTCGCTGACCCAGGTGATCGTCGTCCCCGTGATCACGGCGGGGATCATCGCGGCGGTCGCCTCGCCGTTGGTTGCCTGGCTGCGCGTGCACCGGGTCCCCCGGGGACTCGGAGCGGCGCTGCTGATGCTGGCCCTGGTCGCGCTCGGCGCCGTCGTGGCGCTGATGATCGTCGGCGGGATCACCGGCGAGGCCTCGGCCGTAGGTGGCCACCTCACCGATGCCAAGGACACGATCGCCGGCTGGCTGCGGGACCTGGGGATCGATCCGAGCAAGGTCGAGGACGCGAAGCAGCAGGCCAGCAGCGGCGTGTCCGACAGCGTCTCGGCCCTGCTCGATGGCGTCACCGCCGGGATCTCGAAGCTCTCCTCGCTCGTCTTCTTCCTCGCGATGACCGTGCTGAGCCTCTTCTTCCTGCTGAAGGACGGGCCCTCGATTCGATCCTGGCTCGACGGCCACCTGACGGTCCCGAGGCCCGTGGCCGAGACGGTCACCCAAAGATTGCTGGGGTCGCTGCGCGGCTACTTCCTCGGGGTCACGATCGTCGCCGCCTTCAGCGCCGTCGTGGTCACGATCGGAGGCCTGATCCTTGGCGTGCCGCTGATCGGGACGATCGCGGCTGTCACCTTCCTCGCCGGCTACGTCCCATACCTGGGCGCGTGGACGGCGGGGGCGTTCTCGGTGCTGATCGCGCTCGGCGGGGCCGGGACCGACGCGGCCATCGGGATGATCGTCGTCCAGTTGCTCGCCAACGGGATCCTCCAGCAGCTGGTCCAGCCGGTGGCGATGGGGGCGGCGCTCGGCATCCACCCGCTCGCGGTCCTGATCGTGACGATCGCCGGCGGCGCACTGTTCGGCACCATCGGGCTGATCCTCGCCGCGCCGCTCGTCTCCGCGGCGGCCCGGATCGCTGCCGACCTCGCCCACGCGCGCGCGGAGGAGGCCCGGGCGCCGGAGCCGGAGCCGGCTTAGGAGCCGGATCCGCCGCCGGGGTCGTCACCCAGGCGGCCCTTGATCTCGGCGAGCTCGGACTTGATCTGGCTCAGCTGCTGCATCACCGGATCGGACGTGGAGGCCCTGCGCTCGGACTGGGCGCGGGCGACGAAGATGCTGGTGATCAGTCCCGTGATCACGGCGAAGAACGACAGCCCGCCGATCATCAGCATCGTGGCGATCACCTGCCCGAGCGCCTGGTCGGGGACGACGTCCCCGTAGCCGACCGTGGTCACCGTTTGGGTGGCCCACCACATGCCGAGCCACACGTTGTCGAAGGTGTCGGGCTCGGCGACGTGCTCGATGACGCCGAAGGCCGCGATCGCGATCAGCCAAATCGCGGCGATCACGCCGGCCGCGAGCCGCGGCCGCAGCCCCTTCTTCGCCGACCCGCCGGGAGACGTCCCGGTCGAGCCAGCTCAGCTTGCTTGCCGTCCACGGCTCCGGCTTTCGCCGCCCGGCGTGCCCAGCCCTCTCACCGGCACGTGAGGTGCGCGTAGCCATGGGCAAGTGGTCGGTTCTCATCGTCCTCTCGGCGGCCCAGTTCCTGATGGTCCTGGACCAGTCCGTGATGAACGTCTCGATCTCGCAGCTGGTCGAGGACTTCGACACGACGGTGACCACGATCCAGGCCGCGATCACCCTGTACGCGCTGGTGATGGCCGCGCTGATGATCACCGGCGGCAAGATCGGCGACATCTGCGGCCGGCGGCGCGCGTTCGCGATCGGCCTCGTCATCTACGCCTGCGGCTCGGCGCTGACCGCGGCCTCCTGGAACGTGCCGTCGCTGATGCTCGGCTGGTCGGTGCTCGAGGGCATCGGCGCGGCGCTGGTGCTGCCCGCGCTCGTGGCGCTGACCGCCGGCAACTACAGGGCAAGGCCCGCGCCGATCGCCTACGGGGTGCTCGGCGGGGTCGCCGGCGCCGGGATCGCGGTCGGCCCGATCCTCGGCGGCTGGGTGACGACCGACGCTCACCTGGCGGGTCGTGTTCGCCGGCGAGGTGGTGCGTCGTGATCGGGATCCTGCTCGGCGACCCGGCTGATGCACGAGCCGCGAGCGGCCGAGGGCCCGGCCGAGCTCGACTGGGTCGGCTCGGTGCTCTCCGCGCTCGGCCTCGGGCTGATCGTGCTCGGGGTCCTGCAGGCGAGCAACTGGGGCTGGCTGCAGCCGCGCAACTCGCCGGTCGAGCCGTTCGGGTTCTCGCTGACGCCGTTCGTGATCGCCGCCGGCGGCGTCGCTGCTGGTCGGTTCCGGGCCTGGGAGCGGCGCCGCGAGGAGCGCGGGCCGACGCCGCTCGTCCACTTCCGCCTGTTCAAGATCCCGCCCTGCGCGGCGGGCTGGCGATGTTCCTCGCCCAGAACCTGATCCTGATGGGGATCTTCTTCACGATCCCGCTCTTCCTGCAGATCGTGCAGGGCCTCGACGCGCTCGAGACCGGACTGCGGATGCTTCCCGCTCTCGGTCTCGCTGCTGTTCGTCGCCGCGCTGGTCGGCTCGCGCGCTGGCGACGCGCTTCGCGCCGCGGCCGCTCGTCCGCGTCGGCCTCGGCGATCATCCTCGTCGCCGTCGCTGTGCTGCTCGACGACGATCGAGCCGCGAGCTCGACGACGCCGCGTTCGCTGGTCGCGATGGGCGTGCTCGGGGTCGGCATGGGGCTGATCGTCTCCCAGCTCGGCAACGTCGTCCAGTCCGCGGTCGCCGACGAGCGAGCGGAGCGAGGCGGGCGGGCTTCAGTACACGGCCCAGCAGCTCGGCTCCTCGCTCGGCACCGCGCTGCTCGGGGCGGTCCTGATCACCGGCCTGATCGCCGCGTTCTCCAAGACATCGCCGACAACCCCGAGATCCCGCCGAGGTCAAGCAGGAGGTCGAGGTCCGGGTCGGCGGCCAGGTGAGCTTCGTCTCCGCCGAGCAGGTCGCAGGCCGCGGCCGCCGAGGCGGGCGTCGACGACGCCGACGACCGAGGCGCTCGTCGAGGACTACGAGGACGCCAGCTGCGAGGCGCTGAAGACCGCGCTGCTGTTCGCCGGCCTGATCGTCGTCGCCTCGCTCGCGGGCACCCGCCGCCTGCCGACCGAGCGCTCTGGGCGGCGCGCCGGCGCCCGAATCTCCCGGTTCGGGGGATCCGGTGGCCCGCCGCCGAGGCCTAAGGCTCGTGCCGATGAGCGCGGTCGAGCCTCAGGCGCGGCCCCGGCGAGGGATCGTCACCACGCTGCTCGTGCTCGCGACGCTGATCGGCGTGGTCGGCTGCTTCGCCGTCTGGACCGCCCGCCAGCTCCTCGAGACCGACACGTGGACCCAGACCAGCAGCGAGATGCTCGAGGACGCGGACATCCGGGAGGCGGTCTCGGCCTTCCTCGTCGACGCGCTGTTCAGCAACGTGGATGTCCAGGGCCAGCTCGAGGGCGCGCTGCCCGGAAGGCTGAAGCCGCTGGCGGGGCCAGCGGCCGGCGGCCTCCGGCAGCTCGCCGAGGAGGCCGCTCCGAGGCTGCTCGAGCAACCCAAGGTCCAGAGCCTCTGGGAGCAGGCGAACCGGGCCGCCCACGCGCGCTTCCTGGCCGTCGTCAACGATGAGACGGAGTCGCTCACCACCCGGGGCGACGAGGTCTACCTCGACCTCGGCGTGGTGGTGCGCCAGCTCGGGCACCGCGGTGCGGGATAGACATCGCGAGCCGGATTCCCGCCGGAGTCGCCGAGATCGACATCATGAGGGCCGACCAGCTGACCGCGGTCCAGGACGGCGCCGACGGCGCTCGAGAAGCTTGCCTACATCCTCCCGTTGATCGCGCTGCTGCTGCTGGCGCTCGCGGTCTATCTGGCCCGCGGCTGGCGGCGCGTCGCCGGCGCTCGGCCGGCTTCGTCCTCATCGCGGTCGGCCTGGTCGTGCTCGTCTCCCGCGGGATCGCCGGCAACTTCGTCGTCGACGCCCTGGCGACGACGGCCGCGGTGGAGCCGGCGGCGGATTCGGTCTGGACCATCGGCACCTCGCTGCTGAGCGCGGCCGCCGTGGCGTTGATCGGCTACGGAGCCGTGATCGTGATCGGCGCCGGGCTCGCCGGCCCAGGCTCACTGCGCGACGTCCGCCCGGGGAGTCGATTTCACCTCTGCTGCGCGAGCGCCGCGTGCTCTACCCGATTCTTCTGGCGATCGTCCTGCTGGTGCTCTGGTGGAGCCCGACCGAGGGCACCCGGCGCCTGCTGCCGTCGCTGCTCCTGATCGCCCTGCTGATCGCCGGTGCCGAGGCCCTTCGCCGCCAGACGATCGCCGAGTTCCCAAACCGCGACATGTCCGCCTTCGGCGAGGCCTGGCGGGCCCGATTCGACTCGATCCTCCATCGAGCCCGCAACGTCCGCCTGCCGCGGCGGCCGCCGCTGTCCCCGCGGCGACGCCCAGCTGAGCCACCGCGGCCGAGCAACGGATCTCCCAGCTCGAGCGCCTCGCCGAGCTCCACCGCGCCGGCGTGCATCGACGAGGCCGAGCTCGCTCGGGAGAAGGAACGGGTCCTGGCTTGAGCCTACCGCCCCCAGCGGCGGTCGAGCGCGTGCGTGGTCAGCTGCGTGAGCACGGTCCCGGCCAGGGCGCCGGCGACCACGTCGGCGGGATAGTGGACGCCGGTGTGCACGCGCGAGTACGCGACCAGGGCGGCGAGGGCGTGCAGGGGGATCGAGGCCGGCGGGAGCACGTGGCCGACGCCGTTCGCGAACGCGAACGCGGCGGCCGAGTGCCCGGAGGGAACGAGGTCGAGATCGGCATGCGCGTCTGGCGCGCGATCGGCACCTCGGCGGCGACGCGCTCCGGGCGCCGCCGCCCCCCGAGCGGTTTGAAGACGAGGTTGACGACGGCCGCCGTCACCCCGATCGACGCGAGGCCCGTCGCGGCCGCGCGGCGTCCCGTCCGGCGCCCGGTCGCGGCGAGCAGCGCGGCCGTGCCGAGCGAGAGGCGGGAGTAGTCGGCGGCCCGCGTGAGCCGCGCCATCGCGCCGTCGAGCGCGGGCGTGGGCGTCCGCGCGATCGCCGCGTAGACCGCGACGTCCACCCGCTCCGCGTCGCGAAGCCAGCTTCGCGGCCCCTGCGATCCGGCGGTCGGCTCCATGCGAGCTGATCCTACGGCGGGTCGCCGCAGATCGTCCGCGGGCCGGGGTCGGCCGCTTCGGGGAGAATCGACGCACCACGAAGAGAGGACGTCCGATGTTCGAGTTCGACATCACCCAGACCAACGTCGCGGTACGCAACCTGCTCGAGGCGACCGAGGACCCGCGGCATCGATTCCTGCTGCAGGCCTATGACCGCCATCGCAACCTCGAGATGGCCGGCCGCTACGAGGAGATCTTCGCCCCCGAGATGACCGTCGAGCATCCCGTCTACCACTTCAACCTGCTGGGCGAGAAGCTGGTCCTCGACGGTCGCGAGGAGGTCGAGGCGGTCTATCGCCAGTGGACCGAGACCAACCAGTGCATCTTCTACATCGAGGACGAGCAGCTGGCCGTCGGCGACAACCTGATCGTCTCCAGGTCGACGATGTACCAGCAGGCGCCCGGCGCGGTGCTGGTTGCCGCCGGGGTCGAGGCGGACGAGGGCGCCACGTACCTCGCCAAGAGCCGAGAGGCGATGATCTGGCCGTACGACGATCGCGGCCGGCTGATCGGCGAGGACGTCTGGGAGTTCGACGAGACCGCGCGCGAGTTCATCGAGCTCGCCCCCGACGACGTGCTCACGGCGGAGGAGTCGGGCAGGCTGCTCGACCCGCTGATCAACCCGCTGCCGTCGTTCGACGAGGCCGTACTCGCCGCCGTTTAGGGCGGCGGGCTCAGGTCCACTCGGGGCCGAAGAGCGGCGGGCGGGAGACGATCGGCTTCAGCAGCAGCGCCTCGCGCGCGCGGTCGGCGATCCCGCGGGCCGTGAGCCCGAAGTGCTCCATGCAGGCCTCGCCGGTGCCGGAGAGGCCGAACTCGTCGGCCATGCCGACGGCGAAGATCGGGACCGGGTGCTGCTCGGCCGCGACCGTGCGCACGGCGTCGGCGAGCCCGCCGGCGACCCGGTGCTCCTCCGCGGTCACCGCGACCCCGGTCTTCGACAGCGACTCGAGGATCGGCGCCGAGGCGAGCGGCTTGATGATCGAGACGTTGACGACCTCCGCCTCGACCCCGTCCTCGGCCTCGAGGCTCTCCGCCGCCTCCATCGCCCGCCACACCATGTGCCCGGTGGCGATCAGCGAGATGTCCTTGCCGGCGCGCAGGACGTCGACCCCGTCGCCCATCGTCTCCGGGATCTCCTCGTAGACGATCGGGGTCGAGGGGCGGCCGAAGCGCATGTACATCGGCTCGTCGTTGGCCTCGAAGCTGTCGATCACCGCGCGGTAGGCCTGGTTGTAGTCCGCGGGGACCACGACCTGCATCCGCGGCATCGCCCGCATCAGCGCGATGTCCTCGATCATCTGGTGCGAGGCGCCGTCCTCGCCCAGCGAGACCCCGCCGTGCGAGGCCCCGATCCGGACCTTGAGCTCGTTGTGGGCGATCCCGAGCCGCACCTGGTCGTAGGCGCGCCCGGAGGCGAAGATCGCGAAGGTCGAGGCGTACGGCACCTTGCCGGTCACGGCCAGGCCGCAGGCCATCGACATCATGTTCGCCTCCGCGGCGCCGCAGTTGAAGAACCGCTCGGGAAAGCGCTTGCCGAACTTCAGCGACTGGGTCGAGACCGCGAGGTCGGCGTCGAGGGCGACGATCTCCTCGTGCGCCTCGCCGAGCTCGGCCAGCGCCTCGCCATAGGCGGCGCGCGTGGCGGTCGGCTCGGTCTTGGCTTCGGCCGGCACCCCTACTCGTCCTCCCGCGCCGCGGCCTGCAGCGCCCTGGTCTGCTCCTCGAGCCGCGCGCTCGAGCTCCTCCAGCGCCTCGGCCGCGAACTCCGGGCTCACCGCCGCCTTGCCGTGGAAGCCGAAGCGCCCCTCCATCGTCGAGACGCCCTTGCCCTTGGTCGTCTGGCAGACGATCGCCGCGGGCCGGTCGAGGCCGCGGCTGCGCTCCAGCGCCTCGACCACCGCCTCCATGTCGTGGCCGTCGATCTCGACCGCGTCCCAGCCGAAGGACTCGAACTTCGCCCGCACGTCGCCGATGTCCATGACCTCCTCGGTCGTGCCGTCGGTCTGCAGGTGGTTGTAGTCGACGATCGCGGTCAGGTTGGTGACCCCGAAGTGCGCCGCCGCGGTCGCCGCCTCCCAGGTCTGGCCCTCCTGGCAGTCGCCGTCGGAGAGCACGCCGAAGACGTGCGCGGTGCGATCGAGCGCGTCGAGGCGCAGCGCGAGGCAGATCCCGACGCACATCGAGAGGCCCTGGCCGAGCGAGCCGGTCGAGACCTCGACCCCGGGCGTCCGGTTCATGTCGGGGTGGCCCTGGAGCTGGGCGCCGATCTGGCGCAGGCCCATCAGGTCCTCGAGCGGGAAGTAGCCGTGGTGGGCGAGCGCCGCGTACTGGATCGGCGCCGCGTGGCCCTTGCAGAGCACGAACCGGTCGCGCTCGGCGCCAGTCCGGCCGCTGCGGGTCGTGGCGAAGGACGCGGTAGTAGAGCGCCGCGAGGATGTCCGCGGCCGAGAGCGACGAGTCGAGGTGGCCCGACTTGGCGACCGCGAGCATCCGCACGCACTCGACCGCAGCAGAGTCGCCCAGCGCTCGAGCTCGGCGACCGTCGCCGGATCGCTCGGGCTCTCGCCGTGGCGCGCGGGTGGCTTCGGGTCCGGCACCGGCCGCAGGTGCGTCACCTGCGCGAGATTAGCGGCAGTCTGAGCGGTTCGGCTGCGGACACCGGCTGCCAAGGTATGGGACACGGCGGACGCCAGGGGACGGTCCGATGACCCGGAAATTGCAGCGACTCCGAGCTTGGCAGGCACTCGCATGCGCGGCCCTCGCGGGCGCCGCGATGACGCCGGCGGCTGCGGCGAGAAGGAGGAGCCGGAGATCGCCTCGGCGCCGACGACCACGTCCCGCCAGCCGCCGCGACGACAACCGCCCCGGCGACGGGGCAGGGCGCGAACGAGGGCGAGGCGAGCCGCCGCGCGGCCGAGAAGCCCCACGGCCCGGCCGAGAGCGGCGCCGCCGATCCGCGGCTGACGGCGACCGAGCGCGACGCCGCCGCCGCCGTGCGCCGCTACGTCGCCGCGCTCGACGCCCGCGAGGCGAAGCGGATCTGCGCCGTGCTCGCGCCCGGGCATCGCGCTCGAGCTCGAGCCGCCCGTGGATCGCGGCGACGCATGCGCCTCGATCGCCGCCTCGGTGGGCTACCGCGACCCGCGCGGGCTCCCGGTCTGGCAGGGGGCGGAGGTCGCCGACATCCGCTCGATCGAGGTCGAGGGCTCGCAGGCGAGCGTCGTCGCCACAGTGATCACCGCGGTTCGCCGACCGCGACGAGCCCTCGGTGGAGGACGACGTCGTCTACCTCGCCCGCATCGGCGGCGCTGGTACGTGGCAAAGCCGAGCTCTACCCTCTACCGTTCGATCGGGATCGCCGACGTCCCCCCGTCGGTGCTCCCCCCGTGAGCGGATCGCGGTAGACGATCGCGCCGTCGACGACGGTCAGCCCGCACCGGGACGTCCGGAAGCTCGTCGGGCGCGATCTCGAGCGGGTTCGCGCCCAGCACGGTGAGGTCGGCGTTGCGACCCGGGCGTCAGGCGGCCGGCGCGGTCGCCGTCGCCGGTGATCGCCGCCGGGCAGGTCGTGTACCCGGGCAGCGTCCGCGCCGGGCTCAGGGCCTGCTCGGGCAGGTACGGCGTGCGGTCGGGCTCGCCCGGGCTCGCGGCGCAGTCGCGCCCAGGCCATGCCGACGCGCGGGTCGTAGTCGGCCACCATCCAGTCCGACCCGAGCGCGAGCACGGCGCCGGTGCGGGCGATCTCGGCGCAGCGCCAGCCGCGCTCGAGACGCCCGGGCGCGAGCCCGTCGAACCAGGCGGCCGGCTCGCCGCGGTCGAGTCCCTCCATGTGCAGCGGCTGCATCGAGGCGGCGACCCCGAGCTCGGCGAACCGCGGCAGGTCCTCGTCGAGAAGCGTCTCGATGTGCTCGACCCGGTGCATGCCCCGCCGCGGCGGCCCGGCCGCCTCGTAGGCGTCCAGCGCCGCCCGCACGGCCCCGTCGCCGACGGCGTGGCGTGATGCAACCGAAGCCGGCCTCGGTGCAGCGGCGGACGAGCTCCGCGGTAGCGCTCCTGACTCGGCCCAGAAGGGCACGGCGTTGACGCCGCCCGGGCCCCGGCTCGATCTGCCAGGCGGTGCCGCTCTCCATCACTCCGTCGAGGAAGAACTTCGCCGTGCCCGCGCGCCACAGGCGCCCGTGCTCGTCGGCGAGCGCCAGCCGGCGCGCGATCTCCTCCTCGCCCGTCGACGGATCGAAGTGCATCGGGACCACCATCCGCAGGGTCAGCTCGCCGCGCGCCTCGAGCTCGCGGCACGTCGTCGAGGAGCTCGGGGTCGCCGAGCATCACGTGGGCGCCCGTGAGCCCGACGGCGTTCAGCGCCCGCAGCGTGCCGGCGTAGGCGTCGAGTCGCTCGGCCCTGGTCCACTCGGGGACCGAGTCGCGGACCAGGGACATCGCCCCGAGCTCCAGCAGCGCCCCCGTCGGGCGTCCCGTCGGCGTCGCAGACGACCTCGGCGTTCTCGGCGAACTCGCGCGGGCCGTCGACGCCCGCCCGCCGCAGCGCCTCCGACCGAGGCCAGGGCGGTGTGCCCGTCGAAGAAGTTCAGCAGCGCCGGCCGGCCGCCGACGCGCGTCCTCGATCTGCGTCGGCGCGGATGCCGGCCTCGCGAAACGCCTCGTAGCCCACCGAGTGCCCGAGCACCCACTCCCCCGGTCGGCGTGCGGTCGCGCTCGGTGCGCAGCAGGTGCGCGGACCTCGTCGATCGTGCGCGCCCCGCGCAGGTCCACGCCGCGGGTCAGCAGCGTCCCGTGGAAGGGGTGGATGTGCGAGTCGACCAGGCCCGGGACCACGACCGAGCCGCGTGCCGTCGACGACCTCCGTCGCGTCGTCGAGATGCGGCCGCGACCTCGTCCGTCGTCGCCGACCGCGATCAGCGTGTCGCCGCGCCAGGCCAGCGGCCGTCGCCGCGGCGCGCGAGCGGGTCGAGCGTGAGCGACGGTGGCGTTCAGCACCGCGCCGGTCGCGTGCGGGTCGAGGCCATCCGCGGACTCTAGGCGTCGGCTGACTCGCTTACCGAGCCGATGGATCGCCAACGCACCCTCTACCTTTCACGGACGTTGCCGCTCCCCGTCCGCGTTCGTGCCACCGCGGTGGCCCCCCCTCATCACCCTGAGGGCCCGGTCGGGGAAATCCCCAATTGAGCGGACGGCCGCGAGGAGTAAGCATGGCCCTCCGCCCCCGCCCGAAAGGAGCTCGTGCTTGAACCCCCCGAACCCCGAGCCGATCGTCAGCGCCATCGACGTTTGCCGTACCTTCGGCGAGGGCGAGGCCGCCGTGCGCGCGCTCGACGGCGTCAGCGTCGGCTTCCCCAGGGGGCGGCTCACGGCGATCATGGGCCCGTCGGGCTCGGGCAAGTCGACGCTGATGCACTGCCTCGCGGGCCTCGACCGCCCGACCTCGGGGACCGTCGTCATCGACGGCGTCGACCTCGGGACGCTCGACGACGCCGAGCTCACCGAGCTGCGCCGCGACAAGGTCGGCTTCGTCTTCCAGTTCTTCAACCTGCTGCCGGTGCTCGACGCGCGCGAGAACATCCTCCTGCCGCTGAAGCTCGCCGGCCGCGACCCCGACCAGGGCCGCTTCGACCGGCTGGTCGACGTCGGTCGGCCTCGCCGACCGCCTCGACCACCGGCCGGCCGAGCTCTCGGGCGGCCAGCAGCAGCGGGTCGCGATCGCCCGGGCGCTGATGAGCGAGCCGGCGGTGGTCTTCGCCGACGAGCCGACCGGCAACCTCGACTCGCGCTCGAGCGAGGAGGTGCTCGGCGCTGCTGCGCACGCGCGGTCGACGACTTCGGCCAGACGGTCGTGATGGTCACCCACGACGCCGGTCGCCGCCGCGGTCGCCGACCGGGTCCTGGTGCTGGTCGACGGCCGCATCGTCCGCGACGAGGCCGCCGGGGACGCCGAGCAGGTCGTCGACCTGATGAAGGTCGCCGAGCTGATGGGCGCGATCGCGCTCCGCAACCTCGCGGAGCGCAAGCTGCGCACGGTCCTCACCTCGCTGGCGATCGTGCTCGGGGTGATGATGGTCTCCGGCACCTACGTGCTCACCGACACGATCGACAACTCGTTCGACCAGATCTTCACCGAGTCGAACGAGGGCACCGACGCGGTCGTCACCGACCAAGGAGGTGATCGAGACCGACGACGGCTCGGTGCCGGCCTTCGCCGCCGCGGTCCTGAAGCAGGTCCAGGCGGTCGACGGCGTGGAGGAGGCCGCGGGCGGGATCGCCGACCCGCAGGTCGCGATCATCGGCGCCGACGGCGAGCCGCGCGGCGGCAACGGCGCGCCGAGCCTCGGCTTCTCGACCGTGCCGCGAGCGCTTCGACCCGCTCACCTACGTCGAGGGCGCGCCGCCGCAGGCCGACGACGAGGTCGTGATCGACAAGGCGTCGGCCGACGACGAGGGCTTCGCGGTCGGCGACACGGTCGAGATCGCCGGCAAGGAGGCGGCCAAGGAGTACACGCTGGTCGGGATCGCGACCCTCGGCGACGTCGACTCGTTCGGCGGCGCGACGATCGCCGTGCTCACCCTGCCCGAGGCGCAGCGGATCACCGGCAAGGAGGGCCAGTTCGACCAGATCGCCGTCGCCGCCGTCGCCCGGGACCACCCCGGAGCGGCTCGCCGCCAACCTGACCGCGGCGCTGCCGGACTCGGTCGAGGTCGAGACCGGGGCCGAGAACGTCCAGTCCCAGCGCGACGACGTCGGCGAGTTCATCGGCTTCCTGAAGACGGCGCTGCTGATCTTCGCCGGCGTCGCGCTGTTCGTCGCCGCGTTCCTGATCTTCAACACCTTCTCGATCACCGTCGCCCAGCGCACGCGCGAGTTCGCGATGCTGCGGACGCTCGGCGCCAACCGCCGCCAGATCGTCACCTCGGTGGTCCTCGAGGCGTTCGTCATCGGGCTCGTCGCCTCGATCGTCGGCTTGCTCGCCGGGATCGGGTTCGCGCCCGCGATCGGCGCGCTGTTCAAGGCGCTCGGGATCGACCTGCCCGACTCCGGGACCGTGATCGCGACCCGCACGATCATCGTCGCGCTCCGTGCTCGGCACCGGGCTCACCGTGCTCGCGGCGCTGCTGCCGGCGCTGCGGGCGACCCGGGTGCCGCCGGTCAGCGGCGCTGCGCGAGGGCGCCGTGCTGGAGACGCCGAGCGAGCGCCGCCGGCGCACGATCGCCGCCGTGGTGCTGACCGCGCCGGCGTCGCGCTGATGGTGCTCGGCCTCTTCGCGCGCTCACCCGGGCGCACCTGGGTCGGCGTCGGCGCCGCGGCCACGCTCCTCGGCGTCGCCCTGCTCAGCCCGCAGCTCGTCCCCCCGATCGCCTCGCTGGTCGGCGCGCCCGCTCGAGCGGCTGCGCGGGGTCCCGGGCCGGCTCGCGCGCGAGAACGCCGTCCGCAACCCGGCCGCACCGCGTCGACCGCCGCGGCGCTGATGATCGGCCTGGCGCTGGTCTCCTTCGTGGCCGTGTTCGCGGCCGGCCTGCAAGGGCTCGATCGACGACGCGATCGACAAGACGTCACCGGCGACCTGATCCTCGCCAACACCGACGGCTTCTCCGACATCCCGGTCGCGACGGTCGAGACGCCGTCCGGGCGGTCGACGGGCGTCGAGGTCGCGTCTCGCCCTACCGCTACACGCAGGCCATGGTCGAGGGGGCGCGGGACGAGGGCTCCCTCTCGCTGGTCGACCCGGGACCGCGGCCGAGGTGCTCGAGCTCGACTGGGGCGACGGCTCGCAGGAGCTGCTCACCGGGCTCGGGCCCGACGGACGCGGTGATCGACGAGAAGTGGGGCGAGGACAACGGGCTCGAGGTCGGCGACACCTTCGAGGCGACGACCGCCTCGGGCGAGGAGATCACCTACACGGTGCGCGGCACCTTCAAGGACAACACCGACTTCATCGGCGACTACGCGGCCTCCGACGTGAACGCCGAGGCCTACGGCGAGGGCCGCACCGACCAACGTCTTCGTCGACCTCGGCCCGGACGCCGACGCGGCCGCGGTCCGCGAGCAGCGATCGACGACGCGTCTCGACGCGGCTTCCCGACGGTCGAGACCCAGGACCAGCGAGGAGCTCAAGGACTCGATCGCCGAGGAGCTCAACGGCCTGCTCGGCGTCGTCTACGCGCTGCTCGCTGCTGGCGGTGATCGTCTCCCTGTTCGGGATCGTCAACACGCTCGCGCTCTCGATCTACGAGCGCACCCGCGAGCTCGGCCTCCTGCGCGCGGTCGGCACCTCGCGCCGCCAGGTGCGGCGGATGGTCCGCTACGAGG
>CAWJHV010000026.1:0-438097 GCA_963842795.1 uncultured Solirubrobacterales bacterium | reverse complement strand
GGGGGTCTTGATCAGACGCCGCGTTTGGCACCTCGCCTGCCGAAGTTCTCGGTCTGCGAGTGGCAGTTCGGACAAAGGATCTGCAAGCACTCGATCCGGTGATCGAGGGCGTCGCCGTTGACGTGGTGCAACTCGAGGCTTATCGGTTGGCCTCGCCACTCCTCGAGGCCGCAGCGCTCACAGCGGGCTTCTTTGAGGCCGGCCTCGATCAGCCGCGCCTTGATGTGGAAGCGGCCGCGTTTACGTCCCCGCGTGAGCAGCTCGTTCAGCGGTTCGCGCCTCGGCCGAGCCAGGAGATCGCCGCGCTTGACGGCCTGCGACCAGCTCGCCTTCGAGCAGCCGAATCGCTCGCAGCATGCCTTCGCCGTCAGCCCGGCGTCGTAAGCCTCTTGGATCGCCTCCCAGTCGTACCGGCGCGCGAACCGATCGTCGAGTGGGAGTCCAATCCGCCGCGCGTGGAAGGCGACCGTCCCCTTGGACAGCTCGAGCTCCCGCGCGATCTGCGCCTGGGTCTTTCCCTCGGCGAGTCCGCGCTCGACGGCGTGGCGGGTGCGGTGTGCGAGCCGCGCCGGATCCGGCGCGTCCCGCGGCACCACATCGCCTCGTTTGACGGCCTGGTCCCAGGCGCCTTTCGAAAATCCGAAGCGCTCTCGGCACTCGCGCTTCGTATGGCCGACCTCGTAGTACGCGCGTATGGCCGGCCAGTCGAAGCGCTTGCGAGGTCCGGATCTCGATCGGTGCCCATTTCGCAAGGCCACGCCCGAAACGACCGAGAGCGACAGGTCCATCGCCGCTGCGATCCGGCTCGCCGAAAGGCCCTGCTCGAGCAGTTCGCGGATCCTGCCGTCGCGATCAGCGTTCGCCATGGTGATCGAACACATGTTCGCATGAGCGACGGACGGAACGCCGGTCCTGGGCTGGCACTGCGGGCCAGGGACTCGAACCCCAAATTTCTGCTCCAGAGGCAGACGTGTTGCCATTACACCAGCCCGCACCGGTGAACTTGAGTCGGGGTTCGAAAACCCCGGCAGAACATACCGAAGGCCGCGCAGCTAGCGCCCGATCGACTCGAGCTCCGAGTCGACGTCCGCGAGCGCGTCTCGGTGGGCCGAGACGTCGGCCCCGGTCTCGATCAGCGTGCGCGCGTGGATGAGGTCCTCGGAGCGGCCGACGGAGAGCGCGCCCTGCACCGCCCCGTCCTGCAGGTACCAGACGCTGAACTCGCCCGCGTCGGCGTCGCCGCGCCACACCACCTCGTCCCATTCGGACGCCGGGCCGACGTACTCGAGCGAGGCCCAGTCCGCGAGGTCGCTGAAGAAGTACGGGACCTCCCGGTAGGGCTCGGTCGAGCCGAGCATGGCCCCAGCCACGTGGCGTCCCTGCTGCAGCCCCACGTCCCAGTGCTCCACCCGAAGGCGCCGGCCGTGGATGACGCTGTCGTACGAGCAGACGTCGCCGGCTGCGAAGATCCCCTCGGCAGAGGTCTCCAGCCGCGCGTCGCACGTGATCCCGTCATCGACCTCGATCCCCGCGCGCTCGGCCAGCATCGTGTCGGGCCGCACCCCGGCGCCGACGACCACCATCCCGCCCTCGACGGTCCTCCCGCCCTTGGTCACGACCGCGCCGACGTCGCCGTCGCCCTCGAACGCCTCGAGCTCCTCGCCGCCGAAGACCTCGATCCCGTGGTCGGTGAGGACGCGCTCGAACCAGCGCCCGACCTCGGTGCCGAACGTGCGCGAGAGCGCCACTTCCTCGAGCATCAGGATGGTCACCTCCGCGCCCTCGGCGCGCAGCGAAGCCGCGACCTCGCAGCCGATGTAGCTGCCCCCGATCACGACCACGCGCCCCACCGCCTTCGCCTGCTCGCGGATCGCGTCCGAGTTGCCGAAGGCGCGCAGGTAGTGGATCCCCTCGAGCTCCGCGCCCTCGACCCGGAGGATGTTGACGTTCGCACCGGTGGCGATCAGCGCGCGCTCGAAGGAGATCTCGTCGCCACCCTGGAGCGTGGCGGTCTTCGCGGCGGGATCGAGGGCCATCACGTTCGTCCGCGTGCGCAGCTCGACGTCGTTCTCCTCGTACCAGCCGGCCGGGTTCACGTAAGCGTCCGCGCGCGCCGACTCGCCGCGCAGGTACTCCTTCGACAGCGGCGGGCGCTCGTACGGCGGCTCCGGCTCGCGTCCCGCGAGCAGGATCGTCCCCTCGGCGCCCCGCTTGCGCAGCTCCGAGGCGCAGTAGCCGCCGGCGATCCCGCCGCCGACGACCAGGAAGTCCACCGCCTTGGAGGCCACCGCCCCGCGCCTACCCGGTCACTCGGGCGCCGAACCGTCGGGGCCGAAGAACGCCGTCAGGTCCTCCTCGACGCGCGGATCGAGCACCGCGAGGATCTCGTCGCCCGTCTGCAGGACGGTCTCGGCGTTGGGCACGAAGCCGGTCCCCTCGCGCAGCACCGAGATCAAAAGGCTCCCCTCCGGCATCGCCAGATCCCCCACCCGCGAGCCGGCGGCCATCGAGTCCTGGGGCAGCTCCATCTCGATGATCTCCAGCCGCTGTTCGGGCAGGTCGAGTAGGTGCACGAGCCCGTACTCGGGCACCTCGTGCTCGATCAGCCGCAGGATCAGGTCCGTCGCCGAGACCACCGGCTTGATCCCGAGCAGGTCGAACGTCTCCCGGTTGCGCGGGTTGTTCACCCGGGCGATGATCCGGTCGACCAGGTACTTCTCCTTCGCCACCTGGCAGATGAGCATGTTGTCCTCGTCGTCTCCGGTCACCGCGATCACCATGTCGGCGCGCGAGATCCCCGCCCGCTCGAGGACCCACAGCTCCGAGGCGTCGCCGTACTGGATGTTGTGCTCGAGCTCCTGCTCGACCGTCAGGTAGCGCTCCCTGCTCGACTCGATCAGGGTCACCTCGTTGTCCTTCTCGATCAGCTCGCGCGCCAGGTTCCAGCCGACCTTGCCGGCGCCGACGATGATGATGTACTGGCGGTCCGCCATCGCTAGAGATCCGCGTCCTCGTGGTCGACGGCGCCCGTGACAGGGCGCTCGCGACCGTTCCCCGCGGTCTCGAGGATCTCCTGCTCGAGCATCTCGATCGCAACCTTGGTCGGGCAGATCGTGTCCAGGCCCTGGTCCGCGTACCACTGCGCCCGATACGGATCGAGGATGCGCGCGATCACCTTCGGCACCCCGAAGCGTCGCTTTGCCATCTGCGCGATGACGATGTTGGTGTTGTCGCCGTCGGTCGAGGCGACGAAGACGTCGGCGCGCTCGATCCCGGCCGCCGTCAGCGCCTCGACCTCGAGCGCCGTGCCGACGGTGAAGTGACCGCCAAGGTCCTCCCACGGCTTGTCGAGCCCGATCTCCAGGCGCGCGTGCGACTCCGGGTCCTCGTCCAGGCACGAGACCTCGTGGCCCTCGGCCAGCATCCGACGTGCGAGCGACGAGCCGACCCGGCCAGCCCCGACGATGAGGACGAACATGCGCCGGATCTTACGCTGACGGGCACGGTGGCCTACTCGGGGGCCGGGAGGGATCCCTGGCGCCCGATCGCCTCGTCGGCCGAGGCCTCCGGGGCGCCCGCCGGCGACCGCTGCGACCCGTCGCTCCGAGGCGCCGTGACCAGCACCCGGCACGGCGCCCGCCGGAGCACGTACTCGGTCACCGGCCCGATCTCGGCCGGCCGCGAGCCGCCGATCCCGCCCAGCACCGCCCCGCCCCGGATTCTGGTCGGCGGCTCGGCGCCCATGACGATCATCTCCACGCCGCGGTCCCGCGCCGCCTGCACGATCCCCGCCCCGATCGCCCGCGCCCGGACCACCGAGAGGTGCACCTCCACCGTCTCGTACTCCTCCCCCACCTCCTTCGCCCGCTCCAGCGCCCGGTTTGCCGCCTCGGCGCGCTCGGCGGGCGGGGGCGAGTCCAGCGGCACCGTCAGCGGCACGTCGACGACGTAGATCACCTCCAGCTTCGGCGCTGTCTCGCCCGGCGTCTCCGCCGCGTCGGCGAGCCGCCCGGCGGTGCCGACGATGTCGTCGTCGAGCCCGGTGCCGAACACCGGCACCAGGATGTCGCCGTACTCCGGCTCGGTGCGGTCCTTGACCAGCGCCTCGGCCGGGACCTCGACCCGCTCGCTGAGCGTCGTCCCCTCTACCCCCTTGCGGTAGATCACGTAGCCGACCAGCCCGAAGAGCATCCATCCGCCACCGACCCAGCGCGCCGAATCGTGAAAGCCGATCACGCTCAGCCAGGCAAGCGCCGTGAGCACGGCCGCGATCAGCGTCGGCAGCGGCACCCGGGCGCCGCGGAAGTTGACGTCGAACGGGATCCGGAACGGGCGGGGGGCATCCGGGGCGTCGATGCGGAGCTTGATGATCGACAGGTGGGCGATCGTGAACGCGATCGTCGCCCCGAACGCGAACAGGCCGCCGAGCAAGGTGACGTCCGTCGGCAGGACGAGCCCGAAGGCGATCAGCGCCGCGATCGTCACCGCCACGTGCGGGGTGCGGAAGCGCCGGTTGAGCTTTCCGAGCCAGCTCGGGATCTGCCGGTTGGTCGCCAGCACGTACGCATGGCGCGAGAGCCCCAGCATCGCCGTGTTGGCCGCCCAGATCAGCGCCACCGGCACGATGGCCACCACCGCCGCCTGCATCAGGTCCGAGATCCACGGCGGGTCGAAGCTCTGCACGACCCCGAGCACCGGGTTCTCCAGGTAGACGCCGCCGAGCGCGGTCTGCGGCCCGTCGGGCGTCGCGACGACGGGCACGGCCATCAGCGCGACCACGGAGACGCCCACGTAGATCACGGGCACCAGCGCCGCCGCGACGATGACCAGCTTGCGCAGGTCGAGCGGGAAGGTCTCGACCTCGGGGGCGAGCGTCGCCGCCGCCTCGATCCCGGCGAAGGCGACCGTCGCGATCACCCCCGCGTAGATGAGATCGCGAAAGCTCGGATTGCCGAAGGCGTCGAACGGGGAGAGCGCCGTCGTCAGCACGTCGACGTCGAACGACGTGATCAGCCCGACGAAGATCACCGCGATCAACAGCGCCACACCAGCGACGGCGACGACCGCCAGCAACCGCATCCGCCGGGCGCCGGTGAAGCCGACGATCGTCAGCCCCGCGACGAGCGCGATCACCAGCCCCCCCGTGACGATCTCGCCGCCGGCCTCGGTGAAGCCCGACCAGATCGGGGTCAGGTAGTGGGGGACCGAGATCGCCGCGAGGGCGATCACGATCACGTAGTCGATCAGGATCGCCCAGCCGGCGATGAAGCTGACGAGCTCGTTGCGAAACGCGTGCCTGGCGAAGGTCGCCGAGCCGCCGCGCTCCGGCAGCATCGCCCCGCCCTCGACGTAGGTCAGCGTGTTGAGGACGAAGACGATCCCGACCCCGAAGAAGACCAGCGGCGTCAGCCCGAGCCCGCGGCCGGCGACCAGGCCGAGCGCGAAGTACAGCGAGAACCCGACCGCGGAGTACGCGACCGCGAACAGCAGCGGCACCCCGAGCCAGCGGCGGGTGATCGGCGAGCGCTCGCCCCCCGAGCGGAGCGGGTCGATCAATCTTCGCCGCTCCCGCGGAGGGCGAGGTAGAGGCGCCCGGCGCCGAGCCCGACGAAGATCAGCCCCAGCCAGAGCCCGCTGGAGGTGATGCCGCCGCCGTGGGCGAGCGTCACCGCGACGATCGTGATCCCGAAGCCCAGGATGACGACGGCGAAGATCCTGGTCACCGCGCGGTAGACCTCGTCCGGCTGCTGCCGGCTCATGGCGACGCCACCTCCATCCGCCGCACCGTCGGCTGTCCCTCGGTCGACTCGCGCGGGTCGGCCGAGACGATCACCCGGCAGGGTCGCTTGGCGAGCACCGTCTGCAGCGTCTTTCCGTACAACGGCGCGCCGCCGCGGTAGCGCAGCGGCATCACGATCGCCGCCGCGTTGATGAGCTTCGCCTCGTCGACGATCGCCTGTCCCGCCCCTCCGAGCCGGACGTGGACGATGTGGCCGCTGACGCGCTGCCCGCAGATCAGCTTCGCCCGCTCGATCTTCGTCCGCCCGGCAGCCTCCTGCTCCGGGAGGTGGGCGTCGAGCGGCAGGTTCGCCGGCACCTCCACCAGCGCGAGCACGTGGATCGCCCGGCGCCGCCGCGCCCCCAGGGACTTCGCGGTGACCACCGCCTCGGCCGAGAACGGGTCGTCCTCGTCGAAGGCGACGAGCACGCTTCGGTACTCGACCTCCTCCACCCCGAGCGGGGTCAGCGCCTCGACCTTGACCGTCTCCCGCAGCGGCAGCCCCTTGTAGCGCCTGTACGCGACGTAGAGCAGCATCCCGGCGATCATCCAGCCGCCGCCTGTCGCGAGCACGACCGGGTCGAGAACCATGGCGACGACGAAGGCCCCGAAGGTGCCCAGCCCGCCGATCACCGCGGTCAGTGGCACCTCGACCCCCCGCACCCGGATGTTGCCCGGCGGCCGCCACAGCCGCTCGCCCCCCTTCCCCGTCGGCCGCTCCGGCAGCGGACGCAGCTTGCGCAGCCTGATGACCGAGACGTGGGCGACCGTGAACGAGAGGGTCGCCCCGAAGGCGTAGATCGTGCCCAGGAACGCGGTCTCGCCAGGCGCCATGACGACCGCGGCGATGCCCGTGAAGACGATGATCGCCACGTACGGGGTCTTGAATCGCGGATGGATCGCACGCAGGACCTCGGGCAGCTGGCGGTGCTGGCCCATCGAGAAGGTGAGCCGCGAGAGCCCGATCAGCGCCGCGTTCGTCGCGATCAGCAGGATCACCCCGGCGAGCACCCCGACGTAGACGCGGAGCACGTCGGTGAGCCCGGATGAGAGCCCGAGGTTCTCGACGATCCCGAGCACCGGATCGTCGGCGTAGGTGGTGCCCAGCGTCGTGGTGAAGTTGCCCGCCGCGTCCGGGGTCACCGGCATGGAAGAGAGCGCGATCGCCGGCAGGAAGGCGTAGATGCCGACCACCGCGAGCACGACCGCACCGGTCCCCCGCGGAATGGACCGATTCGGCGCCCGTGCCTCCTCGGACATGTTCGAGATCGTCTCGATCCCCGTGTAGGCGACCATCCCGACCGCGATCCCGAGCGCGAAATCGCCCCAGCTGGGGACCGTGCCGAGCTGGACCTGGGACACGAGCAGGTCCGGGTTGAAGACGAGCGTCATCCCGATCACCACCAGCACCGCCTGAGTCGCGAGGTCGGCGATCGCGAGCACCAGGTTGAGCCGCGCCGACTCCTCCGTGCCCCTGACGTTGAGGGCCGCGAGGCAGATCAGCAGCCCGATGCCGAAGATGACGTCCGCCGGCCCGTGGCTGAGCGGTTCCCAGAACACCGCCAGGTAGTGGGGGACGAAGAAGGCCGAGATGGCCGCGGTGACGATGTAGGTGAGCATCTGCGCCCAGCCCGCGAGGAACGACGCGAGCTCGTTGAAGGCGTGGCGGGCGAAGCTGGAGGAGCCGCCCGCCTCCGGGTACAGCACCGTCGCCTCGACGTACGTCGCCGCCGTGAAGGCGAAGATCAGCCCGGCGATCAGGAACGTGATCGGGGTCAGCCCGAGCGCGTAGACCGCGACTAGCCCGAGCGCGTAGTAGATCGACGAGCCCACGTTCCCGTAGGCGGCGGCGAATAGCGCGCCGGGTCCGTGCACCCGGCGCAGGGCCGCCTCGCGAGGGTGTCGTTCCGCCATCCAGCGCGAATATACGGGCGACGGGTAGCCTGCTCCGCATCGCGGAGTTGCTGCACACTTGCTATCGCGTGCACGACCTCGGGCGGTCGGTCGCCTTCTACGAGAAACTCGGCTTCGAGGAGCTGCGCCGCGTCCCGATCCGCGACGAGGCCACGAACGTGTTCATGGGGCTGCCCGGGGACGGCCCGCGGCTGGAGCTCACGCACAACCACGACCGCGACGAGCCCTACGACCTGGGGACCGGTTACGGCCACATCGCGATCTCCGCCGACGACCTCGACGCCACCCTCGAGCGCCTTGCCGCCGACGGGATCGAACCCGAGAAGCCGCCCTACACGGTGCGCGAGGGCGGCTCCCGGATCTGCTTCGTACGCGACCCCGACGACTACCGGGTCGAGCTCATCGAGCGCTCCTGAGTCCCACTTGACATCCGCGGCAGCGGGTGTAGGTTCGCAACTGGCTCCGTAAGCCGACCACCCAGGAAGGAAGGGGAGGTGCCGATGCGACGGACTCGGCGGCGCGCGATCGGCAGGTGGGCGGCGGCATGCGCATTCGCGCTCGCGGTGGCCGGCTCGACCGCGCCCTCAGCGCAGGCGATCGCGATTCCACCGGGCTTCGACCTGCTCGAGACCGACCCGGAGGCGTCCTTCGTCGACTTCGCCGGACCGACCGCGATCCCGATCAACTTCTTCGGCCCCGGCTCGGACCCGTTCACAGGCCGGGTCCCGGTGGCCGGCGTGCCGCTGAAGACCTTCGGCACCAGCCGGGCCGGGGATGCCGACACCGTCGTCGAGCGCTTGAGCGGCGCCACGGTTCCCCCGCCGGCGACGATCCCGATCGAGCTCGTCGCCCTCAACCTGGTCAGCGTCCAGCCGATCACGGTCACCTATGGCGGCGGCAGTCCCGAGGCCTGGGATGTGAACGTGACCCGCGCGCCGTCGCCGGCCTCCAACGGCCAGATGATGGTCACGCCGACCGGCCCGATCGGCGGCACCTTCGACTCGTTCTTCGACGTCTTCCCGGTCCTCACGTTCACCCGGATCTCCGACGGCGCCCAGCAGACGTTCACGCCGCCGAACCCATTCCATTTCGATGCGATCGGCACCCCGCCGTGGCGGGCCGGCTGCGCGCCGCCGGCGCTCTCGCTCCCCGGGGTCAACGACGGATTCTGCCCCGGGCTGACGCCGAACCGGGCGAAGGTCCTGGTGGTCCACCAGGGCAACCCTCCGGCCCAGCACGCCGTCTACCCCGCGCAGGAGGCGCTCGAGCACTTCGTCTGCTACACGGTCGAGCAGGCGCCGCCGTTCGTGTCCGTCCTCGTCAACCTCAGCGACCAGTTCAGCCACCGCAACGCGACGCTGCGGCGCCGCGGTGAGCTCTGCAACCCGGCGCAGAAGAACGCCGAGCCGTGGATGAACCGCAAGGCCCACATGCAGTGCTACGTGCTCAACGGCCCGCCGATCGACCAGGTGCGACCGGTGCGCAACCAGCTCGGCTCTCAGCGCCTGCTGATCGGCAAGCCGCAGCGCCTCTGCGCGACGACCGAGAAGCGCAAGCTGCCCAGCGGCTCGTTCGTCCCGATCCCGGCGCGTTTCGTGATCGACCACTTCCAGTGCTACGGCGTCCAGCCGGCCGGTCCGCTCCAGTCGCCGCATCCGATCACACAGGTCCAGCTCCGCGACCAGTTCGGGCTCCAGCCCAGCGTCGACATCGGACCTCCGGTGCGGCTGTGCGCGCCGGTCAGAAAGGTGCACGAGGGCAAGGTGACCCCGATCAGGCACCCGGTCCAGCACCTGGTCTGCTATTCGATCGCCCGACCGCAGGTTCAGCGGGACGTCGAGATCCGCAACCAGTTCGAGCAACAGCCGCTGCGGACGATCCGCCCGGCGCAGCTCTGCGTGCCCTCCGCCAAGGGCCCGCCCTAGCCAACCGCAACCGCCTGCGGGTTGCCCGCAGCGCCGGCCCGGTCGCGAGCCCGCCGCCTAGAAGTTGACGATCGGGATGATCAGGATGGCGACGATGTTGGCGACCTTGATCATCGGGTTGATCGCCGGCCCGGCGGTGTCCTTGTAGGGGTCGCCGACGGTGTCTCCGGTGACCGACGCGGCGTGGGCCTCCGAGCCCTTGCCGCCGAAGGCGCCGTCCTCGATCAGCTTCTTCGCGTTGTCCCAGGCGCCCCCGCCGGCGGTCATCGAGAGCGCCATGAACAGGCCGACGACGATCACGCCTATGAGCAGGCCTCCGAGCGCCTTGACGCTGATGATCCCGACGACCACCGGGACCACGATCGGGATCAGCGAGGGCAGGATCATCTCGCGCTGGGCGGCCGCGGTGACGATGCTGACCGTGTCGCCGTAGTTGGGCTTCTCGGTGCCCTCCATGATCCCCGGGTGCTCGCGGAACTGCTTGCGCACCTGCTCGACGACCTGGGAGGCGGCGCGGCCGACGGCCTCGATCGCGAACGAGGCGAACAGGTAGACCATCATCCCGCCGACCAACAGGCCGATGAGCACGGCCGGATCCGAGATCGAGAAGACCAATCCGGAGCCGCCCTCCTCGCCCGCGAGCTCGATCTCGAAGGCTGCGAACAGGACCAGCGCGGCGAGCGCGGCGGAACCGATCGCGTACCCCTTGGTCACGGCCTTGGTCGTGTTGCCGACCGCGTCGAGCGGGTCGGTGACGTTGCGGACGTCCTCGGGCAGGTCCGCCATCTCGGCGATCCCGCCGGCGTTGTCCGTGATCGGCCCGAACGCGTCGAGGGCGACGATCAGCCCGCAGAGCGACAGCTGTGCGGTGACGGCGATTGCGATCCCGTAGATGCCGGCGAGCTCGTTGGCGCCGAAGATCGCGAGCGCGATCAGCAGAGCCGGCGCGACCGCGGACTGGAAGCCCTGCGCGAGCCCCTGGATGATGTTGGTCGCGTGGCCGGTGATCGAGGCCTGGCTGATCGTCTTCACCGGGCGGAACCGGGTCGAGGTGTAGTAGTCCGTGATCACGAACAGGCCGCCGGTGACCACGAGCCCGATCAGCGCGCACAGCCACAGGTCGGTGACCGAGGCGCCGAAGAGGGCGCTGCCCGGATCCTCGATCCCGAGGGCGAGCGGATCGCCCATCAGCCACTCGGTGATCGGGTAGAAGGCCGCAGCGGCGATCACGGCCGAGATGATCAGGCCGCGGTAGAGAGCACCCTCGACCCTGTCGGTGGTGGTCCGGACCGCGAGGGCGCCGACGATCGAGGCGAGGATCGCGACCGCACCGAGGACCAGCGGGTAGAGCGCCACCTCGCGGGCGAAGTCCTGCGCGAAGGTCAGCACGCCGAGCAGCATCACGGCCACGGTGGTCACCGCGTAGGTCTCGAACAGGTCGGCCGCCATGCCGGCGCAGTCGCCGACGTTGTCGCCGACGTTGTCCGCGATCACCGCCGGGTTGCGCGGGTCGTCCTCGGGGATCCCGGCCTCGACCTTGCCGACGAGGTCGGCGCCGACGTCGGCCGCCTTGGTGAAGATCCCGCCGCCGAGACGGGCGAAGACCGAGATCAGCGAGCCGCCGAACCCGAGCCCGATGAGCGCGTCGACGGCCTCCTTGTCGGTGTGATCGGTGAGCACCAGGATTCCGAAGTAGCCGGCGACGCCGAGCAGCGCCAGGCCGACGACGAGCAGTCCGGTGACCGAGCCGCCCTTGAAGGCGACGTCGAGGGCCGGCGGCACCCCGCCGCGGGCCGCCTCGGCGACACGGGCGTTGGCGCGCACCGAGAGGTTCATGCCGATGAATCCCGCGGCACCGGAGAGCGCACCGCCGATGACGAAGCCGATCCCGGTGGTGACGTCCTGGAGGATCGCGATCAGGATCGCGAGCGGAACGGCGACGATCGCGATGATCAGGTACTGCCGGTTCAGGTAGGCCTTGGCGCCCTCCTGAACCGCGCCCGAGATCTCCTGCATGCGCTCGTTGCCGGGCGAGCGGCGCAGCAGCCGCTGCGTGACGAGCGCGCCGTAGAGCACCGCGGCGCCGGCGCAGACGAGCGCAATCAGGACGCCGTAGTCGGTCAGGAAATCGGTCAAGACAGTCCTCCGGAGGGCTTGGTCAGAAAAAACGGCCGGGCATGGGTCCGGCCGCGAGGCGCGGGTACCTTAGCGACTGATTCGGGATTACGACGAGCCAGGCGGGGTCCAGAGCCGTGGTGGGGGCTCGCGGCCGGGGCCGCTTCCGCCGGTCGGCGGCGCCTCGGACGGCGCTCCCTCGCCCGGCGGCGGCGCGCCTGGAGCCGGCGGCGCGTCGCCCGCGCCGCGCGATTCGCGCGCGTAGAGCATCTGCACCTGCGCGAGCGCCTCGCGCACCTGCTCCCGGGGACCGGGCTCGAGCAGGTCGACCACGGCCCTGACCGCCTCGATTCCGATCCGGCCCTGCTCCAGGTCCCGCTCGTCCTCCTTGCCGATCCGCCGCGCCGCCAGGTTGAGGACGCTGGCGACGCTCTCGAGCAGCAGGTCCTGGACCCGGACCTGGCGCAGCTGCTCCTCGAGCCGGCGCTGCAGCTCCTCCTCGCTCGCCGGCGGGCCCTGCTCGGCGCTCTCGGGGTTCGACTGGAAATCCTGCTCGTTCATTTCGACACCACCCTCGCTTCGGCGGTCCACGAAGGTATAAGAACCGCGGCGCGGGCGTGCCGCGTCAGCCCGCGACCCGCTCCGGGACGTAGGTGCGCAGCGTCTCGCCGACCGACTCGCGGTAGACGTCGGCCAGCGGCATGCCCTCGGCGAGCCGGCGGCGATCGCGCTGGGCGCCGTTCTCGGCCGGGATCGCGAGCTCGAGCCCGAGGGCGCCGCGGGCCGGCTCGGTCCACTCGTCGATCGCCTCGAGCGCCGCCGTGGTCTCGACCACCCGCCGCTCGGCGAAGTCGATCTGGGTGCCGTCGAGGCCGTGGCGGATCGCCTGCCAGAGGTTCTCCTCGATCTCGCGCTGGCGCAGCGGCGCCGCGAGCCTGCCGTCGTCGAAGTCGAGCGCGGACTGGGCGATGCAGGCCGTGATCAGGGCGGCCAGGTTGAAGGCCTCGTCGCCGCGGGTCTGGGCGTCGCAGATCCGCAGCTCGACCGTGCCGAAGGCGTGGTGCGGGCGGACACTCCACCACAGCTGCGTCGACTCGACGATCCGGCCGGTCGCCGTGAGCAGGTCGATGAACTCGGCGTACGTCTCCCAGTCGCCGAAGGGCTCGTGGACGCCGCAGCGCGGGAATGTGCGGGTGAAGATCTCGGTGCGCACCGAGTGCAGGCCGGTGTCCTGCCCGTCGAGGAAGGGGGAGTTGGCCGACACAGCGAGCAGCGGCGGCAGCAGCCCGCGCAGGTGGTCGCAGACGGCGATCGCCCGGTCGGCGCCCCGGACCCCGACGTGCACGTGCAGGCTCCAGGTGTTGTTGCGCTGGGCGACCCAGCGCAACTCCTCGCGCAGCCGGTTGTAGTGCTCGGTCTCGATGATCCGCTGGTCGAGGTAGCTCGCCCAGGGGTGGGTGCCGGCGGCCGCGAGCCCGATCCCCAGCCTGTCGGCGAGCCCGAAGAGCCGGGCGCGCCGCTCACGCTGCCGTTCGACCGCGTCGGCGAAGTTGAGCGAGCGCCCGGACCTGATCTCGATCTCGCTGTCGATCAGCTCGCCGGCGGCCGAGTCGGCGAGCACCTCGTCCTCCATGCAGGCGCCGTAGAGCTCCTCGAACCGGTGCACGAGCTCGAGGCTCGACGGGTCGACCAGGGCGAACTCCTCCTCGAGCCCGATGGTGAAGTCCTGAGACTCCTCGAACAGCTCCCGCGCGCGTACGAGGTCGAGGCTCTCCGAGGGCTCGCTCCTGCCCGCGGCCATCGCTCAGGCGAGGTAGAAGTAGAGCGCGTAGAGCAGGTCGACGGCCGGGCTCGAGGTGTGCACGGTGACCTCGGGCGGAACCTGGAGCAGCTGCTCGGAGTAGTTGAAGATGATCTTCACCCCGGTCTCGACCAGCTGGTCGGCGACCGCCTGGGCGGCGTTCGCGGGGACCGCGAGCACCCCGACGACGACCTCCTCCTCGCTGACGACCTGTCCGAGCTCCGCGAGCGCGCGCACGGGGACGCCCCCGAACTCCTTGCCGACCAGCTCGGGGTCGGGGTCGAAGATCGCGACGATGCGGAATCCGTGGTCGGCGAAGATGTCGGAGCTGGCGATCGCCTGGCCGAGGTTGCCGGCGCCGAAGAGGGCGATGTTGTGCTGGCCCGAGGTGTGCAGGATCTTGCGGATCTCGCCGACCAGCGACTCGACCCGGTAGCCGACCCCGCGCTTGCCGAACTTCCCGAACCCCGAGAGGTCGCGCCGGATCTGGGTCGAGTTGATGTGCGTGTACTCGGCCAGCTCCTGCGAGGAGATCGTCTCTCGGCCCATCTTCCGGGCCTGGATCAGCACCTGCAGGTAGCGCGAGAGCCGCGCCGCCACGCCGAGCGAGAGCCGATCGCCCTCGGGCAGCGATCCGTCCGCGTTATCGGCCTGCACGGCGCTCCGCTCGTTCAAGTCGGGGTCGTTCACGGTCGGACAGTATGAATCAGGCGGCTCAACGGCGCCGCGTCTCGGCTACGCCTCGCAGTGCGGCCGAAAATGCGTCGCGGTCGAACTCCAGCTCGCTCACCGCCCGGCCTTCGACCTCGACCACCGGTATCCGCTCGAGCATCGCCGCGAACAGCCGATCGTCGGACTCGATGTCGATCTCGCGCAGCTCGATCCCGTCGAATCCGAGGATCGCGTCGCGGGCGAGCTCGCAGAGATGGCACCCGGGCCGTCCGTACAGGGTCACCTCAGGCATCGACGTCCCAGTCCAGATACCCGGGGAACGCAGTCGGCTCCAGGTAGCGGGCGGCGGAAGCGATCATCGCCGCGTTGTCGGTGCAGAGCTCCGGGGCGACCAGCTTCAGCGCCAGGCCCTCGCGCTCGCAGAGCTCGGCCACCCGCCGGCGGAGGACCGAGTTGGCGGCCACGCCGCCGCCGAGCGCGACCGCCTGCCAGGCGTCGGCGGCGCTGCGGCGGCGCAGGCTGCCGCCCCGGGCGGCGCGGCGGAGCTTGGTCACCAGTTGACCGACAACCGCCGCCTGGAAGCTCGCCGCGAGGTCGGCCCGGCGCCGGCGGGCCTCGTCCGGCCCGAGATCCCGGACCGCGTAGAGCAGAGCCGTCTTCAGCCCGCTGAAGCTGAAGTCGAGCCGCGGGTCGTTGGTCATCGCGACCGGGAAGTCGAAGGCCTCGGGGTCGCCGGCGCCCGCCTCGCGCTCGATCGCCGGGCCACCGGGATAACCGAGGCCGAGCAGGCGGGCGGCCTTGTCGAGCGCCTCGCCGGCGGCGTCGTCGAGCGTCTGACCGAGGACCTCGTATGAGTCGTGGGCGCGGACGCCGGCGAGCAGGGTGTGGCCCCCGCTGGCGATCAGGCAGAGAAACGGCGGCTCGATCGGTTCGGGCTCGATGAAGTTCGCCGCCACGTGCCCGTGGAGGTGGTCGACGCCGCAGAGCGGCTTGCCCGTCGCCGCCGCGAGGCCCTTGGCGGTGCTGACTCCGATCAGCAGCGCCCCGATCAGCCCGGGCCCGCGCGTGACCGCGATCGCGTCGAGGTCGCCGAGCTCCACCCGCGCCTCGGCAAGCGCGGCGTCGACGACCGGGTTGACGAGCTCGAGGTGGTGGCGGGAGGCGACCTCGGGGACGACGCCGCCGAACCGCTCGTGAGCGGCCGCCTGCGAGGAGATCACGTTCGAGCGCATCGCGGCGCCGTCGAGGACCGCGGCGCAGGTGTCGTCGCAGGAGGTCTCGAGGCCGAGGATCATCACCGTCGGGCGCGCTCGTCCCGCTTGCAGCCGCCGGCCGTCAGGCGCCCACCGACGTCGGCTCGAGCCACATGATCAGGGCGTCCTCACCGTTGTCGTGGTAATAGCGGCGCCGGTGGCCCGCCGGGCGGAAGCCGAAGCGCTCGTACATGCCGATCGCCGGGCGGTTCGAGGTCCGGACCTCGAGCGTGAACCTGCTCTCGGGGCCGGCGGCGTCGAACAGGCTCTCCATCAGCTCCCGGGCGACGCCCTCGCGCCGGCGCTCCGGTGCGACCGCGATGTTCATCAGGTGCCAGACGTCGGCGTAGCGCGAGCAGACCAGGTAGCCGACGAGTCCGTGCTCGCCGGCGATCCCGAGGCAGATCCCGGAGGGCTTCGACAGCTCGAGCACGAACATCGCGAGCGACCACGGGGTCTTGAACGACCGCCGCTCGATCGCCAGCACGGCCGGCAGGTCGCCGTAGACGAGTCGCCGCACCGTCAACGCGGGCACGCCGGGCTCAGCCGTCCGCCGGCTCGCGATCTCGCTGCTCACGCCATACCTCTGCGTCGGGCCTTCTCAGATAGACGGGTTTGGTCTCTTCCGGCGGCCCCGGCTCGACCCCTACTGCCAGTGCACAAACGTGCCGGGCCGCCATCCGGTGTGCCTCGTTCGCGGTCGGTAGCACCTGCACCCCCGCGGACTCGAGCCGTCGCCGAAATCGTAGCGAGCCGTCGCCGGCGGCCACGGGGGAGTCGGGCAGCGCTGCAAGCCGTTCGATCAGCTGGTCGGGCGAGCAGACGGCCGGCCCCCAGAGCCGGGCCTCGTCGCTCCCGTGAAGCTCGGCGAAGACCTCGCTCGCGGCGGGCGTCGATGATCGCGATCCGCGGCCGTCCCGGCGCCTGCTCTCCGATCCCCCGGGCGAGCGCGGCGAGCGAGCCCACGGGGACCATCGGCAGCCCTCGCCCCTGGCCGAGCGCGCGGGCGGTCGCGATCCCGATCCGTAGGCCGGTGAAGGAGCCGGGGCCGACGCCGACGGCGATCGTCCCGACCCGCTGCCAACCCCCGGCCGCGGCGACCGCGGCCTCCACCTCAACGAGGAGCTCCGACGAATGGCGCGGACGGCCGCCGGGCTCCGGCGCCGCCCGGCGCTCGCAGACAAGGTCGCCGCCGACGGCCACCGCGACGGCCACGTCGGCGGTCGCCGTGTCGATGCCGAGGATCCCGTCGCCGCCCGACTGCGCCATCGCGCCAGGCAGGCTAGCCTCACGCGCTCCGCCGGCGCCGGCGGGGACGAAAACCGACGAGCGGAGGTGGCGGGAGCATGAGCAGGCCGACGGGACGCAGGGCGATGACGGTGGCCGGGGTTGTTGCGATCGCGGCCGCCACGGCTGCGTGGTCGGGCTGCGGGGACGACGCCCAGGACCAGATCGACCAGGCGGCGGAGCAGTTCCAGGAGCAGGCCGATCGGATCGAGCAGGAGGCGGATCAGGCGCTCGAGGACGCCCAGAACCAGGCCGACCAGGCCGCACAGGACGCTCAGGAGCAGGCCGAGGAGCTTCAGGAGCAGATCGAGAACCAGGTCGACTCGGCGACCGGCGGCGACGACTCGACCACGACGACCGAGGACGAGACGACGACCACCACCGAGCCCGGCGACGACAGCGGCGGCGTCTCCTCGACCGACAACTAGTCGGCCGGCGACGCCTCGCCGGGCCGCTGACCGATCTCGATCTCCCGCCGGTCGCCTCCGGCGTGGCGTAGCCGGACCCGCCTCGCGACCTCGACCCCCTCGGCGAGCTCGAGCGGCGGACCGGCCTCCGGCCACTCGACGAAGGAGATCGCGTCGGCGGTCAGGTAGTCGTCGAGCAGCCCCGGTTCCTCGTCCTCGGCCCCCTCGAGCCGGTAGAGGTCGAGGTGGGCCACGGCGACCCTGCCCGCGTACCGGCGCCCGATCACGAACGTCGGCGAGACGATGGCCTCGCGCACACCGAGCGCCCGGCAGGCTCCGCGCACCAGCGTCGTCTTGCCGCTGCCGAGCTCGCCGCTGACGAGCACGACGGCGCCCGGGGCGAGCTCGGCGGCGAGCCGGGCCCCGATCGCCTCCGTTGCCGCCGGGCCGTCGGTGACCTCGACCGTCAAGCGAACAGGTCGAGCTGACTCTCCGGGCGAGGCTCCGGCCCGGGCCCGGCGCGCTCGGCGGGCGAGGCCGGGCGCTCGACCTCCGGCAGCGGCTCGGCGAGCAGCCGCGGGAGCTCGGCGAAGTGCTCGCGCAGCCGCTCGAGCACGGACGGGGTGCGCAGCGCGGCTGCGGGATGGAAGAGCGGGAGGACGAACACCGTGCGCCCGCCGAGCTCGTGGACCTGAGGGACGCCGCTGACCCGGGTGATCCCGACCTGGCTGGCGGTGATCCGCTTGGTCGCGAAGTTGCCCAGCGTCGCGATCACCTTCGGCTCGATCAGCTCGATCTGGCGCTCCAGGTACGGCCAGCAGGCATCGATCTCGTCCGGCTGGGGATCGCGGTTGCCGGGCGGGCGCGACTTGAGGATGTTGGCGATGAACACGTCCTCGCGCCGAAGCCCGATCTCGCCGAGCAACGTGGTCAGCAGCTGGCCCGCGCGGCCGACGAACGGCAGGCCCTGGCGGTCCTCCTCGGCCCCCGGCGCCTCGCCGATGAAGATCAGCTCGGCGTCGGCGTTACCGGAGCCGAAGACCGCCTTCGTACGGTCGGCGTGCAGCGGGCAGCGGGTGCAGGTCGCGACGTCCCGGTAGAGCTCGATCAGCGCCTCGCGGCGCGCCTCGGCGGCGCTCACGTTCCGCCCCGGGTGTCGCGGGCGCGCCGGCGGCGCGCCTTGAAGTCCGCCTTCGTGCTCCGGCGAAGCTCGGCGTTGCGCCGCTCCTGACGCCGCGCCTCTCCCGCCGGCTTGACGAGGCCGAACGGAGGGGCCTGGGCCGAGAGCATTCGCGGCGCGTCCTCGGCGCCGCACACGCGGCACGACGCCGCCTCGGTCCCCGCGTCGACCAGCGCCTCGAAGCGCTCTCCGCAGGCCCCGCAGCGGAACTCGTACATCGGCACGAGCCCGATGGTAACCGCGGGGGTCGCTGTAACCGCGGCGAGCATCCGTCGGTAACATTTCGAGCACGCCGCGACCTGCCAGGGCGCGGACAACGACGCCGGTGCCAGACCCGGCGTCACCACGGAAAAGCGACTTCGACGCCGTCTGGTATCTCCGATGCGGGAACTGGAACGGGACACCCCGACCACAGCAGATCGCGCTCCGGCGCTCGGAGCGCCGCTGCCCGCGCTGGCGATCGTCGGCGCCGGCCGCGTCGGCTCCTCCATCGCCGCCGCCGCCCGCGATGCGGGCCTGCGGGTGACGCTCAGCGGCCGCGAGGGCGCGGTCGAGGCGTGCCGGGAGGCCGAGGCGGCGCTGCTCTGCGTCCCCGACGAGGCGATCGGCGAGGCCGCGGCGGCGCTCGCGGCCGCCGCGCCCCCGTTGCGCTTCGCCGGCCACACCAGCGGCGCGACCGGTCTCGACGCGCTCGCGCCGCTCGCCGCCGCCGGCGTGGCGACGTTCTCGCTGCACCCGCTGCAGACCGTGCCCGACGGCGAGACCGATTTCACCGCCTGCCCGTGCGCGATCTCCGGCTCGGGCGCTGAGGCGGTCGCGCTCGCCGAGACGCTGGCGACCGAGCTCGGCATGCGCCCGTTCGAGATCGCGGACTCCGAGCGCGCCGCCTACCACGCGGCCGCCTGCATCGCGTCGAACTTCCTCGTCGCGCTGCAGGAGTCGGCCGCCGGCCTGCTCGGCGCCGCCGGGGTCGACGACGCGCGCGAGCTGCTCGCCCCGCTCGTTCTGCGCACGGCGGCCAACTGGTCCGAGCGCGGAGCCGAGGCGCTCACGGGCCCGATCGCCCGCGGCGACGAGGCGACGGTCGAGCGCCATCGCGAGGCGCTCCGACGAAGGGCCCCGGAGCTGCTCGACCTCTACGACGCGCTCGCCGAGCGCACCCGGGCGACGGCGTCGGCCGCGCCGGGCGCCGAGGACGGTGCCCGATGAGGATCGCGCGCACGAAGGGCGAGCTCCGGACCGAGCTCGAGCCCGTGCGGCGCTCGGGGCGCTCGATCGGCCTCGTGCCGACGATGGGGGCCCTGCACGACGGCCACCTGGCGTTGCTGGGCGCGGCGCGCGAGCGCTGCGACTTCGTCGTCATGAGCCTGTTCGTCAACCCGGCCCAGTTCCGGCCCGGTGAGGACCTCGAGGCCTACCCGCGCGACGAGCGGCGGGATGCGGAGCTCGCCGCCGCGGCGGGCGTCGACCTCGTCTACGCCCCGCGGCCGGAGGACGTCTATCCGCCCGACTTCGCGACCTCGGTCGAGGTCTCGGGCGGTCTCGTCGACGTCCTCGACGGGCATCCCGCCCGCCGCGGCCCCGAGCACTTCCGCGGGGTGACCACGATCGTCGCCAAGCTCTTTGCCGCGATCAGCCCCGACCTCGCCTTCTTCGGCCAGAAGGACGCCCAGCAGGCGATCGTGATCCGGCGGATGGCGCGCGATCTCGACTTCCCGATCGAGATCGTGGTGGTGCCGACCGTGCGCGAGCCCGACGGGCTGGCGAGGAGCTCGCGCAACGTCTACCTCGCGGAGGGCGATCGCGAACGCGCCGCGGCCCTGAGCCGCGCCCTGCGGGCGGCCGAGCGGGCGGCGACCGCCGGCGAGACGTCGACCGCGGCGGCACTCGACGCGGCCCGCGCCGAGCTCGCCGCCGCCGGGGTCGAGCCCGAGTACCTGGAGGCGCGCGACGCCGCCACGCTGACCGAGGCGGAGAGCTTCAACGGCCGCCCCGTGCTGATCGCCGTCGCGGCGCGGATCGGCACGGCGCGTTTGATCGACAACGTTGTGATCGGGGGATAGCGATGAACGAACGGAGGCAGGTAACGGCATGAGCTCCCACACCCAACAGACGAATGACGACCAGCCCGACCGCGCGCCGGTCACCCTTCCGCGGCTCGCCGAGATGAAGCTCAACGCGGAGCCGATCGTGATGGTCACGGCCTACGACTATCCGTCGGCCCAGATCGCCGACGCCGTCGGGGTCGACCTCGTCCTCTGCGGCGACACGGCAGCCATGACGATGCTCGGCCACTCGTCGACGACCCCGGTGAGCCTCGACGAGATGCTGGTGCTGGCGAAGGCCGTCCGCCGCGGCCTGAGCACCCCGATGCTGGTCGGCGACCTGCCGTTCGGCTCCTACGAGCGCTCCAACGAGCAGGCGATCGACAGCGCCATGCGCTACGTCAAGGAGGCCGGCTGCGACGTGGTCAAGCTCGAGCGGGGCGGCGTCTCGGTCGAGCGCGCCAGGGCCATCGTCCGCGCCGGGATCCCGGTGATGGGCCACGTCGGGCTCACGCCTCAGACGGCGACCGCGCTCGGCGGCTTCAAGACCCAGGGCAAGACCGCCGACCAGGCGGTCAAGATCGCCGAGGAGGCACTGGCGCTGGAGGCGGCGGGCTGTTTCTCGATCGTCTTCGAGGCCGTGCCGGCCGCGATCAGCGAGGTCCTGGTGGCGAAGCTGAGCGTGCCGGTGATCGGGATCGGCGCCGGCCCGGCGACCGACGGCCAGGTGCTCGTCTGGCACGACCTGCTCGGGATCTACGGCGGCCACATGGCGAAGTTCGTCAAGCGCTACGCCGAGCTGCGCGAGGAGATGCTCCGCGGTGTCGGGGACTACGCGCGCGAGGTGCGCGAGCGGTCGTTCCCGGGCCCCGAGCACAGCTACGCGATCGAGCCCGCCGAGCTCGAGGCGTTCCGCCGGTACCTCGACCAGGAGTCGCTGACGAGCGCCCAGACCTTCGGCGGCGACTGGTCGGCGACCGAGATCTAGACGGGGCGCGGCCCCACCCGCAGAGTCGGGCGGGTGCACGGCCCCGCCCGCCGGTAACCGGCCTGCCCGGCCGGTGTAAATGCTCGTGACTATCCGCACTATTAGCTGTGCGGACCGGCTCGCAGAAAGCGAGGTGGCGCAAATGGAGTTCGTGAGGAGATTGGAGCCAGTGGCTCTGTTCCTGCTCATCGTCGCGGCCCTCAACTGGGCCGTGATCGCCCTCTTCGACACCAACGTGATCACCGAGGTGTTCGGGACCGGGACGTTCACCGACGTGGTCTACGTCGTGTTCGGCGTCTCCGGCCTGATGCTGGTGCCGAGGCTGATGGAAGAGCTCCATCTGGGGCAGGGGCCGCAGCCGCGAGGCGTCTGACGCCGAGCGCAAGCGCTCCGTGCGCGGGCCGGGCCTCGAGGCCCGGCCCGCGTCGTATTACCGTGCAGGGGGTGAGCGTGTTCAGCTCCGAGAGCCGTTTGCAGACCCGCGGCGACGCCGACGTCGTCGACCTCACCGGTGAGCTCGCCGCGGCGGTCGCCCGCAGCGGCGTCGCCCAGGGCCAGGCCTCCGCCTTCGTGCGCGGCTCGACCGCGGCGATCACCACGATGGAGCTGGAGCCCGGCGGGGTCGCGGACCTGCGCGAGATGCTCGAGCGCCTGATCCCGACCGATGGCGACTACCAGCACAACCGGCTCAACCACGACAGCAACTCGCACGCCCATCAGCGGGCGTCGATCGTCGGCGCCTCGGCGGTCGTCCCGATCGTCGACGGGCGCCCGGCGCTCGGGACCTGGCAGCAGCTGGTGCTGATCGATTTCGACGACCGCCCGCGCGAGCGCACGGTCCTCTTCCAGGTCGTCTCCTAGGCCGAACGTGTCGGGCCATGCGGGCCCAGCCCGGGCTTGGCAGTCAGGGGGTGGGCGTGGGTGGCGGCGCCGGCGGATGTGCCTCGACAAGGGCGAGGCGTCGCGCGGGCGTGACGCAATTCGTACGCCCTCGCCCCTTCACTCGCCGAGTGACATCTGATCCACGTATGGCGTGGTTGAGATGTCACTCGACGGGCGGCGGGTGACCGGAGCGCGCGCGGGTGTCACGAACGTCGCGCGAGGTGGGCGCCATTCCCCCCTCACTGCCAACCCGGCCCCGAATCTCGCCCGCGCCCGGGCTCCGGGCGGAGCGCACGCGAGCGTCAGACCTTGGGGATCCCCAGCGCGTCGCGCACGACGGCGGCCGAAGGGGCGATCTCGGGCTCCAGGCGCGAGAGCAGCGCGCGCCAGCCCTCGTGGGCGTCGATCGCGGCGCGGACGCGCTCGGCGCCCCCTTCGACGTCGCCGGAGGCGGCGATCCCGAGCCCGGCCCAGAAGCCGAGCTCGATGCTCGCCGGCGCCGCCTCGGCGGCCTGCCGGTAGAGCTGCGCGGCCTCGTCGTGGAGCCCCTCGCCGGCCAGCGAGTCGGCGCGGTCGGCGATCGCGTAGGCGTCGTGGAGGTCGAGCAGCCGCCGCAACTCGGGCAGGGGCTCCACCGCGTCCTCGACCCGGAGCTCGACCTTGGACTCCCACGGCTCCCCCGCACCCCCGACCACGAGGAGCGCCGCAGACTGCTTGCCGCGCACGTCTCCCCCGGCCTCCTCGGCGGCCTCCAAGGCGGCGAGCAGCCGGCGCTCGAGCGAACCGCTCGCGGACTCGTACGCCGCCGCCATCGCCGGCCAGACGGCGTTCGAGGACATCATGTTCGCCTGCGCGCTGAAGCCCTCGCCGACCCGGTCGCCGGCGAACGCCATGCAGCCCGCGCCGGTGTGGACCGCGACCCGGCCGGCGGCGTCCACCGTCGCCACCTGGCGGAAGCGCGCCGAGTCGTCGGCCTCGAGCTCGGCCGCCAGGGCCGGGCCCGGCTCCTCGCCCGCCGCGAGCCGGTCGAGCAGCCGGGGACCGTAGGCGGGCTCGGCCACGGACTGGGTCGCGACGGCCCCGACGCCGGGCCGCGCCCAGGTCACGATCGAGCCGACCGAGAACCAGTGCGACTGCACGGCGACCCCCAGCTCGCCGGTGCCGGGATCGCGGGCGACGATCGAGTAGGTGCCGGCGCGCACGCTCACGACCCCGGCGCGGAGGCCTGCGACGGCTTGAACTCGATCTCGCGGATCACCTTCGCCGGCGCCCCGGCGGCGATCGTCCCGGCCGGCACGTCGCGGGTGACGACCGAGTTGGCGCCGATCACCGCCCGGTCCCCGATCTCGACTCCGCCTGTGACCACGCAGTTGACGCCGAACCAGACGTTGTCGCCGATCCGCACCGGCCCGCGCGGGGCGAACCCCTGCCAGGTGATCGGCACGTCGGGATCGTCGTAGCGGTGATCGCCGTCGCCCACGAAGCATCCGTTGGCGAACATCACGTGGTCGCCGATCTCGATCCGCTCGACCGCCGCCAGCATCGTGCCGCGGTTGAGGAAGCAGCCGCTGCCGACCCTGATCTCGGCCTCGGGGCCGAGGGTGAGCCAGCAGCCCGGCTCGAGCAGCGTGGACTCGCCGATCTCGAGCCGCCCCGAGTCGAGCGCCTCGAGCACCTCGCCCTCGACCGGGTAGCGGATGAAGGCCCCCGCGCGCGCCATGTGCCGGTTGATCCGCCAGCGCCGGCGCAGGCGCAGGTTGCGCTCATACCAGCGGCGCTTGACCCACCAGGTGCGCCAGGCGGCGAGCTCACTCACGCCCGCAGCTTCCCAGACGGCCATCGTGGTCGTCGATCGGAAGGTCTTGGGGTCCATAGGTCATACAAAGCTCCACTCTGCTGATGGTCCGGTCTGGCCGTGCGGACGCGGTGACGCCCGCGCCACTACGTTGCGGCCACCGCCAAGACCAAGGCCGAGGTCGAGACTCGGGCCCTGGCAACAGCGAGCGCCTGGTGCTCGCCCGCGCGGTCAAGGCGCACATCGAGGGCCGGGTGCTGCTCGACGGTACGCGGACCGTGGTCGTCTAGCCGGCGCGTGCGCTCAGGCGGCGACCGGCTCGCGCTTGCGCTTCGTCCGTCGCGGCTTCGGCGCCGGCTCCTCGGCCTCGACCAGCCCGCGCAGGAAGCGGCCGGTGTAGGAGGTCGGCGACCCGGCGACCTGCTCCGGGGTTCCGACCGCGACGATCTCGCCGCCGGCGTCGCCGCCCTCGGGACCGAGGTCGATCAGGTGGTCGGCGGACTTGATCACGTCGAGGTTGTGCTCGATCACGACCACGGTGTTGCCCTGCTCGACCAGCCGGTCGAGCACCCCGAGCAGGCGCTCGACGTCGGCGAAATGAAGCCCGGTGGTCGGCTCGTCGAGGATGTAGAGGGTGTCGCCGGTCGCGATCTTCGAGAGCTCGGTCGCCAGCTTCACCCGCTGGGCCTCGCCGCCGGAGAGCTGGGTCGCCGGCTGCCCGAGCCGGATGTAGTCCAGCCCGACGTCGTGCAGCGTGCGCAACCGCCGGGCGATCTTCGAGATCGGCTCGAAGAACTCGACCGCCTCGCCGACCGACATCTCGAGCACGTCGGCGATCGACTTGCCCTTGTAGCGGATCTCGAGCGTCTCGCGGTTGTAGCGGCGCCCATGGCACTGCTCGCAGGGGACGTAGACGTCGGGGAGGAAGTGCATCTCGATCTTGATCTGGCCGTCGCCCCGGCAGACCTCGCAGCGCCCGCCCTTGACGTTGAAGGAGAAGCGCCCCGGCTTGTAGCCGCGCGCCCGCGCCTCGCGCGTGCCGGCGTAGAGCTTGCGGATGTGGTCGAACACCCCGGTGTAGGTGGCCGGGTTCGAGCGCGGCGTGCGCCCGATCGGCGACTGATCGATGTTGATGATCTTGTCGATCCGCTGGATCCCGTCGATGCGGTCGTGGGCGCCGGGGCGCATGCGCGCGCGGTGCAGGCGGTTGGCGACCGCGCGGTAGAGGATCTCGTTGACGAGGGTGGACTTGCCCGAGCCCGAGACGCCGGTGACAGCGCAGAGGACGCGGAGCGGGAAGGCGGCGTCGACGCCCTTGAGGTTGTGCTGGCGGGCGCCGCGGACGACGAGCTCGGCACTCGGCGTGCGCCGCTCGACCGGGACCGGGATCTGGCGCTCGCCGGTGAGGAACTGGCCGGTCAGCGACCCGGGCTGGCGCTCGATCTCGGCCGGCGTGCCCTCCGCGACCAGCTCTCCCCCGTGCTCGCCGGCACCCGGTCCGAGGTCGATCACATGATCGGCGGACCGGATCGTGCCCTCGTCGTGCTCGACGACGATCACCGTGTTGCCGAGGTCGCGAAGGCGCTCGAGCGTGCCGATCAGCTTCTCGTTGTCGCGTTGGTGCAGCCCGATCGAGGGCTCGTCGAGGATGTAGAGGACGCCGACGAGGCTGGAGCCGATCTGGGTCGCGAGCCGGATCCGCTGCGCCTCGCCGCCGGAGAGCGTGGTCGCGCTGCGCTCGAGCGACAGGTACCCGATCCCGACCGAGTCCAGGAACCGCAGCCGCTCGCCGATCTCGCGGACGATCAGGCGGGCGATCGCACGCTCCGTCTCGGTCAGCTCCAGCGCTTCGATCCACTCCAGCGCGCGCCTGGCGGAGAGCTGGGTGTACTCGTAGATGTTCAGGCCGCCGACGGTGACCGCGAGGCTCTCCGGGCGCAGCCGGGCGCCGTGGCAGGCGGGGCAGGGACGCAGCGCCATCAGCGCCTCGACCCGCTCGCGGGTGTTGTCGGAGTCGGTGTTCTCGTAGCGGCGCTGGAGGCTGTTGAGCATGCCGTCGAACCGGACCGTGTAGGTGCGCTTGCGCCCGAACCGGTTGCGGTAGGAGATCGTGTGGCGCTCGTCGCCCGTGCCCTCGAGCAGCAGGTCGCGGTCGGGCCCGGGCAGGTCGCGCCAGGGCGCCGAGATGTCGATCCCGTTCGCCTCGGCAACCGCCTCGAGCAGCCGCCGGTGGTAGATCGAGGCCGCCTTGGTCCACGGCTCGAGCGCCCCCTCGGAGATCGACAGGGTCGGATCGGGGACGATCAGCTCCGGGTCGATCACCCGCTGGAAGCCGAGCCCGTGGCAGCGCTGGCAGCAGCCGTGCGGCGAGTTGAAGGAGAAGATCCGCGGCTCGAGCTCCGGCATCGAGGTGCCGCAGGAAAGGCAGGCGAACTTCTCGCTGAAGACCAGCACCTCGCCCCGCTTGCCCGCGCTCGGCCCGCTGAGCACCTGCGCGCCCGGCCCCTCGGCGGCCTTCGCGTCCCCCGCATCGCCATCCAGGATCTCGATCTCCAGCAGCCCCTCGGCCAGTTGCGAGGCCGCCTCGAGCGACTCGGCGAGCCGCTTGCGCAGGCCCTCCTTCATCACCAGGCGGTCGACGACGACCGAGATGTCGTGCTTGAACTTCTTGTCGAGCTCGATCTGCTCGTCGAGGCGGCGGAGCTCCCCGTCGACCACTGCGCGCGCGTAACCCTGGGCGCGCATCTCCTCGAGCAGCTTCCCGTACTCGCCCTTGCGCCCCCGGACGATCGGCGCCAGGACCATGAACCGCGTCTCCGGCTCGAGCGTCATCACGTGGTCGGTGATCTGCTCGAGCGACTGGCCGGCGATCGGCTCGCCGCAGTTATGGCAGTGGGGCCTGCCGATCCGGGCCCAGAGCAGCCGGAGGTAGTCGTAGATCTCGGTCACGGTGCCGACCGTCGAGCGCGGGTTGCGCGAGGTCGTCTTCTGGTCGATCGAGATCGCCGGCGAGAGCCCCTCGATCGAGTCGACGTCGGGCTTCTCCATCTGGCCCAGGAACTGGCGGGCGTAGGCCGACAGCGACTCGACGTAGCGCCGCTGGCCCTCGGCGTAGATCGTGTCGAACGCGAGGCTCGACTTGCCCGAGCCCGAGAGCCCGGTGACGACGACGAGCGCGTCCCGAGGCAGCGAGACGTCGATGCCCTTGAGGTTGTGGGCGCGCGCGCCCGAGATCACGATCTGGTCGGAGGCGGCCACGGGCGATCAATTGTACGAGGGCGAACGGATGTTCCCTTGCCTGCCGAGAGCCGGACGGCCACCGTCGGCGACCGCGGGACGGCGCGGCGGGCCGCTCAGGTGCCGGCGACGGCGAGGACCTCGTCGACGAGCTTGGCGCCGTCGGCGAGCTCGAAGTCCTCGGTGAGCTTGGTTTCGATCTCGTCCCGCGAGGCGCCGTCGAGCGCCATGTTGAGCGCCACCAGGCGGGCTCCGGCGGCGTCGTCGGACTTCGAGCCGGCGGCCGCGGCCGAGTTGCCGTCGCTAACCGCGGCGGGCTCGGCTTCGGCCGCCACCTGCGGGGGCGTCGCCTCGTCCGGGGGCGGCGTCGGCTCCGGCACCAGCGGCGGCTCGGGCTCCGTCGGCGGCTCCGGGGCCGGCGCGGGCGGCGGCGGCTCCGGCTCGGGCACCGCGGGCGGCTCGGGCTCGGGCACCGTCACCGGGCCGGGCTCGACTTCGTCGGCGAGCCCGAGCTTGCTCTGCAGCTCGGCGAACGCGGTCCGCGCGGCGTCGATCCGCTCGCGCGATTCCGTCTCGGCCTGCTCGCGAATCCGCTTCGCGTCGGCCTCGGCGTCGCGGACTATCTCCGCCGCCCGGTCCTCGGCCTGCGAGAGCATCTCCCGGATCCGGTCGGCGAAGTCGTGCACGTATTTCTCGGCATCCATGCCGCGCAGAGTACCGGGAGCTGCGTTCGGCGCCGCCGGTTCGCCGGCCGTCAGCCCGCCGACTCCAGCGGCTCGCGCTCGGTCTTCGTCCAGTCGCGGCGCTCGGTCAGTTGGCGCGCGGCCGAGCGGGCGAGCACCGGCCAGAGCATCCAGGAGTAGAAGGCGTAGGGCTGCGCGATCAACAGGCCGGTCGCCAACCCCCGCCAGCCGTCCTGGGCGTGTGCCGCGATGCACCCGAAGATCACGGACCCGAACCCGAGCAGCCAGAGCACGAGCAGCTGCCACCAGGGCCCATCGGTCCAGAATCCGGCGACCCCTGTGATCGCGAGCACGATCGCGATCCCGAAGGCGACGCCGATCAGCGCCTGCCAGACCGGCATCAACAGCTGCAGCAGGAGCTCGAGCCGGGCGCCGAGGGGAAAGGGAGCGCGCCAGACGGCGCCGGTGAGCCCGATCGCCTGCAGGTTGCCCTGCGACCAACGGGTGCGCTGGCGAAACAGCGCCACCAGTTGGCCGAGGCCCTGCTGGTCGACGGTTGCCCGCAGCTCCTGGCGCAGGACCCATCCGTCGGCGATCAGGCGGAGGCCGAGGTCCTGGTCCTCGGTCAGCCGGTCGCGCCACGGGCCGCGAGGATCCGAGATTCGATCGAGCGCCACGAGTCGGTTGAACTGGCCGTTGCCGCCCATGCCGGCGGTGCCGACTGCGTTTCGACCGGCCTGGAAGAGGCGCCCGAAGATCGAGAACTCGACGTCCTGGAACCAGGCGAGCACATGGCGGCGGTTGTAGATCCGGACCAGGGCCTGGACTCCCCCCACCCGCTCGTCGGCGAGATGCGCGGCGGTGTAGGCGGGCGCGTCGGGATGCAGGCGGCCGTCGGCGTCGACGATCGCGACGACCACCCGGGAGCGGTCCTCGCCCGCGATCAGCTCGGCCAGCGAGCGGTAGGCGTAGTTGAGGGCCTCGGCCTTGCCCTCGCGAGCGTCGGGCGGCGACCGGCGCAGGACCACGAGGTCGGGGTCCGCGATCTCGGCGAGCACATCCGGCGTCGCGTCGTCGGAGCCGTCGTCGATGACCAGGACCAGCCGCCGCCGAAGCTCGAGCGCGAGCAGCCGCTCGACGCTGTCGCGGATCGTGATCTCCTCGTTCAGCGCCGGGACGAGGAAGATCCACAGAAAGCCGTCCGGGTCGGCCGGGTCGGGCGCCCGCCGGGCGGCCCGCAGGCCGCGGATCAGCAGTGTGAAGGTCCAGGCGAAGAGGATCACGATCACCGCCAGCGTGATCGCGAAGAAGACCTCGATCGCTCCCGGCAGGCCCTCGAAGGGCCAGGTCAACCCGGCCACAGCTCGGCGCCCGAGGGGGTCCCTCGCGGATGCTCGAGCAGACGGTCCTCAAGCGCCTCGGTTGGCCCCAGCGGCACGTTGACGCCGGCGGCCCGGATCACGGCCCGGCGCGTGTAGCCGTGGCCGAACGGCCCCGGGGCCTCGGTGCCGCGGACGATGTGCTCGAGCGCCTCGACGATCCGCTCGGCGGCGCGCCCGTCCCCATAGGGGTTGTGCGCGTCGGCCATCCGCCGGTACGCCTCGTCGTCGGTGAGCAGCCGGTTGCCCTCATGGGCGATCCGGTCGGGGTCGGTGCCGACGAGGAGCAGCGTCCCGGCGGCGACCCCTTCGACGCGCTCGGTGGTCTCGCGGGTCACGAGCACCGGTTTGCCGAGCGAAGGGGCCTCCTCCTGGATCCCCCCGGAGTCGGAGATGACCAGATGGCAGCGGTCGAGCAGGCGGGCGAATCCGGCGTAGCGCAGCGGCTCGGTGAGCAGGACGTTCTCGCGCCCCTCGAGCGGCTCGAGCATCTGGTCGCGCACCGCGGGGTTGGGGTGCAGCGGGACGACGAAGCGCGTCTCCGGGTGCGCCTCGGCCAGCCGCGCGACCCCGGTCGCGATCCCGCGCAGGCCCCCGCCCCAGCTCTCACGCCTGTGCGCGGTGACGACGACCAGGCGCTCCGATCCCTCGACCGCGGCGGCGACGGCCGGGTCGCGAAACGGGACGTCGAGCCCGGAGGCCCACCGCAGCGCGTCGATCCCGGTGTTCCCGGTCACGAACACCTGATCGACGGGCACGTTCTCCCTGACCAGGTTCTGGAGGTTGCCCGGCGTCGGCGCCAGGTGCAGGGCGGCGATGCACGTGATCACCTGGCGGTTGAGCTCCTCCGGGAAGGGGGTCAGGTTGAGCCCGCCGGTGCGCAGCCCGGCCTCGACGTGGAACACCGGGATGTGCATGTGGAAGGCGGCGAGCGCCGCCGCCATCGCTGAGCTCGTGTCACCGTGGACGGCGATCGCGAGCGGGTATTCGCCGCGCAGCGCCGCCTCGAGGTGCCTGCCGTCGGCCGGGCCGTCGCCGAACGCCTCGCAGACGAAGTCCTCGAACCGCCTCATCACCGCCGCCACGCGCTCGTTCAGCCGCGCGTGGCGGTCGCCCGCGTACAGCGTGGCGTCGGGCTCGATCCCGGCGAGGTCGAAGATCTCGCCGACCATCTGGTGATGCTGGCCGGTGGAGACGACGATCGGCCGAAACGAGCGGCTCTGCGCGAGCGCGAGGATGATCGGGACGAGCTTGATCGCCTCGGGCCGAGTGCCGACGATCACCGGAATCGCGAGCCTGCCGCTCTCTGTGTCCGGTGGGGCGGCGATGCGCGAACCCTAGTGGCCGTCACGGTCGTTCGGCGGACCTGCGTGATACCCGCGCCGCTCGCGCGTAGATTCCGTGGATGCGCGCGCTGAACGCAGCCCTGGGCCTGATCGCGAGCGCCGCGCTGCTCGCCGGCTCCGGCTGCGGCGACGACGACCCGCCCGAGACCCCCTCGGACCCCGGCGCGCCACTGGTCGTCTACGAGCGCGGCGGCGGGATCGCCGGGGTGGCGGAGCGGCTCGAGGTGAGCGATGACGGGACGGCGACGCTCACGGTGGGCAGCGTCGACGAGCAGCACACCGAGTTCCGGCTCTCGGACGCCGAGCTCGAGCGCCTGACGGCAGAGCTCGAGGCGGCCGAGTTCGAGGCGGTCGGGACCGACGGCCCGAACTCCTGCGCCGACTGCTTCATCGACAGGATCACCTACGCGGGCGAGGCGACCACGATCATGCCGGAGGTCGACGACGTGCCCGAATCCGTGGGCACGCTGCTCACCGAGCTCCGCGGCCTCGTCGGCAGCGCCTAGCGGCGCTCAGGTCCTCAGGCCCTCGAGGTCGCGGCGCAGCTCCTTGAGCTCGTCGCGAATCCGGCCGGCCTCCTCGAAGCGCAGGTCCTCGGCGGCGGCGAGCATCTCCTCCTCGAGCTCGACGACGACTCTCTCGAGCTGCTCCGGGGTCATCGCCTCGCCGTCGTCTCCCGACCGCCGGCGCCGGCGCCGGTCGGGGGTTGCGCGCGTCTCCATCGAGAGGAACTCGGAGATGTCCGAAATCCCCTTCTGCACCGTCTCCGGCGTGATCCCGTGCTCGAGGTTGTAGGCCACCTGGATCTCGCGGCGTCGGTCGGTCTCGGAGATCGCCTTGCGCATCGCGTCGGTCTCGCGATCGGCGTACATGAGCACGTGGCCGTTGATGTTGCGGGCGGCGCGGCCGATCGTCTGGATCAGGCTCGTCTCCCCGCGCAGGAAGCCCTCCTTGTCGGCGTCGAGGATCGCGACCAGGGTGACCTCGGGCAGGTCGAGGCCCTCGCGCAGCAGGTTCACGCCGACGAGCACGTCGTACTCGCCGAGGCGCAGGTCGCGGATGATCTGGATCCGCTCCAGGGTGTCGACCTCGGAGTGCAGGTAACGGACCCGCAGGCCGTGCTCGAGCAGGTAGCCGGTCAGGTCCTCGGCCATCTTCTTGGTCAGCGTGGTGACCAGGGTGCGCTCCTGGCGGTCGGCGCGCCGGCGGACCTCGTTCATCAGGTCGTCGATCTGGTTGTGGGTCTCGCGCACCTCGACGTCGGGGTCGACGATCCCGGTCGGGCGGACGATCTGCTCGACGATCCGCGACGAGGTGCCGCGCTCGAACTCTCCCGGCGTCGCCGAGACCATCACCAGCTGCCCGACCCGCGGCAGGAACTCGTCGAACTTCAGCGGCCGGTTGTCCATCGCCGAGGGCAGGCGGAAGCCGAAGTCGACCAGCGTCTGCTTGCGCGAGCGGTCGCCCTCGTACATGCCGCCGATCTGCGGGATCGTCTGATGAGACTCGTCGACGAAGACGACGAAGTCGTCCGGGAAGTAGTCGATCAGCGTGTGAGGCGGCGAGCCCGGCGGGCGGTCGTCGAGGATTCGCGAGTAGTTCTCGATCCCCGAGGTGAAGCCGAGCTCCTTGAGCATCTCGATGTCGTACTGGGTCCGCTGCATCAGCCGGTGCGCCTCGAGCTCCTTGCCGCGCTCGTGGAACCAGGCGAGCCGTTCGTCGAGCTCGGCCTTGATCTCGAGCACGGCCCGCTCCAGGGTGTCCTCCTCGGTCGCGTAGTGGCTCGCGGGCCAGACCGCGACGTGGTCGATCTCGTCGAAGATCTCGCCGGTGAGCGGGTCGAAGTGGTGGATCGACTCGATCTCGTCGCCGAACAGGTTCACCCGGTAGGCCGACTCGGCGTATGCCGGGAAGATCTCCAGCATCTCGCCCTTGGCACGGAAGGTCCCGCGCGTGAGCGCGGTCTCGTTGCGGGTGTACTGCATGCCGACGAGCTTGCGGAAGAGGTCGTGGCGGTCGATCCACTCGCCGACCTTGAACAGCTGCATCTGGCGCCGGTACAGCTCCGGCGAGCCGATCCCGAAGATGCAGGAGACCGAGGCGACGATGACCACGTCGCGCCGGGCGAGCAGCGATGCGGTCGCCGCGTGGCGAAGGCGGTCGATCTCGTCGTTGATCGACGAGTCCTTCTCGATGTAGAGGTCCTGGGCCGGGACGTAGGCCTCGGGCTGGTAGTAGTCGTAGTAGCTGACGAAGTACTCGACCACGTTGTTGGGGAAGAACTCGCGGAACTCGTTGCATAGCTGCGCCGCGAGGGTCTTGTTGTGCGCGATCACCAGCGCCGGGCGCTGGACGCGCTCGATCGCCCCGGCCATCGTGAAGGTCTTCCCCGTCCCGGTGGCCCCGAGCAGGGTGACGAACTCCTCCCCGGCCGTCAGGCCCTCGGCGATCGAGTCGATGGCCTCCGGCTGGTCGGCGGTGGGGGTGTAGGCGGGATTGAGCTCGAACTCGGGCACGAGACGACGATAGCGAGCGTCATACTCGCCATTCGTGGACGGCGGGAGACAGCTGGCGTTCGCGACCCTGATCCTGCTGGCGCTCGCCGCCTCGCTCGCGCTCGCGGGCCCGGGCGGCGCCCCGGCTACCGCCGGGGGCGGCGAGGCGAAGGCGGAGCCCTCGCTCGACCGCCGTGAGCTGCTGCGGATCAGCCTCGCGTCCACCCCGCGCGTCGCCCGGCGGGTGGAGCGGGTCCGCGAGCTCCGGTTCGACCGGGTCCCGCGCCCGGAGGTGGTCAGCAGCGGGTTCCTCAACCGCCTCGGGCTGCGCGAGCTGCGCCACGCCGACGCGCTCGCCGGATTGGCCGCCGACGACGCCGTCGGCCGGATCACCGGCCTGCTCGATCCCGACGAGGAGCTCGCGGCCGCCTACGAGTCGACCGGGGACCTCGCCGCGGCGGCCTATGACCCGGAGACCGAGCGTCTCTACGTCGTCGACGACGCCGTGGTCGCCAACCGGGCGCTGGTCGAGTTCGTGCTCGCCCACGAGCTCGACCACGCGCTCGAGGACCAGCGCTTCGGCCTTCCGGCCGACGAGGGCCTCAACGACGACGGCGCGCTCGCCGAGATCGCCCTGGTCGAGGGCTCGGCAACCGCGGCGATGATCGACTATGCGGCACGCAACCTCGACCCGCTCGCCCTGCTGGCTGCGACGCAGGGCATCGACACCGGCACCGGCGACGTGCCCAAGGCCTACGTCGACCAGCTCACCTGGGCCTACCTGGGCGGGATGCGCTTGATCGAGACCCTGCGAGAGCTCGCCGGGAGCTGGAAGCTGGTCGACTACGCGCTCGAGTCGCGGCCGCCGGCGACGACCGAGCAGGTGCTGCACCCGCAGAAGTACGTCCACGACGAGCTCCCGCGCCCGGCCCGGATCGAGCCCGGCGAGTTGCGCCGGCGCGGCTGGAGGCCGGTCGACCGGGGGGTCTTCGGCGAGCTGCCGACCTCGCAGCTGCTCGAACTCGGCGCCGACCGCGAGACCGCCCGCGTTGCTGCGGCGGGCTGGGACGGCGACCGCTACGAGCTCTGGCGACACGACGTGGCGCCGGCACGATGTGCGGGCTCCTGCCGAGCCGACTTCGTGCTCGCGGTGCGCTGGAATTGGGAGTCCCGCACCGACGCCCGCCAGTTCGAGCGCACGCTGCCGATTTACCTTGAAGACGGGATCGGCGGGCAGCCCGGCGCATCGGGACTGTGGCGCCTCGAGGGTGGCGGAGCGCCCGACGGCGGTGCAGTGGCGATGCGGACGGGGCCGCGCGCGACGGCGCTCGTATTCGCCCCTCGGTTCACGACCGCCGAGCGAGTGGCAGCGGCGCAGGTCTCGCCCTGACCTGGGACGATCCCGGCGTGAGCCGCTCCAGGACGTTGCTCGGCGCCTTCTGGCTCTTCGCCGGGACGATGCACTTCGTCCGCCGGCGCGAGTACGAGGCGACGGTGCCCGAGTACATCCCGATCCCGCCCGACAACGCCGTCGCGTGGAGCGGTTACGCCGAGATCGCGGGCGGGCTCGCGGTGCTGCCGGCGGCGACCCGCCGGTTGGGCCGCTGGTGGCTGCTCGGAGTGCTGGTGGCGGTCTTCCCCGCCAACGTCCACATGGCAGTCGACCCCGCCGCGGTGGCTGCGCGAGGCGTGCCGATCGACCGCATCCCGCGCTGGCTGCTGTGGGCGCGGCTGCCGATCCAGCCGCTGTTCATGCGCTGGGCCTGGCGCGCAACCGAATAGGGCGCGACGGGCGCATAACGTTCTCGGTGAGGACGTTTTCGACCCGTCGCGCGGGAGGGGCTCAGGGGAGCAGGCCGCCGAGCTCGTCGAGGAGGCCGCCCGCGTCGTCGAGGTAGGCGCCGGCGTTCGCGAACAGCTCGAGCGCGTCGACCAACGGCAGTTGCGCGGCGAACCCGCGCAGGGCGTCGGCGAGTGCCGGGTTCAGCGCTCCTGCGGCCTCGGCGTCGTCGATCGCCCGCATCACGCCCGCGTGAACCGCCGCGTCGAGCTCGGCGGCGTCGATTCCCTGCTCGGCGGCGAATTGCTGGCGCGACTCCTCGGTCGCCAGCGCGGCCGCGAGCGTCTCGCGGCTGACGCCGAGATCGCACGCGGCCCCGTCGAGCGCGGAGAGGAAGAACTGCTGGGCGATCTCCTCGACGCCCTCGGGCGAGGTCCACTCGCGCGGAGCGCACGGGTCGGCGACCGGGGTCGGCTCGTAGGCGCCGCCGCCGGCGGCGGCGTAAACGCCGGCGAGGGTGACCGAGGCGACGATCGCGGCGATCACCAACATGCGCCCGGTCACATCAGGCGCCTCAACGGCGGCGCGGTTCGGCTCCGCCCCTTCGGGTCTCCGCCTCACAGCTCAACCCTCCGCCGCGCAAACGCGATCGGCAGCAGAGCGGCAAGCGCGAACGCCGCCGCGATCAGGAACGAGGCGCTGAAGGCGTGGGTCGCCGCGCTGTCGACCTCGGACTCGATCTCGGTGCGCAGAGCGACGGTGGCATCGCGCTCCTCCGGATCCGACGGCAGCGGGTCGAACGCGGGCCCGACCACCGGCACCTTGTCGCCCTCGGCGGCGATCCGGTCGGCGATCCGGGTCGCGAGGTCGAGCTTCGAGGCCGGCGACACGTCGGAGTCGAGCAGCGCGGCGATCCCGGACTGCTGGGCTGCGGCCCGCTCGGTCTCGAGATCGGCCGTGAACACCGGGGTCAGCACCAGCAGCCCGGCGACGACACCGGCGTGCCGGGCCGCGATCGTCCACCCGCCGTGAATCGCCTGCGGGGCGCGCCCGGCGAGCGCCGCCTCGGTCAGGGCCGAGAGCGTCAGCGCGAGCCCGGCGCCGACGAGGGCCTGTGGCGGCAGGGTGAGCAGCACCGAGGCGTCGGGCAGCAGGCCGAGGCCGGCGAGGCCACCGGCGATCAGGATCACCCCGGCCGCCGCCCGGGCGGTGGTCGAGCCCACGCGGGTGGCGAGCGGCGCCGCCGCGAGGGCGCAGAGCGGCATCGCGGTGACCGCCGCGGCGGCCCCGATCGGGCTCAGCCTCCAGCCCTCGATCAGCAGCAGGACGATGAGGAAGAGCGCCGCGGCGAGCGCCGCCGAGACCAGGGCGAGGGCCAGGTTCGCCGGCAGGTGCGGGCGCCCGGCCGGCTCGATCTCGCCCGTGACCCGCCCGCTCGAGCGCTCGAGCCGCGCCGGGCCGAGCAGGGCCGCGGCGCAGGCGGCGGCGATCGGGACCTGGACGAAGAAGATCGACTGCCACGAGATCAGCTCGGTGAGCAGGCCGCCGATCCCCGGCCCGAGCGCGGCCCCGAACGCGCCCGAGGCCGCCCAGACGGTGGCCGCGCGGCGCTCCGAGCCGACCACGGAGGGCAGCAGCTCGAGCGAGGCGCAGACGGCCGCCGCGCCGCCGACCGCCTGCGCGCAGCGCGCCGCCAGCAGCAGCCCGATCGAGCCGGAGAGCCCGCAGACGAGGCTGGCGGCGCCGAACACCGCCATCCCGCCGAGCGCCACCCGCGCCGGGCCCAGCCGGCGCGCCGCCCGTGCCGCGGGCAGTGCCGAGATCGCGAGCACGAGGTTGAAGGCGACCAGGACCCAGGTCACCGCGGTCACCGAGACGTCGAGCTCGCGATAGATCTCCGGCAGCGCGAGCACGACCACCGACGAGTCGGCGAGCACGAGGCCGACGCCGACGGCGAGCGCGGCACGCAGCCGCTGGGGCTCGGCGCTCATCCGGCGACCTCGATCCAGTCCCAAGCGTGCCGGCAGAGGCTGCGGGCCCGATCGGACGACACCGAGACCAGCCGCGTCTCGGCGGCGTCGGTGGAGCTGAGCGCGAGCGGCCCGAGCTCGCCGGAGTCGCCGGCGCTGCCCGGGTGCAGGTCGGGCCCGCCGATCCGGACCTCGACCCGGTGAGTGCCGCTCGCGAGCTCGGCCGAGCCCAGGCGGACGTAGCCGCCCTCGTTGTTGAGCTCGTGGCGGACCTCACCCGCGGGCTCGCCGTCGACGAGCAACTGCGCAGCCGGGCGCATCGAGCCGCGCAGCCAGACCTGGTAGGTCGCCGGCCGGGGCACCCGGACCTCGGCCTCGATCGCGGTCGGCGTGCCCGCGATCGCAGGAGGGCGCGCTCCGGTCACGACAACCGGCGGGCTCCCCGCCGCGGCGAGCAGGTCACCGTCGCGGGCCAGCCGGCGCACCTGCGGGCAGGAGGGAACACCGTAGGGATCATTGCGCCCACCGAGGGCGATGCGCCGGGTCGGCGGCGGCGCCGTCTCGGGCCGCTGCCAGGCCTCGTAGTACTCGCCGCGCCAGACCAGCCGGTAGGCCGACGGCGGCCGGCTCTGGACGGGCGAGCGGCGGACGACGAGGGTCCGGTAGTAAGTCGAGCGCGGCCGGGTCGACCCGGTCGGTGTCGGCGGAGTCGCCCTTGTCGACCACGCTCCCGTCGAGCAGCGGGACCGGGTGGCGGCGCAGCTCGGAGATCCCCTCCGCCTCGGCGTCGCGGAGGAAGTGGCGCGCGCCGTAGGGCTCGTACTCGGTCATCAGCGTCGGCCCCTGGCCGGCGATCCGATCGCCGATCCGCTCGAGCTCGGCGAGCTGATCGTGAGGGGCGAGGCTGGCGCCGCCGTATCCGAGCGCGTTCGACCACAGCACACCGCCGGCGACGACCGCCGCGACCGCGGCCGCGGCCAGCCGCCGCCCGCCCGCCGCGAGCCAGCCGACGCCGAGCATCGCGGCGAACGGAATCGCCGGCGAGGCGGTGGCGAGCGCCTTGCCCCCGACCCAGGGAGAGCCGACGAGGACGAGCGCCGCGCAGCTCGTCAGCGCTCCGAGCACGTAGAGCAGCGGACCCGGCTCGCCCCGGCGCCGCGACCAGGCCAGGCCGGCGACCGCCGCGACGCAGGCGACGGCGATCAGGACGTAGGCGGCGAGCTCGGCGTCGGGGTGGTAGCGGAAGTCCGCCGCGGGCCAGATGCCCGCCGCCTGCGCCGGCTCCAGCGCGCCGACCAGGTTGCCGCGGGCGCCGGCGTCGGTGAGCGGCGACGAGGTCGGCGGCAGCAGGGCGCCGGAGACGATCACCGGGAGCGAGAGCAACGCCAGGCAGGCGCCGAGCGCGACGGCGCGGCGCACGAGCGAAGCGACTCCGCCACGGCGAGCGCCGAGAACGGCGATCGCGACCACGGCCGGCGCGAGCCAGACGAGCCCGCCGGCGCTGAGCACGCCGACCAGGGCGGCCGCCACGACGACCGCCACACCCGTCGTCGGCCCCGCGCGACCGCGCGCCGGCGCCACGAGCGCGACGAAGCCGGCGACGAGCGCGGCCGCCACCACCTCCTTGACCCCGCCCCAGAGGTAGTAGCCGAAGAGCAGGGCGGGCTGGGCGCCGACGAACGCCGCCAGGGCCCGCAGCCCCGGCGAGCGGGCCAGCGGCGTGGCGAGCGACCAGAGGCAGAGCGCGAGCAGCGCCGCGGCGAACGCGATGTAGGGCTGGATCAGCCAGGCGGCGTCGGTGCCGGTCAAGCGCACGCCGACGCCGAAGGGCACGAACGCCCCGATCGGATAGCCGTCGCCGAGGTTGAAGTGCAGGGTCGCCTCGTAGGTCGAGGGCGCGAGGCCGTCGAGGTCGCGGCCGTGCTCCATGATCCGATCGGTGAGCGAGAGCCAGGTCGCGGTGTCGTCGAGCTTGATGAAGCCGGCGATCGTCGGCTCGCCGGAGAGCACGATCGGCGCCGCGTAGACGGCGAACACCGCCGCGGCGGCGCCGAGCGCCCACCCCTCGAGCACGCCACCCGCGGGAGCCCCGGAGGCCGACCGCGATCCCGGCGAGCGCAAGCGCGACGACCGCCGGGGCGGCGAGCTCGGCCGTCGCGTCGGCGAGGGTCAGGAACTGGCCGACGACGACGATCGCCGCGAAGCCGGCGACCGGGAGCAGCGCGCGCCGGCAGCCGGCGCCCCGTGATCCGCTCGAGCAACAGGCCGCAGCCGCCGCAGAGCGCCAGCAGCAACGCGGGGAAGACCAGCCAGGCGACGAGCAGGTCCAACTCAGTGGACCACTAAAGACCGAGCTCGTCCGCGTACTTGTCGCGGTACTGCTCGCGCCTCTCGAGCACGTCCTCGACGTAGGCGCGCGTCTCGGGGAACGGGATGTCGTCGATCTCGAGCTCCGAGCCGCCCCACTCGTCGACGTTCTCGGGACCGCCGTTGTAGCCGGCGAGCGCGGCGACCACGTTGCCGCCGAAACGGTCGAGCAGGTGGTTTAGGTAGAAGGTCCCGTAGCGGATGTTGAGCTCCGGGTCGGCGAGGTCGTCGTAGACGAAGGTCTCGCCCCCGCTCAGGGTCTCGATCGTGTCGGCGGTGGCGTGGGTGATCTGCATCAGGCCGCGCGCCCCGGCGGACGAGGTCTGGTCGGCGAAGCCCGACTCCTCCTCGATCACCGCCGCGATCAGCGCCGGGTCGATCTCGAACCGCTCGGCCTGCTGGCGGATGACGTCCTCGTGCTTGAGCGGGAGCGTGATCGCGAGGATCGCGTCGCCGACGTCGATCTTCGAGGCGATCAGCGCGCCCGCGGCGCCGATCACGACCAGGATCACCATCAGCCGGGCGCGCCTCATCCGCGCCGATCCGCAGCTCGTCGACGACTCGCGCCAGGGCCGCCTCGAGCTCCTCGATCCCGGCGTCGTTGGAGACCACGTAGGTCGCCCGCCGCGCCTTCTCCTCCTGCGGCAGCTGGCGCCCGGCGCGAGCCTCGAGCTCCGACGTCCCGCGGGCGCCGGCGCGCTCGGCGCGCAGGCCATCGGGGGCGACGATCGAGATCGTCGCGTCGAAGGCGGCATCCATCCCGGTCTCGAACAACAGCGGCACCTCCACCACGGCGAGCGGGGTCTCGTCATCCAACCCGTTGCGCCAGCCGACGATTCGCTCGCCGACCAGCGGATGCAGGGTAGCCTCGAGCCAGGTCAGCTCCTCGGGCCGCTCGAAGACGATCTTCGAGACCCGCTCGCGGTCGACCGTGCCGTCCGGGGCGGCGTCGGCGCCCCAGCGCTCGACCAGCAGGTCGCGGACCCGCTCGCTCGCGAGCAGCTCGTGAACGACGGCGTCGGCGGAGAGGGTGGCCGCCCCCAGCCGGCCCAGCGCGGCGAGCGCCTCGGACTTGCCGGCGGCGATCGCGCCGGTCAGGCCCACTACCGGAGGTTGGCGCGCGGCGGCCACCGCGCGGGGCTCAGCCGGTGGTTGGCTCGTCGGAGGCGGCGTCGGTGTCGGCCGGCTGCGCCTCGTCCGCGGGTGCCGCTTCGTCGGCTGCGTCCTCGGCGGCGGTCTCCTCGACCACCTGCTCGGGCGGCGGCTGCGGGTCGGCGGCCTCGGCCAGCGGCGGCGGATCTGCCGCGGCGGGAGCCTCGACGGCCGGCTCCGGCGGCGCCGGCTCGGAGAACACCTCCTCGGAGAGGTCGAGGTCGGGGACGCCGGCCTCGGGTTCGGCCGGGGCCTCGTTGCCGGGCTGCAGCTCGGGCGGGATCAGGTCTCGAAGTGGAAGATTGTCGTTGCGCTGGGCGCGCTTGACGCTGAGCGAGATCCGGCGGCGCTCCTCGTCGATCTCGAGGATCCGGACCCAGGTCTCCTGTCCGGGCTGGACGACCTCGCTCGGGGTCTCGACGTGATGCTCGGCGAGCTCGGAGATGTGGACCAGGCCCTCGACCCCGGGGACGATCTCGATGAAGGCGCCGAAGGCGACGACCTTGGTCACCTTGCCCTCGAGGATGTCGTTCGGCTTGTACTCGTTGAGGACCGTCTGCCACGGGTCCTCCTGGGTCTGCTTGAGCCCGAGCGAGATCCGCTGGCGGTCGCGGTCGATGTCGAGCACCTTGACCCGCACCGTCTCGCCGATCGACAGGACCTCGGAGGGATGGTTGACGTGGCTCCAGGAGAGCTCGGAGATGTGGATCAGCCCGTCGATGCCCTCGAGGTCGACGAAGGCGCCGAAGTCGACGATGTTCGAGATCTTGCCCTCGACGACCATCCCGGGCTGCAGGCGGCCGAGGATCTGCTCGCGGACCTCCTTGCGCTCCTCCTCGAGCACCGCGCGGCGCGAGAGGACGACGTTGTTGCGCGAGCGGTTGAGCTCGATCACCTTGCACTCGAGCGTCTGGCCCTTGAACTCGTCGAGGTTGTGGACCCGGCGGATGTCGACCAGGGACGCGGGCAGGAAGCCGCGCACGCCGAGGTCGAGGATCAGCCCGCCCTTGACGACCTCGATCACGCTGCCCTCGACCGGCTCGCCGGTCTCGGCCGCAGCCTCGATCTTCCGCCACGCCTTCTCGAACCGGGCGCGCTTCTTCGAGAGGACGAGGCGACCTTCCTGGTCCTCCTTGGTGAGCACCAGGGCGTCGACCTGCTCGCCGAGTGTGACCTCCTCGGAGGGGTCGACCGAGCGCCGGATCGAGAGCTCGTTCGCCGGGATGACGCCCTCGGACTTGTATCCGATGTCGACCAGGACCTCGTCCTTGTCGATCCGCACGACCTCCCCGCCGACCACATCGCCCTCCTCGAAGGGCTTGATCGTGGCGTCGTAGTTGGGGACGATCTTGCCGTCGACCTCCATCAGGAGGTCGGTGGAGCCGCCGTTGGTCGCTGCGGGGGTCGGGGCTGCAGGTGGAGAAGGCGCCTCGCTGGGCGCCTCCGGAGCAGCGTCGGTCGTTGTCTCGGCCGTAGGCACGAGGGGTAACTATAGGGGGGTCGGGCTCGCGAGCGGGCCTCGCCGGTTCGGCGTGACGGTACTCTCGCGCTGATGGCACAGCGGGCGACCAAGCGCGGCGATGAGCGGACGCCGCTCGCGGGTGACTACGACGTGCTCGTCTGCGGCGCCAGCTTTGCAGGTCTCGCCGTCGCCCGTGAGCTCGCCGGCTCCGGGGCCCGGACGCTGATCGTCGACCGCTACGAGATCGGCGAGCGCCAGACCTCCGCCTGCGCCGCGCCGACCGAGTGGCTCGAGGCGATGGGCGTCGCCGGCTCGATCCGCCAGGACTTCGACACGCTCGTCGCCCACACGCCGCACACGACGGTCCGCTTCCGCCTCCCCTGGACCTTCTCGACCTTCGACTACCGCGAGCTCTGCCGCCTGCTGTTCGACCAATGCGACGCGGTGTTCGAGACCGCAAAGGTCGAGGGAATCACTCGCGCCACGTCCTCCGCTCTCGCCTCGAATCAATTGTCCGCGGCTACGCCGCGGACTTCTGATGCTGCTTCCGCGTCCGGGCGTGCGCGGCGCCAGATCGAGGTAGTCACGGATCGCGGCGTCGTCTCGGCGCCGATCGTGGTCGACGCCCTAGGCTGGAAGCGGGTGCTCGCCGGCAACGAGTACCAGCCGCCGGACGCGCCGCTGTCGCGCGGGCTCGAGGTCCATCCGCACGGCTCGTCGGACGAGCTCGAGATCTGGATCGACCGGGGCTACGTCCCGGCCGGCTATGCGTGGAGCTTCCCGGCCCGCGACGAGGTGCGGATCGGGGTCGGCTCGTTCGATCCGCGCTTCCACGTCAAGGAGCCGACCGTCCGGCTCGCCGACGACCTCGACAGCGACGCCGTCCGCTACCAGGGCAACTGGATCCCGCACAAGCTCCGGCCTGCGGCGGCCGGAGGCGTCTTCTTCGTCGGCGACTCCGCCGGCCACTGCCTGCCGCTGACCGCGGAGGGCATCCGGACCGCCTTCTACTTCGGCATCGCCTGCGGCCGCGAGCTCCGCCGGGTGACCGAGGGCCGCGGCACCGTCGAGACCGCCCTGCGCCGCTATGCGGCGTTCTCGGACCGCCACGAATGGCAGTTCCAGTGGATGTTGCGAACGCAGCGGGCGGTTCCGCGGGTGCCGCCGCGGGCGCTCGCGCTCGCGCTGCGCGGGATGCAGAGCAAGCGTTTCGTCGACTGGTCCTTCGGCCACTATCTGCGGATTGCTCACCCGTCGTTCGCCCGCTCGCCCCGGCAGGTCGCGCCGGCGCCGGTCGAGCTCAGCGCCGCCGCATAGCTCCGGCCCCGCTCAGCGCCGCGCCCAGTAGTCCGACGATCCCTTGCTCGCGGCCAGCGCCTCGGCGCTCTCGAACCCGGGCGCCATCGCCGCCTCGGTCCCGGCCATCACCTCATGGTGCTCGATGTTGAGCAGCCGCAGCCAGCTCTGCTGGCCGAGCGTGAGCCCGATCATGCAGCCGAGCTCGACCAGCTCGGGCTCGCTGAAGTGGCGGTGCATCCGCTCCCAGAAGGCGTCGTCGGTCTCGAGCCCCCAGGCGATCGCCTCGGCGTAGGCGAGCGCCGCCTTCTGGCGCTCGTCGTAGCCGTCGAAGGACTCGAAGTTGAGGAGCTCGTCGTACTTGCCCTCGTCGAGCCCCTGCTCGGCCCCCTTCTCCGAGCGCTGGTTGCCGCAGTACTCGCACTTGGTCGAGCGCGAGACGTAGACGCGGCAGAGCTCCTTGAGCGAGTGCTCGACGATCCCCTCGCGGAACAGGTCGCGCCAGGAGTTGGCAAAGAACCAGAACGCGGCCGGGACGTGGGCGCGAACGGCGGTGCTCTCCGGCCGCGGCGTGCCCTCGCGGGCGCACCGTTTCATCTCCTCGCGCATCTCCGGAGTCATGTCCTCGAGCGGCACGTAGCTGATCCTCGGCGTGTTCGGCATCTCTCCTCCTCGTTCTTGTGGCACACCTAGAGCGCGAGCCCAAGGGGCTGTTCGAGCAATACCCGTATCCGCGCCAGAAACTCAGCCGCATCCGCCCCGTAAAGGATCCGGTGATCGCAGGCAAGCGTGACGCCCATGAGCCGGGCGGTCGTGATCTCGCCGTCGCGGACCACCGGGGTCTCGGTGATCGCCCCGACGGCCAGGATCGCGGCCTGGGGGGTGTTGATCACGGCGTGGAAGTTCGAGATCCCGTACATGCCCAGGTTGGAGACCGTGAAGGTGCCCCCGGAGAGCTCGGGCGGGGTGATCTTCTGCTCCCTTACCTTGGCGGCGAGCTCGCGGGACTCGGTCGCGATCTGTCGCAGGCCCTTGCGGTCGGCGTCAAAGACGGTCGGGACCACGAGCGCCTCGCGGGCGGCGACCGCGATCCCGACGTTGACGCGCTCATAGAGCTCCCACCGCCCGTCGCGATAGGCGCCGTTGGCGCGCGGGAACTCGCGCAGGCCAAGCGCGCATGCCTTGACCACCATGTCGTTAAAGGACGGGATCACGTCGCCCTCGGCCGCGGAGGCCTTGAGGCCGGCGCGTGCCTCTGCGGCCCGGGTCATGTCGATGGAGGCCTGCAGGTAGAAGTGCGGCGCGGTCGCCTTGGACTCGGCCATCCGGCGCGAGACCGTCTGCTGGAGCTTTGTGAGCTCGACGACCGAGACCTCGCCCTTGGCGGTCTCGGGCTTCTCGGGCGCGGGAGCCGGCGTGGCGGCGGCGGGCTCTGCCTTCGCCGGGCCGTCGGCGACCGCCTGCTCGACGTCGGCCTTGATGATCCGCCCCCCGGGCCCCGAGCCGGAGAGCGTCGCCAGGTCGACGCCCTTCTCGGTCGCGATCCGGCGCGCGATCGGGGAGGCCTTGACCCGCCCGTCGCCCTTCTTCTCCTCCTCCCCGGAGGCCGGTGGAGCGCCATCGCCTTCGGGCTGGGTAGGGGAGGAAGCCTCAGCCTCGTCGTCCTGCTCTTCCTCGTCGGCCGCAGCGGCCTGCTCGGGGGCGGCGGAGGCGGGGGGAAGGTCCTCCGGACTATCCGCAGCGGAGCGAGGACTGTCCGACGGGTCCTTCCCGCCGTCGCCGTCGCCGTCCCCGCCAGAGCTCGCCCGTCCTCGTCGCCTCCGAGGCATCACCGACCCGAGCGATCACCTCGCCGATCGGCAGGGTCGCCCCCTCGTCGGCCACGATCTCCACCAGCGTCCCCGCCGCGTCCGCCTCGAAGACCATGTTCGCCTTGTCGGTCTCGATCTCGACCAGCTCCTCGCCGAGCTCGACCTGGTCGCCGACCGACTTCATCCACTTGAGGACCGTGCCCTCCTCCATCGAGTCCGAGAGCCGGGGCATGACGATGTCCTCGGCCATCAGAGTAGGGCGAGCGCGGTCATGCGGCCGTCTGCACCCCGGTCCCGAGCCGGGCGCGGACCGACTCGACGATCGTCTCCGCCGAGGGTAGGAATGCGTCCTCCAGGGTGGGGCTGTAGGGGATCGGGGTCTCGTCGGTGGCGACGACCCAGGCGTCGTCGAGGTCGTGCAGGGCCGCCTCGGAGACGGCTCCGAGCAGGCCCGTCGCCCAGCCTCCGACGCGCGGGCCCTCCTCGACCGCGAGCAGGCGGTTGGTCTTCGCCACGGATCCGAGCACCGTCGCCGTGTCGAGCGGGCGCAGCGAGCGCAGGTCGACCACCTCGGTCTCGAGCCCGTCGCCGGCGAGCGTGTCGGCCGCCTGCAGCGCGTCGCGGACGCCCTTGGAGATCGAGACGATCGTCAGGTCGGCCCCCTCGCGGGCGACCGCGGCCCTGCCGAGCGGCAGGACCTCCTCGGCCGGCTTGGGCCCCTTGATCGAGTAGAGCCGCTTGTGCTCGAGGAAGACCACCGGGTTGTCGTCGCGGATCGAGGCCTTCAGCAGCGCCTTCGCGTCGCCAGGCGACGAGGGCGCGACGACCTTGATCCCCGGGATGCCCTGGAACCAGGTCCCGTGCGTCTGCGAGTGCATGGCCCCGAAACGACCGCCGGCGCCGACCGCCGAGCGGACGACGAGCGGCACCGTGCCCTGCTCGTTGGAGACGTACCAGAGCTTCGCCGCCTGGTTGACGAGCGAGTCCATCGGCAGCCCCATGAAGTCGCCGAACATGATCTCGATGATCGGCCGCAGGCCGGTTGCCGCAGCTCCGAACGCGGCCCCGGCGAGCGCGAGCTCCGAGATCGGCGTGTCGAAGACCCGCTCGGCGCCGAAGCGCTCCTGCAGCCCCGGGGTGACGGCGAAGACGCCGCCCTGCTCGGCGGCGACGTCCTCGCCGAAGAAGACCACCGCGGGATCGCGGTCGAGCTCCTCGGCGATCGCCTCCCGGATCGCGGTCCTGAACTCGAGCTCCTCAGCCACCGGCGAACTCCGTTCCCGGGCGCTCGGCCGGATCGGGGTAGGGCGCCGCCAGGGCCTCCTCGGTAGCCACCTGCATCCGCCGCTCCGCCTCGCGCTCGATCGCGGCCAGCTCGTCCTCGTCCACGCCCTGCTCGGCGAGCCGCTGCCTCGCGACCGTCAGCGGGTCGCGCTGCTTCCAGTCGTCGAGCTCGCCGTCGGGGCGGTACTTGGCCGGGTCCGACTTCGAGTGGCCGAAGTGGCGGTAGGTCTGGCACTCGAGCAGCGTCGGGCCCGCCACCTCCGCGGGCGTGGTCGACGGCCCGTCCCGCGGCCCCGCGGACCGCCCAGACGTCGTTGCCCTCGACGACCTCGAACGGGATCCCGTACGCGCCGGCCCGGACCGCGATCTCGCCGCCCCCGGTGACCGCCTGCATCGGCGTGAACTCGCCGTAGAAGTTGTTCTCGCAGACGAAGACCGCCGGCAGCGAGAGCACCGCGGCGAAGTTGAGGCATTCGTGGAAGTACGCCTGGTTGGCGGCCCCGTCGCCGAAGAAAGCGACCGAGACGCGGCCCTGGCGCTGCGCCGAGAGGGCGGCACCGGTGGCCGCGGCGATGCTGCCGCCGACGATCCCGAAGCAGCCGACGAGCCCGTGCTCGAGATCGACGACGTTCATCGACCCGGCGCGGCCGCCGCAGACGCCGCTCGCGCGGCCGAGCATCTCGGCGGCGAGCGCCGCCGGGTCGGTTCCCTTCGCGAGCGCGTGCCCGTGGCCCCGGTAGGTGCCGCTGACGTAGTCGTCGGCCTCCAGCGCCATGCAGACACCGACCGGGACGGCCTCCTGGCCGGCGGACAGATGCGTGGTCCCGTGGACCTCGCCGCGCAGGAAGAGCCGGTGGATCGACTGCTCGAACTCGCGGATGAGCAGCATCCGCGAGTAGGCCTCGAGGAACGCCTCCGGGTCGGCGACGCCGGTCGACGCGGTATCGCCCGTCCGCGTTTCGGAGCTCACGCGCGCGGAGCCGACTCGGGCGGCAGGGCCGCGGCCAGCTCGTCGAGGCCATCGGTGACGTCGCCGTCCTCCGGGCGCAGCTCGAGGCCCGCCGCCCGCGCCTCGAGGTCGAGCAGGGCGGCGAAGTCCTCGTCGGTGCGTCCCTCCCCGATCAGGGCCTGGACCAGCTCCCGCGCCGCCGCCGCCACCGGCATCGGCACGTTGAGCTCGCCGGCCGCCTCGAACCCGAGGTCGAAGTCCTTGAGCAGCAGGATCGGGGTGAAGGTCGCCGAGTAGTCGAGCTTCACCAGCGCCGGCGTCTTGTAGCGGGTGAACATCGAGCCCATCACGCTGCGGTTCAGGAACTCGAGCAGGTCGGCGCGTGCGATGCCGCCCTTCTCGGCGAGGACGAGGATCTCGGCCAGCGATTGGGCGACCACGCCGAGCATCAGGTTGTGGCAGATCTTCGCCAGCCGGGCGAGCTCGCCGTCGCCGACGTAGGTCGCGCCCTGGCCGAGGATCGCCAGGTAGCGCTCGACCTCGTCGTAGGCCGGCCGCGGGCCGGAGACGGAGAAGGTGAGCAGCCCCGCGTCGACGACCTTGGGGTTGCCGCTGACGGGAGCCGCGAGCAGGGCGACGTCGAGCTCGCCCGCCTGCGCCCGCACCTCGGCCGAGGCCTGGGGGGAGACCGTGGTCGAGTCGACGATGATGCGCGGCCGCGGGCCGCCGCCCGAGAGCAGGCCCTCGGGCCCCAGCACGATCTGCTTGAAGTCGTCGGGGCCGTGGACCATGGTGAAGACGATCCCGCAGCCCGCGAGCTCGCGCGGGGAGTCGACGATCTTGCCTCCGATCTCGGCCAGCGGCTCGGCCTTCGCCCGGGTGCGGTTGTAGACCGAGACGTCGCAGCCGGCCTCGAGCAGGCGGCTTGCGAGGCTGTAGCCCATGCGCCCGGTACCGATCCACCCCAACCGCTCCCCCCGCGCGCCGTCCTCCATCAAGCTCTCCCTCTCATCGCTCCCATCGGGTGCTCCGTGGCTCGCCGGAACCGGCTTGCAAACGTTTGCACAGGCGGCACACTAGCGGATCGCGGGAGGGAGCGCCAGCGGCTAGACTGCCACCGTGCAAACGTTTGCAGAGGCGGCCGTCACCGCCCCGCCCCGAGCCCGCACCTGAGGAGGCGCCGAATGGGACTGCGCTCGTACGGAACGATGGGAGTCGACTGGGAGGAGCGGGTGCAGTTCGACCGCCTGCGCGATCAGCGGCTGGCGCGGGCGAAGCGCAAGCTCGCCGAGTCGGACCTCGGCTCGCTGGTCTGCTTCGACATGTCGAACATCCGCTACATCACCGCCACCCACATCGGCACGTGGGCGGCCGACAAGCTCAGTCGCTTCTGCCTCCTGCCGCAGAACGACGAGCCGATCATGTGGGACTTCGGCTCGGCCGCCCGCCATCACGAGCTCTACAACCCCTGGCTCGGCGACGGCCGCTCACGCGCCGGGATCTCAACCATGCGCGGGGCGATGAACCCGGCCGCCGGCCGGGCGGAGAACGTGGCGTTAAAGATCCACGCGGAGCTCGAGCAGCGCGGCCTGCTGGGTGAGCCGGTCGGCATCGACGCGGTCGAGCCGCCGGTCCTGTTCGCCCTGCAGAGGCTCGGGCTCGAGGTCGTCGACGGCCAGCAGCTGCTGCAGGAGGCCCGGATGATCAAGACCGAGGACGAGATCACCCTCCTCAACGAGGCGTGCATGATGGTCGACGCCGCCTACGAGGAGCTCTACCGGGCGATGCGGCCGGGGTTTCGCGAGAACGAGTGCGTGGCGCTGGTCAACAAGGTGCTCTACGACCTCGGTTCCGAGTTCGTCGAGGGCGTCAACGCGATCTCGGGCGAGCGCTGCAGCCCGCACCCGCACGTGTTCACCGACCGCGCGCTGCGCCCCGGCGACCCCGCCTACTTCGACATCCTGCACAGCTTCAACGGCTACCGCACGTGCTACTACCGGACCTTCGCCGTCGGCAGCGGATCACGCTCGCTGGTCGACGCCTACAAGCGCTGCCGCTACTACCTCGACATCGCGATCGACAGGATCCGCCCCGGGGTGACCACCGGCGAGGTCGTCGAGCTGTGGCCGAAGGCCGAGGAGTTCGGCTTCCCCGACGAGGAGGCCGCGTTCGCGCTGCAGTTCGGACACGGCGTCGGGCTGACGATCTGGGAGAAGCCGATCTTCAGCCGCCTGGTCTCGCTCGACCACCCGGAGGAGATCAAGGAGGGGATGGTGTTCGCGCTCGAGACCTTCTGGCCCGCCTCGGACGGCTGGTCGGCCGCGCGAATCGAGGAGCAGCTCGTGGTCACGGCGGACGGCTGCGAGGTGATCACCCGCTTCCCGGCCGAGGACCTGCTGATCGCGGGCAAGCCCTACTACACCGTCGGCGGCACGCTGCCGCTCGAGCGCGAGACGCAGTCGAACCTCAACACGAGCCTCGACCACGAATCGCAGACGGCCGAGCCCGGTCCACCGCGCGCCGCGGCCGGCAACGGGGATGTCCCCACGCCGGTCGCCGACCGCGGCGCGGAGGCGCTGCTGTGAGCGCGGTCTCGGCCCCTGCACGGACCGCGGGCGCCTTCGTCGACGGCCACTGGCTCGAGCCGCCGCCCGGAGCCCCGACGTTCACGGTCGTCGAACCGGCGACAGGTCGCGAGCTCGCCGAGGTCGCGGCCGGCGGCCGGGCCGAGGTCGACGCGGCCGTTGCCGGCGCCTCGGAGCGCTTTGCCGGCGATTGGCGTCACCGCTCGCCCCGCGAGCGCGGGGAGGTCATGCGCCAGGTGGCCGCCCGGCTCCGCGACCACGTCGACGAGCTCGCCCAGCTCGAGGCGCGCGAGGTCGGCAAGCCCCGCCGCGACGCCCTGCGCTTCGACGTCTCCTTCAGCCACGCCGCCTTCGACTATTTCGCCGGGCTCGCCGACACGCTCCACGGCGAGATCCTCGACCAGGGACCGATCGAGGCGCGGATCATCTACGAGCCGTACGGGGTGGTGGCGGCGATCCTGCCCTTCAACTGGCCCCCGATCCACTTCTCGAAGAAGTGCGCGCCGGCGCTCGCCGCCGGTAACACGGTCGTCGTCAAGCCCGGCGAGCAGGCGCCGCTGACGGTCCTGCGCATGGTCGAGATCGCCAACGAGGTGCTGCCGCCCGGGGTGATCAACGCGGTCACCGGGGTCGAGGCGGGCGCGGAGCTCGCCGCCCACCCCGGGGTCGGGCCGGATCAGCTTCACCGGCTCGACCGCGACCGGCCGCAAGGTGCTCGAGTCGGCGGCGCGCAACCTCACCTACGCGACGATGGAGCTGGGGGGAAAGAACGCGCTGCTGATCTGCGAGGACGCCGACCTCGAGGTCGCGGTCGACGTCGCGCTCGAGGGCATGTTCTACAACCAGGGCGAGGCCTGCACCTCGACCGCGCGGATTCTCGTCCACGACTCGATCTACGACGAGTTTCGCGACCGGTTCGCCGCCGCGACCGAGCGCCTGGTGGTCGGCGACGGGCTCGACCCCGCCACCGACATCGGGCCGATGGTCACCGCCCAGCAGCGCGACCGGGTGCTCGAGTACCTGCAGATCGGGCTCGACGAGGGCGCACGGCTGGTCACCCAGGGCGCGATCCCCGACGACGAGCGCCTGCGCGGCGGCTTCTGGGTCGCGCCCACGGTGCTCGCCGAGGTGACGCCGGAGATGCGAATCGCCCGGGAGGAGATCTTCGGGCCGATCGCATGTCTGATGCGTTTCGACGACGAGCGCGCGGCGATCGAGATCGCCAACGACACCGAGTACGGCCTCACGGCCGCGATCTGCACCCGCGACGAGGCCCGGGCCTACCGCCTCGGCCGCGAGCTCGAGGCCGGGATGGTGTTCGTCAACAACTACATGCGCCGCGCCTTCCTCGGCTCGCCGTTCGGCGGCGTCAAGGGCAGCGGGTTCGGGCGCGAGAACGCCGCGGAGACCCTGCACGAGTTCGTCCGCTCGAAGAACATCCGCTTCCCCTCGGGGCGCGGCAAGATCCCGACCTGGCCGCCACGCGACTGAGGCGAGATCGGACCTCGGCCGAGCTGCTTGGCTACCGGCCCAGCGATGACACTTCTCGCTGATGTAGTCAAGGCCTCCGGCGACCTGTCAGACACGAGCTCGCGCTCGCAAAAGGTCCGCATCCTCGCCGAGCTCCTGGGGCGGCTCGACGCAAACGAGCTCGCGGTCGCCGTCGGTCTGCTCACGGGCGTGCCCCGTCAGGGCCGGGTCGGGATCGGCTACTCGACGATCTACGGGATCGAGCGCGCACCCGCGCGGGAGGCGTCTCTGACCATCAACGATCTCGATGGTGCGATCGCCGAGGTCCAGGTCACGACGGGCGGCGGATCGGCGGCGAGGCGCGAGCAGCGCGGTAGCGCCACGTTCGTCCGCCTGACGTCGCGATCGCCAGCGAGCGTTCCGCAGGTTGTTAGGCGGCTGCGCTCTTCACATTCTGCTCGGCCCAGTCGATGGCGTGGTCGGCCACCTCCTCCCAGCCGGGCTCCCCGACGATGTAGTGACTGCGGTCCGGGTACTCGACGAGTTCCGTCGTCGCGCGTCGACTTGCTCTGGAGCTTGCACGCGGTCTTCGACGTCGAGGCCGGGATGATGTGATCCTTGCCGGCGCTGACCAAGAGCAGCGGCCCTCGGTCATCGTTCTTGTAGTTGACCTTGATGGGGGTATGCGGGTTGAGGTTCGCGAACGCGGCCTGAAACAACGTCCGAGCCGGTCCGGGGATCGGCAGGCGCTCATAGACCTCAGCTGCCTCGGCGGCGCCCAGCGTGTTCGTGAACGCATAGTGGAACTCCTGTGGCGAGAGCATGATCGCGCGGTTCTTTCCCAATGGATTCTTGAGGCCGCCCGACATAGCCACCCGGACGGTGGAGTAGGGCAGGCCGAGCATGCCGCGAAAGGGCGACGCGCAAACGCCAATGCCGGCGGCGCCCAGACCGCGGTCGAGCAGAATCTGCGTCGACCAGGCCGCCGAACGAGTGGCCCGATGATGATCGGAGGCGCGGTCAGCTCGCGGACGATCGCGTCGTAGTGGTCGGCGATTTCGCCGATGCCGAGGCCCTCGAGCGCCGAGGGATCCTCGGCGGATCGCCTCCACCTCGCGATCCTCGACCCCGGGCCATCCTGGGGCGAGCACCTCGTGGCCGCGGCCTTCGAAGCGCTGCTTCCATCCCTGCCAGCTCAGCGGGGTCATCCAGAGGCCGTGAATCAGGACGATCGTGGACCTGGCGGTCCGCCTGTTTGCTGCCGAGCCTCGGCCAGTTCGGTTGTCATCGCTTCTCGCTATGCGATCAGGGCGACGCCGGCGATGACGAGCCAGATGGACCAAAGGACATATGCGATCGGGGTCAGCTTCTCAGCGAGGTTCCAGCCGGTCGGCTCGTGACGCCCGACGAACTCGAGCGAGCACCGGATGTAGCGCGGCGCCGATCAGCGACTCCCGGGCACGCCGAGCCATGCCGGGATCGCATCCGTCTGAGTGAAGGCGACGCCGATCGAGCACGCTCCAGGCGCCCGTGAATGCGTAGCCCAAGTGCTCACCGACCGCGACCCCGAGGTAGCGGTTGAACGATTGAAAGACGACGTCGATCGACTCATGCCGCGCAGAACCCGGCGCGGCCGCTCCGCCTCCCGCGCGAGATAGGGAACTAGAAAGGGCCAGCGAATCAGGCCCACGAACTGGACGATCGCCGCCAGGACCCCGACGGTCGTCGCGACCGCGAGCAGGGTCGCATCGGCGTCGCGGATTGCCGCCGAGACCAGCACGACGAGCGGCGCGAAGAAGACCGCGGTAAGTGCGAACGCCCACCAGATCAGGACGAGCGTCGGTGCCGCCGTGGCGAAAGCGCTCGAGGACCTCGGTCGTTGGCCGGCGCAAGATGTCGGGGTAGTCGAACCGGGCGCCGAGCAGAGCGAACGAGACGTTGAACGCGACCGGCATCGCGATCAACGCGATGCCGGCCAGCTCGTGCTGTCGTGGTCAGCGCCGGCGCGAGTCGCCTAGCGTCGAGCCGGCGACGGAGAATCGCGCCAACACGCAAGCCGCTCAGCACCGTGAACACGATCGCGCCCGCGGCGCCGAACACGGTGAACTGCTCATCGACGTTGATGCCGATCGCAGTCGAGGCAGCCCAGCCCGCCGCGAGCAGAACCGGCATCGCAGCCCCCCAGACCAACGCGAGTCGCTTGCGTCCGCTGTTGCGCCAGGACGAGGCCCTGCCCGACGCCGAGAAACAGGCCGCTGATCACTCCCATCGCAACGAGGGAGCCGAGGTCCGTGTTGTAGCCAACGGCGGCGGCGGCTACGACAAGGCCGGCGCCGTAGGCGACAGCGCTCGTCGCGATCAACGCTCGGGCGTCGCCGAAGGCATCTTTGGCGGCGAACCATTCCGCGACTCCGAGACCAGCACCTGTGATCAGGCCGCCGATCAGCGCGGCAAGCGGAGCATCGACCGGGCCGCTGATCGCACCCCCAATCAGTCCGGCGACCGGAATCGCCACGGCCACTATCACCCAGCGCCATCCGGGAAACAGGGGCGTTGCGGCAGGCGCCTGCCGAGTTTGGTCAGCCATCCGGTCCTTCGATCTCGTCCCTCCCGGGAGGGCCGCGCGATCAAGGGGGAGGAACGAAAGGATCTCGAAGGGCGGCGGGTCCTACCGCGAGCATACGCCCGTTGGGAACCCGCCGCTGTGGGCACGGCCTGAGTCCTCAGCGAACCTCCGCTAGCCGCTCGCCCAGCCAATCCGCCAGCAGCGGCCGGTAGCGGTAGGCGACGTTGTTGCAGACGTGGTTGCCCTCGTCGTAGAGGACGAAGGTCGCATCCGGCGCCGCCTCGGCCACGTCGCGTGTCGACTCCCAGGGATCAGGCGGTCGAGGCGGCCGGCGATCACCAGCAGCGGCTGTGAGATCCGCTCGGCGACGCCGGCGAGGTCGAGCGCCTCGGCGCGCTCACGGGCGGTCGCGTCGTCGGGCGAGCGCGAGTAGAAGGCGAACGACTGACGGGTGAGCTCGGGCAGGTCGTCCCAGAGGGCGCCGAAGTTGCGCGGCCCCGAGACCCCGGCCGCCGCCCGCAGGCGCGGCTCGAAGGCGGCGGCGCGCGGCGCGTAGTAGCCGCCGAGGCTGACCCCCGCGGCGCCGACCCGGTCGAGGTCGAGGTCGTCGCGACGGCCGAGCGCATCGAGGGCGGCCGCGACGGCGACCTCGTAGTCGTGGCGGATCGGCGACTGCCACCCGGCCTCCCCCTGCCCGGGCCCGTCCAGCGAGAGCGTCGCCAAGCCGCGGTCGAGGAAGACGCGCTCGAAGTGAAAGAACTCCTCCTTGGTCGAGTCGAGCCCGGGTATGAGGAGCACGAGCGCGGGCCGCGAGGCCTCCGGCGGACGACGCAGGTTGGCGACGATCCCACCGCCCCCGGGGATCGCCGCCTCGATCCGCTCGGCGGTCGGATCGAGCAGGCGGTGCGCCTCGTACAGCGCGTCGCGGGCGCGGATGGTGGTCTCGCGGTTGCGCTCCGCGTCGAGCACCCAGACGTACTTGGCGAAGTGGAAGCAGAGCGCCGCACGGACGAAGGCCTCGCCGGCGGTCCGCTCGCGTCCCTCTTCGCGCGCCCGCTCGGCGAGGCCGAGGTGCATCTCGGCGGTGTCGCTCCAGGCGGCCAGCCACTCCTCCCAGCGCTCGATCGACGCGGTGGTCCTGGTGAAGTCGTTGAGGTCGATGCCCTGGGTGACCATGCGCGGCGCCCAATGCTCGATCGCCGACTGGACCAGGGCGTCAGGCACGCGCCCCCTCCCCCGCGCAAAGCCGGCTCGCGTTGCCGCCCAGGATGGCGTGCTCGGCCTCCGGCGCGAGCCCCAGCGACCGGACCGTCGCGACCGGGTCGGGATCGGCCATGTCGAACGGGTAGTCGGAGCCGAGCAGCACCCGCTCGGGCCCCACCCACTCGATCAGCGCCCGCAGGACCTCGGGGTCGTGGGTGACGGTGTCGAAGTAAAAGCGCCGCATCGAGTCGAGCGGCGACTCGCCGAGGTCGCGGCGGGCGTCGGGCTGGAAGCCGTGGGAGTGGCGCAGGCGCCCCCGCAGCGCCGGCAGCGCCCCGCCGCCGTGGGCGAGCATGACCCGCAGGTCCCGGTGGCGCTCGAGCACGCCGCCCATCGTCATCTGCGCGGCCGCGATCGTGGTCTCGAACGGGTTGCCGACCGTGTTCCAGAGGTAGTGCTCGGCGAAGACCGTTTGCTCGAACGCGCCGGGTGGTCGGATGGATGAAGACCAGGGCTCCGGTCTCGGCCGCCGCCTCCCAGAACGGCTCGAAGCGCCGCGCGCCGACGTATTCCCCGCCCACGCTGGCGGTGATCTCCACCCCGGCGAGCACGCCCTCGGCGCGGATCGCCCGCAGCTCGGCGGCGGCGAGCCGGGGTCCTGGAGCGGCACCGCGCCGAGCGCCCCGATCCGCTGCGGATCCCCGGCGACGAGGCCGGCGAGGGCGCGGTTCTGGATCCGGCAGCGCTCGAGGCACTCCTGCGGCTCGGCCTCGGTGAACAGGAGCGGGACGAACGGGCAGAGGACGACGCCGTCGATTCCCCGGCGCAACTGGATCGCGAGGATCGTCTCGACGTCGACCACCTCGTCGACCATCGAGCGGATCTCCCGCCCGCCGAGCTCGACCACCGTCCGGCCCCGCTCGCGCACGACGCGCGGGCGCCACTCGTCACGAGCGTGCCCGTTGCGGGTGATCTCGCGAACGATCACGTGCGCGTGAGCGTCGACGGCGCCGGTCACGCGCCCGCACCCTCCAGCGACGGCAGCGGCAGCCCGGCGAGCTCACGGCCGCGGTCGGCGAGGATCACCGCCGCGGCGTTGCGGCCGGGGGCGCCGGTGATCGAGCCGCCCGGATGGGTGGTGCCGCCGGTCTGGTAGAGGCCCTCGATCGGCATCCGGTGGCTGCCCCAGCCCGGCACCGGTCGCAGGGCGCCGCTCTGGGCGAGCCCGCGGTCGCCGCCGTGGAAGGCGCCGCGGATCATGTGGCGGTTCGAGGCCTCGATGTCGAACGGCGACTTGACCAGCATCTCGAGCACGGCCTCGTCGTCGAAGCCGGGCGCGAAGCGGCGCACCCGCTCGAGCTGGCGGGTCGCCTGGGCCCGCTTGAGCTCGTCCCAGTTCGACTCGCCCTCGGGCAGGCGCCAGCCCTGGCCGCTCAGGAACTTGACCGTGTGGCGGCCCTCGGGCGCCCGCGAGGGGTCGGCGAGGGTCGGTGTCGCCACCAGCAGCCAGGCCGGATCGGGGTCGTAGATCCCGTCGCGCAGTCGCCGCCCGTGGTCGAGCAGCTCCTGCGGCCAGCCGACCAGGCCGGCGGAGACCGCGGTCCGCTCGCCCGCCGGCGTCTCGAACGTCGGCGGCCGGGTGGCCGCCATGTAGACCGCGAACCCGGAGAGGCCGACGTCGTAGGTCTCGACCCCGTAGAGGAAGTCCTCGCCCCACGCCGCCGGCCGGGGCCATCTCGACCAGGTGCTTGACGTGGATCGTCGAGACCACGGCCTCGCGGGCCGTGAACGTCTCCCCCGCCTCGGTCTCGACCCCGACGCAGCGGCCGCCCTCCAGCGCCAGCCTCGAGACGACGCGATCGCAGAGCACGGTGCCGCCGTCGTCGACGATCGAGCGCACCAGCGCATCGGTCAGTTGGCCGGAGCCGCCGCGCGGGATCGTCCAACCCCGGCGCTGGCGCCCGAAGACGATCGAGTAGGCGAGCGGGCCGGACCCGGCGCTGTCGACCGGGACCAGGGTCTGAAACGCCTGCCAGAGCATGAACGAGCGTACGTGGGGGGTCTCGAACTCGTGGCGGATCACGTCCCAGGCGCTCATCTTCAGCCGGCGAAGCCACCTCGAGCCCTCCGGATGCTCGGACAGCCGCTGCTCGAGCGGCGGCCCGAATCCCGGCGGGGTGAAGCGCGAGGCGCCGAACAGGTGCTTGACCGCGTCGTACTCGCTCGAGGATCCGGCTGTAGGCGTCGGCGTCGCGGCGCGAGAACCGGGAGAGCTCCTCGACGCTCCGGTCGCGATCGAGCCACATGGTCAGCTGCTCGCCGTCGGGGAACGCGACGTGCGAGAACGGATCCGGCTCGATGTAGGTGAGCCCGTAGCGGCCGATCAGGTCGAGCTCGTCGTCGACCAGCAGCGGGTTGGTCTGGATCAGCGTGTGCCCGGTCGAGCACGAATCGATCAGATAGCCCGGTCCGAGCATCTCCTCCGAGGCGGCGCCGCCCCCGGGGATCGGGCGTGCGTCGAGGACCACGACCTCGTAGCCCGCGCGGGCGAGGTAGGCGGCGGTGATCAGGCTGTTGTGCCCGGCCCCGGCAATCACGAAGTCGGCCGTCGCGGTCACGGTCCCCCCCTCACCCCAGCCAGATCAGAACCAGCGAGCCGGCGATCACCAGCCCGGCGCCGGCCCAGATCTTCGCGGTGACGATCTCGACGTGGCGCCCCGAGATCAGCGGCGCGAGCACCAGCACGACGGGGACCGAGAGCAGCTGCAGCGCGAGGACGACGCCGACGTCGGTGTCGTCGAGCGAGACCCAGCGGCCCCAGGTCGCGAGCGCGACGACGACCCCGGCGACCAGCTTCAGCCCGAGCGCCGCACGGCTGCCCAGCGAGCCGACCACGGGCGTGGCGGTGATCGCCAGCAGGGCCCCGTAGGCGATCGCCGCAGCGAACATCCCGAGGGTCACGCCGAGCAGCGGCGAGTCGAGCTCCTCGAGGCCCTCGAGCGTGAGGATCGGGCTCAGCGCCCAAGCGCCCGCGGTGGCGAGGGCGAAGCCGGACTCGCGCAGCCGTGCCCTGCGTCCGCCTCCCGGGTCCGAGATCAGGTAGGCGCCGCCGATCGTCAGCACGATCCCTCCGATCGCGGCCGCGTCCGGGACCTCCGAGGTGAAGACGAGCGCGAAGAGGAGGCCGAAGACCGGCGCCGTCGAGAGCAGCGGGCTGGTTCGGGCTGCGCCGATCCGGGCCTGGCTGAAGTTGAGCGTGGTCCAGCCGACGAAGAAGTGGACCAGCCCGGCGAGAGCGAACGCCGCCAGTCCCCAGAACGGCGCCTCGCCGAGCTCGGAGACGTCCTCGGTGGCGAGCGCGGCGACCGCGAGGATCCCGGCGGCGACGAGCAGCTGGAGGAACGTGGACGCGTAGACGCTGCTGAGCTCCCGGACGGCTCGAGCGTTGAGCGCCTGGAAGAGGCCGAACCCCGCTCCCGACAGCGCCGCCCATCCGGCCCCGCTCACGCCTTTGCCGGCATCTCCGGCGGTGCCGCAGTCGCCGTCCCGCCGAAGAACAGATCCGTCATCTCCGGGTTGGAGAGCACGTCCTCGGCGCGATCGACCATCAGCACCCGGCCGCTCTCCATGACCACGCCGTGGGTCGCGAGCCGCAGCCCGAAGCGGACGTTCTGCTCGATCACCAGCAGGGTCTTGCCCGCCGCGACCATCCGCTGGATCGCCTCGGCGACCACCTTGAGCGCCTTCGGATCGAGCCCGACCGAGGGCTCGTCGAGCATCACCAGGGTCGGGTCGAGCATCAGCGACCGGGCGAACTCGACCGAGCGCCGCTGGCCGCCGGAGAGGTTGCCCGCGCGCTCGTCGGCGCGCTCGGCGACCAGCGGGAAGAGCTCGGCGACCTCGTCGTAACGGCGCCTGACGAGGGCCCGGTCGCGGCGCGCGATGTAGGCGCCCATGAGCACGTTCTCGCGCACGCTCAGGTTCCCGAACAGGCCGTCGGTCTGCGGCACCTGGGAGATGCCGAGCTCGAGGATCTCGGCGGGCGGACGCCCGTGGATCGCGGTTCCCTCGAAGGCGATCGAGCCCGCGCTCGGGCGAAGCAGGCCGCTGACCGCGCGCAGCACGGTCGACTTGCCGGCCCCGTTCGGCCCGACGATGCAGGTCACCGACCCGGCGTCGACCTCGAGGTCGACGCCCTGGAGCACGTCGCCGGCGCCGTAGCCGGCGACGACCTCGCGGATCTCGAGCATCTTGCTCATGCGTTTACCGACGGCTGCTCGAGCACGAAGTCGTCGCCCAGGTAGGCGTCGAGGACGCGCGGGTCGCGCTGGATCTCGCCCGGGCCCCCGGAGCAGATGCACGAGCCGCGGGCGAGGACGAGGACCGGGTCGCAGAGCCCGAGCACCAGCGGCATGTTGTGCTCGACGATGAGGAAGGTCTTGCCGCGGGCGTTGAGCTCGCGGATCATCTCCGCCATCCGCGCGATCAGGGTCGGGTTGATGCCGCCCGCCGGCTCGTCGAGGAGGATCAGCTTGGGATCGAGCATCAGCACCTGCGCGAGCTCGACCAGCTTGCGCTGGCCGAACGAGAGCGCCTCGGCCGGCTCGTCGCGGTACTCGGCCATGCCGACGAACTCGAGCAGCTCGTCGGCGCGCCGGGCCTCCTCGCCGCTGACGGCGCCGGCGCGGAGCTGGCCCCAGGAGAAGCTGCGCAGCGGGGCGACCACGTTCTCGAGCACGGTCATGTCCGCGAACACGCGGGTGATCTGGAAGGTCCTCCCGATCCCGGCGTACGCGCGCCGCCAGGGCTTCATCCGATCGATTCGCCGGCCGTCGAGCCGGACCTCCCCGGCGTCGGCGGCCATCGTGCCGCCGATCAGGTTGAAGGTCGTCGTCTTGCCCGAGCCGTTCGGGCCGATCAGGCCGGTGATCGTCCCCCGCTCCACCGCGAACGAGCAGCCGTCGACCGCCCGCACGCCCTGGAAGTTCTTCTGCAGGCCCTCGACCTCGAGCAGCGTGCCGCCGCTCGGTCCGGCCCGCGCCGGAGCCCCGCCGTTGAGCGCCTTGCGCGCTCCCAGGCGGGCGCCCGACCAGGGCCGCCTTGCCGCGCTTGGACCGGCGTTCGAGCAGCTCGCGCACCGAGGGGATGATCCCCTTGGGCAGCAGCAGGATCGTCAGCGCCAGCAGGCCGCCGAAGATCAGCAGGCGCGAGTTGCCGCCGCCGAACTGCTGGTTGGCGAGCTCGTTCAGCGGCTCGATGATCGCCGCGCCGAGGACCGGGCCCCAGAGCGTCCCGCGGCCCCCGAGGACGACCGCGAGGATGATCTGGACGCTGATCACGATGTCGAACATCCCGGTCGGGTCGATGAACGCCAGGTAGTAGCCGTAGACGCCGCCGGCCATGCCGAGGAAGACCGCGCTGGCGACGAAGCCGATGATCTTGTACACGGGCGTGTTGATCCCGATCGTCGCCGCCTTGTCCTCGTCCTCGCGGATCGCGAGCAGCCCGGTGCCGATCTTGGTCCGCCGGATCCACCACGCGAGCAGCAGCGAGGCGCCCAGCAGCCCGACCAGCGTGTAGTAGAAGGGCCAGTTCTGGATCTCGATGCTCCAGCGCGGCAGCGGCAGCGTGATCCCGCTGGTCCCGTTGGTGAGCGAGTCCCAGTTGATCGCGACGATCTGGAGGATGAACAGCGCCGCGATCGTGATGATCACGAAGGCGAAGCCCCTGGTCCGCATCGCGATCAGCCCGAGCAGGGCCGCGAACAGCGCCGCGACGACGCCCGCCACGGGCACCCAGACGAACGGGTCGCCGCCGATCTTGGTGGTCGCGATCCCCACCGTGTAGGCGCCGAGCCCGATGAACGCGCTCTGGCCGAGGGAGATGTAGCCCCCGAACCCCATGATCACGTTGAGCCCCACCGCGCCGATCGCGAGGACCAGCGAGAGGATGATCATGTTCTGGTAGTAGAGGTCGTCGGTGATCAGCGGGTAGGCGACCAGCAGCACCGCGCAGGCGGCGACGATCCCGCGCCACAGCCGGGTGTTCTCGAGCAGACCCGCCGCGGTCACAGCAGCCGCCTCAACAACGGCGGGGTTCGGCTCCGCCTCACAGCAGCCGCCTCAACAACGGCGGGGTTCGGCTCCGCCTCACAGTGCAACGTCCTCGCGAAGCCTGGTCCCCATCAGCCCCTGCGGGCGGAAGAAGAGGACGAGGAAGATCAGCACGTAGGGCACCGCCGTCGCCCACGAGGCCGAGATGTAGGTCGACGTGTAGACCTCGGCGAGCCCGAGCAGCAGCGCTCCCACCACCGCGCCCTGGAGGCTGCCGAGCCCGCCGAGGACGATGATGCTGAGCACGCGGGCGATCCAGATGTAGTGCGAGCCGGGCAGGAACGGATAGAGGACCGAGACCATCGACCCCGCGGCGCCGACGGTGGCGACGCCGACGGCGAAGGTGAGCGCGCTGACCCCGGTGATGTTGACCCCGACGAGCGCCGCGCCCTGGGTGTTCGCGGACGCCGCCCGGATCGCCCTACCGGTCCAGGTCTTGGCGAGGAAGAGCCAGAGCAGGGTGAGCACCAGGACCGCGACCGCGCAGGCGAAGACCTGTGCCTTGGGCAGCACGATCCCGGCGATGTCGAACGACTGGTCGAAGTACGACGGCCGGGCCGATCGCGACTGGTTGCCCCAGACCAGGCCCATGATCGCCTCGAGCACGAGCGCGAGCCCGAAGGTGAGGAGCACGGTCGACGAGAGCGGCGCCCCCCGCAGCGGGCCGGATCAGGGCCGTGTACATGAGCCAGCCGAGCGCGAACATCGCCGGCGTCGTGATCAGGATCCCCGCCAGCGGGTCGATCCCGAGTTGGTCCCAGAGCGTGAAGGCAAGGAAGGCGCCGAGGATCAGGAGGGCCCCGTGGGCGATGTTGATCACCTTCATCACCCCGAAGATCAGCGTCAGCCCCGATGCGAACAGCGCATATACGCCGCCGATCAGCAACCCGAAGGCCGTCTCCTGGATGAACTCGGTCACCTGCCGCTAACCGCCTCTCCCGACGGTCGCGAGGCCGGCGAGCCCCGCGACCGTCGCCGATCTCTCGCGTCCGGCCGTCCTATTGAGCGAGCTGCGGCTCGGACGTCGCCGCATCCGGAGGCAGCACGATCTGGGCTTCGCCATCTTGCCACTGCCCGATCAGGAACTCGCCGATCGGAGCGCCGGTCTCGTCCCACTCGAGCGTCCCGAGGATGGTCTCGACCGAGTTGTCGCGCAGCCAGTCGGCGAGCGCCAGCTGGTCGTCGATGCTGCCGACACCCTCGACCGTGGCCTGCAGGACCTGCCCCGAGGCGTAGGCGTCGGCGGCGTCCTCGGCCGGCGGGTCGCCGAACTTGTCCTCGAACGCCTGCACGAACTCCTCGTTGCCGGGAGTGGAGGCATCGGGCGTGTGGCTGATCGCGAAGAAGACGCCGTTTGCGTTCTCTACCCCGACGCCGTCGGAGTACTGCTTGCCGAACGACGGCGCGTTCGTCTGGAAGAAGATGGGGGGCTTGAAGCCGACCTTCGCCAGCGAGCGCGAGAAGCCGATCCCGTCGTCGAACTGGGCGCCGTTGGCGACCAGATCCGGGTTCGCGGACTTGACCGCGCTGGCGATGCTGTCGAAGTTCGACGTGCTCGCCGGGTAGGTCTCCTCGTAGACCGTCTCGACGCCTCCGGCCTCGAGCTTCGCCTTCATCGCCTCGATCACCGGCAGCGCGAACGGATCGTCGAGCACCGGATAGGCCGCGGTCTGCGGACGTTCGTTCTCGGGCAGGCCGAGGATGTAGTCGACGAACAGGTCGCCCTGGTGATCGGCCGTGGCCTGCTGGGTGAAGAACGGCCCGTACTGGAAGTCGCGTTCGAAGATCTCCGGGGCGCCGCCGGCCGGCTCGATATAGAGCATCCGGTTGCGCTCCGCCGCGGCCGAGGCGGGCAGGTTGAGCAGGGAGGAGAACGTCCCCAGCAGCAGATCGACCTGGTCCTGCTGGATCAACGCGTTGTAGTCGGCGACCACGGTGTTCTGATCGCTGGCGTCGTCCTTGATCACGAGCTCGACGTCGCGGCCGAGCAGGCCGTCGCCGTCGTTGACCGTCTGCTCCCAGACCTGGTAGCCCTGCTGGGCGGCCTTGCCCGGCTGCGAGAACTCCCCCGTGAGCGGGAGCGAGACGCCGATCGTGATCGGATCGCTGCTGTCACCGCTGTCGGAGCTGCTGTCGTCGCCGCACGCCGCGACGCCCACGGCCGCGATCGCCGCCACCACGAGAGCGAGCCAAATCCGCCCCCGTCCGGGCTTCCGGTTGCTGATCCTCATCTCTCGCACCTCCCGCGGGCGCCGACCCTCGCAGGCCGCGGCCGCTCCGCTCGCGCTCACCCAGCGTCTCGACTGCCTGGAAGTATTGCAATCGTTTGCTGCAAACGTGTGCAACCTACCCTAGATCGCCCGGGGATGTCAAGCGGGGCATCGAAACGCCGCCCGCAGGCGGCGCGGACGCTCAGCCGGGCGGCGGGCCGGTCGAGCCCCGGACGACGAGGCTCGGCTCGAGCTGCACCTGCACCGGCTCGGCGGCGGGGTCCCGAAGGCGCTCGAGCAGCAGCTCGGCGGCCCGCTCGCCGATCTCGTACTGGGGCAGGTGGATGGTCGTGAGCGGCGGGTCGAACCAGGCCGCGAACGGCATGTCGTTGTAGCCGACCACCGAGATCTGGTCCGGGCACGAGATCCCGCGGGCGACGAACGCGTCGTAGCACCCGAGCGCCATCAGGTCGTTGGCGGCGAAGATCGCGGTCGCGCCGAGGTCGCGGTCGAGGAGCTCGTCGCAGAGCCGCTGCCCCTCGCTCTCGACGAACGCCTCCGCGGCGAGCACGAGCTCGGGGTCGAACTCGAGCCCGGCCTCGCCGAGCGCCTCCCGGAAGCCCTGCAGGCGCAGATAGCCGGTCGAGAGGTCCTGGGGGCCGGCGATGTGGGCGATCCGCCGGTGCCCGAGCGTGGCCAGGTGATCGACTGCGAGCTTGACCCCGAGCCGGTCGGCGGCGACCACCGACGGCCGGGTGCCGAGCTCATGGCGGCGATTGACGAGGACGACGGGCAGCTCGGCATCGGCGACCTCGACCGGAAGGTCGTCGTCGCGATGCGCCGTCGCGGTGATCAGGCCGTCGATCTGGCGCGCGCGCATCGCCTCGATGTAGGCGCGCTCCCGGTCGGGGTCGTTGTCGGTGTTGGCGATCAGCGGCGTGTAGGCGGCCTCCTCGAGGCGATCCTGGATCCCGCGCACGATGCGCGGGAACAGCGGGTTGGTGAGGTCGGGGATCAGCACCCCGACGGTGTAGGAGCGGCTGGTCTTGAGCCCGCGCGCGATCGGGTTCGGCCGGTAGCCGAGCTCGTCGGCCGCCGCCAGCACGCGGCGCGCGGTTTCGTCGTTGACCAGCGGGCGGGTCTCCTCGTTGATCGCCCTCGAGGCGGTGCCCGGGTGGACTCCGGCGAGCGCGGCCACGTCCTTGAGGGTCGCCCGTTCAGCGCTGCGCCTGGTCGGCATCGGCGGCGCCATTATGACCTCGCCCTCGGCCGGCCCGGCCTCCCCGAGGCGCATGAGCGGGAGCTTGCAAACGTTTGCACGATTCGCGACCCTAGATCCAATCCGGCGGGCCGTCAAGTTCGCAACCGCGCCCACGCCGGGACGCGCTCAGGCGGCGATCGGCTCGCCGGCCCCGCCCCCGCGCGAGCCGCCGCCGGTCCACAGGGCGACCGCGACCACGGCGAGGCCGATCACGCCGGCGCTGACCAGCGCCGCCGGCGCGGTGCCCGCGTCCTGGTAGAGGAAGGCGCCGACCGCCGGGCCGACCAGGAGGCCGAGGTCGCCGAGCAGGCGAAAGACGCCGAGCTCGTGGCCGAGGCGCGGCGGGTCCACGCGGTCGGCGACCGCGGCCGCGGCGACGGAGATCCCGGACGAGCCGACGGCGAGCGCGACGATCGAGGCCAGCCAGGTGGCGGTGGTGATCGGCAGCGCCAGGGCGGCGGCGCCGAGCGCCATCACGGTCAGCATCGGCAACAGCACGGCCTTGCGCGACCATCGATCCGAGCCGACGCCCGCGAGCCAGGCGCTGACGAAGCGGGCCGTCGCCGCACCGCCGATCGCGAGCCCGATCGCCGAGGCGGAGAGACCGAGCTCCGCGGAGCCGATCAGCGGGATCAGGGTCTGGGTCAACCCGGCGATCCCGAAGAAGGTCGCGAAGGGAACCGCGGCGAGCGCGAACAGCTCGAGCCTGCGCGCCGGCACGACGCCGGGGGCGACCGCGCTCGGGCGCCGGCTCGCGGCGGACCCCGAGCCGGGCGGGCCTGGCCCGGGGCGATGGCGAAGCAGGACGCAGGCCGCCGCGACGGCGACGCCGATCGCGGCGGACACCGACATCGCCAGCCGCCAGTCGGCGAGCGTCGCGAGGAGCCCCCCGATCACGGGGCCGAGCATCTGCCCGGACAGCAACGCGGTCGTGTAGAGCGCCATCGATGCTCCGCGACGCTCGGCGCCGGTCGCGGTCGCGAACGCGTACATCCCGGTCGTGTTGGTGATCGCGGTCGCGCAGCCGATCACCGCCGAGGCGGCGAGCGCGACCCCGAACGAGCCCGCCGCGGCGAACAGAGCCGCGCCGACGGCGAGCCCGGCCCCGGAGGCCGCCAACGCCGTCGTCGGCTCGATCGCCCCGGCAAGCCGGCCCGCGGGCAGGTCCATGGCCAGGCGGCCGAGGCCGAAGGCCGTCGTCAGCAGGCCGATCTCACCCGCGCCGAGGGAGAGGTCGGCCCCGATGTCGGGCAGCAGCGGGATGCGAGAGAAGGACGCCACCGCGACGGCGAACACGATCGCCCCGACCACGGCCCGGCTCGCCCGGCCGCCGACGGCCGGAGCGCCCGCGGCGAGCCCGGCCATCAGCCCGTGAGCTCGATCGAGAGCTCGCCGATCGGCTGCAGCCGGTACCGGTAGCGGCGGCCCGCCGCGACGGCGATCGGCGGCACGATCGAGCCGCAGATCAGCATCTCTCCGGTGCCGAGCTCGAGCCCGAAGTACCCGAGCAGGTCGGCGACGTGCCGGACCAGGGCGACGATCGGCCCGGTCGCCTCCTGGGGATCGTCGACCGCCTCGGTGTCCTCCCCGCCCGTCAGCTCCGCCCGCAGGCTCTCCACGGGAACGAGCGCCGCGTCGGCATACGGACCGAGCACGACGGCCCGATGAAAGATGTTGCCGGCGAGGACGCTCTCGACCTCCGTCGGCGGCGGGTCGAGGTCGACGAGCTCGAATGCCGGCGCGAGCCCTTCGATCGCCGCAGCCGCTTCGTCGAGCGAGCCGCCGGGAGCGAGCGAGCGCCCCAGCCGGGCCGCGACCTCGGGCTCCAGCACCGGCCTCGTCCAGCCGCCGATCGCGCAGCGGGCGGGCTGCGGGAGCAAGGAGCGGTCGGTGAGGAAGCCGATCAGGGGCGCCGCGGTGCCGAGCCCTTCCCGCGCGGCCGGGGCGCCGAAGCCGAGCTTCCAGCCGAGCGGCCGCTCACCCGCGGCCAGCCGTCTGCGACGCAGCTCCAGCTGCGCCTCGAGGCCGGCGACGACGCGGGGGTCGCGCGCGAGCTCAGCCGTCGCCAGGGAGTTCATATCCGGCCGCGTCGAGCGAGCCGGCCCCGCTCCATCCCCAGAGCAGCAGCACCTCGGCGTCCGAGTTGTTGTCGAAGCCGTGCCAGTGACCGCGCGGGGTGAAGATCACGTCCCCCTCCCCGGCGGGCTCACGGCCCTCGTCGGTGTAGATCTCGCCCCGGCCGCGGAGGACGACCAGGAACTCGTCGCACTTGGGATGAGCGTGGCGCTCGTGGCGGGCTCCGGGAGGCAGGACCGTGCGCCCGACGACCAGCTGCGTGCTGCCCGCCGAGCGCTCGTCGATCAGGAACTGGACCTGCATGTTCACCCAGCCCTCGTCCTCGCGCAGGCCCTCCTCGAGCGGGACGTCGTCGATCCGGGCCCGGTACGGCTTCACGCTTCCGCCCCCGCGAGCGCGCGGTAGACCCGGTGGACGACGACGAAGTCCTTGTCCGACAGCCCGAGGCCCCGGCAGGCGTTGAGCAGCTCGTTGCACGCCGCGGCCGTCGGCAGCGGGACGCCGAGGCTGCGGCCGAGGTCCAGCGCCAGCATCAGATCCTTCTGCTGCAGGTCGACATCCGCCCAGGCGTCCTCCGGCATCCGCCCGTCGAGGATCAAGGGGCCGCGGTACCTGAGAACGGGAGACGAGACGACGCTCGCAAGCATCGCCTCGACCGCCGTCTCGCGATCGACCCCGGCTCGCTCGGCGAGCGCGACGCCCTCGCAGAAGCCGACCACTTGGACGACCAGGGCGAGATTGATCGCGACCTTCATCTCGAGGGCCTTGCCGTTGTCGCCCACCCGGCGGACCTTCGGCCCGATCGCCAGCAGGACGGGCTCGATCGCGTCGAACGCGGCCTGGTCGCCGCCCGCCATGATCGCGAGCTCACCCGCCTCCAGCGTTGCCACGCTGCCCGAGACAGGGGCGTCGAGCATCCTCGCGCCGGCGTCCGCGACGCGCGCGGCGATCGCCGCGCTCGCCGCCGGCGCGATCGTGCTCATGTCGGCCCAGATCGCCTTCGGGGCGAGGCCGGCGATCAAGCCGTCGGGGCCGTCCGCGATGCCCTCTACCGCCGCCGTGTCGGTGACCATCGAGAGCACCACGGAGGCGCGCTCGGCGACCTCCCGAGGGCTTGCGGCCGCGCGCATGCCCCGCTCGACGAGCGCCTCGGCGGGGCCCGGGCTGCGGTTCCACCCGGCGACCTCGTAGCCGGCGTCGAGCAGTCGTTCGACGACCCTCGACCCCATCGAGCCGAGGCCGACGAAGCCCACCACCGGCCGCTTGCCCTCGTCCATCCCATCTACCTCCGCTCACGCCGCCGAACGGCATGGTGCAATCGATTGCAAGATGTCGGCAGCTTAGCGGCCGATCCCCGCGCAGGACGAGCGCCGTCGTGGGCCCGAGTAAGCGCTCCGACCCGGGTGAGTGATCCCACGACCCCACGCACCCGGATGACGCACGGATCACGCCGCTCGGGACTCGCCCGTACCTCTGGGGGTCCGGGTGTGGTGCCCCGGGCTTGCGCTGAGGGTGCGGGGCCGGGTTTGGCAGTGAGGGGGTGGGCTCGGGCCGCTTCTGGCGGTCCCCGGGGCGTGGTTGGTGCCTTGAGCACAAATAATGTGCTCAAGTCGACAATCGACGGGTTCTGCGGTCGATTGATGAGTTGACCACCCCATACGGTGTTCAACTCATCACTCGGCGTTCGCTCGAAGCCCCCCACGGCGCCCTCACCGACGCCCGCACCCGCACCCCCCTCACTGCCAAACCCGGCTCGAGCCCTCGCCTGCGCCCGGGGCACCCGGGTATGTGCTTCGCCGCGCCCAGCTCGGTCCCGTGCCCCCGCGCACGCGGCGCCGTGGGGTCAATCATCTAGCGGACGATCAGGTAGGTACCGGCGATCAGCAGCGCAACGCCGAGCAGCCTCGCCGGGGTGATCGCAACCTGCTCGAGCCCGAGGATCCCGAGCCGATCCGCGATCACGGCACCCGTGAGCTGGCCGGTGATCGTCGCCGCGACCACCCCGCCGGCACCGAGCGAGCTCACGGCGACGAGCGAGAGGGTGATCCAGACCGCGCCGCAGAGGCCGCCGAGCCAGTAGTACCAGGGAACGCCCGGCGCCTCGGCGACGGTCCCCAGCTGGCCCGCGACCAGCGCCACGAGCGCGACTGCGAGCAGCCCGACGGAGAACGAGATCAGCGCGGCCGGGAGGCTGCCGGTCGCCCTTGCCATGCCCGCGTTCAGCGCGGGCTGGAGGGCGACGACCCCGCCGGCGAGAGCCATGACCGCGACGGCGAGCCAGCGCTCCATCGCCGGACTGTACCCCGGTGCGGGACGTGATTGTTGGCGCGCCGTCGTGTTCCAGGATCGAACACCGAAACACGATTTAGAGGGGAACGCATGAACGAGAGGTCAACCACCCGAGCCACGGGCCTGATCGGCGCGGCCGCCCTGCTGGCGGCGATCGCGGTCGCCGTGCCGGCGATCTCCGCCGCCGATCACGGCGGCGACGGCGGCCACAGCGACCGCACCGTGGGTACGATCGATTCCTTCGATCCCGACACCGGGACCCTGGTGATCGCGCCCGAGAGCGGCGACGACGTCACCGGCGCCGTGAGCGAGCGCACGCGGATCGATTGCGAGCACGAGCATGGCGACGACGACGACCACGGCGACGATGGACCCGGCGATGACGCCGGCGACGATCACGGCGGGCCCGGACCGGGCAAGCACGACGACCGCGATCGCGGCAATTGCTCGGCGGACGACCTCGAGCCCGGGCGTGCGGTCGAGGAGGCCGAGCTCGAGATCAGGTCCTCCGGCCTCGTCTATGAGGAGATCGAGCTTCGCTGAGCGGCAGGGACGCGACGGTGGGCACGATGCGGGCCGCGTGCGCGGAAGAACCCGCGCGTGCTCCCGTCCGTAGTACCGATAGTGAGCAAGGAGCACACGACGAACAAATCGACCCTGCAGCCGCTTGCCAGAGCGGTCCTCCATACCCAGTCCGATGACCGGCTGGTCGCGCTTGCGCGGGAGGGCCGCGAGGCGGCGTTCGCGGAGATCGTGCGCCGGTATCGCCCGGCGCTGGTGGCCTTCGCCGCCGCCTATGGGCCCCCGGACCCCGAGGACGTGGTCCAGGAGAGCCTCGTGCGGTCGTGGGGTGCGCTGCGGGAGTCGACCGGGAAGATGCACTTGAAGGCCTGGCTCTACACCATCGTCCGCAACCGGGCGCTGAACGCGCGGCGCGACAACCGCGTCCACGAGGAGCTGTCCGACGAGCTCGACGGCGTCGCCCAGCCCGCCGAGATCGTCCTCACCAATGACGAGCTCGGCAGGGTGGTCGAGGCGGTCGGAGCGCTCCCGGAGGCCCAGCGCGAGGCACTTGTGCGCAGCTCGCTCGAGGGCCACACACATGAGCAGATCGCGGCCGCCACGGGGACCACGCCCGGCGCGGTGCGCCAGCTGATCTACCGGGCCCGGCTGACCGTGCGCCACGGCGTCGGCGCGCTGATCCCGTTGCCGGTCGTTCGCGCGCTCGCGGAACACGGCGTCGCGGGCGAGGCCGCGGCGGGGACCGCCGCGGCCGGCGGGATCGCCGCCGCCGGAGCGGGCGGCGGAGCGTCGCTGGCCACCAAGGCGGCGATCGTCGCCGCGGTGGGCATCGTCGCCGCCGGGTCGGGTGTCGCGATCGAGCGCGCAAGCCGGGACTCCGGCGACGGCTCCGATCAGCGACCGGCCACCGAGGCGAACGCGACCCCGGACACGCCGGCGGGCGGCTCGGGCGGGTCCTCCTCTTCCGTCAGCGGGTCCGACGACAGCAGCGGCAGCGGCAACAGCGGCCCGGGCGGAGGCTCGGGCGACGATGGCGGGCGCGGCTCCGAGGCCGGCGACGACCGCAGCGGGCCCGGCGACGGTGCGTCCGGAGGCGACTCGAGCGGACCCGGCTCCGGCGACACCGCGGTTGCCCCCGACAACTCCGGCTCGGGGTCGACCTCGAGCGGACCCGGCTCCGGCGACACCGCGGTTGCCCCCGACAACTCCGGCTCGGGGTCGACCTCGAGCGGACCCGGCTCCGGCGGGTCGGACGACTCGTCGAACTCCGGCCCGGGATCGAGCTCGAGCGGGCCGGGCTCGGGCGGCTCGGGCGGCTCGTCGAACTCCGGCTCGGGATCGAGCTCGAGCGGGTCCGGCTCCAGCGGGTCGAGCTCGGACTCGAGCGGGCCGGGTAGCGGCACCGAGTCCGAGACGACGACTACGACTACCACGACGACCACGACCGACTCGAGCGGGCCGGGCTCGGGCGACGATTCGAGCGGGTCGGGCGACGACTCGAGCGGGTCGGGCTCGGGCGACGATTCGAGCGGCTCGGGCTCGGACTCGAGTGGCTCCGGCTCTTCCGGCAGCGGCTGAGCGCCGCTACTTCGCCGCCAGCCAGTCGGCCCCGATGCCGACGTCGACCGCAAGCGGCGGGTCGAGCTCGAACGCGTCCACCATCTCGCGCCGGACGATCTCGGACGCCGGCTCCATCTCCGCCTCCGGCCCCTCGAACAGGAGCTCGTCGTGGATCTGGAGCACGAGCTCGGTCTCCAGCCCCGCCGCGGCGAACGCCCGGTGGCAGTTGACCATGGCCACCTTGATGATGTCCGCGGCGGTGCCCTGGATCACCGTGTTGACCGCGAGCCGCTCGCCGAGCATCCGCCGCTGGCGGTTGCCGGAGCGGATCTCCGGGATGTTGCGGCGGCGGCCCATCAGCGTCCGCACGTAGCCCTGCTCGGCGGCGGTGGCGATCACCTCGTCGATGAACGCCTTGACCGCCGGGAAGCGCTCGAAATAGCGGTCGATGTACGCCTGAGCCTCCTCGCGCTCGATGTTGAGCCGGTCGGCGAGCCCGAAGGCCGACAGCCCGTAGGCGATCCCGTAATTGACCATCTTCGCCTTCGAGCGCTCGGCCGGGGTGATCGCGTCGGGATCGGCGCCGATGATCCCGGCGGCGGTGGCGCTGTGCACGTCCTCGCCCGAGGCGAAGATCTCGCGCAGCACGTCCTCGCCGGCGACGTGGGCGAGCACCCGCAGCTCGACCTGGTTGTAGTCGCACGAGAGCAACCGGTTCCCGGGCCCGGCGACGAAGCAGGCCCGCACGGGCCGGCCGATCTCGGAGCGGATCGGGATGTTCTGCAGGTTCGGGTTCGTGCTCGAGAGCCGGCCGGTCGCGGCGGTCACCTGGTTGAAGGTCGTGTGGATGCGCCCGTCCTCGTCGACCAGCGTCGGCAGTGAGTCGAGATAAGTGTTCTTCAGCTTCGTCAACTCGCGCCAGCGCTCGACCTTCTCCACGATCGGGTGCTCGTCGCGAAGCTGCCCGAGCACCCTCGAGTCGGTGGAGAAGCCCGTCTTGCCGCGGCGCTTCTTGGTCAGCTTGAGCTCGTCGAAGAAGACGGTCGCCAGCTGCTGCGGCGACCCGATCGTGAACTCGTGCCCGGCGTGGTCGTAGATCTGGCGCTCGAGCTCGGCGATCTGCTCCTCCATCCCGGCGCCGATCTCGGCCAGCCGCTCGGTGTCGAGCCGCAGGCCGATTCGCTCCATCTCCGCGAGCACCTCGATCAGCGGCATCTCGACCTCGTTGAGGAGCTGCTCAACCCCGAACTCGACCAGCCGCGGGCGCTGGCGCTCGGCCAGCTCGCCGGCGAGGCGAGCGTCGACGGCCGGGTCGCCTGCGGCCTCGCCCTCCTCGGCGGCGAGGCTCAGCTGGCCCTCCTCGGCGCCGGCCGGGGCCGCGGCGAGGCCGGCGTCGGCGGCGAGCTCGTGCAGCTCGTAGGTGCGTCGCGCCGGGTCGATCAGGTACGCGGCGACCATCGTGTCGTGGGCGAGGTCGAGGCCCTCCGGCCTGGCGGCGGACAGCAGGCTGCGCGGGCCGTGGCCGCCCAGCTCCTTGACGTCGTGGCCGACCAGCGGGTGGCGCCGGAGGTCCGCGGCGAGCGCGGCGAGGTCGGACGCATCGCCGGCGACCACCCTGGAGCCGTCGCTGCCCGCCCAGCGCCCGCCGCCGATCGCGAGCGCGATCGGCCCGTCGGCGAGATCGCCGGGTCTCCCCTCCACCGCCTCGACCTCGATCGTCTCCTCGACCATCCGCCCCGGGACCACCTCGTCCCACTCCTCGTCGAGGCGCTGGATCACGGCCCGGAGCTCGAACTCGTTCGCCGCATCGCGAAGCTTCGTGCGGTCCGGGGTCGAGCGAAGCGTCTTCGAGACCTCGATCGGCACCTCGATGTCCTCGACCATGGTCGCGAGCTGCTTGGAGATCCTGGCGTCCTCGGCGTGATCGGTGAGGTTCTGCTTGCGCTTGGCGCCCGAGATCTCGTCAACCGAGCCCAGCACGCCCTCGAGGTCGCCGAACTGGTTCAGCAGCTGGGCGGCGGTCTTGTCGCCGATCCCGGGGACGCCGGGGATGTTGTCGGAGGTGTCGCCCTTGAGGCCGATGAAGTCGGTGACCAGCTCCGGCGGGACGCCGTAGCGCTCGATCACCCCGTCGCGGTCGTAGATCTTCGTGTCCGTAACTCCGCGCGAGGTGGTCATCACCCGGATCCCGTCGCGGACCAGCTGGTAGACGTCGCGATCGCCGGAGACGATCATCACCGGGATCTGCGCCTCGCTCGCCTGGCGGGCGAGGGTCGCGATCACGTCGTCGGCCTCATAGCCCTCGACGTCGACGTTCCGAAACCCGAACGCCTCGGCGAGCGGCGCGAGCGCCGGCCACTGCTCCTTGAGCAGGTCGGGCCTCGACTTGCGCTGCGACTTGTACTCGGCGTAGACCTTCTCGCGGCCCGACCAGCCCTTGTCCCAGGCGACGATCACCGCCTTCGGCGAGTGGTCGATGAGGATCTTGGCCATCATCGACGCGAACCCGTAGATCGCGTTCGTCGGCCGGCCATCGGCTGTGGCGATCGACTCGGGCAGCGCGAAGAAGGCTCGGTAGGCGAGCGAGTTCCCGTCGATCAGGAACACCTCTTCCCCCCTGCCGTTTTGGCCCTTCTTCGCCACCCCTCGATCGTATTGCCCCGCCTCGAGTTGGGCGGGCGTCACGACCCTGCTGTCGCCGAGCCAGCCGAGCCGCCCGGGCCTAGGCGGCCTCGCGCACGAGTTGGCAGCACGCCGTTCGTCGAGTGACATCTAGACCACCTATGGGGTGGTCAAGATGACGCTCGGCAGCCGCGGCTCCGAAAGCGCGCGGGTCCCGGGGCGATTGCGGCGCGCGGCGTACGACATTAGGCACATCCGCCCGCGTCGCCACCCTCCCGGTCGAACCTGGGGGGCGGCGGGCTTCGCCCCCGCTCGCCCCGCTCGCCGCCTCAGTCGTCGTTGGTGATCGTGCCGACCGCGGCGGCGTCCGTGATGTTCAGTGCCGTCGGCCTGCTGAGCTCGACGTTGAACGTCTCGTTCGGCTCCACGGCGGTGTCGCCCTTGATCGAGATCGGGATCGTCGCCGCCGTCGCTCCGGCCGGAATCGTCACCAGCTTGTTGGTAGCCGCGACGTAGTCCGTGCCGGCGGTCGCCGTGCCCCCCGACGTCGTGTAGCGGAGGTTGGTCGCCTGTGAGCTCGCCCTGCTGAGGCTGACCGTGAAGACGAGGTTCCTCGCGCCCGAGTCACGCTCGGCGATCGACCTGTCCGCGATGGTCACCGCCGGCAGACGGGCGGCGACCGCGGCTCTGGCGTCGACCAGCCCGGTGCCGTCGGCCTGCGGCGGGAACGCCGCCAGGTTGCGGGCGGTCGACCTGATCGCGGCCTTCACCTGCGCCGGGCTCGCGGCGGGGTCGCCATCGAGGACGAGCGCGGCGACGCCGGCGTTGTGCGGCGCGGCGGCGGAGGTGCCGAAGAAGCGGAACACACCGCCGACGTTGGAGCCGAAGAACGTGTTCGCACCGCCATCCGTCGCGACCACGTCGGGCTTCTGGATCGTCTGCGGGCTCCCCAGCGGCGGGGCGGGCGTCGTGCCGTTCACCGGTCCGAAGTAGTGCGTGATCGGACCGCGAGACGAGTACGGCTCCACGGTGGTGCTGTCGTTGAACGGGACCGCGCCGGTGCCGATCGCGTCCCTGGCGCCGTCGTGGCCGTAGAGCGCCGGCCCGACGACGTCGCCGCGGCGCGAGACCGTGTATTCGGTCGGGACCACGTCCTGCGGCCCGTTCTCGAAGATCATCGTCTTGAGGCGCGGTGTGCCCGTGTCCCCGTTGTTGGGGTCGCGCTGGATCAGCAGCCGGACGTCCTGGGCGGCGCCGGTGGTGTTCGCCCAGGAGACGAACTCGAAGGGCGTGCCCGTCGCGAGGTTGTCGTTCGCGCTCACCGCGAGCTGGTTGCCGGCAGCGTCGATGAGGACGGCCGTGAGGTCCGTCGTCACGCCGTCCCACGGCTGCGCCCACTGCAGGACGAGGTTGAGCCGCCGCCCGTTCGGGACCCGAATCCCATACGTGGAATCGGCCGCGGCACGCGAGTCGAAGTCCATGCAGTTCTGGAAGGTCGGCGGGAACGGCGCGCATTGCGTGGAGCGGAACGCGGGCGCCTCAAAGCTCGGGACGTTGCGACCGCCCGAGATGATGTTGATGTTCGCCGCGTGCGAGACGTAGGTGACCCCGTCGGCGACCACGTCGTCGACGGCCACCGCGATCGGCCCGTCCTGGAAGAACGGCTCGTCGAAGTAGGTCACGTCGTCGACGATCACGTCGCTGTTCGCGGTCGCCAGATCGCGGATGTTCTGCGCGAAGTTCAACTCGCCCGAGCTGGCAGTCGCGAACGCCAGCCGCGCGCCCGGCGCCAGGTCGTGAACGATCTGCGCCATCGCCCGACCCTCGTCGGCGCCGACGATGGTGTCGTCGAGCACCTGGACGGGGGTGGTGCGGCCGCAGGGGTTGCCAGGGCCAGGAAGGTCACCGGTGGCGACGTCCTGGGCTGCGTGCGGCACCGCCGCGCGCCGGTCGTAGGAGTCGGAGAGGACGCCGACCTTGATCCCGCTGCCGTCCACTCTGTAGGAGTTGCGCGCCAGGTTGGCTCGGAGCTGCACGTCACCCTCGGTGGTCGCCGCGCCGTTGCACGCGGGGGCGCGGCCGGCGCCGCCGACCATCGGCGAGAGCTCCTCGGCCACCGACTCCACGCCTCCGACCGCCGCGACCGCGCGAAGGTCTCGCGGCGCCACCGCGGCGACGACCCTGCCGTAACGGCGGCTCACCAGCCGGACGTTCCCGCCGGCGCGGCGGATCGCCGCCGCGTCGCCGGCCGCGACGCCGCCCTCAAAGCGCACATCGACGATCAGCCGATCGCCGTCACGCAACAGGGACGCCGGGCCGGACGCGGGCAGCGAGGCGGCGTCGGCCTGAGCTTCGGGGGAGGCCGAGGCGACCGACGGCCGGGCGACCGCGGCCAGGGGAGGCGTGAGCGGACCCTTCGGCGCGGCCGGGACCAGCGACGCTCCGCCGGGGGACCCGGTCGCCGACGCGGAGGTGGTCGCGATGGCGGCGACCGCGATCGTCGCCAATGCGCCCGCGGAAAACGACGCCTTGCTGCTTGTCCTCAAGTCCAGACCTCCGAATGGTGTGTTTGCGCACACCCGATCCTGCGCCGGGCGACCCCGCTGCGCGCACCCTATGCGGACCCGGCCGGAAGTCAACCCCGAGATTCGTCCGCGCGGGGGCTTGCGTCAGTCGCGGTCCCGCCCGAGGCGCGACGAGACGGCCGCCCGGGCGAGCTCCCGCCCACGGCACGCTCATTGCCGCGCTTACAATCGAGCGCCGCATGCCGAGCGTCTCCGCCCAGTTCTCGGTCACCGTGCGCGTCGAGCTCGACGCGCGCCAGGAGCCGCTGGGCAAGCTCACGGCGAAGATCGCCGAGTCGGGAGGTGCTCTCCAGGGTGTCGACCTCGTCCCCGGCGCGGGCGCCGAGGGCAAGCGGGTGCGCGAGTTCACGATCGACGCGCACGACCAAGCCCACTGGGAAGAGATCCTGCGCGCGATCGGCTCGACCCGCGGCGCGCGGGTGCTCGACTACGTCGACCGGACGCTCGCGATGCACCGCGGCGGCAAGATCGAGCAGCACAACAAGCATCCGCTGAAGACACGCGACGACCTCTCGATGGCCTACACCCCCGGCGTCGCCCGGGTCTGCATGGAGATCGCCGCCGACCGCAACAAGGCCTTCGAGTTCACGATCAAGAAGAACACCGTCGCGGTCGTCTCCGACGGCTCGGCGGTGCTCGGCCTGGGCGACATCGGACCCGAGGCGGCGATGCCGGTGATGGAGGGCAAGGCGATGCTGTTCAAGGAGTTCGCCGGGATCGACGCCTTTCCGATCTGCCTCGACACCAACGACCCCGAGCGGATCATCGAGGCGGTGCGGCTGATGGCGCCGACCTTCGGCGGGATCAACCTCGAGGACATCTCCGCGCCCCGGTGCTTCGAGATCGAGGAGCGGCTGAAGGAGGAGCTCGACATCCCGGTCTTCCACGACGACCAGCACGGGACCGCGGTGGTGACGATGGCTGCGCTCTTCAACGCGCTGAAGATCGTGGGCAAGCCGATCGCCGAGATCAAGGTGCTGATGCTCGGACTGGGAGCCGCCGGGGTCGCGGTGACGAAGATGATGCTCGCCTCCGGGATCACCGAGATCATCGGCTGCGACCGCAGGGGTGCGCTCTCGACCACCCGCGACGACTACGAGCAGATGACCGAGATCAAGCGCTGGTACTCGGACAACTCGAACCCCGAGCACCGCCTCGGCACCCCGGGGGAGGTGATCGACGGCGCTGACCTGTTCGTCGGCCTCTCGGGCCCGGGCCTGATCGAGGCCTCGGCGCTCGAGCGGATGGCCGACGACGCGATCGTCTTCGCGATGGCCAACCCGACCCCGGAGGTGATGCCCGAGGAGGCCGAGCCGTTCGTGCGGATCATGGCCACCGGGCGCTCGGATTACCCGAACCAGATCAACAACGTGCTCTGCTTTCCGGGGATCTTCCGCGGCGCGCTCGACGCGGGCGCCCCGCGGATCACCGAGGAGATGAAGCTCGCGGCGGCACAGGGGATCGCCGAGGTGGTCGCCGACGAGGACCTCTCCGAGGACTACATCATCCCCTCGGTGTTCGACCGCGACGTCGCCCCGGCGGTGGCCAAGGCCGTGGTCGAGGAGGCGCGCCGGGGAGGGATCGCGCGCGTGTCCGAGGAGACCGGCACCTTCTCGACCATCGAGTAGGCGGGCGGGCGCCGGGTAGGAACGGGGCCGATGCGCGTTCTCGTCACCGGTGCCAGCGGGATGATCGGCTCAACCGTCTGCGACGCGCTGCTCGCCCGCGGCGAGGAGGTCGTCGGGCTCAGTCGCGACCCGGCACGCGCCCGGCGCACCAACCCGACCGTCTCCTGGCACGTCTGGGACCCGGCCGGCGAGCGCCCGCCGGAGGCCGCCTTCGAGGGCGTCGACGCGGTCGTCAACCTGATCGGCGAGAACATCAACCAGCGGCTCACCGACGAGGCCAAGCAGCGGATCCGGGCCAGCCGGGGGCGGGCGACGAAGAACCTCGTCGACGGCATGCTGGCCGCGAGCCCGACCCCGCCGACGCTGGTCAGCCAGGCGGCGATCGGCTACTACGGCGACCGCGGCGACGCCATCGTCGACGAGTCGACCCCACCGGCCGAGGGCTTTGTGCCCGAGATCGTGGTCGAGTGGGAGAACGAGGCGCTGAAGGCGGAGCGGGGCGGTGTCCGGGTGGCGGTCTTCCGCACCGGGCTGCTGCTCGACACCGACGGCGGACTGCTGAAGCAGCTGCTGCCGCCGTTTCGCCTCGGCGTCGGCGGCCCGCTGGCGGGCGGGCGGCAGTACATGCCCTGGATCCACCGCGACGACGAGGTCGGGCTGATCCTCTGGGCGCTCGACAACGACGAGGTCAAGGGGGTGCTGAACGCGACCGCCCCCAATCCGGTGACCAACCGCGAGTTCTCGAAGGCGCTCGGCCGGGTGCTTCACCGTCCGGCGGTGGTCCCGGCGCCGAAGCTGGCGGTGGTCGCCTTGCGGGGCGAGGAGATGGCGGAGGAGATCGTCGGCAGCTACCGGGTGATCCCGCGCCGGGCGCTCGACCTCGGCTACGTCTTCCGCTTCCCGGAACTCGAGCCCGCGCTGCGCGACCTGCTCGGCTAGCGGCCCCTGCTAGCTCGCCGGCACGATGGGGTGCACGAGGTACCCGTAGAACCTCGAGCCGGAGGGACGATCGGGGTCTCCGCGGAACCCGAACCCTGGGTGCGCCGCGGAGCTTCGGTTGCGGATGGTCGCGATGACCTCCGCGGGTGCCTGGCCGGCGCATCGCCCAGGACCCGAACCGAGCTCGCCAATGCACAGCGCCACGACCCCGGCAACGTGCGGTGCGGCGACGCTCGTCCCGGAGGCGACGTGGTAGAACGGCGGCCGGTTCCACGTCGATCGGATGCAGTCCCCCGGCGCCGCGATCGTGTGGGCCTGCGCGGGCGGCGACAGGGCGTAGTTCGAAAAGGGCGATTTGGTGTCGTCGCTGCCGAACGGCGTGCACGTCGGCCTCGTCAGCGCGCCCGGCCTCCCGTCGAAGTCCGAGACCGAGGTCACCGCGAGCACCTCGGGATAGGCAGCAGGAACATACGCGAGGCCGGGATCGTCGAAGTTGCGCCCATCGTTGCCGGCGGCGGCCACGTAGGTGACCCCGGCCGCGGTCGAGTTGCAGATCGCCTTGTGCAGCGGCGAGGTCGTCGTCGCGCATGGCTGCGTCGGGTCGATCGACTCGATCGCGGTGAGGCTCATGTTCGCGACGTCGATCCTGCGCGCGACGTGGTTGGCCGTGATCCAGTCGATCCCGCAGATGATCTCCGCAAACGTGCCCACGCCTGCCTCGTCCAGCACCCGGACGGCGATCAGCCTGGTGCCAGGGGCCACGCCGACGACGCCGGCCCCGTCGTTGAGCGCTCCGATCGTGCCGGCGATGTGGGTGCCGTGGCCGCTTGAGTCCCCCGGTGGCGTCCCAGGCTCGACGCAGTCCGTGCCGGCCGCCGTCCTGAGGTCGGGGTGGCGGAGCATGATCCCGGAATCGAGCACGGCGACCCTCGAGGTGCTCGCCTCGCGAGCCGTCGTCGCGGTCGCGGCCCTGATCCGGCGCACGCCGGTCGGTGGCCGTGGCTCGCCCGGCGCCAGCGGCACCACGCTCGCCGCGTGCGCAACGCCGTCGGGGCCGGCGAAGGCGACGTCCGGATCGCCGCGCACCTGCTCGATCTGCGCCGGGGTCAGCTCGGCGGCGTACCCGTCGAACGCCGCCGAATAGCGGTAGTCGACGTCGAAGCCGAGCTGTCGCGCCTGCGCACGGGTCTCGGGCCCCGGCGCCACCCCGTCGCGGTACACGACGATGTACGTCTCGCCGGCGCTCGGCTCCGCCGCGGCGAGCGACCCCCCGCCGCCGGCGGCGAGGAGCGCCACGGCCACGGTCGCAAACCGGCCCCGCCTCGCCTGCACGCCCTGATCCTAGTCGGGCGGCCGCCTCGCAAGTGACTCAGGGCGCCGGCGGCGCGGGCGGTAGGGCGTGGGCGAGGTACCCGTAGTACTGGGGCCAGAGCGAATCGTCGGGATCTCCCCAGAAGCCGGCGCCCGGGTGGGCCGCGGCGTAGGCGGCGGCGCGGTTGCGCATGATCGCGATCACCTGGGCCGGCGTCTTGCCTCCGCAGGGCGCCGGGCCAGAGCCGACCTCGCCCATGCAGAGGGCGATCAGCCCGGCGACGTGGGCCGCCGCCGAGCTCGTTCCCGAGCCCACGTAGTAGAACGGGGGTCGGTTCCAGGTCGAGTTGATGCAGTCACCGGGCGCGGCGATCGTGTGGAACTCAGCGCGGCCCGCCGCGGCGTGGTTCGAGAACACCGAGTGGCCGTCGTCGCTGCCCCACGGGGTGCAGGTCGGGCTCGTCAGCGCTCCCGGCCTGCCGTCGAAGTCTGAGACCGAGGTCACCGCGAGCACCTCGGGATAGGCGGCGGGCGCGTATGCGTAGGTCGGATCGTCGAAGACGTGGCTGTCGTTGCCGGCGGCGGCTACGTAGCTGACGCCCGCGGCGGTCGAGTTGCAGATCGCCTTGTGCAGCGGCGAGGTCGTGGTCGCACAGGGCTGCGTCGGGTCGATCGACTCGATCACGACCAGGCTCATGTTCGCGACGTCGATGTTGCGTCGCACGTGGTTCGCGGTAACCCAGTCGATGCCGCAGATGATGTCGACGACGCTGCCGTGGCCGGCGTCGCCGAGCACCCGGACGCCGAACACCTTCGTCCCCGGAGCCACTCCGACCACGCCGGTGCCGTTGTTGAGCGCTCCGATCGTCCCCGCCATGTGGGTCCCGTGGCCGTTCCCGTCGTGCGGCGGCGTCCCGAGGTCGTAGCAGTCGGTGCCGCCGACGGCGTTGAGATCCGGATGGCTGACCTTGATCCCGGTGTCGAGCACGGCGACGTTGGAGGTGCTGGCCTCGCGGGTGGTCGTCGACGTCGCCGTCCGGATGCGGCGCACGCCGGTCGGCGGGCGCGGCTCGCCCGGGGCCAGGGGGACGACGCCGGCCGCCTCCGCCACCGCGTCCTCGCCGACGAAGGCGACGTCGGGGTCCGCGCGCACGGCCTCGAGCTGGTCGGCGCTGAGCTCCGCCGCGTATCCCTCGAGCGCAGCCCGATAGCGATAGTCGACGTCGAATCCGAGGCGCTTCGCCTGCGAGGAGGTCTCGGCGCCCGGGTGGGCGATCCCGTCGCGATAGACGACGATGTAGATACCTTCGGCGCGGGCCCCGTCGGCCGCCGAGAACGGCGCCGTGGCGCCCAGAGCGACAAGCGCGACGGCGATCGCTAACGACCAGAGTCCCTTCCGGCGTTGCACCCCACCGATCCTAGCCGCGGGGTAGCTCGACCGGTCACGGAGTCGGCGGAGCCGGGGGCAGGGCGTGAGCGAGGTAGCCGTAGTAGCGCGGGAAGAGCGGGTCGTCGGGGTCGCCCCAGAAGCCGAACCCGGGATGGGCGGCCGCGTAGGCCGCGGCGTGCTTGCGCATCAGCGTGATCACCTGGGCCGGGGTCTTGCCGGCGCAGCGGCCTGGGGCGGAGCCGGCCTCCCCGAGGCAGAGAGCGACGAGGCCCGCGACATGCGGGCTGGAGGTGCTGGTCCCCGAGGCCACGTGATAGAAGGGCGGCCGGTTCCAGGTCGACTTGATGCAATCGCCGGGCGCGGCGATCGTGTGGAACTCACCGCGGCCGACGGCGGAGAAGTTCGAGAACGGCGCGTAGGCGTCATCGCTGCCGAAAGCCGCGCAGGTCGGCGTGGTCAGCGCCCCCGGCCGTCCGTCGAAATCGGACACCCCGGTCACCGTGAGCACCTCGGGGTAGGCGGCGGGCGCGTAGACGTAGCTCGGGTCGTCCAGGTAGGAGCCGTCGTTGCCGGCCGCAACCACGTAGTTGACCCCGGCGGCGGTCGAGTTGCAGATCGCCTTGTGCAGCGGCGAGGTGGTCGTCGCGCACGGCTGCGTGGGGTCGATCGACTCGATCAGGCTGATGCTCATGTTGGCGACGTCGATGTTCCGCGAGGCGTGATGGGCGGTGACCCAGTCGACCCCGCAGATGATCTCGGCGGCGCTCCCGAACCCGTCGTCGCCGAGCACCTTGACCGCGAACAGCTTGGTTCCGGGCGCGACCCCGACCACACCGGATCCGTCGTTGAGCGCTCCGATCGTCCCCGCGATGTGGGTCCCGTGGCCGTAGACGTCCGACGGCGTCGTCCCGGGGTCGATGCAGTCGGTGCCGGCGGCCGCGTTCAGGTCCGGGTGGCGGAGCATGATGCCCGTGTCGAGCACCGCGACGTTCGAGGAGCTCGCCTCGCGGGTCGTGGTCGCGGTTGCGGCGCGGACCCGGCGGATGCCGGTCGGCGGCCGCGGCTCGCCGGGCGCCAGCGGGACGGTGCCGGCCACCTGGGCCGTCGCGTCCTCGGCGACGAAGGCGACCGCGGGGTCGTTGCGCACGGCGCCGAGCTGCTCGGCATCGAGGCGGGCCGCGTAGCCGTCGAGGGCGGCCGTGTACCGATAGTCGGCGTCGAACCCGAGCCGGCGCTCCGCGGCCGCCGTCTCGGCCCCGGGCCTCGCGATCGTGTCGCGGTAGACGACGATGTAGCGGCCCGCGGAGCCGCCCGAGGCCGGCGCCGCGGGGGGCAGCGCAGCGACAAGGGCGGCGACGAGCACGAACGACCAGACTCCCTTCCGGCGGTGCACCCGGCCGATGCTACTGGCCACCCGAGAGCTCGGCCCCGGGTCGCGCCCGGCCCGCATCGAGCCGGTAGCCGGTGAGACGGTCGAGCGTCGTCTCTCCCAGATCGTCGATCGAGTACGTCCCCAGCACCGAGTCACGGTCGGCGGTGTCGAAGAACGCGTCGATCACCGATGCGCGGTCGACGGGGTCCGAGGCGCGGTCGATCGAGTCCAGGACCAGCGCCATCGCCTCGTAGCCGTAGGCCGCGTAGCGGCCGGGAACGCGCCCGTACTCGGCCCGGAAACGGCGCGCGAAGTCGCGGCCGGCGGGCGGGAGCTGGGTTGGGTCGAGGGCGGCGGAGGTGGCGTAGTCGGCCCGCGACCCCGCGGCCGGCGGGAGCCCGGCGTCCGAGACCATGATCTCGCCGTCGAACTCGGCCGAGACGACGTGCGACTCCCTGTCCGGGGCGCCTGCGTAGAAGAGAAGACGAATGTCGCCGACATCCTGCACGGTCCGCCTGTACACGCGCTCGAACTCGTCTGCCATGCCCTCGCCGAAGGCCGAGTTGTCTCCAATCGCGGCCGCGGCGCCCCCGACGAGGCGCCGCGCCCACTCCGCAGCGGCGCGCGCTTGGGCATCGTCCCCGGCGATCACACGGCCGAAGGTGCGCTCGACGCCCGGCTGGGTCTCCGGCAGCTCGTCGTCGCCCGGGAAGTCCTCCACCAGGTCCTCCGCCGAGCTCGCCGGCGAGACCTGGAGCAGCCGGGCCCCGTTGGTGATCGGCAGCGAGGCGCGGGTGGCGCCCGACTCGAAGTCGCCGACGTAGGCGATCGCGGTCGAGTCCTCGGTCGCGGTGCGGGCGTTGGCGCCCGCCTGGGCCGGGGTCCAGCGCGCCCTCGCGCCGGCGCCCGCGGTGTCGTCCAGGTACTCGGCCTGGACCTCGACCCCGCCCGCCTCGCCGCCGGCGTCGGCGAGCGCCAGCCGGGCACCGTCGGCAGCGTCGCGCCCGTCGGCGCCTGACTGCCCGCGCAGCGGCAGGCTGACGTAGACGGTCAGGGTCGAGTCGGCGCTCGGCTCCGGGGCGCCGCCGCAGCCGCCGGCGCAGAGCGCCGCGACCAGGACGACGCTAGCCCAGGAACGCTTCCGCAACGGCGAAGTCCTCCGGGGCGACGGTGCGCAGCTCGGCGACCGCCTCGGCCAGCGGCACGAGGTCGATCCGCGCCCCCCGCAGGGCCGGCATCATCCCCCAGCGGCCCTCGTGGGCGGCGTCGATCGCGGCGACCCCGAAGCGGGTCGCGAGCACCCGGTCGTACGCGGTCGGGGTGCCGCCACGCTGGATGTGGCCGAGGACGACGGCGCGGGTCTCGTAGCCGGTCCGCTGCTCGATCTCCTGCTCGAGGCGCTGGCCGATGCCGCCGAGCCGCTCGTGGCCGAACTCGTCGGTTTGGCCGCCGGCGAGCTCCAGCGTGCCCTCCTGCGGCACCGCGCCCTCGGCCGCGACGACGATCGAGAAAAATCGGCCGCGCGAGTGGCGGCGGCGGATCAGGCCGCAGACCGCCTCGATGTCGAACGGCTGCTCCGGGATCAGGATCACGTCGCCGCCACCGGCGATCCCGGAGTAGAGCGCGATCCAGCCGGCGTGGCGGCCCATCACCTCGACCACCATCACCCGGTGATGCGACTCGGCGGTGGTGTGCAGGCGGTCGATCGCCTCGGTCGCTACCTGGAGCGCGGTGTCGAAGCCGAAGGTGACGTCGGTGGCGCCGATGTCGTTGTCGATCGTCTTCGGCACCCCGACGACGTTGAGGCCGTGCTCGGCGTGCAGGCGGTTGGCGGCCCCGAGCGTGTCCTCGCCGCCGATCGCGATCAGGCCTTCGATGTCCAGGCGGGCCAGGGTCTCGGCGATCACCTGCGGGCCGCCGTCGCGCTTGAACGGGTTCGTCCGCGAGGTCCCGAGGATCGTCCCGCCGCGCGGCAGGATGCCACGGGTCGACTCGATCGTCAGCGGCTCGTGGTCGTCCTCCAGCGGTCCGCGCCAGCCGTCGCGGAAGCCGACGATCTCATGCCCGCGCAGGTCGATCCCCTTGCGCACGATCGCCCGGATGACGGCGTTGAGGCCGGGACAGTCGCCACCGCCGGTGAGCACTCCGTATCGCACGCGGCCAAGATACCCGCCGCTCGCCGCGCAGCTCGCTTACTCAGTCGGCGAGCGCCTCTCTGCGGACGTCGAAGAACTCCGCCGCGAGCCGATCCGGGTCCGGAACGGCGACGAGCTCGGCGTACGCGAGCTCGGCGCCGGCGAAGCCGGTCGCGTTCCAGAGCTCGCCACCCCCCTGGTCCTGCCAGGTGCTGACGTAGAGGTAGGGCTCGGGATGATGCTCGTCGCCCGGGGACGCACCGTAGGTGGCGCGCCGGCCGAGGCTCTCGGGTCCGGACTCGAAGGCGATGTCGAAATGCTCGGGCCAGAGGTTGACCTCCGACGACTCGTCGGCCGGGGCCGTCTGCTCGAGCAGCGCGCGGAGGACACGGGCGGCAAAGTCGTAGAAGTCGCCCAGCAGCCGGGCCGACTCCGGGTCGACGTCGAGCGGGGCCTCATCGGCGGGCGGACCGTCCGGGAACAGCTCGCTGCCCACGAACCCGGCTGCGGCGGGGATCGAGCTGAGCGCCTCGCGGCGCTCGGCCCCGCCGTCGGTGACGACGATCTCGGCGCCGTCGACGCGCACCTGCAGGGCCCGGCCGTCGAACTCGAACGGCGGCGTCCCGAAGCCGCCCGGAGTCTGCGCGAGCGCGATCTCGTTGTGCGGCTTGCGCGCCAGGGCGACGACCTCCTCGGCGACGCGGTGCAGGGCCGCGCGGGTGCGCGCGAAGCCCTCGGGCAGCGGCGCGAGGCCCATCAGGGCCGGATCAGGCGCGGATCCACTCGAGCAGCGGCTTCGCCCAGCGGTCGAGCACCCCGTTGAAGAGGATGAAGAGGAAGATCAGCGCCCCGACGGTGCCGCCGAGCGAGAACGCGTAGCCGACGATCAGCGCGATCATGCCGACGGCGGTGAAGACGAGCAGCCGCACGCGCGGCAATCTACTACCGCGCCCAGCCGGGCGGCCCCGCGCCCACGCCGCCCCCGCCCTCAGGGCTGGGCCTGGCTTCAGGCCGCCATCGCGGCGCGGGCCGCGCCGATGAACTCGGCGACCGCGGCTGCCGCCCCGGTGGCATCGGCGGACTCGTCGACCGCTCGCACCAGCCGGGTGCCGACGATCACGCCGTCGGCGATCGCGCCGACCTGCCCCGCCTGCTCGGGGGTCCCGATCCCGAACCCGACCGCAACCGGGACCTCGGAGTCGGCCTGGGTCGCCGCGACCAGCTCGCCGAGCGCCTCCGGGAGGCGCTCGCGCTCGCCCGTCGTCCGCGTGTCGGAGACGACGTAGACGAACCCCTGGGCCTCTGCGCAGATCCGGGCGCGGCGCTCGGGCGGGGTCGTCGGCGCCACCAGCGGGATCAGCGCCAGCCCCGCGGCGCGGAGCTCGGCAGTGATCTCGCCGCCCTCCTCCAAGGTCAGGTCGGGGACGATCGCGCCGGCCGCGCCGGCGTCGGCGAGCCGGCGGGCGAAGGCCTCGGGCCCGCGGGCGAGGATCATGTTCGCGTACGCCATCGGCACCACCGGGACGCGGTCGGCGATCCGCTCGCAGTCGGCGAGGACCGAGTCGAGGGTCGCCCCGGCGGCGAGCGCCCTGGTCCCGGCGGCGTGGATCACGGGGCCGTCTGCGAGCGGGTCCGAGTACGGAACCCCGAGCTCGACCAGGTCGGCGCCCGCCTCGGCATAGGCCTCGGCGACCGCGGTGGCCGTGGCGCGGTCGGGGAACCCGCCCATCATGTAGGGCATCAGCGCCGCCCGTCCCTCCCCCCGCGCGGCCGAGAAGGCCGCGGCGATGGGGTCAGCCATTGCCGAGCCGCTCGACCACCTCGGCGAGGTCCTTGTCGCCTCGGCCGCTGAGGGTGAGGACGTCGTAACCCTCGGGGTCGCCGGCGTCCTTCAGCAGCCAGGCGATCGCGTGCGACGGTTCCAGCGCCGGAATGATCCCCTCGAGCCGGGCGAGCTCGCCGAAGGCGTCGAGCGCCTCGGCGTCGGTGACCGCGAGGTAGCGCACGCGGCCGGTGTCGCGAAGCTGGGCGTGCTGGGGCCCGACGCCGGGATAGTCGAGCCCCGCGGATACCGAGTGCGCCTCGAGGATCTGCCCCTCCGCGTCGGCGAGCACCGACGAGAGCGCCCCGTGCAGGACACCCGTCCGCCCGGCGGTGAGCGAGGCGCCGTGCCGGCCGCTCTCCAGCCCCTCTCCCCCGGCCTCGACCCCGATCAGCTCGACGTCGTCGTCCAGGAACGGAACGAAGGTGCCGATCGCGTTCGAGCCGCCGCCGACGCAGGCGATCACCCGCGCCGGGAGCTCGCCCTCGACGGCGAGCGCCTGCTCGCGGGCCTCGTCGCCGATCACCCGCTGCAGGTCGCGCACGAGCGCCGGGTACGGCGCCGGGCCGACGGCGGAGCCGATGATGTAGTGGGTGGTGCCGACGTTCGTCACCCAGTCGCGGATCGCGGCGCTGACGGCCTCCTTCAGCGTCCTCGCCCCGGCCTCGACCGGCGCCACCTCCGCGCCCAGCAGGCGCATGCGCTCGACGTTCGGCGCCTGGCGGCGCATGTCCTCGGTGCCCATGTAGACGACGCACTCGAGCCCCAGCAGCGCGCACGCGGTCGCCGAGGCGACGCCGTGCTGGCCGGCGCCGGTCTCGGCGATCACCCGGCGCTTTCCCATCCGCTTGGCGAGCAGCGCCTGGCCGACGGCGTTGTTGATCTTGTGGGCGCCGGTGTGGGCGAGGTCCTCGCGCTTGAGGTAGACCCGGCGGCCGACTCGCTCCGAGAGCCGCTCGGCGAGGTAGAGCGGCGTCGGACGGCCGACGAAGTCGCGGAGCAGCCGCGCCAGGCGCTCGCCGAACTCGGCGTCCTCCCGCGCCGAGGCCCAGGCGAGCGTCAGCTCGTCGAGCGCCGCGACCAGGACCTCGGGGACGAACCGGCCGCCGTAGGGGCCGAAGCGCTCCTCGACGCCCGCGCTCGCGCTCACGGGCCCGCCGGCTCCACCGCCGGCGCGCGCACCCCGGCGGCCTCGGCGAAGGCCGCCATCAGCGCATGATCCTTGATCCCCGGGCTGGTCTCGATCCCGCTTGCGACGTCGACCGCGTACGGGTGGGCGAGGTCGATCGCACCGGCGACGTTGGCCGCGTCGAGTCCGCCGGCGAGGATCATCGGCACCTGCGAGCGCCGGCCGCGCGAGCAGCTCCCAATCGAAGCTCTCGCCCGTGCCGCCCGGCGTTCCCCGGCCGGTGAGCGTCGAAGAGGTGGAAGTCGGTGCGAAACGCCTCCGCGGCCTGGATGTCGGCCGCGCTGCGGACGCGCAGGGCCTTGATCACCTTGCAGCCGGTCCGGCGAGCGGCCTCCTGGCAGAAGGACGGGCCCTCGTCGCCGTGCAGCTGGATCATCGTCAGCTGCTCGTCCTCGGCGGCTGTCGCGATCTCGCCCAGGGTCGGGTTGACGAACACGCCGACGACCTCCACCTGCCGCCGCAGCTCCGAGCTGATCTCGAGCGCGGTCGCCGGATCGCAGCGTCGCGGGCTGCGCGACGAGTGGTTGAGCCCGATCGCCCAGGCGCCGAGCCGGACCGCCTCGCGCGCGTCCTCGATCCTCGTGATGCCGCAGAACTTGACCCTCATCGCGACACGATGGTAGAGCCGCCCGGCGCGGCCGGGGCGGAGTAGCGTAGGGGCGGATGGCGCAGAGCGGACCAGCGGGGGCCGCGGTCGCGGACGAGGCCCTCGAGGCCGAGGTGCAGCGCATCGGCCGGGAGCTGGCCGACGCCTTCCCGGGTCCCGCCCGCCACCCGGTGCGCTCGCTCGACAAGCGGGCGATGCAGATGACGACCGAGGACGCCCGGGTCGGCGCGGCGATCTTCCGGCTCGTCGACGTGACCCCGGCGTGCCGCTCGCTCGACGACCTTGCTGCCCACCTCGTCGGCTACCTCGAGGACGTCCCCGAGCGACCGCCGCCGCTCGAGGTCGCGATGAAGATGGCCGGCAGCGCCGCCGGGCGCAAGGCGCTCGGCGCGGCGACCGCCGCCGGCGTCCGCCACATGGCCCACCGGTTCATCGTCGGCGAGTCGCCGCAGGCGGCGCTGGAGACGATCGGCGGGCTCTGGCGCGGCGGGATCGCGACCTCGGTCGACCTGCTCGGCGAGGCGACCGTGACCGCGGCCGAGGCCGACCGCTACGCGCAGCGCTGCGACGAGGCGCTGGTCGAGCTCTCGCGCGCAGCCGTGCGCTGGCCCGAGCGCCCGTGGCTCGAGCGCGACTCGGTCGGCGTGATCCCGCGGGTGAACCTCTCGGTCAAGGTGACCGCGCTGACGCCGCTGATGCGCCCGGAGGCGCCCGAGCTCGGCCGCAACGACGCCGCGACCCGGATGCGGCCGCTGCTGCGCCGAGCCCGCGACCTCGGCGCCCACCTGCACGTGGACATGGAGTCGGTCGACGCGCTCGAGACGACCATGGAGCTGATCCTCGGCCTGCTTGCCGAGGACGAGTTCGCACGCGGCCCCTCCGCCGGGATCGTGCTCCAGGCGTACCTGCGCGACTCGCCGGCGCACCTCGACCGGCTGCTCGAGTGGTCGCAATCGAGCGACCGGGACTCGCCCCTGGTCGTGCGCCTGGTCAAGGGCGCCTACTGGGACCACGAGGTGGTCGAGGCTCGCCAGCACGGCTGGCGCCCGCCGGTGTTCGAGCAAAAGGCCGACTGCGATCGCAACTTCGAGGCCCTCACCCGGCGACTGCTCGACGCGCGGCCGCTCGTGCGGGTGAAGGTCGGATCCCACAACCTGCGCTCTGTCGCCCACGCGATCGCCTACAACCGCCTGGGCGGCGGCAGCGACGCGGACCTCGAGCTCCAGGTCCTGCGCGGCCTCGGCGACGACCTCGCCGAGGCGCTGCGCGCCGACCGCCAACGGGTGCGCTCCTACTGCCCCGTCGGCGACCTCGTCGCCGGGATGGCCTACCTCGTCCGCCGGCTGCTCGAGAACACCTCGAACGACTCCTTCCTCAGCTCCCACGCGCGCGGCGCGCCGCTGGAGGAGCTGCTCGCCGCACCGTGAGCGGGACGCGCCTGCCGTGACATTCGCGAACGAGCCGATCCTGGAGCTCCGGCGTTCCGACGCTCGCGCGGGCCTGGTCGAGGCGCTCGCCGAGCTCGACGGGCGGCTGCCGCTCGACGTGCCGGTCCTGATCGGCGGTGACGCCGGCACGCGGGACGGGATCGAGTCGACCGACCCCGGCGACCCGCAGCGGCTGGTCGCGCGGGCCGGTGCCGGGACCGCCGCCGACGCCGAGCGCGCGGTCGAGGTGGCGCAGCGGGGCGCCCGTGCCTGGGGGTCGCGGCCCGCCGCCGAGCGCGCCGAGGTGCTGAGCGCCGCGGCCGGAATCCTGCGGACCCGCCGGCCAGAGCTCGCCGCACTCGAAGTGCGGGAGTGCGCGAAGCCGTGGCCGGAGGCCGACGCCGACGTCTGCGAGGCGATCGACTTCTTCACCTACTACGCGCAGCGAGCGGTGGAGCTCGAGCGGGGCGAGGAGCTGGTACAGGTCCCGGGCGAGCGCAACACGATGCGCCGCGTGCCGCGCGGGGTCGCGGCGGTGATCGCGCCGTGGAACTTCCCGCTCGCGATCCCGACCGGGATGACCGCGGCCGCGCTCGCCGCAGGCAACGCGGTGGTGCTCAAGCCGGCCGAGCAGTCCCCCGCCTGCTCCCTGATGCTGGTTGAGGCGCTTCATGCCGCCGGCGTTCCCGCCGAGACGCTCGGACTGCTCCCCGGCTTCGGCGAGGCCGGCGCCGCCCTCGTCCGCGACCCGCGCGTGCACCTGATCGCGTTTACCGGATCGAGCGCGGTCGGGCTCGAGATCATCAGGGCCGCGGCGGAGACGCCGGACACGCAGGGCCACGTCAAGCGGGTGATCTCCGAGATGGGCGGCAAGAACTGCGTGATCGTCGACTCCGACGCCGACCTCGACGACGCGATCCCCTCGATCGTCGCCTCCGCCTTCGGCTACGCGGGCCAGAAGTGCTCGGCAACCGCGAGGGTGCTGGTCCACGAGGCGATCGCCGAGCAGCTCGTCGAGCGGCTCACCGGAGCCGCGGAGACGCTGGTCGTAGGCCAGGCGGAGAGCTTCGCCACCGACGTGCCGCCGCTGATCGAGCGCGAGGCGCAGCAACGCGTCGACGGGTACCGCGAGCTCGCCGCCCGCGACGGCGAGCTGGTCACGGTCCCGCGAGACCTGCCGGGCGAAGGCTGGTTCTGCCCGCCGACGATCGCCACCGGCCTCGCGCCCGACTCGGCGCTGCTGCGCGAGGAGGTCTTCGGCCCGCTGCTCACCGTCGAGGCGGTGGACGGAATCGAACGGGCCGCTGGAGCTCGTCGATGCGCTCCCCTTCGCGCTCACGGGCGGGCTGTTCTCCCGCAACCCGCGGACGATCGAGGCGGTCAGCCAGCGGTCGCCGGTCGGCAACCTCTACGTCAACCGCGATACCACCGGCGCGATGGTCGGGCGCCAGCCGTTCGGGGGCAACCGGCGCTCGGGGGTCGGCTCCCAGGCGGGGGGGCCGGACTACCTGCTGCAGTTCACCGAGCCGCGCGTCGTGAGCGAGAACACGATGCGCCACGGCCTCGAGACCGAGGCCGGCTGACGCCAGGGCCGTCCGCGGACGCAGAACGGCCCCGCCGAAGCGAGGCCGTCTGCTCGGAGGGTCCCTGGGAGAGGGATTGTCATCCGCGCACTTGCGCAGGCCTTTCCGTAAGCGTGACCGTGACCGTGTGTTCGTCGCCGTCGCGTAGCACCGTCAGGTCGAGGTCGTCGCCGGGCTTCTTGGCGTCGACCGCGGCGATCACGTCGTCCATGCCGGAGACCGCCTGGCCGTCGACCGCGGTGATCACGTCGCCGCCGGCGGCGACGCGCTGGCCCTCGATCGAGACCTCTGCGTTGCCGGACTCGATCCCGGCCTTGGCGGCGGGGCTGTCGGGGACGACCGACTCGACCAGCGCGCCCTGATCGACGTCGAGGTTGAGGACGTTGGCGATGTCCGGGGTCAGGTCGGCACCGGTGATGCCCATGTAGGCGTGCTCGACGGAGCCGTGGTCGATCAGCTGCTGGGCGACCTCCTGGGCGGTGTCGATCGGGACCGCGAAGCCGATCCCGACGTTGCCCTCGGACTGGCCGCCGGACTCGATCTGCGAGTTGATCCCGATCACCTGGCCCTCAGCGTCGAGCAGGGGGCCGCCGGAGTTGCCGGGGTTGATCGGCGCGTCGGTCTGGATCGCGTTCGAGATCGTGAACCCGTTCGGGGCGTTGATCTGGCGCTGGACCGCGGAGACGATCCCCGCCGTCGCGGTCCGGTCGAGGCCGAACGGGTTGCCGATGGCGACCACCGGATCCCCGACCTTGACCCCGGTGGAGGAGCCGAGCTCCAGCGGCTTCAGCTCGTCCGAGCCGGAGTCGACGTGGAGCACGGCGACGTCGGTGGAGGGATCGGCCCCGACGACGTCGGCGTCGAAGGTCTGGCCGTCCTCGCCGCCGACGCGGACGGTGACGTTGTCGGATCCCGCGACGACGTGGTTGTTGGTGAGGATGTGGCCGTCGTTGTCGATCACGAAGCCGGAGCCCGTCGCGGTCCCGCCCTGCGACTGGCCGAAGGGGTTGAACGGCGACGTCTGCGCCCTCTGCTCGGCGGTGATGAACACGACGCCGGGCGAGTCCTCGTTGTAGATCTGGTTCACGGTCAGCGCCTTGCCCGCGGCGTCGCTGGCCAGCGCGGTGTCCGGCGATGTCGCGGGGACCGTGGTCGTCACGGTTGTCGTCGACCCGTTGCCGTCGACGAGCCCGGTGCCGATGGCGACCAGGCCGATCACCGCGACCACGAGACCGCCGGCGACCGCGGAGGCAAATGGGGTTCGGATCAGCTTCTTCATGGCCGGAAGGGTGACCCGGCCCGCCTAACTCTCCCTAATGCGAACCGAAAGGGAGGCTAAGAATCCGCGGTCGCGTCCGGGGAGCTGTCCACGTAGCGCTCGCGAGCCAGCTCCTCGTCCATGGTCAGCTCGCGGACCGCGGCCTCGGGGTCGCCCGAGCGCATCAGGGCCTCGCCGATCAGCACCGCGTCGCAGCCGATCCGCTCGAGCTCGGTGAGCTGCTCGGCGTACTCGTACCCGGACTCCGAGACCACGGTCTTGCCGGCGGGCACGTCGACGATCAGCTCGGAGGTGGTCTCGAGCGCGACCGTGAAGTCGTCGAGGTCGCGGTTGTTGATCCCGATCACGTCCGCGCCGAGCTCGAGCGCGCGCTCGAGCTCGGGCTCGTCGTGGACCTCGACCAGGCAGTCGAGGTCGAGCAGCATCGCCTCCTCGTAGAGCAGTCCGAGGGTGTGCTCGTCGAGCGCGGCGACGATCAGCAACACCGCGTCGGCGCCGTTGACCGCGGCCTCGTAGAGCTGGTAGGGGTCGACGATGAAGTCCTTGCGCAGGATCGGCAGGCCGCAGGCGGCCCGGGCCGAGCGCAGGTCGTCCAGCGAGCCGCCGAAGTTGAGCCGGTCGGTGAGCACCGAGAGCGCCGCCGCGCCGCCGCGCTCGTAGGCGGCGCAGACCTCGCGCACCCCGGCCCCGCCGGAGATCTCCCCGGCGCTCGGAGAGCGACGCTTGAACTCGGCGATCAGCGAGAGACCCGGGCGCACCAGCGCCTCCGAGAACGGCCGCGACCCGCTGAGGGTTCCCACGGCGTCGCGCAGGTCCTCGACAGGAACACGCTCCTTGCGTTGCCTGACGTCCTCCCGTGCTGCTCCGACGAGCTGCTCGAGCTTGCTCATTCCCGCAGCAGGGTAGTGCAGCCGATCGCCGATCAGTCCGCCGGGGCGAGCTGGTTGGTGAGCTCGACCAGCCGCTCGAGCACCTCGAGCGCGGCTCCCGAGTCGACCGCCTCCGCCCCCGTCTCGACCGCGGCGGCGAGGTCGCCGTGGTCGCCCGCCGCGAGAATCGCCGCGCCGGCGTTGAGGAGTACGACGTCGCGGGCGGGGCCGCCCTCGCCCTCGAGGACCGCTCGCACGGTTGCCGCGTTCTCGGCGGGCGATCCACCCGCGATCTCGGCCAGCTCCGCCCGGGCGAGCCCGAGCTCCTCCGGGGTCACGAACCATTCCTCCGTGCGACCGCCGGAGACCTCGATCACCCGGGTGCGGTCCGCGGAGCTGATCTCGTCGACGCCGTCGTCGGAGCGGACCACCAGCGCGCGCTCGCAGCCGAGCCCGACGAGCGCCTCGGCAATCGTCTCCTGGTACCGGCGATCCGAGACGCCGAGCAGCTGTCGGCTCGCCCCGGCCGGATTGGTGAGCGGGCCGAGGAAGTTGAAGATCGTGCGCACGGCGAGCTCCTTGCGGACCGGGACGACGTGCTTCATCGCCGCGTGGTGCCGCGGCGCGAACATGAACCCGAAGCCGACCTCGTCGATGCAGCGCCGGACCGCCTCCGGATCGAGGTCGATGCGCACCCCGAGCGCCTCGAGCAGGTCGGCCGAGCCTGAGCGGCTGGTGGACGAGCGGTTTCCGTGCTTGGCGACGCCGCAGCCGGCGCCGGCGGCGACCAGCGCCGCTGCGGTCGAGATGTTGAAGGTGGACGGTCCCCCGCCGGTCCCCGCCGTGTCGACGAGGTCGGCGCGCGAGGAGGAGACCGAGGCGGAGAGCCGGCGCATCGTCCGCGCCAGCCCGACGAGCTCTGCCACCGTCTCCCCCTTCGCCCGCAGGGCGATCAGGAAGGCCCCGGTCTGCACCTCTCCGGCTCGCCCCTCCATCACCTCGTCGAGCACCGCCGAGGCATGGTCGGCGGTCAGATGGCTGCCCGATGCGACCTCATCGATCGCCCTGGTGAGGAGCTCGTTCGGCATCGCGCGGCAGTGTCGCATGCGCCGACGAGAAGTTCCCGGTATGCGGGAAGAACTCGTCAGAACGGCGCGCCGGGCTCAGGCCCCGAGGAAGTTCTCGAGCAGGGGCTTGCCCTCGGGGGTGAGCACGGACTCGGGGTGGAACTGGACCCCGGTCGCCGGCAGCTCGCGGTGGCGAACCGCCATCACCACGCTCCCCAGCGACGCGGTCTGCTCGAGCTCGGGCGGGAGGTCCGGGTCGGCGATCAGCGAGTGGTAGCGCCCGCCGAGCAGCGGGTTGGCGAGCCCGGCGAAGATCCCGGCGCCGTCGTGGCTGATCTGCGCGTCCTTGCCGTGGATCGGCTCGCCGCGGATCGTACGCCCGCCGAACGCCTCGACCATCGCCTGGTGGCCGAGGCAGACCCCGAGCGTCGGGATCCGAGCCTCCGGGAAGGCGCGCGAGGCCTCGATCGAGATCCCCGCATCCGCCGGTGTGCACGGGCCGGGGGAGATCACCAGCCGGTCAGGCCGGCGCTCGAGCAGCTCGGCGACGGTCGCCCGGTCGTTGCGCACCACCTCGACCTCGGCCCCGAGCTCGCCCAGGTACTGGACGAGGTTGTAGGTGAAGGAGTCGTAGTTGTCGATCACGAGCACCCGCATCGCTACCCCCACTCCGGCTGACTCTCCGCCAGCGCCACGGCGGCGAACATCGCCTTGGCCTTGCTGACGCTCTCCGCGTACTCGTAGTCGGGCTTCGCGTCGGCGACCGTGCCGCCGCCGGCCTGGACGTGCACGCTGCCGTCCTTGACCACGGCGGTGCGGATGTGGATCGCGGTGTCGAGGTCGCCGTTGAAGCTCAGGTAGCCGATCGCGCCGCCGTAGGAGCAGCGCTTGTGGGGCTCGAGCTGGTCGATGATCTGCATCGCCCGCACCTTGGGTGCCCCGGAGAGGGTCCCGGCCGGGAGCACGGCGCGGAGCGCTTCCATCGCCCCGATCCCCTCGCGAAGGGTGCCCGATACCTGGCTGACGATGTGGAAGACGTGGGAGTAGGTCTCGACCGCCATGTACTCGTCGACGCTCACCGTCCCGTACTCGCACACCCGGCCGAGGTCGTTGCGGCCGAGGTCGACCAGCATCACGTGCTCGGCTCGCTCCTTTGGGTCGTCGAGCAGTGCCTCGGCCTGGCGCCGGTCCTCCTCCTCGGACGCGCCGCGGGGATAGGTGCCGGCGATCGGCCTGGTCTCCGCGCGCCGCCCCGTGACCTTGACCAGCGGCTCCGGCGACGCGCCGGCGATCTGAAACCCGCCGAAGTCGAGGAAGTACATGTAGGGCGAGGGGTTCACGGTCCGCAGCCCGCGGTAGATCGAGAACGCCTCGACCGTCGCCGGCGCGCTGAACCGCTGGGAGGGGACGACCTGGAACGCGTCGCCCGCGTGGGTGTACTCGACGATCCGGGCGACGTTGGCCTCGAAGTGCTCGCGGGAGAGGTTCGACCGCCAGTCCCCCTCGACCCCGTCGGGAGCGAACGATTCGGGCGCGGGCTCGCCGAACGCGGGCTCGGGCCGCGAGCGGGCCGGCGGCACGGGCCCGCGCAGCGCCTCGTGCGCCTCGTCGATCACCTCGACGGCGCGGTCGTAGGCGTCCTCGATCACCTCCTCGCCGCCGAACGCGTACCCGAGCACCGTGACCTCGTGTCTCAGGTGGTCGAAGGCGAGCATCAGCTCGCAGACCATCAGCGCCAGGTCGGGGAGCCCGAGCGGGTCGGGATTCGGCGGGCCGAGCGGCTCGACCGTCCGGACCAGGTCGTAGCCGAAGAAGCCGACGGCCCCGCCGGCGAACGGCGGCAGCAGGTCCGGCTCGGCGACGGTGTACTCGCCCAGCGCCTCGGCGACCGCACCGTAGGGGTCGTCGACCGGGCTCGTAACCACCTCGCCGGCCTCGGTCCTGGTCAGCGCGCCGTCGGACCAGCGGAGCTCGAGCCGCGGGCGAAAGCCGAGGAACGAGTACCGCCCGAGACGTCCCTGCTCGGCCGACTCGAGCAGGAAGGAGGGCCCGGGGAACGCCTCGCGGAGCTTCAGGAACGCGGAGACGGGCGTCTCGCAGTCGTCGACGAACCGGTAACGGACCGGGATCACGTTCGCGTCGGCGGCCAGCTCGCGGGCCCGGTCGAGGCCCGGGCCGACGTCAGTCGCGACGGCCATTGAGCACCTCGAGCGCCGCCGTGAGCCGCAGGTCGCGCGCGGCCATCAGCACCTCGAGGTGATAGAGGACGTCGGCGGCCTCCTCGGCGAGGCGCTCGTCGGACTCGCCGGCGGCCGCCCGCGCCACCTCGTCGGCCTCCTCGCGGACCTTGTCGCCGATCCGGGCGGGGTCGGCGAGCAGCTCGGCCGTGTAGGAGCCCTCCGGGCGCCGATCGCGGCGGTCACGGACCGTGCGCTCGAGCGCCGCGAGCGCCTCGTGCGCCGCGGGCTGCGGCTCGCCGGGCGCCGCCGGAGCGTCCACGCCCGGGTCCGCCGAGCCCTCCAGGTCGCGGTAGAAGCACGAGCGCTCACCGGTGTGGCAGGCGGGCCCGGCGGGCTCGACCAGGGCGACGAGCGCGTCGCCGTCGCAGTCGTAGCGCAGCTGGCGCAGCCGCTGCGTGTTGCCCGAGGTCTCCCCCTTGCGCCAGAGCTCGCCCCGCGAGCGGCTGAAGAAGTGGATCTCACGCGTCTCGAGCGTGAGCCGCAGCGCCTCGGCGTTCATGTACGCGAGGGTCAGCACCTCGCCGGTGCTCCAGTCCTGCGTCACGCATGGGACCAGGCCCTTGTCGTCGAAGACGACGGAGTCGCTCATCGGGCAGATCGTACGAGCTAGTCGATCCCGAGCCGGTCGAGCAGGCCCTCGTCGCGGCGCCACTTCTCGCGGACGCGGACGTCGAGGTCGAGGAACACGCGGGCGCCGAGCTCGCGCTCGAGCTCCTTGCGCGCGGCGGTGCCGATCTCGCGCACCATCCGCCCGCCCTTGCCGATCAGGATCGACTTCTGCGACCCGCTCTCGGCCCAGATCTGGGCCTTGACCTCGACCAGGCCGTCCGGGCGCGTCTCGATCTCCTCGACCGCGACCTCGACCGCGTGCGGGAGCTCCTCGCGGGTGCGCCGCAGTACCTGCTCGCGGATCAGCTCCGCGAGGTGGACGTCGCTCGGCTGGTCCGAGCGATCCTCCGGCGGGTACAGCAGCGGCCCCTCGGGGACCAGCTCCGCGAGCCGGCCGACGAGCGCCTCGATCCCGGTGCCGCGCTTGGCGGAGATCGGGAAGACCTCGTCGACCGCCTGGAGCTTCCCGACGTCGGCGAGCACCAGCGTAAGCTCGCCCGGGCCGAGGCGGTCGATCTTGTTCACGGCGCAGATCACCGGGGCGCCCGCGCCGGCCGTGATCAGATGCTTGGCGATGAAGCGGTCCCCCGGCCCGAGCCCCTGCTCGGCGTTGACGACGAAGAGGACCGCGTCGGCGCCCTCGAGCTCGCGCTCGACCCGGCGCTGCATGCGCTCGGTGAGCTCGTCGCGCGGGCGCTGGACCCCGGGCAGGTCGACGAGCACCAGCTGCCAGGCGCCCGTCGGGTCGGTGACCACGCCGCGACTCGCCCGCCGGGTCGTCTGCGGCCGGTCGGAGATGATCGCCACCTTGGCGCCGACGATCGCGTTCACGAGCGTCGACTTGCCGACGTTCGGGCGTCCGGCGAGGCCGACGAAGCCGACGCGACTGGTGGAGGGCATGCCGCCCAGCCTGGCATACTGCGGCCATCCGAGAGGCCCATGGAGGGGACATGCGCAGGTTGGCGCTCGCGACCATATGGACGGTGCTGGCGGGACTCGTCGCCACTTCGTCGGCGGCCGCGAACGTGCCACCGGTGATGGAGTACGACTCCTACCGGATGCCGAGCACGAGGACGACGCTGACCGTGCCCTCCCCCGGGGTGCTCGCGAACGACACCGACGCAGACGGCGACCCGCTCACCGCCGCGCTGATCAGCGGGACGACCTACGGCGCCCTCGACCTGCGCCGCAACGGCCGCTTCACCTACACCCCGCAACCGGGCTTCAGCGGCCTCGACCAGTTCACCTACTCGGCCCGTGACAATCCCCACGACGTCTTCGCCTGCTGCGGCCACGCCTACATCACCGTCACCCAGCCGCCAGAGGCCGTCGACGACTCCTACGCCGCGATCTCCGGCAAGCGGCGGACCGTCGTCGAGCCGGGCGTGCTCGCCAACGACGTCGGCCACCGCGCACGGCTGAGCGAGCCCCCGGACCACGGCAGCGTCGTCGTCCGGGCCACCGGGCGCATCGACTACACCGCCGATCCAGGCTTCGTCGGGACCGACAGCTTCACCTACGAGGCGCTGATCTCCGGCGAGGCCCCCGCGCCCGCGACCGTGACCATGCGGGTGAAGGCGTCGAACGCGAGTCCCCAACCGGTGGCCGACACCTACGAGACCGACGAGGACACGCCGCTGGTGGTAGGGCCCCCGGGCGTGCTCGCCAACGACGTCGACGCCGACGGCGATCCCCTTACGGCCCTGGTCGTCAGCCCGCCGTTCGGAGACGGCTTCGAGCTCCTGCCCGACGGGTCGTTCGAGTACTACCCGCCGAGCAACTTCGACAGCCCGGTCAGCTTCACCTACCGGGTCGACGACGGGCTCGTGCTCAGCGAGCCGGTCGCGGTGCAGATCGAGATCCATTTCGTCGACGATCCGCCCACGGCCACCGAGGACGAGTACGCCCTCGGCGGGGCCACGACCCTCGACATCCCCGCGCCGGGCGTCCTCTCCAACGACTTCGACGAGGTCGAGGGCGACACGCTCAGCGCCAGGCATCGCGGCGGGCCGCACAAGGGCACGCTCGACCTGAGGCCCAACGGGTCGTTCACCTACGTCCGCGACCCCGGAGCGCAGGGTCAGGACCGGTTCCGCTACCAGGTCCGCGACAGCGGGGGCGCGAGCGGCAACGTCGTGATCGTCTGGATCCGCCCCTAGGCCTCAGCCGCGCAGGTCGCGGAGGATCTGCGCCTGGCGGGCAAGCATCTCGCCGTCGTCGGTCTCGTGGTCGTAGCCGCATAGGTGCAGGACGCCGTGGACGGTGGCCTCGACCATGTCAGCGGTGTGCTCGGGGCAGATGACCACGTCGCCGAGCTCAGCGCGGGCCCGCGGCCGGCCCGACGCCGTCGATCGGGAACGAGAGCACGTCGGTGGGCAGGTCGCGCCCGCGATGCTCGCGGTTGAGCCCGCGGATCCGGTCGGCGTCGACGAGCTCGACCGAGAGATGGCCGTCGGCGACCCCGGCGGCCGCGAGCGTCGCCTCGACCGCGGCTCGCAGGTCGGCCGGGACGTCGGCGAGGTCGAGCGTCAATCCGACTTCTGGCGCTCGGAGTACGCGCCGTAGGCGGCGACGATCCGTTGCACGAGCTGATGGCGGACGACGTCCTCGCCGCCGAAGCGCACGAAGGCGATGTCGTCGACCGCGGACAGGATCTCGCCGACGACCACGAGCCCCGAGCGCTGGTCGCGCGGGAGGTCGATCTGGGTGATGTCGCCGGTGACGACCATCTTCGAGCCGAACCCGAGCCTGGTGAGGAACATCTTCATCTGCTCGGGGCTCGTGTTCTGGGCCTCGTCGAGGATCACGAAGGAGTCGTTCAGTGTGTTGTGCGTAACCAGGAAATCCTCGGTCACGTACAGCGAGTCCTGTGCGGCGACCTGGATGCAGACCGTCTCGGCCTCCCCCTCCGGCTTGATCGAGTCGATGAATCGCATGGGCCGCCCGCCACCGTCGCGCTCGTAGAGCTCCCGCTTGCGGCCCAGTCGGAACGGTGCGATCCCCTCGGGGAGTCGGATGTCGACGACGTACGCGTCGGAGACGTGGCGGACCTCCCGGCCGTTCGCCATCCCCGGTTTCCTGCCGGCTGCCGGACGGCAGCGCCAGTACGCCACGCCACCGAGGGAGCGGACCAGGAAGACGACGTCGTCCCGGAGCACCTCGGAACAGGTCGTGTACTGGATCCGGCACGAGCGGCCGCCCTGTGTCACCGGGCCTCCGTCGGTATCGAGCAGCCCCTGGAGCACCGCCAAGCGCACCGCCTCCTCGTTGAGCAGGTAGTCGAGCGGCACGAACTTCGTCACTGAGGTCGCGCCCGCCAAGCGCAGCTCACGAAGGACAGCCGCACAGGTGGAGCGACGCGTGGACGCCGCCTCGGCGATGGTCGTGCGCGTGTGCGCGGGACAGATCACCAGTCGCCGATCTCGCGCAGCCCGACCGCCGACGGCGTCCTCGAGCGGGAAGGCGAGCACGTCGGTCGGCTCGATCGCGCGCCGAGATGCTCGGGGTGTCGTGCTCGCAGACCGCCGTCGCCCACGAGCTCGACCGAGAGGTGGCCGTCGGCGACGCCCGGCCGCCGCGAGCGTCGCCTCGACCGCGCGCAGCTCGTCGGGACGTCGGCGAGGTCGAGCGTCAATCGGAGTTCTGGCGCTCGGGTACTCGCCGTAGGCGGCGACGATCCGCTGCACGGCCGGTGGCGGACGACGTCCTCGCCGCGAAGCCACGAGCCGAGGTCGTCGACCGCAGCAGAGGATCTGCGACGCGACCAGCCCGGAGCGCTGGTCGCGCGGCAGGTCGATCTGGGTGATGTCCCCGGTGACGACCATCTTCGAGCCGAAGCCGAGCCGGGTGAGGAACATCTTCATCTGCTCGGGGCTCGTGTTCTGCGCCTCGTCGAGGATCACGAGGAGTCGTTGAGCGGTCCGGCCCCGCATGAATGCCAGCGGCGCGACCTCGATCACGCCGCGGTCGAAGTAGGTGATGCACCCGCTCGGGGTCGAGCATGTCGTAGAGCGCGTCGAACAGCGGCCGCAGGTACGGGTCGACCTTCGCCTGGATGTCGCCGGGCAGGAAGCCGAGCCGCTCGCCGGCCTCGACCGCGGGCCGGGTGAGGATGATGCGGCTGATCTCGCGCGCCTCGAGCGCCGCGACGGCCATCGCCACCGCGAGGAAGGTCTTGCCGGTGCCCGCGGGGCCGATCCCGAAGGTGACCGTGTGGCGGCGGATCGAGTCGACGTAGCGCTTCTGGTTCACGGTCTTCGGCGCCACCTTGATCGCGCGGTGGCGCCAGATCACGTCCTCGAGGATCTCTGCCGGGCGCTCGGAGGCCGCGATCGCGCCGGTGACCGCGTCGATCGTGCCCGGGGCGAGGTCGTGGCCGCGCTCGACCAGGCCGACGAGCTCGTCGACCATCGTCGCCGCGCGGCTGACGTCGGCGTCGTCGCCGTCGAGGGTGAGCACGTTCCCGCGCAGGAAGAGGTCGCAGCCGAGCCGTTCCTCGAGCTCGCGCAGGACGGTGTCCTCGGAGCCCGCGAGCTCGGCCGCGACGGTGTTGTCGAGGGTGAGCTGGCGGCGGGCCAAAGCTAGGAGGCGAGCCTTTCGCGCACCGCGGCGCTGACGCGCTTGCCGTCGGCCCGGTCGCCGACCTTCGGCATCACGGCGCCCATCACCTTGCCCATGTCGCCCGGGGCCGACGGCGCCGGTCTCCTCGATCGCCGCGTCGACCGCGGCGCCGAGCTCGTCGTCGGAGATCTCCGCCGGCAGGTAGCGCTCGATCTCGCGCGCCTCGGCCTCCTCGGCGTCGGCGCGCTCGGCGCTGCCCCCGTCGCGGTAGGCCGCGGCGGCCTCGAGCCGGCGCTTGCGCTCGCGCCGGAGCACCGCGACCTCGTCGTCGCCGCCCGCCTTGAGGTCCTTCTGCAGGGCGTCGGCGACCATGCGCAGCGCGGCGACGCGGTCGCGCTCGCCCGCCTTCATCGCGGTCCGGGTATCGGCCTGGACCTGTTCGAGAATCGCCACGCGCGAAAGGGTAGCCGCGCGACCTAGAGCTCGACCCGCTCGACCTCGCCGAGCGGCAGTTGCAGGAAGCGCGTGCCGAGCTCGCGGAACGCGCCGGGTCGCCGGTGCAGATGAAGCTGTAGGTGCCCTCGCCCCGGCGCGCGGTCTCCAGGCGGCGCGACTCGAGGATCCGCTGCGCGGACGCGGCGAGCGCGTGGCCGGCGCTCACCAGCCGCACCTCGCGGCCGAGGAAGCGCTGCAGCATCGGCCGCACGAGCGGGTAGTGGGTGCAGCCGAGGATCACGGTGTCGACCCGGGCGCGCTTCAGCGGCGCGCAGTAGGAGCGGACCTTCTCGACCACCGCCTCGGAGAACGGGAAGCCGCGCTGGATGATCGCCGCGAGGTCCGGCGCCGCGACCTGGGTCACGGTGAGCTCGCGCCGCTGGCGGCCGAGCGCCCGCAGGTAGGCGCCGCCGGAGACGGTCGCCGGCGTCGCCAGCACCCCGACCCGGCCCGAGTCGGTGATCGCGGCGGCGATCTCGGCCTCCGGCTCGATCACCGCGACCACCTCGACCCCGGCGGCGGCGGCGGTCTCGCGGGCCGCCTCGAGCCCGGCGGCGGCGGCGGAGTTGCAGGCGATCACGAGCAGCTTCGCGCCCCGCTCGAGCAGGAAGGCGGTGTTGCGCGCCACGCACTCGCGCAGCTCGTCATCGCTCTTCGCCCCGTAGGGAAACGGGCGTCGTCGCCGAGGTAGACGTAGTCCTCCTCCGGCAGCGAGACCAGGCACTCGTGCAGGACCGTGAGCCCGCCGACGCCGGAGTCGAAGACCGCGATCGGCAGCGATGGCTCTGCCCGTTCGAGCGTCATGCCCCCAATGATCGCCGGTGCGAGACTGCGGGCGTGCACGGCCACGCGCACACGGACGATTCCTGGCTCTCGCTCTGGTCCGAGGACTCGGCGCTCTCGATCTGCTCGAAGGGCTCCTTCCTCTCGATCGGCTCGGTCGGCTCGGCGTTCTCGATCGGCTCGGTCGGCTCGGTCGCCTCGGCGTTCTCGGTCGCCTCCGCGGCCTCGCTCGGCTCGGCGATGTCGGCGGCCTCGCGCTCCTCGGTGATGTCCGCGGGCGCGCGCGGCGCGGTGATGGGCGACCAGGACCCGCGCGCGGGCCTGTTCGCGGCGGGGGTGCTCGCGCTCGCCGCGGTCCTGATCGCGGCCCGAGCCTGAGCGCCTACAGGAACGGCTTCGCGGCCATCACGTAGATCGTCAGGATCACGATCAGGCCGGCGACCGGGCCCATGCGCGCGTTGCGGCCCGTGAGCTCCTCGTGCTCGTCGCTGAACTCGACCTCGCCGGTCGGGCCGGATGCCTCGATGTCGCGCTTGGAGACCTTGAGCGCGCGCTGGTCGTTGGGGAGGAAGAAGCCGTGGACGAGGCCGAGCAGGACGATGATCGCGATGATGCCCCAGACGACGAAGAAGTCGCCGAACGACCACGGCTCGCGCGAGGCGAGATAGATGCCCGGTGATGAGGATCAGGACGCCGCCCAGGGTGACCATCGAGCGGTTGATGGTGATCGTCGCCTCGCGGATCGCGGGCAGCGCGCGCGGGTACTTGCGCCCGGCGACCGCGAAGTAGATGCCGAAGGCGAAGGTCGGGCCGAAGGCGATCACCACGGCGCTCACGTGCAGCCAGACGACGACGTTGTAGAAGGTGACGGCGAGCGTCTCCATGGGCGCGCAGACTAACCCGGCCGCAGGCCGGAACCGAGCAGCGCCGCCCACTCGCCGCGGCGCCGCACGCTCTCGACCTCGAGTCCGGCCGCGGCGAGCGCCGCGTCGACCTCGTCGATCTCGGTCGCGAGCAGGCCGGAGCAGATCAGGCGTCGCGGCGGCGCCTCGATCCGCGCCGCGACCTCGGTCGAGCAGCGGGCGCGGTCAGGTTGGCGACCACCGTCGGCGCCGCGCGGCGGCGCCTGCTCGCGCAGGTTGACCCGGGCGAGGTCGAGCTCGACCCCGTTGGCGGCGGCGTTCTCGGCCGCGGCGTCGAGCGCCGCCGGCTCGCTGTCGCAGCCGGTGACCGGCCCCCAGCCGAGCTTCGCCGCGGCGATCGCGAGCACGCCCGAGCCGGTGCCGAGGTCGGCGAGCGGTCCGCGCTCGGGCCCGGCGTCGGCGACCTCGAGCAGCAGCTCGAGGCAGAGCGTGGTCGTCGCGTGGGCGCCGGTGCCGAACGCCTGGCCCGGATCGATGACGACGCCCGGCACCTCCTCGGCGCCTCGGGGGTGCCGGGGTCAGCGAGTCCCGCTCCCATGACGGCGTCACGACGATCCGCCCGCCCGCGATCGCGACCGGGCGGTGGAAGTCGCGCCAGCGGTCGGCCCAGTCGTCGGGGATCTCGGTCGAGCTGATCTCGACCAGCCCCTCCCCCGCGACCGCCTCGAGGTCGGGCAGCGCCGGCAGCTCGCCGGGCGAGCCGTAGATCGCGTACTCGACCCACTCGCCCCCTCGGTCCTCCTCCACCCCGCCCGGGGCCAGCTCGAGCAGCTCCGCCAGCACGCGCTCGGCGAGCTCCGGCCGGCAGCGGACGGCGAGCCGGATCAACGCCGCTTGCCGTCGAGCGACTCGTGCAGCTGGCGGGCGAGGTCGCGCTGCTTGCGGTTGAGCTTGCGCGGCACGACCACGTCGACCAGCACGTGCTCGTCGCCGCGCGACCTTCCGCGGCCGTGCAGCCGCGGCAGGCCGAGGCCCTTGAGCGTGATCGCGTCCCCCGGCTGCGACCCGGCCGGGATCTCGACCTCGCGCTCGCCCTCGAGCGTCGGCACCGAGACCGCTCCCGCCGACCATCGCCAGGGTGGCCGGAACGCGGCTGACGGTGATCAGGTCGTCGCCGCGGCGCTCGAAGCGCTCGTCGTCGGCGACCGAGACGAGCACGTAGAGGTCGCCCGAGCGGCCGCCGGCCTCGCCCGGCGTGGCCGGCTCCCGAGATCCTGATCCGCTGACCGGACTCGATCCCCGGCGGGATCTCGACGTCCCAGGTCCGCGGCGCGTACCTCGCGCCCGGCGCCGTCGCAGTGCTCGCACGGCTGCTCGGCGACCCTGCCGTCCCCGCCGCAGGTCGGGCAGGCGCCCGTCTGCACCAGCTGGCCGAAGGCCGAGCGGCGGACCTGCTGGACGCGCCCGGCGCCACCGCAGGTGTCGCAGGTGCGGATCGGCGTCCCGGGCTCGGCTCCGTTGCCGTGGCAGTGCTCGCAGAGCGAGACCGCCTCGAACGAGAGCTCGCGGGAGACGCCGTTGAGCACGTCGTCGAGGCGTGATCTCGACCTCGACCGCGATGTCGGCGCCGTTCGCCGGGCCCGCCGCCCGGCCGCCGCCGAAGAGGTCCCCGAAGATCGAGTCCCCCTGGCCGAAGAAGGCCGACAGGATGTCCTCGATGTTGCCCGAGGTATGGGGCGAGAAGCCGCCGCTGCGCAGCCCCTCGTGCCCGAAGCGGTCGTAGGTCGCCCGGCGTTGCGGGTCGGAGAGCACCTCGTAGGCCTCCGCCGCCTGCTTGAACTTCTCCTCGGCGGCAGGGTCGTGGCTGTTGACGTCCGGGTGCAGCTCGCGGGCCAGGCGCCGGAAGGCCTTCTTGACCTCCGCCTCGCCGGCACCCCGTTCGACGCCGAGGACCTCGTAGTAGTCGCGCTTCACTCGTAGACCGACTCGAAGAAGCGGGAGAGCTCGCCGGCGGCCTCGCGCACCGAGGAGATCGCGGTCGCGTAGTCCATCCGCAGCGGCCCGACCACGCCGACCGCGCCCAGGTTGCGGTAGCCGAGCCCGTAGTTGGCGCCGACGACGCTCACCGAGCGCAGATCCGGCGCCGGGTTCTCGCCCCCGATCCACATGAACACCGAGCGCTGGTCGAGGGTCGAGCGCAGGATCTCGAGCAGGCCCGCCGCGGCGCTCGAGCGCCCGCATCAGCGAGTCCGCGCGCGGCAGATCGGGCGCGTGCTCGGCGGAGAGCAGGCGGGCGGCGCCCTCGACGTAGAGGTCGCTCGCCGCCGACTGCTCGAGCCCGGTGAAGGCGTCGGCGAGCTCGGCGAGGAACGCGCGCTCGGCCGGCCCGAGCTCGGGGTCGTCGAGCCGGTCGCCGGTCATCCGGGCGCCGAGCGCGAGCCCGCTGAGCCGCTCGTTGAGGAAGCTCGACGCCCACTCGACCAGGCCCGGGATCGACCGCCTGCGGCGAACTTGAACATGCGCTTGGTGACCGCGCCGTTGGAGGCGATCACGACCACCATCACCACCTCGGGCTGCAGCTGCAGGACCTCGACCCGGTGCACGCGGGCGGCCGAGAGCGGCGGCGCGGTGGCGACGGCGAGCAGGTCGGTCATCCGCGAGAGCGTCGAGGCGGTCTCGCGCAGCGCCTCCTCGATCTCGCGCCGCATCTGCGAGAGGTCGATGGTGCCGCTGGCGCGGCCCGGCTCGGCGCCCGCCGCGAGCAGCGCATCGGCGTAGAAGCGGTAGCCGGAGTCGGTCGGCACCCGCCCGGCCGAGGTGTGCGGGTGGGTCAGGTAGCCCTCGCGCTCGAGCGCCGCGAGCTCGGCTCGGACCGTCGACGGGCCCCACTCGATGTCGGCGCCCTCGGCGATCGCGGCCGAGCCGATCGGCTTGCCCGACTCGAGGTAGGCCCCGACGACCAGGTTGAGGATCCGCTGCTGGCGCTGCGTGAGCATGGCGCTGATTCTAGGATCGGCCACACATGGTCGATCCCTACTCGCTGCCGGATGACCTTCCGGCGCCCGTCGACGACGGCGCCGCCGACCACCTGCCGGGCACGTCGCTGCCCCCGGTCGAGCTCCCCGCGACGACCGGAGAGCGCGTCTCGCTGGCGGCGCTCGCAGGGCGCACGATCGTCTACGCCTACCCGTGGACCGGGCGGCCGGGCGAGCCCCTGCTGGCCGACGACTGGGACCTGATCCCCGGGGCCCGCGGCTGCACGCCCGAGTCGTGCGGCTTTCGCGACCACCACGCCGAGCTGCTCGAGGCCGGAGCGGACGCGGTGTTCGGGCTCTCCACCCAGGACACCGCCTACCAGCGCGAGCTCGCCGAACGCCTGCGGCTGCCCTACCCGATCCTCTCCGACGCGGGGCTCGAGCTCACCCGGGCGCTCGGCCTGCCGACCTTCGAGGTCGCGGGCCTGACGCTGCTGCGCCGCCTGACGATGGTGATCGGCGACGGCACGATCGAGCGCGTCTGGTATCCGGTCTTCCCGCCCGACACCCACGCCGCCGAGGTCGTCGCGGCGCTGCGCTCAGGGCTCTGAGATCACCAGGCGCAGGGAGCCGTCGTAGGCGTCCATGTCGCGCAGGTGGCCGTGCTCGGCGTCCCAGGCTCCCGAGTCCAGGTCGGCCGCGAGCCGCTCGACGATCCGCTGCTCCATGCCCTCGGGCTGCAGCGTCCAGAACGACTGCGAGGCGCGGACCGCGGGATCGAGGAGCATCTCGGGCCGGTTCCAGAACGCTTCGAAGAAGCCGTCGCGGCAATCGGCCGGCGTCGGGATCCGCTCGATCCTGGTCCGCCCCCCGAGCGCCGCGGCGACGGCCTCGACCGTGGGAAAACGGGGGCCCTCGAGCGCCAGGCCCTCACGTAGGTGCTCGCGCTGCCAGGCGGGGAGGGCGGCGAGGTCGAAGGTGAAGACGACGACCGGGCCGCGGGCGACGCGGCGCATCTCGGCCAGCCCCGTCTCGGGCGGCCGCCAGTGGTGGATCGTCACGCAGGCCATCGCCGCGTCGACCGAGTCGTCGTCGAGCGGGAGGTGCTCCGCCGTCGCCGCGATCGCCGGCGCCGCGTCCGGCGGCCGGTGTGCGCGCATCGTCGCGCTCGGCTCGACCGCGAGCACCCAGCGGTCCCCGGGCTCGTAGGAGCCCGCGCCGGCGCCGACGTTCACGACCGAGCGGGCGTCGCCGAGGGCGGCGTGGATGCGCGCGGCGATCCGCGGGTCGGGCTGCCGGAACCGTGTGTAGGTCCGCCCGTGGGTCTCGTAGTCGACGGCGGGCCCGAGCCCCGGCTGGTCGGACCCGTCGGCTATAGCTCGAGCTCGGCCTCGGCGTTGCGGATGATCGCGTTGCCGCTCTGCTCGGCGATCACCTCTACCGCTACCCGGTGCCCGTCGACCTCCTTGACCGTGCCCGAGACGACGATCTCCTGCTCGGGGACGCCCATCCCCCGGAACTGGACGCTCAAGCGCTTCAGCGCTCGCGGGTCGCCGCCGGCGAGCGCCGCGCAGCCGCGCGCCACCAGCGCCATCGAGTACAGGCCGTGGAGGATGTTGCGCGGCAGGCCCACCGCCTGGGCGAAGTCGTTGTCGATGTGGATCGGGTTGAAGTCCCCCGAGGCGCCGGCGTAGCGGTGCGGCAGGTACTTGTCGGGCGTCACCCGCAGCTCGGGCAGCGCCTCGCCGGCCGTCGGCGTGGCCGCCTCCGCCACCTCAGACCCCCCTGACGATGTCGGTCCAGGTCCCGCGCACGACCTCGTCTCCGTCCTGGTTTTGCGACACCGACTCGAAGACGTAGAAGCCCTTGCCGTCGCGCTCGTAGATCTCGGTCACCTTCGCCGTGGTCGTGATCTCGTCTCCGGCGCAGACGGGCTCGCCCCAGACGAACTCCTGGCCACCGTGGACCATCGCTGCCAGGTTGATCCCGACTTCGGGGTCGACCACCGCCGGGCCCACCGCCGGCACCGAGTAGACGACGCAGAACATCGGCGGGGCGACGACGTCGCGAAAGCCGGCGGCCGCGGCCGCTTCACGGTGGTGGTGGACGGGGTTGTCGGCGCCGATCGCGTTCGCGTACTCGCGGATCTTCTCGCGGCCGACCTCGTAGGAGACCGGCGGGTACTCCTTGCCGATCGCCGCTGTGCTGACTGGCATCGGCGCGGCAGTCTATTCAGAGGACGCGCGAGCGCCGAGTCCCGGTCCGGGTACATGTGGAATCGGGTCACGAGGCCGTCGCGGAACTCGAACAGCCAGAAGATGCGTCATCTCCACCGGCACCCCGCTGCCGGCGCCGACAGCCCGCTGGCGGATCTCGGTCAGCATGTGCGCTCGTCGGGCTCGCTCGACGCCCACGAGCTCGACCTCGATCGACCCCCACGCCTCGTTCCAGGCGCCGACCATCTCCAGGTAGCCGTCGTGCCCGCGGTGGGTGCCGGGGTTCATCAGTCGCGCGTCGATGTGGGTCTCGACGTCGGTGTCGAAGATCGCCAGCACCGCGGCGGCGTCGCCGCGGTTGAAGGCCGTCGATCGCCCTCCGCAAGCAGCCGGCGCCGATCCCCCTGGGAGCCGCGCTGTTGAGGCGCCTGATCACTCATCGACCTGGAGCACGGCGAGGAACGCCTCCTGGGGGACCTCGACCGCGCCCACCTGCTTCATCCGCTTCTTGCCCTTCTTCTGCTTCTCGAGCAGCTTCTTCTTCCGGCTCACGTCGCCGCCGTAGAGCTTCGCGGTGACGTCCTTGCGCAGCGCCTTGACCGTCTCGCGGGCGAGCACCCGGGAGCCGACCGCCGCCTGCACCGGGACGTCGAAGAGCTGGCGCGGGATCGTCTTTCGCAGCCGCTCGACCAGCACCTTGCCGGCCTCGTAGGCGGCGTCGCGATGGACGATCTGCGAGAGCGCGTCGACCGTGTCGCCGGCGAGCAGGACGTCGAGCTTGACCAGGTCGGAGGCCCGGTTGCCGATCGGCTCGTAGTCCAGCGACGCGTATCCGGCGGTGCGCGACTTCAGCTGGTCGAAGAAGTCGAGCACGATCTCGGCCAGGGGCAGGTCGTAGCGGATCTGGACCCGCTCGGGCGAGAGGTAGTGCATGTCGACGTGGGTACCGCGGCGGCTCTGGCAGAGCTCCATCACCTGGCCGACGTAGCCCGTAGGGCAGATCAGCGAGGCGCGGATGTAGGGCTCGCGGATCTCCTCGACCACGCCGGGATCGGGCATCTCGACGGGCGAGTGGACCTCGACGGTCTCCCCGCTGGTCAGCAGCACCTCGTAGCTGACGTTGGGAGTCGTCGAGAGCAGCTCGAGGTCGTACTCGCGCTCGAGCCGCTCGCGGACGATGTCCATGTGCAGGAGCCCGAGGAAGCCGCAGCGGAAGCCAAAACCAAGCGCCTGGGATGTCTCCGGCTCGTATGAAAGCGCAGCGTCGTTGAGCGCCAGCCGCTCGAGCGCGTCGCGCAGCTCCTCGTAGCTGTCGGTGTCGATCGGGAACAGGCCGCTGAAGACCATCGGCCGGACCTCGCGGTAGCCGGGAAGCGCCTGCGCCGCGGGCCGCTCACGCGAGGTGAGCGTGTCGCCGACGCGCAGCTTCGAGACGTCCTTGAGGCCGGTGATCGCGTAGCCGACCTCGCCGGCGGTCATCTCCCCGGCCGGGAGCATCGCCGGGGCGAAGAACCCGAGCTCGTCCACCTCGGCCTCGGTCCCGGCCTGCATCGCCTTGATCGTCTCGCCCTTCGTGAAGACGCCGTCGAACATGCGCAGATAGGCGACGACGCCGCGGTACTGGTCGAACTCCGAGTCGAAGATCAGCGCTCGCGGCGGCGCGGTCGGGTCGCCCTCGGGGGCGGGGATCCTCGCGACGATCGCCTCGAGCACCTCCTCCACCCCCTCGCCGGTCTTCGCCGACATCCGCAGCACCTCCTCGGGACGGCCGCCGATCAGGTCGCAGATCTCGCCGGCCACCCGCTCGGGCTCCGCGCTCGGCAGGTCGACCTTGTTCAGCACCGGGATCAGCTCGAGGCCGGCCTCGACCGCGGCGTAGGTGTTGGCGACCGTCTGCGCCTCGACCCCCTGGGCGGCGTCGACGACCAGCAGCGCTCCCTCGCAGGCGGCGAGGCTGCGCGAGACCTCGTAGGAGAAGTCGACGTGGCCCGGGGTGTCGATCAGCTGCAGGTGGTAGGTGTGCCCGTCGCGAGCGCGGTAGTGGACCCGGACCGCCTGGGCCTTGATCGTGATCCCGCGCTCGCGCTCGAGCTCCATCGAGTCGAGCAGCTGCGGCAGGTGCTTGCGCGAGTCCACCGCCCCTGTGAGCTCGAGGATGCGGTCGGCGAGCGTCGACTTGCCGTGGTCGATGTGGGCGATGATCGAGAAGTTGCGGATCCGCTCCATGGGCGCCGCTGAGGATACGGCCGCCCGGCCGCCCGGCCGCTCAGCGCGGGCGCTCGAGCGACCGCCAGTCGCGCAGCAGCGGCATCGGGTCGCGCGCCTGGGCGCCGATCCCCTCGCCCTCCCGGACCTCGAAGTGCAGGTGCTCGCCCCAGCACGAGCCGGTGCAACCGACGCCGCCGAAGCGCTCGCCGGCCTGAACCCGGTCGCCGGCCGCGACGGTCGCGGGCGCGATCATGTGCATGTAGACGTAGGTGCGCTCGCGCCTCGGGTCGTACAGGTAGACGAAGTTGCCCTGTGACCCGTCGCTGCCCGCGTCGGCGACGACCCCGTCGGTGGCCGCGACCAGCGGGGTGCCCGCCGGGGCGAAGATATCCTGACCGGCGTGCGTGTGGCCGGAGCGAGCGGCGCCGAAGCCCGCGTCGGCCGCCCCGTAGTCCGGCTTGCCGATCAGGGGGATGAAGGGGCCGTCGTCGCGCCCGGCGCCCGGCGCCTGACCGGAGGCCGCGCGGATTACGGAGGCCGGCCACCTCCCCGTGTCGTCGCGTTCGGCGGCCGCCGCGGGCAGCGCCGGGACGACGGTCACGAGTGCGGTTGCGATTGCGAGCGTCCGGATCCTCGAGCGCGTGCGCGCCATGACTGAATCACCTCGTTCGGTTGCTTCCCCGGGACGCGAGTGCGCCCGGCGCCGCCTGTCGGCGCCCGTGTTGCTCGCCCGCGCCGGCGCTGGGCCGGTCCTGTGCGGCGGGCGTTGTGAGAACAACACGGTTGCCGCACCGAGTTGCGGCATGTGTGACCACAATCACACATCGTTTGCTTGCAAAGCACCTTGCAGCGCCCCCTTTCCACCGACGGGCGCCTTTCGGCCTCACGGAGGACGTTTTCGACCCGTCGCGCGGTTCGGGCGGGCTAGCGGCGGCTGACCAGGCGGCGGATCTGGCTTGCCTCCGGGATCCGCAGCAGGGTGACCGCGACGGCATACACGACGGCGCCGGCCGCGAGCGCGGTGCCGAGGGAGACGATCTGGCCGGCGAGGTCGCGTCCGAGGGCGTGGTCGAGCCCGTCCCAGACCGCGAAGCTGACCCCGGCGAGCGCCGCCGAGGCAAGCAGCACCCGCGCCGCGGTCCAGGCGAATCGCCCGAGCTCAAGCCGGCCGAGCTCGCGGCGGAGGACCAGCGCCTGCGCCGCGACGCTCGCGGCGGTCGCGATCGCCGTCGCGGCGACGATCCCGCCGATGCCGAACGGACCGTAGAAGAGGCCCGAGAAGAGCGCCGTGATCGCCAGGTTCACGCCCGCGATCGCGGTCGGCAGCCAGGGCCGCTGGAGGCTGAAGAACGTCCTCGTGAGCAGCAGGAAGAGGCCGTTGAACGGGAGCGAGAACGCGAACCAGAAGAGCGCGGTCGAGACCAGGTCGGTGGCCCCGGGGCCGAAGTCGCCGCGCTGGTAGACGAGCCGGATCATCGGCTCGGAGAGGACCAGGATCGCGGCCGCCGCCGGCGTCAGCAGAAGCACGATCTGGCGCATCCCGTTGGCCATCGTCGCCCGCAGGTCGTCGAGCGCGCCGCGCGCCGCGAACCGGGCCAGGGTCGGGAAGAGCACGGTCGAGACGGCGACCGAGAAGATCCCCTGGGGGAGCATGTAGATCCGAAACGCCTTGTCGATGGCCGCCGGCGCCTGATCGGAGACCAGGGTCCCGAAGAAGCTGTTGACGAGCAGGTTGAAGTTGATCAGGCCGAGGCTGATCGTCACCGGCAGCATCAGGATCAGCACCCGGCGCACGTCGGCATTCGCGAGCGCCTCGCGGACACGGATCCGCAACGGGGCCAGCAGCGCCCGGCGGATGCCGAACGGCGTGTTTCGCAGGTCGTAGGTCAGCATCGCCAGCTGGAGGACGGTCCCGACGACGACCCCGATCGCGTAGGCGTAGATCTGGTCCTCGTCCGGGAAGGCCGGGGCGAGGCCGATCAGCACGACGATGATCGCCACGTTCCAGAAGAACGGGGCGATCGCGAAGATGCTGAAGCGGTCGTAGCTGTTGAGGACGCCGACGACCATCCCGGAGAGGCCGAGCAGGATCAGGATCGGGAACAGCAGGCGCGAGAGCGAGACCGTGAGGTCGGTCGCCGCGTCGCCGAAGCCGGGCGCGAACAGCGGCACCAGCAGGGGCGCGGCGAGCATGAACAGAGCCGTGATCAGGCCGAGCACGCACACGACGAGGAAGATCAGGGTCGAGGCGAGCCGGAACGCCTCGCGCCGCTCGCCGCGCTCGAGCTTCTCGGTGAAGACCGGCACGAATGCGGCCTGGATCGCGGCGTCGGCGAACAGGCTGCGGACCGTGTTCGGGACCAGGAAGGCGATCGTGAACGCCGACATCTGCGTCGAGGTCCCGAAGTAGCTCGCCGCGAACACCTCGCGCACGAGGCCGGCGACGCGCGAGAACGCGGTCGCGATCGAGAAGAAGGCGGTCGAGCGCGCCAGCCGGCCCGAGCGCGGCCGCGGCGCCTGCACCTCCTCCTGCGGAGCGACCTCGGCCGCGGCGACGTCGTCGAGATCGCCGAGCCGCGGGCGCGGATCCTCGTCGACCGGCCCGGGCGGATCCGCCTCTGGCCTCATGAATAAGCCGCCTCAACAGCGGCGGAACTCGGCTCCGCCCTATCGGGCTCCGCCTCAAGGTTCCCCGCTATCATCGGCCGTCGCCCGATGGCCAACATCCAGTCACAGAAGAAGCGCAACGCCCGGACGGTGCGAGAGCACGACGAGAACCGACGCATGACCAGCGCCGTGAAGACCCACTTCAGGCGGCTCGAGACTGCGGTTTCCGCGGGCGACGACGCCGCGATCGAGGCCGAGCACCGGGCGCTCTGCTCGCACATCGACACCGCGGTCGGCAAGGGCGCGCTGCACCACAACTCCGGCGCGCGCAAGAAGGCGCGCGCCGCGCGACTGCGCGCCGGCGCCGCGGCCTGACTCAACGTCCGGCGGCGCGGCGCACGGCGAGCGTCAGCGCGACGCGCTCGGGATAGTCCGAGCCTCCGCGCGTCCACCACTCGAGGTCCGCGATCGCACAGGCCGAGGCTCGGATCTCACCGCGCGAGCGGTCCCGCAGGCGACGCAGCAGCAGCTTCGCCGCGTACGGGTGCATCGGCAGCGCGGCCTCGACCTCGCGCGGCGAGCGCCCCTGCTCGAGCAGCTCGAGCGCCGCGTTCGCCTCCCGCAGCCGCTTCGCCGCCTGGTAGATCATCGGGGTCACCGACTCGCCCTGGTCGGCGAGCCGCTCGGCGGCGGCGACCGCGCCCGCCGGGTCGCGGTCGATGATCGCGTCGGAGAGCGCCCAACCGACCTCCTCCGAGGTATCGGCGACCATCGACTCCAGGTCCTCGCGCGAGACCTCGGCGCCGGGATCGGCCCAGAGCGCGAGCCGGTCGAGCTCCGACGCCAGGCGCGCCGTGCCGTCGCCGAGGCGCTCGGCGAGCAGCTGCGCCGCCTCGGGCTCGAGCTCGAAGCCGCGCTTGGAGGCTTCGGCCGTGAGCCACCGCGGCAGGTCGCGCGGCTTGGGCGCGGCGTAGGAGAGCACCTTGCCGCCCGCCCCCTCGACCGCCTCGGCCAGCGACTTCGGGGCGCGCAGCTTCGGGGGCTGCTCGCGGGCGACGAGGACGACGGTGACGTCCGGGGGCAGCGTCGCGATCGCCTCGGCCACAGGGCCGGCCTGCTTCGCCGACCACCGCTCGACGCCGTCGGCGAGCAGGTAGCGCCGGGCGGCGGTGAGTGAGAGCGCCGGGATCGCGGCGAGCAGCCCGTCGGCGTCAGGGCCGGCGCTCGAGCCGGGGGGTGGCGAGTAGGACTCGAGCGCGCCCGGGCCGCCCTCGGTCTCGGCGCGTGAGCGCAGCCGCGCGAGGGCGGCGTCGAGCTTCGCCGCGTCGGTGCCCGCGATCAGGTACGCGGGCGCGATCTCGGGGCTGTCGCGCGGCCCGGCCAAGGCCGCCGAGTGTATTCGGCGTCCCGGCCGCAGCCTTGGCGACGGAGGTGCCGGCTCTAGATGCTGCCGATCAGGATGCTGAGCGCCCCGAGAACGATCGCCGCCCCGGTCGTCGTCAGCAGCAGCCGCCCTCGCAGGCCGGTGGCGGCGAAGTAGAGCGCCAGCAGCGCCGCGACCCCGGCGAGCACCCCGCTCGGCCAGCCGAGCACCAGGGTCGCCGTCTTCTGGCCCGACGAGCCGTCGAAGCACTCGGTCTCACCCTCGGCGATCGCCTTCGCGAGGGCAGCGGGATCGTCGCACCGCGGCGTGTCGGAGATGTCGCCCATCGCGATCACCATCACCGCGCAGGCGAAGGCGAGCGCGAGGAAGAGGATGATCGCGAGCACGCGCCACCCACCCGAGGCCTTCTGCTCGCCGCCAGGCGCCACCGGAGGAGGGGGCGGCGGGTCGGCCGCGGGCTGGCTGGGCGGTGGTGTGCCGCTTGATTCCATCTTCGAAAGCCCTCCTCTGAGCCCGACATCGACAGGGACCGACCGCGTGGACGGCGGCACCCTAACGCAAGCGCCGGGCGGATCAGCCCTCGCCGACCGACCAGCCTCCCTTCCCCGCGCCGATCGACACCTCGCCGTCGAGGTCGGTTCGCAGCACCGGCACGCGAGCCCGCTCGAGCGTGGCGAGCGTCGCCGGCGCCGGATGCCCGTACGGGTTCTCGGCCCCGACGGAGATCACCGCGAGCTCGGGCTCCGCCTCGGCGAGCAGCGCCGCCAGGCCCGCGTCCTCGCTGCCGTGGTGGGCGACCTTGAGCACGTCGACGTCGCCGGGGTGGACCGGCGCCAGCTCGGCCTCGGCGTCGCCGGTGAGCAGCATGCGGAATCCCCGGCAGCGGACGAGCGCCACCAGCGAGAGCTCGTTCGGGTCCTCGACCCGGCCGCGCTCGCCCGCGAGCCGGGCGGGTGGCCAGAGCACCCGCAGGCGCAGGCCGCCGGAGCGCAGCCGCGCGCCCTCGGCGAGCCGGTCGGTGGCCGCGCCGAGCGCCCGGGCGGAGCGGAGCAGCGCCGGGGGCGCTCGCGCGTAGCCGAGGTGATCGACCGCGACCGAGTCGAGCACCTCGGGAGCGCCGCCGCTGTGGTCATCGTCGGGATGGGTGAGAACCAGCGCCGCGAGCCGGTCGACACCGCGCTCGGCGAGCTGTGCGGCGACCCCGGCGTCCGCAGGCCCGGCGTCGATCAACACCGGGTCGCCGTCGGCGGGCTGGAGCAGGACCGCGTCGCCCTGGCCGACGTCGAGCACGGTCGCTGTCAGGTTGGGCGACCACGGGCCGGCGCCGCTCGAGGGCGCCGGCGGCGCCGGGACGAGGAGGGCGATCGCGGCGATCGCGAGCAGCGCCACCCGCCACGGGCCGCGAGCGCCGGGGCGCAGCCGGCCGCGCCGCCGGGCCCAGGCCATCACCAGCCAGGCGCCCACCCCGAGCGCCCCGTAGACAGCCACGAGGGCCGGGACGCCCGCGATCCCGAGCTCGAGCTGCGCCCAGGACGGGCCGGCGAACCAGGCCGCGATCTGGGCGATGTAGGCCGCGAGCATCCCGGCGAGCCAGGAGATCGGCTCGACCGGCAACCAGGGGACCTGGCCGGCGGCCGCGGCGAGCATCCCGAGCCACATCACCGGTGCCTCGGCCACGACGGCGAGCAGGTTGGCCGGCAGCGAGACGACCGAGAGGGTGCCGAAGTAGAACGACATCAGCGGCGCCGTCGCGGCGGTCGCCGCGGCGGTCAGCGCCGCGCCCTCGGCGACCGCGCGCCGCACGCGGCCGGGTCGCGGGCCGGCGACCAGTGCGGCGAGCCGCCGCGAGAGCAGGAGGATCCCGGCGACCGCGGCGAAGCTCAGCTGCCAGCCGATGTCGGCCGCCGCGCGCGGGTCGAGGCCGAGGGTCACGGCCGCGGCGAGCAGGAGAACGTACCAGCGCGAACGAGGCCGATCGGCGAGCGCGGCGACGATCCCGGCCGCCCCCATCACCCCCGCCCGCTGGATCGACGGGCCCGCGCCGGTGATCAGCACGTAGACGCCGATCAGGACGCCGATCGCGACCAGACGAGGGCGGATCGGCACCCCGAGCAGCGCCAGGACCGCGGCGGCGAGCACCGCCAGCAGGACGACGTTCTGACCGGAGACGGCGAGCAGGTGGGCGAGGCCCGACCGCTTGAACTCCTCCACGGTCCGTTCGTCGATCAGGTCGTCCTGGCCGAGGACGAAGCCGCGCAGCAGGTCCGCCGACGCGTCCGGCGTCCCGGTCGCCAGCGCCCGCTCCGCGCGCAGGCGAATCCCGTCGAGCACGCCGGCGAAGCCGCCGCGCCTGGTGTCGAGCCGCTCGATCGCCTTCGTCGCCAGGACCTCGTGGATGCCGAGCCGCTCGAGATAGCCCCGCTGCCACTCCGCCGCCGGGCCCAGGGTCCCGCGCGCCGCGATCCCCTCGCCCACGTCGAGCTCGCCGACGGGCTCCGGCGCGGTGACCATCAGGCGCCCGTCCGCGGTCTCGACGCGGATCGACACCTGGCCCCGGGACCGGCGCGGGACCGCGGCGACGTAACCGCGGACCTCCACCTCCCCTGCGGGCGCGAGATCGAGCGCGCCCGCGTCGATCGCCTCGATCCGCGCCGAGCCGATTCCGACCCCGACCGCAGCGGCGGCGAGCGCCAGGCACGCGAGCCAGAGGCGGGCGCCGGTGCCCGTCCGGGGCCGGGCCGCAGCGAGGAGCGCCAAGCCCGCGCCGGCGACCGCGATCAGCCCCGGCGGCTCGCCCGCACCGCCGATCGGCGCGCAGGCGGCGAGCCCGAGCGCGAAGCCGCCGAGCCCTACCTGGCGCCAGGCATCGAGGCGGGTGGAGCTACGGCTGGAGCCGGTCGCGAAGCGCCTCCATCGTCGCCGGCCCGATGCCGCTGATCTGGTCGAGCTCGTCGACCGAGGAGAGCCCGCCATGCTCGTCGCGGTAGGAAAGGATGTCGCCCGCGGTCACCGGCCCAATGCCCTCGATGGTGTCGAGCTGCTCGAGGGTCGCGGTGCCGAGGCTGATCGGCCCGTCGGCGGTCGGCGGCGCGACGGCGCTCGCCCCGGCCGGTCCCGGCGCCCTCGCCGGGACGACAACCTGCTGGCCGTCGGCGAGCTTCGCCGCGAGGTTGATCGCATCGGCTGCGCCGGCGCCGCTCTCCCCGCCGGCGCGCTCCACCGCGTCCGCGACCCGCGAGCCGGCGGGCAGCTCGTAGACGCCCGGGTCGCGGACCTCGCCGGCGACGTGGACGACAAGCCCTCCCCCGCCGGGCTCGATCGCGAACGATGAGCCGCCGGAGGCCTGGGCGACACCGCCGAAGCCCTCGGCGTCCTGGTCGTCGGACCGCAGCCAGCGGGCGCCCAGGAGCAGCAGGGCGACCGCGATCGCGGCGTAGACGGCGAGCTGTGCGCGGCTGAGCTCGGACACCCGCCGATGGTCGGCTCCGAGCGCGCATCCGTGGCGCGCGCGGAGTGCCGGAAGCGCTACGCGATACGAAAGCCCTGCAGGCCCTCCGGCGGCTCGTCGCGCTCGGTGACCCGCTCGACCTCGGCCGTCCGCGGGCCCTTGCGACAGAAGGCGACCAGCTCCTCGACCGCATCAGGCTCGCCCTCGAAGACCGCCTCGACCGTGCCGTCGGCACGATTGGCGGCCGTGCCCCCCACCCCGCGCGCCTCGGCCAGGCGACGGAGGGAGTCGCGGAAGAAGACGCCCTGCACCCGCCCGTGGACGATCACCCGGCGGCGGATCACCGCGCCGGATCAGACGTCTTCGAAATCGTCGTCGTAGCCGGTCGCCTGGGTGGCCAGGCGGCGGCTGTAGAGCTCGTCCGCCGAGACGGCGGGCGACTGCACCGAGACCAGCGCCAGCGCCACGTCGCCGTCGTTGGCCACCGCATGATCGGTCGCCGGCGGGATCAGGACCAGGTCGCCGGGCTCGAGCCGCTGGGTGTCGCCGGTGGCGGTCATCGTCCCGGTGCCGCTGACGACGACGTAGACCTGCTCGGCCTCCTCGTGCGAGCGCAGCTCCTCGGAGACGCCCGGGCGGCACCTCGAGCCAATTGACCGAGAGATTGCGCGAACCGAGCTCTCCCGCGTCCATGAGGATGTGGGGGCGCAATCCGTGGACCTCGGTCACGGCCGCGTCGGAGAGGCGCCTGACGAGCACGCGAGCTTTGTACCAGACCAGGGCCCCCAGGGTGTGAAACGGGCGCTCCGGGTGGACGACCAACCGAGGTATGGAGGCCGTGCCCGACCGACGACGCCGACCTACAATCGAGGTGCCATGACCCCGCGTGGCACCGACTGGAGCCTCGCGCTGGTGGTCTTGCTGCTGTTCGCCACCGGGGTGCTGACCTGGTTCGCCGGAGGCGACGGGCGGGCATGGGTGTTCGCCGCGCACGGGATCGCCGGCGCCGCGCTGGCGATCCTGCTCGTCTGGAAGCTGCGGCGCGTCGGCCACCGGGTGCTCGACCCGCGCGGCTGGGATCGGCGCACGTCCGCCGGGCTCGCTGGGCTCGCGCTCGTCGCCTTGGCACTGCTCTCGGGCTGGGCCTGGAGTACGTTCGGCCGCCTCGACCTCGCCGGCTACACGGTGCTCGCCTGGCACACGCTGGCCGGCGCCGTGCTCACGGCGGTCGTCGCCGTGCACCTGGGGCTGCGCGCCAAGCGCCCGCGGCGGCGCGACGTCGCTGGGCGGCGCCAGCTGCTCGAGGCCGGAGCGATCGGCGTCGGCGCGCTCATCGCGTGGCGCGTGCAGCGTCCGCTCTCGAGCGCGCTCGGCCTGCCGGGAGCCGAGCGGCGGTTCACCGGCTCGTACGAGGCCGACTCGTTCGCGGGCAACGCCTTCCCGACCACCTCCTGGGTGGCCGACGACCCGACGCCGCTCGAGCCGGAGTCGTTTGAGCTTGCGATCGATGGCGAGGTCCGGCGCCGGCTCTCGCTGCCGCTCGCCGACCTCGATGGGCGCCAGGAGCTCGTCGCGATCCTCGACTGCACCGGCGGCTTCTACTCCGAGCAGCGCTGGAGCGGCGTCCGGGTCGCCGCGCTGGTGGACCGTGCGCGGCCGCTCCCGGGCGCTCGGCACGTCCGGTTCGTCTCGGTCACCGGCTACCGCTGGAGCTTCTCGCTCGACGACGCCCGCGAGATGCTGCTCGCGACCCGGGTCGGCGACGAGCCCCTCACGCACGGTCACGGCGCGCCGGCGCGCCTGGTCGCCCCGGGCAGGCGCGGCTTTCAATGGGTCAAGTGGGTGACCCGGATCGAGCTCCACTCCGACGCCGACCCGGGCGCCTTCCCGTCGACGATCCTGAGCAGCTTCAGCGCCGCCGGACGAGGCGCCTGACGAGCGCGCTCAGCGAACGACGAGGTTGACGAGCTTGCCGGGGACGACAACCTCCTTGACCACCTGCTTGCCGTCGAGGTGGCGGCGGACGTTCTCGCTTCCGCGGGCGAGCTCGAGCAGCTCGGCCTCCGGCGCGCCGACGCGGGCGACGATCTGGTCGCGGCGCTTGCCGTTCACCTGGACGACCAGGGTGAAGGTCTCGTGGACGAGCAGCGAGGCGTCGGCCTCCGGCCAGGGCTGCTCCCAGACGCGCTCGCCGGTGATCGCGTCGTAGACCTCGGAGCCCAGGTGGGGGGCGAAGGGAAAGATCAGCGATGCCGCCGTCGCGGTGGCGAAGCGCAGCGCCTCCTCCCCGGCGGGGTCACCGTAGAGCTCGTCCTTGAGCCGGTAGGCGTCGTTGACGAGCTCCATCACGGCGGCGATCGCGGTGTGCAGCGCGAAGCCGTGCTCGATGTCGTGGGTGACCTTGTCGATCGCCCAGGCCGCCTTGGCGAGCAGCTCGCGGGCCGGGCCGGCGTCGGGCGGATCGCCGTCCGCCGGCCCTGCCTCCGTGCGCTCGGTGACCTCGTTGGAGAGGCGCCAGAGCCGGACCAGGAACCGGTGGACGCCCTCCACGCCGGCCGGGACCCAGTCGCCGCCGCGCTCGGGCGGGCCCAGGAAGCAGACGTATGTGCGAGCGGTGTCGGCGCCGTAGCGGCCGACGGTCTCGACCGCGCTCACCGTGTTGCCCTTCGACGAGGACATCTTTGCCCCGCCCATCGTGATCATCCCCTGCGTGAACAGGTTCGCGAACGGCTCCTGGACGCCGAGGTAGCCCATGTCCGCGAGCGCCTTGACGAAGAAGCGCGCGTACATCAGGTGCAGGATCGCGTGCTCCACCCCGCCGATGTACTGGTCGACGGGCATCCAGTAGTCGGCGCACTCGCGGTCGAACGGCAGCTCTTCGTTGCGCGGGTCGAGGTAGCGCAGGAAGTACCAGGACGAGTCGACGAAGGTGTCCATGGTGTCGGTCTCGCGCTTCGCTGGGCCGCCGCACTTCGGGCACTCGGTGTTCACCCACTCCTCGGCCGCGGCGAGCGGGCTGCGCCCCTTGGGCGCGTAGTCCTCGACCTCGGGCAGCTCGACCGGCAGCTGGTCGTCGGGCACCGCGCACCATCCCGCATCCGTCGCAGTAGACGATCGGGATCGGGCAGCCCCAGTAGCGCTGGCGTGAGAGCAGCCAGTCGCGCAGGCGGTAGTTGATGGCCGCGTCCCCGAGGTCGCGCTCGCGCAGCGACTCGACGATCGCCTCGTAGGCCTCGCGGTTGTTCTCGCCGTCGAAGCGCCCGCTGTTGACCAGCGGCCCGTCGCCGAGGTAGGGCTCGGCCTGGACGTCCTCGCCGCCGGCCACGACCTCGCGGATCTCGAGCCCGAAGGCGCGGGCGAAGTCGTGGTCGCGCCCGTCGTGGGCGGGCACCGCCATCAGCGCCCCGGTGCCGTACTCCATCAGCACATAGTCGGCGACGAACATCGGGATCTGCTCGCCGTTGACCGGGTTGGTGATCGTGCGCCCGAGCGGGACGCCGGTCTTCTCCCGGGCGTCGTCGCCGCGCTCCTCCACCGGCTCGCGGATCGTCGCGTCGACGTAGGCGCGGACCTCGGCCTCGTGCTCGGTCCCGGCGGCCAGCCGCTCGACCTCGGGATGCTCGGGGGCGAGGACGAAGAAGGTGGCGCCGAACAGCGTGTCCGGGCGGGTGGTGAAGACCGGGAAGTCGATCCCGAGCTCCTCGCAGCGGAAGGTGACCTCGGCGCCGCGCGAGCGGCCGATCCAGTTGCGCTGCATCGTCACGACGTGCTCGGGCCAGGACTCGAGCAGCTCGAAGTCGTCGAGCAGCCGGTCGGCGTACTCGGTGATCTTGAAGAACCACTGCTCGAGCTGGCGCAGCTCGACCAGGTGGCCGCAGCGTTCGCAGCGCCCGTCGATCACCTGCTCGTTTGCGAGCACCGTCTGGTCATGAGGGCACCACTGCACCGGCGCCTCGGCGCGGTAGGCGAGCCCGCGCTCGAACAGGCGCAGGAAGATCCACTGGGTCCACCGGTAGTACGCGGGGTCGTGGCTGGAGACCTCGCGCGACCAGTCGAACGAGACGCCCCAGGCGCCGAACTGCTCGCGGTAGGCGGCGATCGAGGCCTCGACCGCCTCGCGGGGCGGGACGCCGGTCTTGATCGCGTTGTTCTCCGCGGGGAGGCCGAAGGCGTCGAAGCCCATCGGGTGGATCACCTGGAACCCGTTGCGGCGGCGGAAGTGGGCGATCGCGTCGCCGAGCGAGTAGTTCTTCAGGTGGCCGACGTGCGGCTCGCCCGACGGGTAGGGGAGCATCTCGAGCACGTAGGCCTTCGGTTTCGAGCCGTCGAAGCCCGGCTCGCCCGGGTTCGGCACCTCCCAGGTCCGCTCGGCCGCCCAGACGTCCTGCCAGCGACGTTCGATCGCATGTGGGTCGTAGCGCTCCATCGGCTCGATTATGGCGAGCGCCCGCACGCCCCGTCCGCGCTCCGGGAGCCCGGATCCCCTACGGGTCGTTGTCCAGGATCGTCGTCTGTGCCGAGCCGTCGCCGATCGTCGCCGCCGCTGCGCTCGCGAGCTCGACGCGGAAGGTCTCGCGCGGCTCATGGACCGCGTCGTCGGCGTTCGAGACGGAGACCCGCTTCACCGTCTGCCCGGGCGCGAAGCGCAGCGTCCCGTCCACGGCTCCGTAGTCCACCGGCGCGACCGCGCTGCCGTCGGCCGTCGCGTAGTCGACGCTCACGGCCCTCTCGCTCGGCGCCGACAGGGTGACCGCGAAGACATGGGCCGGGCCTCCCTCGTCACGCCGGGGCGCATCGACGATCGACACCTCCGGCGGTACGTCGTCGTCGGCGATTGTGCCGCCGCCCGTTCGATCCGCGATCGCCGCGTTGACGGGATTGGCGAGATTGAGCCTGAACAGCTCGTCGATCTCGTCGAGCGCGTCGTCGTGGATCTCGACGGTGACCTGCTCAAGCGTGTCCCCCGGCGCGAAGGTCAGCGTGCCCGCCCGCGAACCGTAATCCGCGGCCGGCGGCGCGCCGTGCGCCGTGCCGTCGGCGGTCGCGAAGTCGACGGTCACCGTCTTGCCGCTGGCCGAAGAGAGGCCGACGTCGAAGGTCGTCGATCCCGCCGCCTCCGGCGTCGGGCCGGCGTCGGCAACCGTCAGCGCCGGCGACGGATCGTCGTCACGGATCAGGCCGGTCGCCGAGCCGTCGACGACCGTGGCATTGGTGGGATTCGAGAGCCCGAGCAACACGGTCTCGTCGACCTCGTCGAGCGAGTCCGCCGCCGACACGACGCGAACCGTCGTTTCGGTCTCTCCGGGCGCGAAGCTGAGCCTGCCGGTGCGGGAGACGTAGTCCCCCGGGGCCGCAGCCGTCCCGTCGGCGGTTGCGAAATCGGCCGCGACCATGCGCTCGCTCGGTTGGGAGAGCGTGGCCGTGTAGCTGAGGGTCGCGCCCTCCGATCGCGGGACCGGGTCCGCAACCGAGATGCGCGGCTGCCCGGTCAGCCGGACCCTGTCGGCTAGATACTTGACGTCGTAGCCCGGTGGGCGAATTTCGAAGACACCTCGGCGAGTCCTTCCGGCAGTGACGACGTCGAAGGCATCCCCGGTCTGCGCCACGTAGGTGGAGTCGACTTCGAGCGCCCCGCGCACGAACGCGTCCGTATCCGCGGCGACCTGTCCGTAGCCCGCCCCCGGGCCCGTGCCGTCGATCGCGACCTTCAGCGTCGCTTCCTGCTCCTGGTTGAAGGTCCCGGTGGTCAGCAGCCGGGTCGATGCGCCCAGATCCAGCGTGCCGCGGTTGTTGAGGCCAGCGGGGTGGGTGGTCAGATTACGGCCGTTGCGAAGCCGCAGGATGCCGGCCGGCTGGTTGATCGCGAGGTGCGACGCCAGGGCGTCGCCGCCGACGTTGAGCCACAACGCCGAGCCGGGCCCGTCGAGGATGATCTCCGCGGCATTCTCCTGCACGCCAGCGGCGCCGAAAGACGCGAAGTGGGCGCCGTTTCGCATCACGTACTTGCCGCCGATGAGGCGCTTGTTGACTGGGTCGTAGTTCTGCAATCCCGATCGGAGCTGCAGGGTCCCCGCGCGTAGGTCGACGGTTCCATCGTTGTCGAGGGTGACGTTGAGCTCCGCCGGGTCCGCCACCGCCGAAGTCCTCGTCAGCGTTCCCCCCGGAAGGACGTGGATGAGGGGGATCCGCGTGAGGTCCTCCCCGCTGAAGAAAAAGCCCTGAGCGTCCTGCACATCGAGGGTCCCGCCCGAGCCGATCTCCAGCACCGAACGGTCGAGAAGGAGGGTGAGGAAGCCGTCGCGCTCGACCGTGGACCCGGACAACGTCGCCGTCCCGTCTATGTGGAGGGTCGTCCCCACCCCGAGCTCACGACTGGTCGACTCCCCGCTCGCGGTCAGGGTCCCGTCCGAGGCGATCGTCATCACCCCGGTGCCGGCGATGGTGGACCCCCCGCCCCAGTCGACGTTCCCATGGACGGTCGTCGGGCCTAGGGCCTCGAAGGTCCCGCCCGCGAGCAGCAGTTCGCCATGGATCACCGTCTCCTTCGTCGTCGAGAAGACCTTGAGCTTGCCGGCGCCGACCGAGACCGGCTCGGAGCTCTCGATGCTCGCGGCGTTCGCCTGCGCGCCGGTCGAGACGGTGGGGGCGTACGCGGTGCCTGCCGGGACGCAGACGTCGGCGCTCGCGGTCGGCAGCGCGGCCGGGGACCAGTTCGCGGTGGTGAACCAGTCCGCGCTCGTTGCGCCGATCCAGGTCCTGTCCACGGTGCCCGCGGAGCAGGACGTGGCCGCGAACGCGAGTGACGGATGGGCGATGAGGGCGCAGGCGAGCGCGGCGCCGGCGAGCAGGACGCCTCGCCGCGAGCGCAGGCATCCGCGCGGTGGCCCCGCGACGCCGGTCCCCCTTCGCCAACGGCTACGGGTCGATGCTGAAGCCACTGAGTGCCTCGCCACCCTAGTCGATCGCCCGCGGTGGGCATAGAATCTCCCTCGCCCAGGCCCGCGCGAAGGAGGATCCGATGGGACGCTTGATCAGACTCGACCGCACCGGTCACACGACGCTGGCGCGCTGGAGCGGGAGCGAGGCCGAGACTGACGCGGCGGTGGCCGCCTTCCGCCGCGAGCTCGACGAGGGGATGATCGCGTCGGTCTCGCACCCCGACGGCACCGCCGAGGTCGTCCGGGAGCTGCCGCTCGACGCCGAGCTGGTGGTGATGCGGCGCCCGATCGCGGGCGGCTGAGCGATCGCGTCCGCCCCGACGCTCGCGCGCGGCGGCCTCGAGGAGGCCGCGCGGCTGCACTGGCGCGAGGACGCCAGCGAGCGCACCCTGCGCCGTGACGGGCGCCGGTGGACCGCTTGGACCTGCTGGATCTGCTTCGTCTTCCTCGCCCCCGGGGCGCTGCTGATCGCGATCGAGCCGCTGACCTTTCCGGCGGCGTTGATCTGCTTCGCCCACGCCTGGGGGATCCCGTGGCTGCAGGCGCGGCGCGGCGCTCAGCAGGTCGTGGCTATGGGCGAGCCGCGCAGCGCCGCTACGCGCCGCCCGGCGGCGGGCCCGGAGGCCGTCGCGCTCGGGCTGCTCGGCGACCTCGTCGGGCATCGCGAGCGGGACCTGCTGCGGGAGAGCGGGCTGGTCCTGCAGCCCGGTGAGCTCGGCATCTGGCTCGTCGGCGAGCAGGGCGCCTTCCTGCTGCGCTCGGGCGGGCGGCGGGTCGACTGCTGGTGCGTCAGCGTCGGAGAAACGGCCGAGCTCCCCGCCGCCGATCGCCTCGCCCACCTGCTGCTGGCGCTGCGCGAGGACGAGCTCGGCTTCGCCAAGGTGGCGAACCTGGGGTTCTCGGGAGCGCGCTGGCGCGTGCGCCGGCACCTCGGCGAGCGCCTGCGAAACGCGCTCGACGTGGCCGCCGCTCAAGCCGCCTGAGCGAGCGCGGCGCCGCGGTCGCGCTCGATCTCGCCCGCGAGCGCGTCCAGGACCTCATCGATCCGAGCGTCGTGAACGTCGGAGAGCAGGACCCCGTGGAGATCGAAGGCCTCGTGCGCGCGGGAAACGGGGAGATCGAGGTCGATCACCCGGGCGCCCGTGGAGGCGAGCACCTTGCGCAGCTCCGCCTGTGCCCAAACGGCGCCGAAGCTGCCCGTGCTGGCGCCGATGACGGCCGCCGGCTTGCCCTGCAGCGGGGTGGTCGCGCGCGGTCGCGAGGCCCAGTCGATCGCGTTCTTGAGCACGCCCGGGATCGACGAGTTGTACTCGGGGGTCGCGAACAGCAGGCCGTCAGCGGCGGCGATCGCGGCGCGCAGCTCGGCCACCGACCGCGGTGGAGTGGCGGTGTCCTCGTCCTCGTCGTACGGCGGGATCGCGCGCAGCCCGTCCCAGAGCTCGACCTCGAGCCCGGGCGGCGCCTGCTCCGCCACGTGGCGGAGCAGGCGGGCGTTGTGCGAGTCGCGCCGGAGGCTCCCGGCGATTGCGAGGATCCGCATCGGCGTTCAGCTCTTCTGGAACTCGAGCTCGACGACCAGGCGGACGTCGTTGGCGAGCGCCTGGTTGCCGTCCGGGAGCTCCATCTGCCAGTTCATGCCGAACGCGGTCCGGTCGACGGTGGTCTCGAGCGAGAGGGAGAGCCGCTCGATCCCCTCGCCGAGCGTCACGGGGCCCCGGAGACGGCCGGTGGCCTCGACCGGGAGGGTGAAGCCGGCCATCGAGAGCTCGCCGCGGACGTGGAGGTCGTCGGGGGTCCCGTCGATCGCGGTCGAGTAGAAACTGATCTCGGGGTTGCGGCCGACGTCGAAGAAGTCGGGCGAGAGCAGATGCGGGCGGATGTTCTCGTCGTCGACGCTGATCGCCTCGACCTGAACGGTGCCCTCGAGCTCGACCCCATCGTCGCCGGAGACGAGCTTCGCGTCGATCGGCTTGAAGCCGCCGCGGAAGACGGAGACCCCGGCGTGCTCGGCCTCGAAGCCGGCGCTGGAATGCGGGTTGTCGATCGCCCAGGTCCCGGCGGGGACAAGGCGTTCGGTGGCGGTTGCGGTCATGGGGTACGCTCCTTTGATGTAGTGACAACTATTGCTGTTGCAAGAAAGTTAGCAGGATATACTTGCGTTGTCAACAATTGTGTGAGAAACTGTTCTAGGTGGCATCCGAGAGCGAAAAGGACCTGTTGAACGAGGAGGAGCTCGCCGCGTGGAAGGCGTTCCTCAGCGCCCACTCGGTGATGCTGCGGCGGATCAGCCGCGACCTCGACGAGGCGGAGCTACCGCCGCTGGCCTGGTACGACGTGCTCGCGGCGCTCCGCGACGCCCCCGAGCAGCGACTGCGGCAGGTGGAGCTCGCGGAGCAGGTGCTGCTCTCGACCAGCGGGCTCAGCCGCCTGCTCGACCGGGTCGAGAAGAAGGGGCTGGCGCGGCGGACGAGCTGCGAGACCGACCGGCGCAGCTTCTACATCCAGCTGACGGAGGACGGGGCGGCGATGCTCGAGGAGATGTGGCCCGTGTACGCGCGCGGGATCGCCGACGACTTCCTCCCCGCCCTCGGCTCCAACCCGTACGAGATCCGCCAGACGCTCGAGTCGATCGGGCGCCAGTGCGACGCGGTGCGGGAACGTGAGGCGAGCGCGGCCGGCGACTAGCCCGGCAGCCTCGCGCAGAAGTCGACGAACTTCCTCGTGTCGCGATACGGAGGGCCGTGCCCGACGAGCAGCAGCCTCGGCTCGAGCTCGCCGAGTCGCCTTGCCGAGCGCCGGTTCTGGGCCGGGTCCGGCGTGAAGTAGGGCTTCGGCTCGCGCAGGCCCGGGATCGCGAGGAACGGGTCGGCGGTGTTGAGGACGTCGCCGGCGATCAGCACGCGGTCGGACTCGCGCCAGAAGGCGACGTGGCCGGCGGAGTGGCCGGGCACGTGCAGGACCTCGAAGCCGGCGACCTCGTCGCCCTCCACCAGCTTGCGGTCCACCGGGTGGCCCGGGCCCGTGCAGGTCCTGCCGAAGAGCTGGGCCATGAAGTGGTCCGGCTGGCGCTCGCTGATCAGCTCCGGGCGCTCGGCGGGGTCGGCGTCGGCCTCGCCGACCCAGAACGCGATCCCGAGACGCTCGCAGACGTTGTGGCTGGCGCCCTGATGGTCGGGGTGGGCGTGGGTGAGCGCGTGGGCCGTGAGCCGGTGGCCCTTGGTCTGGCGCAGGATGCGGCGGGTCGCGTAGCGGGTCGAGGCGTCGATCAGCACGTCCTCGATCACGAAGACGTTGATCGCGTTCGGCGGAAAGCCCGCGACCTGCCAGACGCCGTCCGCGAGCTGCTTCATCGCGGGCAGCCTATCCGCGGTACCTGCGCTCCGCCGCTGCGCCCGGCGGCGTTCAGTGGTAGCCGGTGTAGCCGGGGGCGAGCTCGTATCCGTGCGGCAGGACCCTGGGCGCCGGCGAGCGCACCGGGCCTGTTCCCGGCTGCTCGGCCACCGGGAGGCGGAGCTGGAGGTCCGAGACGGTGATCGGCAGCTGGCCGTTGGACGCGCGGCCGTAGGGCGAGTCGCTCGGCAACAGCTCGAGCTTCGCCGTGTGGCCGTTGGCGAAGCGCCAGCCGTCGGCGTGTAGCTGGAAAACCTGGCGGGTGGCCGCGGCGCCGACCTTCGGCCTGTAGAGGCCGCGGGCGACGAGCGTCTCGCTGCCGTCGGGGGCAACGTCGAGCAGGCGGGCGGCGAGCTGGGAGTTGGGTCCCGGCGAAGCGATCCCGGCGATCACCGTCGGCGACCCGATCAGGGTGTAACGAGGGTGGGCCGCCGGCAGCCGGTAGCTGGCGGTGCCGGTCTGGTCGGCGCCGTCGGCGGTCGCGCAGGCGCCGCCGCCGGCGATCGGGTCGAAGGCCGGGCCGGCGAGGTCGGCGCTCGTCGCGGCGACGGTCTTCGCCGCCGGCGCGCGCAGCCGGACCTCGCCCGGCGCGATCGCGGGCCAGGAGGGCGCCTCGTAGAGGGCGGAGGAGCGGCCGTCGGGGTCGGCGGGGTCGCAGGTCTTGAGCAGCGCCGACGCGCCGAGCGGGGGCGCTTCGCCGCGGCCCTTGAGGTAGTGGTTGAACCAGGCGCGCTGACGGGCGTCGAGGATTTCCGTGTCGCCGCTGCGGTTCTGGCCGCGCTGGTGGCCGTAGTCGAGGAAGAAGAGGGCCAGGTCGGCGCCGGGGTGCTCCGAGCGGGTGCGGTTGTAGTAGCGCAGTGCCTCGTCGGGCGGGAAGAGGTCGTCGGTCCAGCCGTTGGAGATCAGCAGCGGCGCGGGCGCGATCGAGTCGTCGACGTAGTAGGAGGAGTGGTGAGTGGTGAGCTCGTCGACGATGTCGGCGGTCAGCGGGTTGGAGTCGTAGGGCTCGCCCGCGTTGATGAGCGCGAACCAGGTGGTCAGGTCCGCGTCCGGGTCGGTGCCCGGCGGCGCGTAGGTGCCGGTGGCGGCGCCGGCGGCGAAGAGGCCGGAGACGAACGACTGCTTCATCACCCCGATCCGGTCGCGGGCGAGGTAGGGCGCGTCGGCGACGTAGTCGAGGGTGTGGCCGTTGGGCATCAGCGAGTAGGCGAGGTCGGTCCAGGGGATCTCGGGCGCAGCCGCCGCCAGTGAGAGCGGGGTGCCGTCGGGGCTGGTCCAGGGGACGAGCGAGCCGTCCGGCAGCATCTTGCGATTGCGCAGCGCGGCCAGCGCCATCGAGAGGCCGCCGCCGTAGGAGCCGCCGGTGGCGCCGATCGCGTCGGGCTTGGCGACGCCCTCGTCGACGAGGCGGCCGGCGAACTCCTGCGCGTCGCGGACCTCGTAGCGGTCGTCCATGAGCCGGATGTAGCCGGCCGCGCACTCGGGCGCGAGCCGGTTGGCGGCCGTGGCGCCGCAGGACTCGCCGAAGCCGCGGTCGGACATCGAGAAGACGGCGTAGCCGCGCTCGGCCCACGGGCGCATCGCGTCGACCCCGAGCTTCGAGCCGCCCCACCCGTGGAACATCATCAGCAGCGGGTAGGCGCGGTCGTTGCCTGACGCCGGCAGGGGCGGCAGAGCGACGTTGACGTCGATCGGGACGCCGTCCCAGGTGGCGACCGTCGACGGGTCGTCGCCGCAGAAGCGGATCGCGCCGTCCGGGTGGCAGTCGACCGCGCCGTCGAAGACCGAGGTGATCTCGGCCGCGCCCGCGGACGGCGCCAGTGCGAGCGTCGCCGCGATCGCGATCGCGGCGGCGCATGCTGCTCTGCTTCGGCTCAAGCTCTCAAACCCCCGGGTCGTGATGCGCGAGCCAATCTAGCCCGCGCGCGAGGTGGATGCGCCGGTTCGCGGCGCGGGCTCAGGCGAACAGGTCGCGGGCGCGGTCCAGAACGAGGTCGGGGCGCTCGTCGGCGATGAAGTGCCCGCAGTCGTCGACGAGCTCGGTGGTCATCTCGTCGGCGTGCTGCTCGTAGCCCGCGGCCAGGCGCTCGGTGAGCACGGGGTCGCGCCCGCCGAGGACGAGGTGGGTGGGCACGTGGAGGCGAGTGGTCTCGTAGCGGCCGCGGATCAGGGGCAGCATCTCGCGGGTGACGAAGGTGCGGTAGAGGCGGACGCAGGCGCGGGCGCGGGCGGGCTCGGCGAGGTTGTCGGCGAAGCTGGCGAGTGCGGCCGGCTCGATCGCGGAGCGGTCGCCGGTCCCTCCGCGCAGCATCAGGCGGACGAAGGCGCCGCTGCGGTGAAGCGCGTAGCCGAGCCCGGGGGTGATGATCACCTGCTGGTACCAGAAGCGGGGCAGGTGGCGCCAGCCGCCGCCCAGCGTCTGCCACGGGTGGGTGATGCCGAGGGCGAGGAAGCGCTGGAAGCGCTCCGGGGCGCGGAGGCAGAGCAGGAAGCCGATCCAGCCACCCCAGTCGTGGCCGATCAGCTTCAGGCGCTCGATCCCGAGCGCGTCGAGGACGGCGAGCACGTCGGTCGCGAGTTGCTCCTTGCGGTAGCCGGTAGCCGGCGCGTCGGACCAGCCGAACCCGCGCAGGTCGAGGGCGATCACCCGGTGGCGCTCGGCGAGCGGGCCGAGCAGGTGGCGCCATTCGTACCAGTGCTGCGGCCAGCCGTGCAGAAGCAGGACGACGTCGTCCCCCTCGCCGGCCTCGGCGACGTGGAAGGTGATCCCGTTGGCGCCGATGAACCGGTGGCTGACGCCGTCGACGTGCGGGAGGTCGGCGGGCAGGGGCATCGGGCGCGGGACGGTATCGGGCGCTCAAGTGCCGGCGCTCCTGGCCTCCGCGATCGGGACCACCTCGGCCGGCTCCGGCGGCGGCAGGTCGAGCTGCTCGTGCGGTGGTGACAGTCGGGCGGAGGGCTTACCGCGGCGGGTGATCAGGAAGCTCTCGCCGGCCGCGGCGCGCTCCATGTACCAGCCGAAGTGGTTGCGGTATTCGTGCGCGCCAACCGGCTCCGAAGGCGCGCGTTCGTCACGAGAGTGGAGCTGGTGGGACTCGAACCCACGACCTCCTGCGTGCCACGCAGGCGCTACTTCCAACTGAGCTACAGCCCCGTGCAGTTCGTGGTCGGCGGCCCAGTTTAGACAAGCGCGCTGGCCATTCTTCGGCGGAGTCAGGCGCAAGAGAATCTGTTTGCGGCCCGCGATCAGATCCATCGGCAGGAGGTAGTACCTGTCGATCTCATCGCAATAAGCGGCGATCGCGTCGACCTCGTCCGCCGTATAGGGCGTCCGGATGAAGCCGTTCGGGCCACGGCGGTTGGTCACCATCCGAACATAGATGACGTTGCCGTCCGTGGATGCCCACTTGCATTGGATACGAGCGAAGCCGCCGCCGAGCTCGAACACCAGGTCGTAGCGCTCGTGCTCGGTCATCGGGCGCAGGACGGGGATCCCGAGCCGGGCGGCCTCGGCCGCGATCTTGAGCTCGGCGACGTTGCCCTTCAGGTTCGGATCGTGAGTGGACACGAACGTATGTTCGCATGCGAACCGGACGGAAAACGGGAGGACTCAGCCGCCCAGCTGCTGCGCGCAGTACTCGTCGCGCGTCGCCCGGTAACCCGGGAAGGGCGCGGCCGCGATCCCGCGCGCCCAGTCGGCGGCGTTCGCCTGGATGCGCGCCGCGATCTCGGCGCGCTCGGCGTCGCTGTCCGCGTTGACCAGCTTCTCGGCGTTGCGCCACACGTTCTCGCGCCATGCGCGCACGATCTCGAGACCGGCGACGTCGTCGGCCGGCACGCCGGGCGGGTTGGTCAGGCCCATGCTCGGGTCGTAGCGGTCGCGGACCGCGCTCACCACGTTTTCGTAGGCGGCCGCCAGCACGTCGTTGGTGAGGTCGTGATCGGGCTTGCGCGCCTCGCCCCGGCGATCGCGCAGGCCCAGTTGCGCGAGCACGAACGGCATGTCGTTCTGCACGTGCGCGTTGATCCCCAGCAGCATGTCCTGCGCGGCGGTGACCTCGCTGGACTCGGCGGTCTGGAACGCGATCCGCCACGCTTCGGGCACCTCCCTGCCTTCATCCCACCGCCGCAGGCTGCGGAAGTACACGTTCGCGAACAGCGCATCCTCGCGGAAGAAGAAGTGCGGCCAGCGCAGCATCTGCGGATCGGCGAGCAGCCCGTCGCGCAGCGCCTTGGTCAGCTCCAGGTAGGTCGTCGTGAACACCGCCCGGTGATCGCAGCCCAGCTCGTCCCGCCGCTCGCGCATGCGCCCGATCTGAAACCGCACGCAGGAAAGCTTTGCCCTGCGGCAGTGAAGGACCCGGTTCGGGTGGGTCTGCGACGGGCTCGGTAGCGCCGGCAGCAGCTCGTTCCACGGCACGCCAGGCACCGCCGCGGCCGAGGCGCCGCGCCCACCCGCTGCGAGCGCAGCGACCAGCACCACGCTCGCGACTGCCCCACGCAACCTCACGAGCGCGAGTCTAGGAGAGCGGTCCCCCGCCCGCGCCGGTCGGTAGTCGCCTCTGTCAGCCGCCGCCGGTGACGGTGAACCGCGCGCTACCGGCCGATTCGTACTGGTCGGCGAGCAGGTAGTGCACCACGTACTCACCCGGCGCCAGCGGCCACCCCTGCCCCTGCGTGTCGAGCCCCAGGGTCACGCTGCCCTCCGTGGTCGGGGGCACGGTCCCGGAAGCGTGCAGGCCCGTATACCCCCAGATCAGGTAGTCGTCGTTCTCCGGGTCCGACGCCGACGCCTTGAAGACCCCGAGCCAATCCCACCGGTTCGCGGGGCCGTCCGCCCACTCGACGTCGATCGGCTCCCCCGGCTCGTAGGCCCGCTTGTCGGTCGACAGCTGCAGGCCCGCCTCGGAATCGCGCAGCCAGAAGGGCACCCGGGCCACCTCGGCTCCGTCGGCATCCAGGAGAACCGCCTCATACCCACCCGGCTCCATCCCGCCGGTGTCGAGCTCCGCCGTGCCGCTCTCCCCCGGGCCGTCGAGGGTCGCGGCGGGGTCGGCGCTGTCGCCCCCCTCGGGCACGATCGCGATCTCGTTCCCGTCGGACCCGGGCGCGTTGTACGCGACGGAGATCGCGTCGCCGACCGTCCCCAGGCGATGGTCGACCGCGACCGTCGTGGGCATCGGCCTGGGCGTCACCTCGAACGTCGAGAGCACCGCGCGGTGGTCCGACTTCCACGGCGAGAACTCGATGTCCACGTCGCGCGCGCCCGGCTCTCCGATCAGCTTGCTGTCCAGCGTCGTCGACGGACCGGCCGCGTAGACGTAGTCGATGCGCTCGCCGCTGCGGTGGGTGAGGCCGGGCTCCTTCAACGGGTCCGGGTGCTCCTCCCGATAGCTGTCTCGGAACCCGAGGCCGAACAGGTCCTCGCTGACGGGCCACGGCACGGGCTCGTCGATCCCCCGGCGCGTCCCGACCGTCTCCTCCCCGTAGTCGAGGCTCGACGGCTCGTTGAAATCCCCGGTGAGAAAGACCGGATAGCCCTCGTCGAGCAGCTCGCCCATCGACTCGAGCGGCTGCGCGAGCGCGTCGGCGCGGACCACCCTCTCGCTCTCGACCACCGACGCGACGGACTCGCCGTTCTTCAGCGCCCGCGGGCCCCAGGCGACGTAGTCGAGGTGCTCGTTGAAGAACGGGACCACCTGGCCCGGACGCACCTCGATCAGGCCGTAGAGGCCGTCGCCGCCGGCGGGCTCGTAGATCGGGTACTTCGACAGCAGCTGCAACGACACGTTGTAGTACGGATAGCCCGTCTTCCGGGCGATCTCGGGCAGGCGGGCATACGACTCGAGCACTCCGACGACGTCCGCGTCGACCTCCCGCATCACCCGGTCCGTGTCCGGCCCGCCGCCGTACTCGATGTTGTAGACGAGGAGGTCGAGCGTCAACGGGTCGCCGGCCGAGGACGGCGCCTGCGCGGTCGCGGAATCCGGCTCGGGATCGTCGCCGCCGCCGAGGTCGCACGCCGAGAGGGCGAGGGCGCCGACGACCAGGGCCGCCGCAAGGGTGATCGGCCTGACGTGCTTCACCCGCGGGACTGGGATCGCGCCATTGACCTTGTAGTAAATCAAACAAACAGCACCCCGAACCGCGGCTCACCGTCGACGTCCTCGACGTCGAGAGGCAAGCCGGGCAAGGAAGCAGGGAGCGACGTGTGCTCCGCACACGAGCGACCGATGACGCCGCCAGGCGCCGCCTAATCGACGTCGAGGACCAGACGGTCGAAGCGCTGGTCGCGTACGCGGAACTCGAACGGCGACCGCTGCTCGAGCTCGCGCAGCAGCTCGACCGGCTCGTCGAGCTTCATCTCCAGCGTCGCCCGCCCGCGGGCGAACCGCTTCACCGAGATCTCCGAGGTGGCCGTGATCTGACCGGCCGCGTCCTCGAAGCCGACCAGCTGAGAGAAATCCGCCAGCGGTCCCACCTCGACCTCGACCTTTCCGTCGAAGACCTCCTCGCCCCCGGCCCCGGCTCGCCGAGGCATCGCGCTCGCCACCGCCGGCTCCGCCACGGACTCCTCGTCGTCCTCCTCGCGACCGTCGATCCGGGCGATCGCCGCGTGCAGGGAGTCGAGCAGCCGGTCGCGTGTCCCCGCCGGCCTCGCCGCCAGCTCGGCGGCTCGCTCGGAGAGCTCGGCCGCGTCGCGAAGCGCCCGCAGCCTGATTCTCGTCGCCTGTCCGCGCGCCTGGCTCCGGACCACCTCGATCTGCTCGCCGAGCGCCGCCAGCGACTCGAGCCCGCGCTGAGTCTCGCCGCGCAGGCGCTCGAGCTCTGCCCGCACCGCGGCAAGCTCGCGCTCGCGGCCGACCGCCCGGCCGAGCAGGCGCTCGCAGGCCACCTCCAGCTGCGCGATTCGCACCCGTCGCTCCTGGAGCTGGGCATCCTGGGCCTCGAGCGCCGCGGCCTGTGCTGCGAGCGCCCCGTCGCGCACGGCCAGCGCCGCTGTCACCTCACTCGGCCGATATCCGAACAGCGACCTTTTGAACCCGTCGCCCGCGATACGGGCAAGCTAGGCCCGCCGTCGGACGGACGGCTCAGCGCCCGTCGTCAGCGAGAATCTGCTTCACCTTGGGGTCGCGAAGGTCGACCTGATCATGCTTGCGGTTGCGGGGCGCACCGAACAGCTTCTTCCACGTCTTGCGGCGAAGCTTCCCGGCGCCGACGACGCCGCAATGACAGCCGACGTGCGCCCGGTGATCGTTGGCCGCCTTCTCCGAGGGAAACAGTTTGTACTTGGCGTGCTTTCGGCACGCCCGGCAGCCGCGGCAGTCACCTCCGCCCGCGCCGCAGTCGTAGCCGCGCCCCTCGGCGTCGAGCTTGAACACTCGCAGCCGCTTGCGCCGCTTGGCCGCGGCGGGGGCGGCGAATCCGAGACCCGAGGCCGCGGCGGCAGCCGAGGTCGCGCCCGCCCAGCCAAGGAAGCCGCGTCGCGATACCAGTCCGTCGTGCTCGTGCGCTCCCATCCCAACGCCCCTTCCCTGGCCACTCGACCCGGGGAGCCGCTGGTTTCGCAGCAAGCACACAACACGAGTTAACGCATCGGCACACCACTTACCCAACGGCTTCCCGGACCGAGCCGGCCGGTCCGCTGAATCGAGTTGACCATATACCGTCAGGGGGCGCGGGTCAATCCACGCCGCAGAGCGTCAGGCCGCCGGGCCGGGGAGCCCGAGGTCGAGCGCGCCCGCCTCGCCCCAGAGCCGCTCGAGCCGGTAGCGCTCCCGCATCTCGGGCACCTGGACGTGAAGCACGCAGTCGAGGTAGTCGAGCAGCACCCAGCGCGCCTCCCCCTCGCCCTCGGCGCGCGCAGGCAGCAGCTCGTCGTCGTGCTTGAGCCGCAGGCGCACCTCGTCGGCGATCGCCTTCGCCTGGCGCTCGTTGCGCGCTGTCGCGATCACCAGGTAGTCCGTGTAGGAGACCAGCTCGCCAACGTCGAGGGCGACGATCTCCTCCCCCTTCTTGTCGTCGACGATCGCCGCGATCCGCCGGGCCAGCTCGGCCGACGTGCGGGCCTTCTCCGCCCCGCCCTCGGTCGCGTCCCGATCGCGCTCGACGCCCGCCCGCTGGCTCACGCCGGCACCGCCTCGCGATAGAGACCGCGTTCCGCGATCAGCTCGGCCACCGGCTCGGGAACCAGGTAGCGCACCGGCCCGCCCCGCGCGACGCGCCGCCTGATCCGGGTCGAGGAGACGGCGATCTCCGGCATCCGGATCGTCTCCGCCCGTTCGGCGGCGCCGAGCCGCTCGAGCACCGCCTCGGCATCGTCGAGCACCGTGCCCGGCCGCCCCGCGATCCCGAGCCGGGCGAGCTCGAGCACCCGCTCGGGCCGCTTCCAGGACTCGAGCTGCGCAGCGACATCGGCCCCCATGAGAAAGAAGATCTCCTCGCCCGGTCGCTCGGCACTCAACGCCTCCAGCGTACGAAAGGTGTAGGACGGGCGCTCGCTCCGCACCTCGAGGTCGGCGACCTCGAGCAGCTCGTCGCCCTCGGCGGCCAGCCGCGTCATCTCGAGCCGCACCTCGGGCCCCGGCTCGGGCTCGATCCGCTTGTGCGGCGCGATGCCCGACGGAACCAGAAGCACCCGGTCGAGGCCGAGCTGGAACGCCGCCTCCTGGGCGAGCACCAGATGGCCGATGTGGGGCGGGTTGAAGGCGCCCCCGAGCACTCCGTACGAGCGAACCGCGACGGCGCTACCCCCGCACCTGTCCGTCCCCGTGGACGACGTACTTGGTCGTCGTCAGCTCGCGCAGCCCGATCGGCCCGCGCGCGTGCAGCTTCTGGGTCGAGTTGCCGATCTCGGCTCCCATCCCGAACTCGAACCCGTCGGTGAACCGGGTCGAGGCGTTGACGTAGACAACGGCCGCATCGACGCCGTCGGTGAACTGCGCAGCGACGTCCTCCGAGCCGGTGACGATCGCCTCCGAGTGGCCGGTGCCGTGGCCGTTGACGTGCTCGATCGCCTCCGACAGCGAGTCGACCACGCCGACGGCGAGCTTCAGCCCCAGGTACTCCGTGTCCCAGTCGACCTCCGTCGCCTCGCCCACCGGCGTCGTCCCGGCCGCCGCCTGGGCGCGACCGTCGCCCACCAGCTCGACCTGCGCCCGCTCGAGGTCGGCGAGGATCGCGGGAAGGAACTCGGCCGCCACCGCCGCGTTGACGAGCAGCGTCTCCGCCGCGTTGCAGACCCCGGGCCGATCGACCTTCGCGTCGTAGGCGATCCGACGGGCCATCTCGAGGTCGGCGTCGGCGTGCACGTAGACATGGCAGTTGCCAGCCGCCGCGTACATCACGGGGACCGTCGCGACCGCCTTCAGCGCATTCTTGAGCCCCTCTCCCCCACGCGGGATCACCAGGTCGACCAGTCCCTCTGCGGTCGCCAGGCCCTCGAGCTCGCTGCGATCTCCGGAGAGCAGCTCGACCACGCCCTCGGGCAGCCCGGCGTCGACGACCGCCTCGCGCACGAGCGCCGCCAGCGCGGCGTTGGAGCGCTCGGCGTAGCTCGAGCCGCGGAGCACGATCGCGTTGCCGCTCTTGATGCAGAGCGCCGCGCAGTCCACGGTCACGTTCGGGCGTGCCTCGTAGATCACCGCGACGACGCCGAGCGGGACCCGCAGCTTGACCAGGTCGAGGCCGCTCTCGAGCGTCCGCCGCTCGATCTGCTCGCCGACGGGATCCGGCAGCGCGGCGACCGCGCGGACGCCCGCGGCCATGCCCTCGATCCGCTCCGCGGTCAGCGTCAGCCGATCGCGCAGCGCCTCGGTGAGCCCGGAGGCGCGCTCGTCGGCGAGATCGCCGGCGTTCGCCTCCAGGACCTCGCCGGCACGCTCGCCGAGCAGCTCGGCCAGCCGCTCCAGCGCCCGGCCCTTGGTGCCCGCGTCCGCGGTCGCCAGCCTGCGCGAGGCGCGCTTGGCGCTCTCGAGCGCCTCGGTAACCGTTCGCGTCGCTGTGGCCATCCCCTCAGAGGGTACCGGCGAAGGGCCGGTCACTCGACCCGCTCGAGCCGCGGATTCGGGCGTTCTTCGCGCCCCACCTTCGCGCACGGGCGACCGTCGACCCTGACCACGTCGGCAGTGAAGTCGTTCTCGCCGCGCAGCAGCGCGGAGCCGACGCCGTAGGCGTCCACCGGCGCCCCGGCCCGCTCGAAGCCGGCGATTCGCTCGGCGTCGAACCCGCCCGACACCACGATCCGCACCCGCTCGTGCCCGACCCGGTCGAGCGCCTCGCGCACATGCTCGGCGAGCTCCACCGTAACCCCGGGGGCCGCGTCGGGATCGACCCGGGCCAATCCCGCGTCAACCAGCGAGCCCGCCGTATCGAGGCGCACACCCCAGAGGTCCTGCCCGAGCGCCTCGGCGACCTCGACCGCCGTCCGCGCCGAGTCGTTGGCGAAGTCGACCAGCACGGTGACGTTCATCTCCGGCGCGAACCGGCCGGCGAACGCGCGTGCCGCCGCCGCCGTGTCGCCGCCGTAGGCCGCGATCAGCGCGTGCGGCACGGTCCCGAGGCCGCGTCCTCCCCACCACGACGCCTGTGCGTCGGTCGACACCCCGATCACACCGGCGACGTGCGCCGCCCACCCGTCGCCGGTCTGCACCAGCCAGTGGTCGTGGCGGGCGGGAAAGAACAGGATCGGCTTGCCGGCGGCGGCGTCGACGACCTCGCGCACGTTGCGCATCACCAGCGAGCGGCGGGCGAGGCAGCCGAGGTAGACCGTCTCCAGGTGGGCGAACAGCGAGTAGTCGCCCTCGATAGTCATCACCGTCTCCCACGGCTCGACCGCGTCGCCCTCGTGGAGGGCGCGCACGTCGAGCCGGTCCCAGGCCTCCTCCCAGGTCCCGTCCTCGCCCCGGCGCCCGCTGCCGAGCTTGACCACGGCGATCGCCTCGTCGATCCCCCCGAGGACCGACTCGTGGCGCTGGAACACCTGCATCAGCACCCGCGGGTCACGTCCCTCCGCCTCGAGCAGCTCCTTGCCGTGGACGAAGTAGGCGTCGCTGTAGTAGCCGCTGCGCAGCCTGCCGACCGGCAGGTTGAAGATCGCGGGGTCGAGCCGGCTCACGCGAGCACGAAGCGGTCGCGATGCACGGCCTCCTCGGAGGCGTTCGGCAGCAGCTCGAGCACTTGGGCCGACTTCATCCCCTTGATCCGCGCCAGCTCCGCGGCCGAGTAGTTGGCGATCCCCTTGCCGACGAGGCCGCCGTCGGACACCACGTCGACGGCGTCGCCGGCCGCGAACTCGCCCTCGACCCCGACGATCCCGACCGGCAGCAGGCTCGAGCCGCTCTCGCGCAGCACCCGCGCCGCGCCGGCGTCGACCGCGACCCGGCCGCGAGCGGGCTTCGCATAGCGGAGCCAGAGCTTGAAGGACGGGGTGCGCTCGGGATGCGGGGCGAAGGCCGTCCCGACGTCGTCGCCGCGCGCCGCGGCGAGCAGCGAGCCGTCCTCGGTGCCGTCGCAGATCACGGCCGGGATCCCGGCGGCGCTCGCCATCCCCGCGGCCGAACCTTGCTCCGCATCCCGCCCGAGCCGTAGAGCGAGCGGCGGTCGCCGATCTCGTAGGCCTCGAGCTCGGCGAAGTCGTCGACCGTGGCGACCCGGCTTGCCGCGGGGTCGCGGCGCGGATCGGCCGTGTGCAGGCCGGCGGTGTCGGTGAGCAGCACCAGCAGGCGCGCGTCGAGCAGCAGGGCGAGCTGGGCGGAGAGGAAGTCGTTGTCGCCGAACGTGATCTCGTCGGTCGCGGTGGTGTCGTTCTCGTTGACGACCGGGACCGCGCGCCACTCGAGCATCCGGCGCAGCGCCTGGCGCGCGTTGAGGTAGTGCATGCGCACCGAGAGGTCGTAGGAGGTGAGCAGCACCTGCGCCGCGTGCACGTCGCGTGCCGCGAGCCGCGACTCGTAGGCGCGGAACAGGGACCCCTGGCCGATCGCCGACGCGGCCTGCAGCTCGTCGACCGTGCGCGGGCGCTGGGGCAGCTCCATGAGCCGCCAGCCGAGGGCGATCGCGCCCGAGGTGACCATCGCCACGTTCTCCCCGACGTGGTGGAGCTCGGCCACCTGGCCGCAGACGGCGTCGAGCACGCCGCCGCGCACCGCGCCGCTCTCGTCGGCGACGATCGACGACCCGAGTTTCACCACCACGGTCACCGGGCGCAGTCTAGGAAGCGCCCATGGGAGGCTGCGGCGGCGTACTCCGTAGACCCGTCGCCGCGCGGAGCGAGGTCAGCCGGGGTGGAGCTCGAACTCCTGCTCGCCGATCCTGACCTCGTCGCCGGGCTCGAACCCGGCGCGCTCGAGCGCCGCGATCACCCCGATCTCGCGCAGGCGCTGCTCCAGATAGGCGAGCGCCTCGAGGTTCGAGAGGTCGTGGCGCTCGACCAGGAGCTCGATCCCGCGCCCGGCGACGCGATACGCGCGGTCCTCGCGCACGACCTCGAACCCGCCGTCGCCGGCGGGGGAGTAGACGATGTGCTCGGCCTCGAACTCGGCCGGCCCGGCGCCCGCGAGCTCCGCCTCCGCCGGCTCCGCGGACGGCAGCAGCTCGAACACCGTCCGCGTCAGCCGCTCGAGCCCCTCACCGGTCGCCGAGGAGACCGCGAGCACGCCGAGCACCGAGTCGCCGAGGCGCTCGCGCCACTCGGCCTCGAGCTCCGCGACGCGCTCCGCCGGGAGCAGATCGCGCTTGGACAGCAGGACGATCTCGGGCAGGCGCTCGAGCCCGGCACCGTGCGCCTCGAGCTCATCGCGAACCGTCTCGTAGGCGGACGCCGGGTCGGGCTCGGCGGGCCCGGCCTCGCCGCCGAGCGAGACCAGGTGCAGGAGCAGCCGGCAGCGCTCGGTGTGGGCGAGGAACTCGTGCCCGAGACCGGCCCCGGCGGCGGCGCCCTCGATCAGGCCCGGGATGTCGGCGAGCACCAGCTGGCGCTCGCCGTCGTCGATCGTCCCGAGCACCGGCTCGAGGGTCGTGAACGGGTAGTCGGCGACCTTCGGCGCCGCCCGCGTCAGCCTCCCCAGCAGCGACGACTTGCCCGCGTTCGGGAGCCCGACCAGGCCCGCGTCGGCGATCAGCTTCAGCCGCAGCTCGATCCAGCCCGACTCGCCCCCCACCCCGCGCTCGGCGAACCGCGGCGCCTGGCGGGTGGAGCTGGTGAAGCGCTTGTTGCCGTGTCCCCCGGCGCCCCCCTGGGCGACCACGGCGCGCTGTCCCGGCGTGAGCAGGTCGTAGCGCCGGCCCTCGAGGCCCTCGACCTGGGTCCCGGGCGGGACCAGCATGACCACGTCCTCGCCGCGCGCTCCGTGGCGCTGCTTGCCCTGGCCGTGGCCGCCGCGTCCGGCGCGCTGGTGCGGCGAGAAGCGGAGCTCGGCCAGGTCCCGGCGCGACTCGTCGCAGACCAGCACCACGTCGCCCCCGCGGCCGCCGTCGCCGCCGTCGGGGCCGCCGCGCGGGACGTGCGCCTCGCGGCGGAACGAGACCACGCCGTTGCCGCCGGCGCCCGCCTCGACGTGGACCTTGGCCCGGTCGTGCAGCATCGGCTACACGGTAGCCGCGCGGATCGTCAGCGCTCGCGGGAGTGGAAGTCGCCGAAGGCGTGCAGGAGCTCCCTGCGCGCCGCGTCGGGGATCGTCTCCTCGGGGATGTGGCCGAGCAGCGAGAGGGTGATGCGCATCTGCGCGATGTAGAGGCGGCAGGGCCGGCAGACCTCCATGTGCGCGTCGAAGCGCTCGGCCTCATCGGGGGACATCCGCCCCTCGAGGTGGTCGGTCACCAGCTCTACCAATTCCTTGCAGGCCATCATCGTCCCGAGGTCCCGCCGGTTCATGCGCCCGTCCCCACGGCCTGCCCGGCCTCGAAGTGATCCTCGAGCGCCGCGCGGACCTTCGACCGCGCCCTGTGCAGGAGTACTCGCTGGTTGGTCTCGGTGAGGTCGAGGATGTTGCACGCCTCCTCGGCCGAGTAGCCCTGGAGGTCACGGAGCACGATCACGTCGCGCTGCCGCGGCGGCAGCCCGGCGATCGCGGAGAGCAGCGTGTCGCGGACCTCGTCGTTCTCCAGTTGCACATCGGCCCCCTCCCACTCCGCCGGCGGCTTCGCCCACCAGCCGGGCTTCACCCCGTCGCCACCCTGGAAGCGGTCGGAGTCGACCGCGGGCTCGTCGCCGTCCTCCCCGCCGCGACGAAAGGACGAGAACGGAAACGACCGCTTCTCGCGCCGGCCCCGTGTGCGCGCGATGTTGAGCAGGATCTGGAAGATCCAGGTGCGAAGGGCCGAGCGCCCCTCGAACCGGTCGATCCCCCTGATCACGCCGAGCCAGGTGTCCTGGACCACGTCCTCGGCCACCGCCCGGCTGGCCACGTGCATGAGCGCCAGCCGCATCAGCGCCGGGCTGAGCTCGTCGACGAGGCCGGCGAACGCCTCCTGATCCCCGGCCCGCAGCCGCTCGACAAGCTCCGCGTCCTCGGCGCGCGTCATGCGCGCCAGCCTAACCCGGGGGGCGAACCGCCGAGGCTCGACGACTTATTCCCGGTATGCGGGACAAACGCGTCGAGGCCATGGTCGCGCGGATCGCCGCGAGGCAACACGGCGTGGTCACGGGCGACCAGCTGCGTACCTCGGGACTGACGAGCAGCTCGATCTCGCGGCGCGTGGCGTCAGGCCGCCTGCACCGCGTGCACAGAGGCGTGTACGCCGTCGGCCACGCGGGTCTGAGCGACCGGGGCGCTGGAAGGCCGCGACGCTCGCCTGCGGCGAAGGCGCGGTCCTCAGCGATCGCAGCGCGGCCGAGCTCTGGGGGATGCTGGCGCCCAAGCGAGGAGTGATCCACGTCAGCGTCCCTGTGGCGGGCGGGAGGAGCCGTCGTCCCGGAATCTGCATCCATCGCCGGCCCGGCCTGACCGGGCGCGAGACGACGCAGCGTGATGGCATCCCACTGACCCGGCCGGCGCGGACGCTGGCCGACCTGCGCTCGACCGCAGGAGAGGAGGCGGTTCGCACGGCGGCCCGACAGGCTGAGGTCCTCAACCTCCCGCTCGGTGCCTTCGTCTGGGGACGCACCGGCAGCGAGCTCGAGCATCGCTTTCTGCGTCTCTGCCGTCGCGCAAGGCTGCCCGAGCCGGAGGTGAACGTTCGGGTCGGCCCCTACCTCGTCGACTTCGTCTGGCGAGCGCAACGGCTGATCGTCGAAACCGACGGATACCGCTACCACCGCGGCTCGATCGCCTTCGAGGAGGATCGCGCCCGGGACAACCACCTCGTCGAACTCGGCTACGAGGTGCGCCGTTTCACGCACACGATGCTCACGAAGGAGCCCGCCAAGGTGATCGCGCTGGTCGGCCGGCGGCTCGCGGAGCGGGGTTGACGCGTTTGTCCCGCTATGCGGGAAGAACGCGTCGAGGCAGCTCTACTCGCCGTCGATGACCGAGACGACGCGGCCTTTGCGGCCGGCCGTGAACTCGACCGTTCCGGCGCGGGTGGCGAAGATCGTGTGGTCGCGGCCGAGGCCGGCGCCGTCGCCGGGGCGGAAGCGGGTGCCGCGCTGGCGGACGAGGATCTCGCCGCCGCCGACGCGCTGGCCGGCGAAGATCTTCACCCCGAGCATCTTGGGGTTCGAATCGCGGCCGTTGCGGCTCGAGCCGAGTCCCTTCTTGTGCGCCATCGGTTCTAGCTCTCCTTCTCGTCGCTCGGCTTCTTCGCGGCGGGCTTCTTGGCCGCCGGCTTCTTCGCGGCCGGCTTCTTCGCGGCCGCCGGCTTCTTCTCCGCGGCGGGCTTCTCCTCGGCCGCCGGCTTCGCCTCGGCCGCGGGCTTCTTATCCGCGGCGGGCTTCTTCTGCTCCGCCGGCTTCGCTTCGCCGTCCTCGGCCTTCTTCGCCGCCGGCTTGCGGCTCAGCATCTTGACCTCGGTGACCTCGAGCCTGGTGAGCTCGGACCGGTGCCCGGCGCGCTTGCGATAGCCCTTCTTCGCCTTGTACTTGAAGACGCGGATCTTCTGGCCGCGCTCGTGGCCGGTCACCGTCGCCTCGACCTTGACCTTCTCCAGGTCCGAGCCGGCGACGACGACGTCGTCCTGCTTCTCGCCCCGGAACATGACCGCGCGCAGGTTCACCTTCGCGCCCTCGTCGGCGCGCAGGCGATCGACGACAAGCGTGGCGCCCTTCTCGGCGCGGTACTGCTTGCCGCCGCTCTCGATGATCGCGTAGTTCTCGGCCATTTCCTCGGTCGTCTCAGCTCTCGTCCGCCGGTCCGCTCTCGCTGCGGGCACGGCTTCGGCGCCTGCCGCCGCGGCGGCCCCGACGCCTGCCAGAGGTCGAGGATTCTAGCTTCTCGCCGCCGTTCTTCTCGCCTCCGCCATTGGGCACGGCATCGCCGTTTGCGTCGAGCAGCGCCGCGGTCGCCGCCGAGCGGGCGACGCTCTCGATTCGCACGAGGCGGCGCTCGCCGACATGGCCGCCGCCGCCCCCGACGCTGACGATGTAGGAGTCGACGCGGGCGATCGCGTCGTCGGCGTTGTACATGTGCGGCTCCTCGATCGTCACCAGCACCTCCTCGCCGACCTGGAACGGCAGCGCCCGCTCCTCGATCTCCGAGCGGGTGCCGCGGTCGACCACCTCGTAGGTGTCGATCGCGAGCGCCTCGCCGCCCTCGAAGTGGAAGTGCTTGCCGGTCTGCTGCTCGAGCGCGAGCAGGCCGCTCTCCTCTCCGACGAGCTCGGCGGCGACGTTCGGGTTGACGCGGACGAGGAACGACTCCGGGTCGGGCTCGTCGGCGGCGAGCTGGCGCAGCTTGCGGATCACCTCGATCGCCATCGTCTCGGCCGACGGGACCACACCCTCGCCGCCGCAGGTCGGGCAGGTGTGGGTGAGGATCTCGCGCACGCCGTCCGTGACGTTCTGGCGCGTCATCTCGACCAGCCCGAGCGGCGAGACCTCCATCACGTACGACTTGGTCTTGTCGACGTCGAGCGCCTTCTTCAGCGTCTTCAGCACCTGGTCGCGGTTCTTGGCCCGTGCCATGTCGATGAAGTCGATGACGATGATCCCGCCGATGTCGCGGAGGCGCATCTGGCGCACGACCTCCTCGGCCGCCTCGACGTTCACCTTCGTGATCGTGTCCTCGAGCCGGCCCTTGCCGCGGCCGGTGAAGCTGCCGGTGTTGACGTCGATCACCGTCAGCGCCTCGGCGTAGTCGATCATCAGATAGCCGCCCGACGACAGGTCCGCCCGCCGGGTGAGCACCTGGTCGAACGCCTCCGCCGCGCCCTCTCGCTCGAGCAGCGGCACGGTGCCGTCGTAGAGCTCGACGAACTCGACCAGCTCCGGCGCCGTGCGCTCGAAGAAGCTGGTCACGCGGTGGTGCTGCTTCGGATCGTCGATCGCCGCGCCGTCGAACTCCTTGGTCAGGACGTCGCGCAGAACGCGGATCGAGAGGTCGGCCTCCTGGAAGACGAGGGCCGGGGCCTTGACCTCCTTCGACCGCCGCTCCATAACCTCGTGCAGCTTGTTCAGGTAGTCGAGGTCGCGCTCGAAGTCGCCCTTGCGGGCTCCCTGGGCGGCGGTGCGGACGATCACCCCGCCGTCGCCGGTGTGCAGCTTCTGGAGCAGCTTGCGCTGCCGGTCGCGCTCGGCGTCGGGGAGCCGCCGCGAGGCGCCGACGCCGGCGCCGTTGGGCATGTAGACGAGGTAGCGCCCGGCGATCGAGATCTGCATCGAGAGCCGTGCGCCCTTCGACTTCAGCGGGTCCTTGACCACCTGGACGAGGACCTCCTGCTTCGGCTTGATCAGCTCGTCGATCCGGCGCCCGCGGCCATGGCCGCGCCTGGGCACCTTCTCGCCGCCCGGGAGCACGATCTCGTCGACGTGCAGGAAGCCGTTGCGCTCCAGGCCGATGTCGACGAACGCCGCCTCCATCCCCGGGAGCACGTTGTCGACCACGCCCTTGTAGATGTTGCCGACGATCGAGCGCGAGCCCTTGCGCTCGACGTAGAGCTCGGCAACCTTCATCGAGCTGTCTCGCCGCGGTTCGGCGTTGCCGCCGCGGCCCTTCTTCGGACGGTCGCCGTTCTGGCGCGCCGTCCCCTTGCCTTCGAGTACCGCTACGCGGGTCTCACCCGCGTCAACGGAGACGAGAATTCGCTTCTTCAGTTGAAATCACCTCAAAACGGAGTAGAGCCCCGCTTCGAGGTCAGCTGCGCCTGTACGTAGATGCTCTGCAGCAGTCCGAGCGCCAAGAAGGTGACGATCACGGACGAGCCACCAGAGCTCATCAGCGGCAATGGAATGCCGGTGATCGGCATGATTCCGAGATTCATGCCGACGTTGACGAAGACCTGGAACATCAGCATCGCGGCGATTCCGCCGGCGATCATGCTGCCGTAGAGGTTCTTCGAAAGGGTCATTATGCGCAGCGCCCTCCAGATGAGCAGGGCGTATAGAGAAAGTAAGAACGCGGCGCCGACGAAGCCGAAACGTTCGCCAACGACGGCGAATATGAAGTCCGTGTGGCGTTCCGGCAGAAAGCCTTCCTGTGTCTGTGTTGCGTCGTCACCGCGTCCTGTCTTGCCCCCCGAGCCTACGGCGATCAGAGCTTGATTGATCTGATAGCTGGAGTCCGCGGGGTCATCACTCGGATGCAGGAAAGCCGTGAGGCGGTCCTGCTGGTAATCAGCGAGGATAGGGGTACCAAGGGCGGGAGCGATCACGAGCACGATCGCGACCAGCCCGGCGGCCACTCCCCCGAGGGCGGCGAAGTGGGTCCAGCGCACCCCGGCGATGAACAGCACCGCGAGGGTGACAACCGCATAGACAAGCGCGGTTCCGAGGTCCGGCTGGAGGAAGACGAGTACCGCCGGGAACAGCCCCAGGGCGAGGATCCGCAACGTCCGCTGTCGTTCGGAGACCCGCCGCGAGCGATCGATCACGAAGGCCGCCAGCGCGACCACCAGCAGCACCTTGCCGAGCTCTGACGGCTGGAAGGTGAAGAACGGCAGCTCGATCCAGCGGCGCGAGCCCCTGGTCGCCTCGCCGAGCATCAGCACCAGGACGATCAGCCCGATCATCGCCGTATAGATGCCGACCCGCAGCTCGCGGAAGCGCGAGTAGTCGATCCTCGCCACGCCCAGCATCAGCGCGATGCCGACCACCGCGTAGATCGACTGGCGGACGACGTAGTAGTAGGGGTTGCCCGGCACGTCCTCGCTCGTGGCGACGCCGAGCGTGTAGATGCTGAATGCGATCAGCGCGATCCCAGCGACGAGCAGGATCGGGTCGAGGCGGCCGAAGCCGGTGCGGTCCACCAGCGACTCGCGCCGGCCGTCGAACGCTCGGGGGCGTGGGCGAGGAAAGGCCTCCATCAGACCGGCCGCCTCACTCGTAGGCCCCCGCGGTCGAGCCGACCGAATCGATCTTCGCCGGGTTGACGTGCAGCAGCGCGTTGAGGATCTCCTGCGCGGCCGGGGCCGCCGAGTCGACGCCGAAGCCGCCCTCCTCGATCGTCACCGCGACCACGTACTTCGGATCCTCGTACGGGGCCATGGCGATGTACCAGGACTGGTCGGCGTGGCCGGGGCGCTCGGCGGTGCCGGTCTTGCCGGCGATCTGCACCGGGTAGCCGCCGAACACCGAATAGGAGGTGCCGTCCGGCTCCATTGCGGCCGCGTGCAGCCCGTCGAGGATCGTCTGGCGCCAGGTCGGGTCGATGTCGACGTGATCGCGGACGGCCGGGTCGATCTCCTGGATCGCGCGGCCCTGCGGGTCGGTGACCCGGAGGCCGACGTGCGGCCGCACGACGTCGCCGCCGTTGGCGATCGCCGAGTAGGCGACCGCCATCTGGAGCGGGTCGGCCTGCAGGTCGCCCTGGCCGATCGCCAGGTTGACGTTGTCGCCGACGGTCCACGGGCGGTCGGTGACCTCGCCCTCGTCGAGGCAGACCTCCTCGCCGCAGGCCGAGTCCTTGGCGGTGTTGGCCGCGTACGCCTCGTTGCGCTCCTCGGGCGTCGGCAGCTTGCCCGCGGTCTCGCCGCCGATGTCGATCCCGGTCGGCGAGCCGATCCCGAGCTTGCGCGCCCAGTCCTGAAGCGGTCCGCCGTCGCCCTCGGGGTCGTCCATGCGGAAGCCGAGCGTGTAGAAGAAGACGTCGGAGGAGACCTTGAGCGCCTGCTCGAGGTCGATCGCGCCGTAGGCCGCCCCGCCCGCGTTCTGCAGCACGTTGCCGTCGCCGAGCGGGAACTCCCCGCCGTCGTTGATGATCTCGTTGAGGCCGATGGCGCCCGAGTCGAGCGCTCCCAGCGCGGTGATCGGCTTGAAGGTCGAGCCGGTCGGATAGGCGCCCTGGGTCGCGCGGTCGAAGATCGGCGCCGCGGGCGCGAGCGGGTCCTCGATGTCGGTGCCGAAGATCCGCGCCGCGGTCGCCGGGGGCAGGCGCGGCTTCGCGAACACCGACGGGTCGTAGGTCGGGGCCGAGCCGAGCCCGTAGAGCTGGCCGTCGTGAACGTTCATGGCCACGAAGCCGCCGGGGAGCCCGCGTTCGGAGAGCGCCGCTTCGCCGGCGCGCTGGACCGCATCGTCGATCGAGAGCACGAGGTCGTTCCCGGTCTCGGGCTCGCGCTCCGAGAGCCGCCCGCCGGTCGGCTGCCCGGAGGCGTCGACCTGCAGCCTGCTCGAGCCGTTGATCCCGCGCAGCAGGCTGTCGTAGGTGTACTCGACCCCCTGCTGGCCGATCTGGTCGCCGGGCTCGAGCGACTCGTAACGGGGATCCTCGAGGTCCCGCTCATCGACCTGTCCGGTGAACCCGAGCACGTGCGCGGCGAGCGTGCCCTGCGGATAGTGGCGCACGTAGACGCGCTCGACGGAGACCCCCGGATAGCGCTCCTGGTTCTCCCGCAGGAAGTACACGGTGTTGTAGGAGACGTCGCGGCGCAGGGTCGCCGGGCAGGCCGAGCACTCCTTCGCCTCCTCGCGGATCTTGCGGCGGATCTGCTTCGGACGCAGGTCCGAGATCTCGCCGACGCGGGCGAAGAGGCGCGCGCGGCGCACGCGGCTGCCGGGCAATTCGCTCGGCTTCACCTGCAGCTCGAGCGCGGTGCGGTTGTCCACCAGCACCTCGCCGCGGCGGTCGACGATCTGGCCGCGCGGCGCCTGGACCGTGAACTCGCGCACCTGGTTGTTCTGGGCCTCGGCGATGTACCTGTCGCCGGATAGCACCTCGAGGTACCAGAGCCGCAGGAAGACGATCGCGAACGCGACCAGGCCGACGCCGCCGAGGATCGCCACCCGGAGCGCGAGCTGGGCCGGCATCGGCGGACCGCGCCAGTCGGGGCCCATCAGCGGCTCACCTGGCCCCTCCGTGGACGACCGCCCGCGGCCTGCCGCCGCCCGCGGTCGAGCTCACCCCGCCGTTGCGATGCGCGCCGCGCCGCCGCCGGCCGCCGGCGAGCAGGCGACGCGCGGGCGACGGCGTGTAGTCGATCAGCGCCGGACGGACGATCCGGCGGACGAGCGGATAGACGCCGAAGGCCAGCAGCACGGCGAGCAGCCCCTGGACGAGGATCTCGCGGATGACCAGCAGGCTGACCGGCGCCTCGACGCCGAGCATCAGCTCGATCGCTGCAAAGCCGGCGGCTCCGAGCAGGGTGAAGGCCCCGGCGAGCAGCGCCGGCACGATCCCGCTCGTGATCTCGATCCCCTCGCGATAGCGCCCGGCGAGGTAGCCGATCAGGAGCAGCACCAGGGAGGAGACGCCGAGCGTCTGCAGGAGCACGGAGTCGAGGAGCAGCCCGGCGCTGAAGCCGCAGACCGCGCCGACGACGCCGCCGCCGAGCAGGCCGAGCGAGACGACGACGACCGGGACCAGGTACGGGCTCACGCCGAGGATCGAGAGGTAGGAGAAGAACGAGACCTGGAGCACGACGGCGACGACCAGGATCAGCCCGATGCGGATCGCCATCTTCGGGGTGACGATCATCCGGGCACCCCCGGGCGCTCGGGGCCGGCGGTCAGCACCTGGACGAACTCGAGCTCGCGCAGGTCCGCGAACGGCTCCACGTGTACGCGCTGGAACTCCTGCTGCTCGCCGGGCTCGGCGTCGCTCACCCGGCCGATCGGGATCCCGGGCGGGTAGGCGGAGGAGATCTGCCCGTTCGACCAGCCCGCGGTCGCCAGAGTCTGGTTCTCCTGGATCGTCTCGTTGCTGTCGATGAAGTCCAGCAGCAGGTCCTCCGGGTCGCCGACCTCGGGCTCGACGATCCCGGTCGGGCCGGACGGCAGCACCTGGGCCGAGACCGCGTTGTCGTGGTCGGTGATCAGCTGCACCTGCGAGAGGCCGGCGGTCACCTCCGTGATCCGGCCGACGAGCCCGTCCCCGCTGACGACGGCGTCGTTGTGCTCGACCCCCGAGCTCGAACCGACGTCGATCGTGACGTCGGAGAACCAGACCGTTGGCGAGCGCTCGATCACCCTGCCGGTGACCAGCTCGTACTCGCCGAGCCCCGGGTTCTCGTCGCGCAGCTCGAGCAGCTTGCGGAATTGCTCGTTGTCGTTCTCGGCCTCCTCGGAGGCGACCAGCGCCGAGCGCAGCTTCGCCACCTCGGCCTTCAGGTCCTCGTTCTCGCCGCGCGCGTCGAAGGTCTCGTCGAACCAGTTGACGAGGTCGCGCACCGGCTTCAGCGCCTTCGAGGCGACCTCGCCCACGGGAGCGAAGACCGCGGCGACGCCACGCTGGACCGCGTGCAGCGGGCCGCTTTCGGCCTCGGAGAAGTGGCTCGAGAGCAGGATCAGCGAGAGCACGATCAGCGCCACCAGCACCGCCCGGCGCCTCCTTACCTGCTTTCGGTACATGCGCTAGACAGCGGCGCCGACGCGGCGCCGCCCGGTCGTGCGGCTCATGCGGTGGATCACCTCGAACTCCTCCAGCGACCGGCCCGAGCCGACCGCGACGCAGGTCAGCGGCGACTCCGTGAGCTGGCACGGCATCTGGCACTCCTCGCGCATCCGCTGGTCCATGCCCCGCAGCAGCGCACCGCCGCCGGCGAGGGTGATCCCGCGGTCCATGATGTCCCCGGCCAGCTCCGGCGGCGTGCGGTCGAGCGTCTCCTTGACCGCGGCGACGATCTGGCTCACGGGCTCCTCGAGCGCTACGCGGATCTCCTCGGATGTGAGCTCGATCGTCTTCGGCAACCCGGTGACGAGGTCGCGGCCGCGGATCTCGGTCACGGCCTGCTCCGGCATCGGTGCGGCGGAGCCGATCTCCAGCTTCACCTCCTCGGCCGTCGCCAGCCCGATCAAGAGCTTGTGGTGGTGCTTGCAGTGGGCGACGACCGCGTCGTCCATCTCGTCGCCGCCGACCCGGATCGACTCGGAGACGACGATCCCGCCGAGCGAGATCACGGCGACCTCGCTGGTGCCGCCGCCGATGTCGAGGATCATGCTCCCGGTCGGGTCGGCGACCGGGAGCCCACAGCCGATCGCGGCCGCCATCGGCTCCTCGATCAGGTAGGCCTGGCGGGCACCGGCGGAGAGGCAGGCCTCTTCGACCGCGCGCTTCTCGACCCCCGTGACCCCCGAGGGGACGCAGACGACCACCCGCGGGTGGGCAAACCGGTTCTGGTGCACCCGCTGGATGAAATGGCGGAGCATCTCCTCGGTGATCTCGAAGTCGGCGATCACGCCGTCCTTGAGCGGGCGGATCGCCTGGATCGTCCCCGGGGTCCGGCCGAGCATCCGCTTGGCGTCGACGCCGACCGCGTGCACCTCGCCGGTCGCCGAGTCGACCGCGACCACCGAGGGCTCCGAGAGCACGATGCCTCGGCCCCGCACGTAGACGAGCGTGTTGGCGGTGCCCAAGTCGACCGCCATGTCGCGGCCGCCGAAGCCGGTCAGGTTCCTGAAAAATCCCATAGCAAGAGGGGCCCGGCGGGCGGGAATTGCCGTGGCCTGCGGCCCGAGTGTAGCGCTTGCGCTACAGCCCTCAAGCCAGCATCGAGGGCATCGGAAAACCCTAAGGCTAAATGTTCGCCTTAGGGTTTTCGGGCCGCTGCATCAGCTTTGGCTCCAGTTGCAGCAACAACGCCACCGGGAGCCCGACCACGTTGGAGAAATCGCCGCGCAATTCCTCGACCAGGATCGAACCGAGGCCCTGGACCGCGTAGGCGCCGGCGCGGTCCCGCCACTCTCCCGAGGCCAGGTAGAGGTCGATCGTCGCCGGGTCGAGGCGGGCGAAGCGGACCTCGCTGCGAGCCACCCCGCTGCGCTCGGCGACGGGCTCGCCGACGCTGAGCACGACGAGGCCGCCGAGCACCTCGTGGGCCCGTCCGGAGAGCGCCTCGAGCCGGCCTCGCGCACCGGCCTCGTCCTCGGGCTTGCCCAGCAGCCGGCCGTCGAGCGCGACGTCGGTGTCGGCGCCGATCACCATGACCGCCCCTTCACCCCCGACGAGCTCGAGCCCGGCCCGAGCCTTGCGGCGAGCGTTCTCGAGCACCACGGCCGTCGGCTCGCCCTCGCGCAGCTCCTCGACCTGCGGCAGGACGACCTCGAACTCGACCCCGAGCCGCGTGAGGATCTCGCTCCGGCGGGGCGAGGCCGAGGCGAGGATCAGACGCGGTTCGCCAGGAGCGCTAACCGAACCAGATCCCGATCTCGCGCTCGGCGGACTCGTCCGAGTCCGATCCGTGCACGAGGTTGTAGGTGACCTCCAGACCGAGGTCGCCGCGGATCGAGCCCGGCGCCGCCTCGAGTGGGTTCGTCGCGCCGATCAGCTGCCGCGCGGCGGTCACCGCGTCGTGGCCCTCGAGCACCGCGGCGACCAGCGGGCCGCCGGTGATGAACGAGACCAGCTCGCCGAAGAACGGCTTCTCGGTGTGCTCGTCGTAGTGGGCGTGGGCGAGCTCCTCGTGCGCGTGCATGAGGCGCAGCTCGGTGATCCGCAGGCCCTTGCGCTCGAAGCGCGCCAGGATCTCGCCGGTGAGCCCGCGCTCGAACGCGTCGGGCTTGATCAGGATCAGCGTGCGGGAGTTCTCGGCCATCGGCGCGCCAGCCTACAAGAGGCCGCGCGGCGGCTACTCGCCGCGCTTGGAGGAGCTGGGCGAGCCCGGGCGGCTCGAGGAGCCACTGCGGGAGCTGCGCGTCGATCGCGAGCTCGACGGCTGGCGGCTCGACTCGCGGCCGGGCTCACGGCTCGACTCGCGGCTGGGCTCGCCGTCGGGTGCGCTCTTGCCCGTGCTCGAGTTCGAGCGGCTGGTCGTGCGGCTCGTCGGCCGGCTGGCGGTCTTGGTCGAGGTCGAGCGGCCCGACTTCGGCGGCGGCTCGGAGCCCGACGACGACTTCGACCGCCGCTTACCCGACGCCGGCCGGCGCTCCGGCGGGGCGGCGCGGCGCTGCGGGGTCTCGCAGTACGGGCAGATCGACCACCGCGGGTCAATCGGCTTCCCGCAGGACTCGCACGGGTCCTTGATCCGCGCGCGGCAGTTGGGGCAGCGGAGGAAGGTGCGCTCGACCGGGTGCTCGCAATTCGGGCACGATGCCTCCTCGAGCTGTCTCACCCTCAGCTCCGAGGCGCGGATCTCGAGCTCGCGCTCGCGCTTGTCGGCGAGGAACTCGGGCGGCCGGAGGATCGTGTAGACGATGGTGCCCAGGAACGGGAACAGGGAGGCGGCGGTCGCCGAGGCGACCAGCACCGGGTCGGAGATCCGGCGCCGGGCGTCGAAGAAGGTCCAGGCGACGAGAGCCAGCCAGAGGACGACCAGGAACAGGAGCAACAGGTTGACGGCCAGGTTGAGCCCGTCGTTGGTGATGCCGAACAGCGCAGCAGGCATGAGGGAAGGGCAGTCTAGAGGGGTGTCTGTGGGTCGGATGCGGTCAAAGGAATAGACGTCCGAACAGATAGCCGAGACCGAAGAAGACGAGGATCACGACCGCGACGACCGCGGCCACAAGCCCCATCATGTGCAGAAGCTCTGAACGTGCGCCCCTATCCAATGGAAACAGAAGGTAATCGGAAACAGCGGACGGTGCGAGCCTGCGCCCGCCGGTGGGCGTCGGCGACCGGCGCCGGGATCGCCCGTTCGGGCGTCGCGGTTGCGATCGCGGCGGCGCTCGTGGCGGCCACCGCCGCGGCTTCGCCGGCGCCCGGCGGGGCCTTGCCGGCGCTGCCGCAGAGCGCCGGCGCGGCGAAGCCGCGGATCACCTCGGACCACGTCTCCTACGGCGCCAAGCGCGAGCGGCAGACCGCGGCCTACTCGAATCGCCACTACGGCAAGAGGGAGTTCCGCCTCACCAAGCCGAAGGTGATCGTCCTCCACTTCACCGCCACCGACAGCTACGACTCGGTCTGGAGCACGTTCGACTCCAACGCCCCGAACCTGGGCGAGTCACCGGGCGTCTGCAGCCACTACGTGATCGAGCAGAACGGGACGATCGACGAGCTCGTCCCGCCGCGGATCCGATGCCGGCACACGATCGGGCTCAACCATGTCGCCATCGGGATCGAGATGGTGCAGTCGACCGGCCGCGGCGCCCACTGGGCGGACCAGCAGATCCTCGAGCGTCACAGCCAGATCCGATCGGCCCTGCGCCTGGTGCGCTGGCTTCAGGGCCGCTACGCGATCCCCAACGGCGAGGTGATCGGCCACTCGATGGCCAACGACGACCCCCACTTCAAGGACCTTCAGGGCTGGCGCAACGACCACACCGACTGGCTCAAGCGAGACGTGCGCGAGTTTCGGCAGCGGCTGCGGCGCTGAGGGGGCTGAGCCACGCCGGGGCGCGAGGTGACGCGGGCCGTGGCTTGGCCGGGTGGGGGTGGAAGCCGGTGGCGACGCGGACGGGTGCGCCTGATCTCATGCACTGCGCGACGCAATCGCAACGGGATGGACGCGCTCCCGTGTCCCCGGGTGCCGAGTGTCATCTTGACCACCGCATAGGTGGCCTAGATGTCACTCGGCGATGGGGCGCTGCCGCGGCCCACGTGAGCGTCACGAACGTCACGCAAGGCGCACCGACCACACTCCTCCAACTACCAGACCCCGGGACTCACCGACGGCGAGTTAGCCGTCCTCAGGCCCTGAAACTCGCCGCTCGTCGCGCGAGGCCGCGCTAACCGCGCCCTAGGCCCCCGCGTAGCGCAGGAGGTAGTGCGAGCCGGTGACGAGCAGGACGCCGCCCTGGTCGTGGGCGACGGAGCGCGCCCGGGCGATCGCCGCGGCCGGATCGGCCGCCTCCTCCACCCAGCCGATGCCGGCGTCGCGCGCCGCCGCGGCGAGGGCGCCCGTCTCCAGCGCTTGCGCGCCGGGCCTCCCCGCGCTCGCCAGGCGCTCGGCCGGGATCTCTGTCGCCACCAGCCCCGCGAGCACCGGAGCCAGCGCGTCGACCAGCGCCGGGGCATCCTTGTCGGCGAGCACCGCGAGGCAGGCGACCACGGGGCGGCCGCCGGCGACCTCGGGCAGGGCCTCGGCGAGCGCCGCCGCCCCGGCGGGGTTGTGGGCGGCGTCGAGGATCGCCGGCGGGTCGCCGTCGACCACCTCCATCCGGCCGTGCAGCTCGAGGGCCGCGGCGACGTCGGCGACCCGCTCGGGGTCGAGCGCGCCGAGCAGCGCGTCGGTGGCGGCGAGCGCGACGGCGAAGTTGCGGCGCAGGTACGGCGCCTCGATCGGCAGCGCCACCGCTCCGCCGAGGTCGAGGACGTCGATGACGCGGGCGCTGTGGGCGGCGGCGGCGCGCCGGGCGAGCTCGGCCACCTCGCCGGAGACCGGGCCGATGACGAGCGTGGTGTGGTCGCGGAGCACGGCGAGCTTCTCGGCCGCGATCTCGACCTCGGTGTCACCCAGGTATTCGGTGTGCTCGAGACCGACCGAGGTCAGAACCGTGACCCGCGAGGGGAGGACGTTGGTTGCGTCGAGCCGGCCCCCGAGCCCGGCCTCGATCACCCCGACCTCGACCCCGGCGGCGGCGAGGGCGACGAAGGCGGCCGCGGTGTCGGCCTCGAACTGGGTCACCGACTCGCCCGGTTCGAGGGTCCGCTCGACCGTCTCCACCGCCTGGGCGACCCGCTCGACCGCGGCCGCGAACGCCGCCGGCTCGATCTCCGAGCCGCGGATCCGCACCCGCTCGCGCCAGCGCTCGTCGTGGGGTGAGACGTAGGCGCCCGCGCTCGTCCCGTGTGCCTCGAGCAGCGCGGCGGTGATCTCGGCGACCGAGGACTTGCCGTTGGTGCCGACGACGTGGATCGAGGCGAACCGGTGCTGGGGCATACCGAGCACCGAGACCAGGCGAGTGATCCGCTCCAGCCCGAAGCGCATCCCGAGCGCCGTGCGCGAGCCGAGATACCGCTCCGCGTCCTCGGCCGTCCAGCCCGAACTCGTCACCGGCCCGGCTCAGCCACCCAGCTGCTCCATCTCCCTGCGGTAGGAGGCGAGTTTCTCGCGCTCGGAGGCGACCACGGCCTCGGGCGCCTTGGCGACGAAGCCCTCGTTGGCGAGCTTGCGCTCGCCGCGCTCGACCTCCGAGCGCAACCGGCCACGCTCAGCCTCGATTCGCCGCGCGGCCTCCTCGGCGTCGACCTGATCGGAGCCGAGGATCTCGATCGACTCGATCGTCGCCAACGGTTCTCCGGAGGTAGTGACCGGAGCCAGCCGCGCAAGTCTGGCGACGAACTCGGGTGTCCGGTCGGGGATGCGCGCGTCGAGGACCGCGCCGGCCGGCACGCCGACCAGGTCGCGCCAGCGGCGCACCGCGCGGACGCGCTCGATCTCGACCTCGACAGCGAGCGCGGCTGCGGTGTCGGAGAGCGTCGGATCCGCGCGCGGGAACTCTGAGACCAAGAGCATCCGCTCGCGATCGGGCAGATAACCCCAGATCTCCTCGGTCACGAACGGCATCGCGGGATGGGCGAGCCCGAGCACCCGCTCGAGCACGAACAGAAGATTGGCGGCAGCGTCCTCGTCACCGTCATAGAGACGCGGCTTGACCATCTCGAGGTACCAGTCGCAGAATTCGGACCAGAAGAAGGCGTAGAAGTCGAGCATCGCGTGCGAAAAGTCGTATTCGTCGACGCTCGCGCTGACTGACGAGATCACCTGCTGGAGCCGCGTGAGGATCCAGCGGTCCTCGAGCGCCACCGGCCGGGCCTCGAGCCCCGTCTCAACCCGCGCAGGACCTCGCTCCCGCGCGGCCTGCGTGTTGAGCAGGATCAGCCGCGAGGCGTTCCACATCTTGTTCGCCAGATCGCGGCCCTGCTGGACGCGGTCGGCCGAGAAGCGCACGTCCTGGGTCGACGACATCGCCAGGAGGCCGAAGCGCAGGGCGTCGGCGCCGTGGACGTCGATCTCGTCGAGCGGGTCGATCCCCGTGCCCAGCGACTTCGACATCCGCCGCCCGTCCGGTGCCTGGATGATCGGCGTGATGTACACGTGGTCGAAGGGCCGCTCGCCGGTGAACTCGATCCCCATCATCACCATCCGGGCAACCCAGAGGAAGAGGATGTCGCGCGCCGTGACCAGGGCGTCGGTGGGATAGAAGGCGTCCAGCAGCGGCGCGTCCTCGTCGGGCCAGCCGAGGGTGGCGAACGGCCAGAGCGCGGATGAGAACCAGGTGTCGAGCACGTCCTCGTCCTGGCGCAGGGCGTCGGGGTCGATCCCACGTCCGCCGGCCGCCTCGCGGGCGTCGTCGGCGGTCTCGGCGACGATCTCCTCGCCGTCGGGCCCGTACCAGACCGGGATCCGGTGGCCCCACCAGAGCTGGCGCGAGACGCACCAGGGCCGGATGTTGTTCATCCAGTCGAGGTAGACGCGCTTGTGCTGCTCCGGGGTGATCCGGACCTGGTCGCGCTCGACGACCGCGATCGCCGGGGCCGCGAGCTCGTCCATGCGACAGAACCACTGCAGCGAGATCAGGGGCTCGATCCGCTCACCTGAGCGATGCGAGAACGGGACCGAGTGCTCGTACGGCTGCTCGTCGCGCAGCCTTCCCTCCTCGCGCAGCGCCGCGACCACGGCCTCGCGGGCCTCGTCCGCGAGCAGTCCCTCGAACCTCTCGCCCGCCGCGGCGCTCATGCGCCCGTCCTCGCCGATCACGGTCAGCTCCTCGAGCGAGTGGCGGCGGCCGATCTCGAAGTCGTCGGGGTCGTGGCCCGGGGTGATCTTCAGCGCCCCGGTGCCGAACTCGGGATCGACGTGCTCGTCGGCGATGATCGGCAGCCGCCGCCCGACCAACGGCAGCACGCAATGCGAGCCGACGAGCGAGGCGTAGCGATCGTCGTCGGGGTTGACCGCGACAGCGGTGTCGGCGAGCATCGTCTCCGGGCGCACCGTGGCCACCGTCAGCACCTCGCCGGAGCCCTCGATCGGATAGTCGATCGAGTACAGGGTGTCGGTGACCTCCTTGTTGAACACCTCGAGCTCGGAGATCACCGAGCGCGAGCCCACGTCCCAGTTGACCATGTAGTTGTCGCGATAGATGTAGCCCTTCTCGTAGAGGGCGACGAAGACCCGGTAGACCGCGCGCACATAGCCCTCGTCGAGCGTGAACCGCTCGCGGTCGTAGTCGCACGAGGCCCCCAGGCGCTTGAGCTGCTCGACGATCTGTGAGCCGTAGTTCTCCCTCCACGCCCAGGCGCGCTCCAGAAACGCCTCGCGGCCGAGCTCCTGCCGCGAGGTCCCCTCGGCGCGCAGCTGCTTCTCGAGCAGCGCGTGCACGGCGATGCTCGCGTGGTCGGTGCCGAGCAGCCAGAGCGTGTTGGCGCCCCGCATCCGGTTGCGGCGGATGAGCGTGTCTTGGACGGTGCCGTTGAGCGCGTGCCCGATATGCAGCGCCCCGGTCACGTTCGGGGGCGGGATCACGATCGAGTAGTTGTCCGCGGGCGAGCCCTCGGCATCCGGCGAGAAGACCCCGCTCTGAAGCCAGGCGTCGAAGATCCGGCCCTCCGCCTCGGCGGGATCCCACCTGGTCGTCGCCTCGAGCTTCTGCCGTCGTTCGGAGTCCATCGGGACCGGCGATCTTAGACGCGGCTCAGGCCGCCGGACGGTCGCCGACCCAGTAACGAGGGCCGGGCCCGAGGCTCGCCGCGCGGTCGCCGGGATTCGCCAGCCGGCAGCGCTCGAGCGAGAGGCAGCCGCAGCCGATGCACTCCGTCAACCCGCGGCGCAGGCGCTCGAGCTCCGCGATCCGATCGTCGATCCGAGCGGTCCAGGTGCCCGAGAGGCGCGACCAGTCGCGCCGCGTCGGCGCGTGGTCGCCCGGCAGCTTCGCGAGCTCCTCGCCGATCTCGCCGAGCGAGAGCCCGATCCGCTGCGCGAAGACGATGAACGCGATGCGTCGCAGCACCGCCCGCCGGTAGCGCCGGTGGCCCGAGCCGGCGCGCTCCGAGCGGATCAGGCCGCGCTCCTCGTAATAGCGCAGCGCCGAGGCGGCGACGCCGCTGCGCCGCGAGACCTCGCTGATCGTCAAGGGATCCACCCCCGAAGCAAACCAGGAATCGCCCTTGACTTCAAGCTCACTTGAACTTGTAGTCTCGGCCTGCGGCAATTGGAGAGGAGACCAGCCATGACGACGCAGACGGCGAAGAGAGCGAGCGAGCAGATCACCGAGGAGGTCAGCTCGTGGCCCGGCGTAGAGGCCGGGACGGGCGCCCGCGGGGAGTTCGGCTTCCGGGTCGGCGGGCACGAGATCGGGCACCTGCACGGCGACCGCTCGGCCCATTTCTCCTTCGGCAGCAGGCTCGGGACCGAGCTCAAGGAAGCGGGCCGGATCGTCGACCACCCCGTGTTCCCGGGCAAGCCCGGCCCGGGCGCACGCAGGATCGACGGCCCCGACGACGTGCGCGAGGTGATCGAGCTGATGCGGATCAACTACGACCGAGTGGTCGAGCGCTACGGCCTCGCCGGATAGTCGCGGCGCGGTTTGGACGCGGGCGCGCGGGTACCCGGGGCCCTGAAACGCCACGGGAGGTAGATCCATGCGCACATTTCGCACCGTCGCCGCGCTCGCACTCGTGTCAGCGGCGACCCTGGGCCTGGCAGCGGGGGCGTCGGCGAAGAAGCTGAAGCTCGACGGCCAGGTCGTCGGCCAGTCGCAGAGCAGGGTCCAGATCACGGTGATCCGGGACTCGCATAACAACCTGCAGGCGATCCGGAAGGTCGCGTTCAAGAAGGTCAGTGCCCTCTGCGACGACGGCTCCAGCGGCGCGATCAGCGGCTCCGACCCGCGCAAGTTCGTGATCGGCGGCAAGAACTTCACCCGCAAGACCCGCGTGCTCGGCACCGGGATCGACCACGGCTACTTCAAGGCCACGGGCAAGTTCCGCCGCGGCGGCAAGGCGGTGAAGGGCAACGTGAGATTCGCGTTCAAGACCACCTCCGGCGCCGGCTGCGGCACCGGCAAGGTGAGGTGGCGCGCGGAGGCCTGAGCGCGGGCCTCAGGCCGATTCGCTGACGTCGCCGAGCTCCTCGGGCTCGTCGTCCGGGACCGCCTGGGTGACCAGCGTCGGTCTCAGCCCCTGCTCGATCGTGTCCCTGGTGACCACGCACTTGGAGACGTCGCGGCGCGACGGAAGCTCGAACTGGACGTCCTGCAGCGTCTCCTCGAGAATCGAGCGCAGGCCGCGGGCGCCGGTCTCGCGCTCGAGCGCCTTGTCGGCGATCGCCCCCAGCGAGTCCTCCTGGAACTGGAGCTCGATGTCGTCGAACTCGAAGAAGCGCTGGAACTGGCGCGTGAGCGCGTTCCGGGGCTCGGTCAGGATCGTGATCAGGTCCTCGCGGGTGAGCTGGTGGATCGCGGCCACCACCGGCAGCCGGCCGATGAACTCCGGGATCAGGCCGTACTCGATCAGGTCCTCGGGCAGCACCTGCTCGAACAGCTCTCCGGTGTCCTTGTCGGCCTTCGAGGAGACCTCCGCGCCGAAGCCGACGCCCTGACGGCCGATCCGCCGCTCGATCACCGAGTCGAGGGCGGCGAACGAGCCGCCGCAGACGAAGAGGATGTTGGTGGTGTCGATCGTCAGGAACTCCTGATGGGGGTGCTTGCGCCCACCCTGCGGGGGCACCGAGGCGGTCGTCCCCTCGAGGATCTTCAGCAGCGCCTGCTGTACGCCCTCGCCTGAGACGTCGCGGGTGATCGACGGGTTGTCGGCCTTGCGCGCGATCTTGTCGATCTCGTCGATGTAGATGATCCCGGTCTCGGCCTTCTTGACGTCGAAGTCCGCGGCCTGGATCAGCTTCAGGAGGATGTTCTCGACGTCCTCGCCCACGTACCCGGCCTCGGTGAGCGCGGTCGCGTCGGCGATCGCGAAGGGGACGTTGAGGATCCGTGCCAGCGTCTGGGCGAGCAGCGTCTTCCCGCAGCCGGTCGGCCCGAGCAGCATGATGTTCGACTTCTGCAGCTCGATCTCGGCCTCGCCGGTGCTCTGCATCATCTGCACGCGCTTGTAGTGGTTGTAGACGGCGACCGAGAGTGCGCGCTTGGCGTTCTCCTGGCCCACGACGTACTCCTGGAGCACGTCGTAGATCTCGACCGGCTTCGGCAGGCTCTCGAGCTCGAACGAGGGCGGTGCGGTCAGCTCCTCGTCGATGATCTCGTTACAGAGATCGATGCACTCGTCGCAGATGTAGACCCCGGGACCGGCGATCAGCTTCTTCACCTGTCTCTGGGACTTGCCGCAGAAGCTGCAGAGAAGCTGCTCGTTGGAGTCTGTCGGGCGTGCCACGGCGTATCTCCCTTCGGCGTCCTTTACGTCCGGAGCACCTCGGTCAGGTTACGACACGATCGCTTCCGGTTCGACGCGAGGTTGTTACTCGCCGGTGGCCGGAGTCCCTGCCCGCGGCGGCGAGGTTGCACGCCGGCGCCTCACAGCGAGACCCGCTTCGAGCGCGCCCGGCCGCAGATCCCGACGGCGCGCTCGAGATGCGCGGGAGCCTTCGCGTAGTAGTCGCCGTCGCCGAGGGCATTGCCGACCTCGAACCGGCCGGCGCCGTACGACCCGCCCTCGGTCCGCAGCCGGCTCACGACCCGGTCCGGCCCATGGCGGCTGGCGAGGACGACCACGCGCTGAGCCGACGCGCAGGCCCGCCGCCCGGTGAGCCGGCCGACCAGCCTGCCGTGACGCGCCTTCAGCCTCAGCGAGCGCTCGATCACCGGGCAACCCTTCGCCCGCCGCGGGCCGTAGAGCTGCTTGCAGCGGTCGCGCCGGTCGCGGACTCCGTCGGCGTCGGCGTCGTGGGGCCCCGTGAGCAGGTAGCGGGCCAGCGCCACGTCGCTCGGGTTCGAGTGGCCGTGTGAGCTCGCCCTGACGCCCGCGCTGACGATCCTGCCGTCGGCCTGGACGGCGACCGCATCGGCGCCGTCCGTGTTGCCCCCGGCGTCGGTGAGCACGACGCCGTCGCCGGCGAAGGACGGATCCAGACGGCCGGCGGCGTCGAGGCGAGCCGTCTGCATGCCGTCGAGCCCCGGGTCGAGGGCGACCACCAGGCCCCCGTCGGACGTCGTCGCGATCGCCCTCGGCCCGTCGAAGGCGAACGGGGCGAGGTCGAGGACCTCCACCCCGCCGCCGCCGAAGCTCGGATCGAGCTTGCCGTCGGGGCGGAAGCGTGCCAGGGCCGCGTCGGTGGGACCGTTCGCCGGGCCGGCGCTGCCGCTGATCACGACCGCGCCGTCAGGGCGCCGGTCCGTCGCCGTGGCCCCGAGGAAGCCGGGCAGGGCGGCCGAGGCGAGGCCGTCGTCCGAGAACGCCGGGTCGAGCGCCCCCGCCGCCGTGTAGCGGGCCAGCACCGGCGCCTGCGGCGCGCCGCCCGACCCGGCGGCAAGCACCGCGGCGCCGTCGAACCAGACCCCCACCGCGTGGTCGGTCCCGCCCAGGTCGGTGGTCTCGATCCCGTCGCCGGAGAACGCGGTTTCCGGGGCGCCGTCGGCGCGCAGCCGCGCGACCGCGAGGTCGCCGCCGGAGCTGCCCCCGATCGCGATCGATCCGTCGGCGGCCACCGACACCCGCGGGCTCCCGAGGGAGCCGGCGATCGGCAGGGTCGTCGTGCCGTCGCCGGCGAAGCTCGGATCGAGCTCGCCGGAGGAGGTCAGCCGGGCGACGCCCGGATGCGGATCGACCTGTTTGAAGAAGTCGATCCCGAAGGCGGTGCCGACGACCACGATCGATCCGTCGGGGGCGAGCGCCGCCCCGCTCGCAGAAGCCGCGCCCGATTCGTCGAAGTCGAACGACTCCAGGCCGTCGCCGGCGAACGCGGGGTCGAGGCGGCCGTCGGGCAGGTAGCGCTCGACCAGCGCGTGCGAGCTCTGGCCGACCCCGAGGTAGTTGAAGTTGAAGACGCTGCCGGCCACGACGAGCGCGCCGTCGGGCTGCACGAGGAGCTCTCGTGGGCTCGAGTCGCGCTCGGCGGGGGTCGCGACCTTGCCGTCCTTGGAGAAGCTCGGGTCGAGGTCGCCGGCGGCGGCGTTCGCGTAGGCGGCGACCACCAGCGAGCCGAGAATCGCCACTGCGGCCGCGGTTGCCGGTCGACCAGCCATGGCGCGAGCCTAAGCCCGCCGTGGGGCATTCGCAAGCGGCCAGGGGGCGCGCGCGTCGATCGGAAGCTTGTATGACCCGTGGGCCGGCAAAGTGTCCGATCCTCGGAGATCTGGGCCCTCGCGCGGCGCCAGCACGGAGTCGTCGCGCGCCGGCAGCTGCTCGCGCTCGGGCTCAACGACGACGGGATCTCACACCGGCGCTCGTCCGGGCGGCTGCATCCGGTCCGGCGAGGCGTCTACGCCGTCGGTCGTCCCGAGATCGACCGCGACGGGCAGCTGATGGCGGCGGTGCTCGTTTGCGGTGAGCGGACGGTGCTCGGCCGTCGCGCGGCGGGGGAGCACCTGGAGATGCTGGCCGAGCGGGCAGAGCCGATCGAGGTGATCATTCCGGCGTCGGCGCGGCGCCGGCAGCCCGGGATCCGGGCACGGCGCCGGGAACTGCTCGCCGGAGAGTGGACCGAGCATCGCGGCATCCCGGTCACCTCCCCGGCCTGCACCCTGATCGATCTTGCCGCCGTGCTGTCTGCCGCTGAGCTCGAGGCCGCCGTCAACGCGGCGGACAAGCTCGACCTCATCGATCCCGAGTCGCTGCGAGCAACGCTGGACCGCGCTCCGCGACGCGCCGGCGTCGGCACGCTGCGGCGGCTGCTCGACCGGGCGACCTTCGCGCTCACGGACTCCGAGCTCGAGCGGCGCTTTCTGCCGCTCGCTCGAGCCGTCGGTCTCGGCCTGCCTCTCACGCGGCAATGGATCCACGGCTTTCGCGTCGACTTCGTCTGGCCGGACCTCGGGCTCGTGGTCGAGGCCGACGGGCTGCGCTATCACCGCACCGCAGCCGCCCAGGCGCGAGACCGCCTCCGCGACCAGCGGCTTGCCGCCGCGGGCCTGACCGTCCTGCGCTTCACTCACGCCCAGGTCCGCTACGAACCGGGGCACGTCAAGCGCACCCTCGCCGCGACGGCGGCTCGGCTGGGGGCAAATCGGAAGGCTCCATGACCCGGAGGTCGTGGAAGTGCCCGATCCAGGTGCGGCGCGCTAGTGGTGCTCGATCACGCGATCGACGATGTGGTACTCCACGGCCTCTTCGGCCGACATGAAGTAATCGCGATCGGTGTCGTTCGTGACCTTCTCGAACGGCTGCCTGGTGTGCTTGGCGATGATCTCGTCGAGCCGGCGCCGGACGTCGATGATCTCCTTCGCGTGGATCTCGATGTCGGTCGCCTGGCCCTGGAAGCCTGCGGAGACCTGGTGGATGAGGATCTTCGAGTTCGGGGTCGCCATCCGCTTGCCCTCCGCACCGCCGGCGAGCAGCAGCGCGCCCATGCTCATCGCGACGCCGACGCAGATCGTCTGCACGTCGGGCTTGATGTACTGCATCGTGTCGTAGATCGCCAGGCCCGCGTAGACCGAGCCGCCCGGCGAGTTGACGTAGATCGAGACGTCCTTGTCGGGATCCTCGGACTCGAGGTGGATCAGCTGGGCGACGATCAGGTTCGCGATGTCCTCGGTCACCGGGGTGCCGAGGAAGATGATCCGCTCGTTGAGCAGGCGCGAGTAGATGTCGAAGGCGCGCTCGCCGCGCGACGTCTGCTCGACGACCATTGGAACGAGAGGGCTCATGGCGCGTGAGTGTATAAGGCGCGCGACTCGGCTCCGCTTCGCTCCGCCTCCCTGAGGCGCGCGCCGCGAGCTACGAGCCCGGGGTCCAGAGCTCGCCCGCCTTGGGCTCCTTCTCGGCCGGCGGCTCGGCGGCCTCGGCCTCGCCCTTTTCCGGGGTCCAGATCTGCTCCCGGGCCGCAGCCCGCTCCATCGGGATCGGCTTGGCGGATTCGGCGATCGCCTCCGCCGCCTTTCGCATCCGGATCTCGTCGCGGAGCAGGCTGTCGCGGCCGGACTCGCGCAGCCGGGCGAGCAGCTTGCGCGGGTCGTTCTTGCCCTCGCCGGGGCCGAGGGCCGCGATCAGGTCCTCGTCGGTGATCTCGATCCCCTCGTCCTCGGCGACGGCCGCGAGCACCGCCTCCCGGCGCAGCGACCGCTCGGCGTCCTCCTCGGCGTCGTCGATCAGGTCGTGGCGGTCCTTGCCCTGCATCCGGGCATAGGCCTGCGGATCGATTCCCCGGGCGCTGAGCTGGCGCTCGATCCGCTCCCACATCTCGTGCGCCCGGGCGTGGACCAGGTCGTGGGGGACCTCGAGCTTGGCGTTGGCGGCGACCGCGTCGACGGCGGCCTCCTGGAACTCCGCCTCCGCCTGGCGACCGAGCCCCTCCGACAGGCGTTCGGTCAGCGCCTCGCGAAGCTCGGCGAGCGTCTCGAACTCCGATGCCTCGGAGGCGAACGCGTCGTCGAGCTCGGGCAGGTCCTTCTCCCGGACCTCCTTGACGGTGAGCGCGAAGCTGGCCGTCTTGCCCGCGAGCTCCTCGGGCCGGTGGTCGTCGGGGAAGGTGACCTCGACCGTGCGCTCCTCGCCCGCCGACGCCCCGGCGAGCCCGGTCTCGAACTCGGGCAGCAGACCGTCGCTGCCGAGCTCGATCGGGAAGTCGCGGCGCTCGGAGCCTTCGAACGGCTCGCCCTCGATCGTCCCTGCGTAGTCGACGACCACCGCGTCACCGGCCGCGGCCGGCCGGTCGACCGGCGCCAGGCTCGCGAACCCCTCGCGCAGCTGGTCGAGCTCGGCCTCGATCGCCTCCTCGGGAACCTCGACCTCGGCGCGCCCGACCTCGAGCCCCCGCCACTCGCCGAGCTCGGCCTTCGGCCGCACCCCCACCTCGATCGTGAACGAAAGCTCCTCGCCCGCCGCCGGCAGGTCGCCGACGTCCAGCTTCGGGTCGCCGACCGTGATGAGCCCGGAGTCGAGCAGGGCGCGCTCGTACCACTCCGGCAGCGCGTCGCGCAGAGCCTGCTCGACCACCGCCTCGCGGCCGACCCGCTGGATCACGAGCTGCGCCGGGACCTTGCCCTTGCGAAAGCCCGGTAGCTTCATCTCGCCGGCGAGCTGCGCCGCCGCCCGGTCGACCTGCTTGGCGAGCACGTCGGGCTCGATCGCGACGTCGATCTTGACGCGCGAGTCGGGGAGCTCTGTGACCGTGGTCTTCAAGGGGCCGGAGCTTAGTGCCGTCGTCGTGGTGCCGACCGACCGATGTGTCCGGGACGAGCGCGGGGTCTACAGGGAAGCCATCGACGCAGAGGAGAGACGTGGGAGAGATACACGTACACGAGTTCATGAGCCTCGACGGCGTGATCGACGCCCCGACGTGGACGTTCGACTACGGCTTCGACCCGCAGATGGGAGAGGCCATCGGCGCGTTCGCCGCGACCAGTCGAGGCATCCTGCTCGGGCGCACGACCTACGAGGAGTTCGAGCCGGCGTGGTCGGCGCGGACCGTGGAGGACGATCCAGGGGCGCCGTTCTTCAACGACACCACGAAGTACGTCGTCTCCTCGACGCTCACGGATGCGACCTGGAGGAACTCGGAGATCGTCGGGCCGTACGACCCCGACACGATCCGCCGGCTGAAGGACGACGTCGGCGACCTCTACGTCAGCGGCAGCGGCACGCTCGTCCGGGCGATGCTCGCCGACGGCCTGATCGACGAGCTGCACCTGTTCGTGTTCCCGCTCACTCGGGGCTCCGGTCCGCGGCTCTTCCCCGACGGCGCCGCGCCCGGCACGCTGGCACTCGCGCGCACGGAGTCCTATGACAACGGCGTGGTGTACCTGGGCTATCGACCGCAGGCGTGAGTCGGCGCGGCCTCATGCGGCGACCCTGGGTGCCAGCCGCTCCGCCTCTTCGGCCCAGCGCGCACAGAGCGCGAGTGCGACGGCGTGACCGGCGTACCGAGCATGTGGGTCCACGGGGCCGCCCCGCCCGTAGTCGAGATGCTCGTCGGCGCTCGCGTGCTCGAGGCAGTACGCCGTCAGGAAGTCGTACTTGACCGCGGACGCGCAGATGGCAAGCCGGACGAGGCGCTCATCGCCGGTCCACCCGGCCTCGCGAAGGCCGCGCAGGTACGCGCCGGTCAGCCGTGTGTCGAGGTCCTCGAGCTCTTCGGATGGCACGAGCAGGTTCGGGATCAGGTTGCCGATGTCCTCCCCGACGGCGCCGTCCCCCGCGAACGCCCAATCGAGGAGCACCACCTCGCCGTCGGGCCGCCGGATCAGGTTGTTCTGCCACAGATCGAGGTGGCAGACCGTGCGCGGCAGGCGCTCCATCAGGCCGAGCAGGTTCTCCCGCCGGTCATGGAGCCGCACGAGCCGCTCGCGCAGGGGCGCGGGGAAGTGGTCGCGGATCAGGGGCTGGGCCCACGCGTCGTCGTCATCCAGGAGCGTCCAGTTCACTGCGCGCGAGCCGCTGTACGCGCGCAGGAACCCGCGGCTGAGCCATCCGTAGGCGGGCAGCTCGCGACCTGCCTGGGCTCGCCCGAGCCTGGTGGCCGCGACGTCCAGGTCGTCGGCGGTCAGCGCGTCGGAGTGGCGCCCTCGGACGTGTTCCAGCCGCAGCTCGATGTCCCCCTGGCCGGACTCGGCGATCCCGAGGACACGCGGAGCGCCGAGGCCGAGTTGCTCCGGGAGCCCGGACTCATACACCAGCGCTTCCCGCCTCCAGAAGTTCCAGTGCCGCTCGTCGTCCGACGCCGCCCAGTGCGGCGGGGCCTGACGACGCCGCGTGAGCACCTTGTGAACGACGCCGTCCTCGCTCCACACGTCGGCGGTCACGCCGTTGACCGGATTGTGGGTCAGCGGCACTCTCGCCACCGGCGGGACCATAGTCACACGAGGCCGGGCCGGTGCTCACTACGCTTCGCTGCGTGGACCCCGGCAGAGTCGCGATCGGCACCTGGAGCGGCGGGCGCTTCATGCACTTCGGCGAGCCGGTCGACGAGGAGCGCCTGGCGGCGCTGCTGACGCCCGGCGACGGGATCGAGACGCTGATCACCGCCGATGTCTACGGCGAAGGTGCCGCCGACCGGCTGCTCGGGCGGGCGCTCGAGGGCCGCGACCGCGACTCCTGCTGCGTCGTCGGCGCGATCGGCCACGACTTCGTCGCCGGCGAGCGCGACGGGCCCCGCGGCTACCCGCGGTTCACCGACCCGGCTCTGCGCGGGCCGGGCGAGTACGCCGACTACCTGCGCGCGGCGACCGAGGCGAGCCTCGAGCGGGTCGGGATCTCGGCCTTCGACCTGCTGCTGCTCCACAACCCGGATCGCACCGGCTTTTCGTCGGAGGCGGTCTGGGACGGGATGGCTGCGCTCGTCGACGCCGGCCTGGCCGGGTCGATCGGCGTCGCTCCAGGGCCGGCGAACGGCTTCACACTCGACCTGATCGACTGCTTCGAGCGCTTCGGCGACCGCATCGGGTGGGCGATGGTGATCCTCAACCCGCTCGAGCCATGGCCGGGTGAGCTCTGCTTCGCGGCTGCCGAGGCACGCGACGTGCGCGTGATCACCCGGGTCGTCGACTACGGCGGCCTGTTCTGGGACGACGTGCCCGACGACGAGAGCTTCGCCGAGCACGACCACCGCCGCTTCCGCCCGGCGGGTTGGGTCGAGGCCGGGCGCGAGCGGCTCGGGCGCATGCGCCCGATCGGGACTGCGGCCGGGCTGACGCCGATCCAGCTGGCCTGCCAATGGAACCTCGCCCACGCGCCGGTCCAGTGCGCGGCCCCGACCCTGATCCAGGAGGCCGGCCCGGCGGCCCGGTCGATCGAGGACAAGCGCGCGGAGCTCGCGGCCCTGCCGCCGCAGCGGCTCGGCACCGAGGAGTTCGCGGAGCTCCGCATGATCGGCGACAACCGCGGCTCGATGACCCTGAAGGGCGCCAGCCCCGAGCACGACGGCACCGAGCGGCCCGACCGCTGGGCACTGAGCCCGCGGCTGAGCGAGACCGCTCGGCGCTGGGACCTCGACCCCGACCGCGACCTGCGGCGCACCGCGCCCCTCCCATGAGGCGGAGTCCGGTCCGACGGAGCCGGACCCCGCCGCCCTCGAGGCGGCTCGTGTGAACCCCGCCGAGCGCTTCGCGGCGTGGCTCCTCACCGGCCCGGTCGGGCGGGTGGTCGCGTTCTTCGCCGACATCGCGGTCTACTGGTGGCGGTGGGCTCGCGGGCGCCAGGCCGACCCCGGCGCGCGCTGAACCGGCGCGCGCCCGAACGACCCGACCTAGACTCGTCGGCGTGTCGCTGCGCGGGGTGATCGGGGGGATTCGCGCGAGCCGTAGCGGGCTCGCGGCGGTCGCCTGCGCGGGCGCGATCGCCCTCGTGGCCCCGGCCGGAGCGCAGGCGGCGCAGCACTGCCCGGAGCCGGGCGCCGACTGGACCGAGGCCACGCCGGCCGCGGCGGGCATGGACGGCGGCGCGCTCGAGGCGGCGATCGACTACGCGACCGTCAACCAGGCCGAGGCGGTGCGCGTCTACCGCTACGGGTGCCGGGTCGCCGCCGACCGCTTGGGGGCGGTCAACGACCGGACCACCTTCCAGAGCTGGTCGATGGCGAAATCGGTCACGGCGCTGATCTTCGGCCGCGCGATGACCCAGGGCCTCGTCGGGCCCGACGACCCGCTCGGCTCGCTGGTCCCCGTCGCCGACGCCGCCCACGGCGCGATCACGATGCGCGACCTGCTGACCCAGACCAGCGGCCTGCAGTGGAACGGGATCCGCGACTACAACATCCTCATGCCCGACCGGATCGCCGAGGCGCTCACGGTCCCGGTCGAAAAACAGCCCGGCACGTACTGGGAGTACTCGCAGAGCGGGCCCGCGCTGGTGGCGGAGGCGACCCAGAGCGCGGTCGGCGACGACTTCCAGGCCTACGCTCAGCGCGAGCTCCTCGGACCGCTTGGGATCGAGCCCGGGACCTGGCGCTGGCAGCGCGACTCCGCCGGCCACACGCAGGGATTCTTCGGCCTCCACATGATTCCCGACGACTTCGCCCGTCTGGGCGAGTTGCTGCGCCGCGGCGGGCTCTGGGGCGACCGGCGGTTGCTCTCCAAGCGCGTCGTGCGCGAGGCGGTCGCGCCGATCCCCCAGAACGGCTGTTACGGCTGGTTGATCTGGGTCAACGCATCGAAGCCCTGCGTCAGCCCGCGGGTGATCGACCGTCCGGTGTCCGACGACCGCTCCTTCCCCACCCTGCCGGCCGACGTCTACCAGTTCGCCGGCCTCTTCGGCCAGCTGGTCACGGTGTTCCCGAGCCAGGGCCTGGTCGTCGCCCGCTTCGGCCAGGACAGCGGCACGATCGCCGGGGGCGCGCCGTGGGAGGAGGAGTTCTATCGCCGCGTGCTCGGCTCGATCACCGACGAGCCGATCGCGATGCCGAGCCCCAAGCCCGACGCGGACGACGTCAGCCGCGAGGATGTCGACCGCGGCTTCTTCGAGGCCGCCCAGCACCCCGAGCAGTTCGGCGGCGGCGAGTTCCCGCCGCCCCTGCCCCCCGCCGGGCCGCTGCGGGCCCGCGCGACGCTCATCGAGCTCCGGGCACGGCGCCCGGGCCCGCGCGACACGGTCAAGGTCAAGCTGCACTGCCCGCGCGCCTGGCCCTCGGGACTGAAACCGCGCTGTGCCGGACGCGCGCGTCTCACGGGCGCGGCCGCTCGCCGCTACCGGGTCCGGGCCGGGAAGGTGCGGACGGTGCGCTTCCACCTGCGCGCCGGGTTCCTGCGCCGGCTCGAGCGCCGCCGCCACCTCGAGGTGGCGGTCAAGACCCGTGACCGCGACCACGCCGGGGGCGCGGTCGCCAAGCGCACCTTCCTCCTGCGCCGGCGCTGAGCGGTCCTGCTAGTTGTCCTCGGCGTAGCCGAGGATCGAACGGTCGACCAGCCACTCGACCGGAGCGCGATCGTCGGTGTAGACGGTGCCACCGGGGATCCGGGGGGCCATTCGCGCCGCGTCGATCAGCGCCAGCTTGCGCAGGTTGCCATGCAGGCGCGCTCGGGCCGCGCGCTCGAGCCGGGCGGCCGAGGTCGGGCCCTCGCCGGCGATCAGCAGGCTGTTGGTCTGCTCCGCCGGGTCGCGCAGCACGGTCGGAAAGACCTCCGCCATCGTCCGGCCCAGCACCTGCTCGAACTCGTCGTTGCCCTGCGGGTGGCCGACGTTCACGGCCACGATGCCGCCCGGGGCGAGGTGGTCGCGCGCGAGCTCGAAGAACTCCTTGGTGACCATGTAGAACGGGATGTAGGGCTGACGGTAGGTGTCGACGACGATCAGCCCGTACTTGTCGTCGGACGAGCGAAGCCAGGGGCGGGCGTCCTCGTCGTAGACCGTCAGCCGGGGATTGGAGCCCATGTCGAAGAATCGGTAGCCGACCTCGGTGAGCTCGGGGTCGAGCTCGACCGCGTCGACCTCGGTCCCCGGCCAGAAGTGCCCGTACTGGCGCGCGATCGTGCCGGCGGCGTTGCCGAGGACCGCGATCCGCTCCGGGGGGCGTGGGTCGCCGGCAAGCGGCAGGACGAGGAAGCTGTCCCAGTAGTCGGCCGTCAGGTACCCCCGCGCCGGGAGGATCGAGTGCACCGCGTGCCCCTCGTTGAGCTCGAGGATCCGGTCGTCGTCGGGCTCCTCGGTGACCCGTATGTACTGCTGCTCGGACTCGGCCTCGTAGAGCACCCTGCCCTCGTCGACGGCCTTGACCGTGCCGACCGGGAGCGCGATCGCCCCGGCGAGCACGACCGGCAGGGCGACGAACCGCCACCCGAGGCCGATCGACGCGACGAGCGCCAGCGCGAGGGCGAAGACGAGGAAGGTCCGCTGCGTGCCGACCAGCGGGATCAACACGAGGGCGGCGAGCATCGTCCCGGTCAGCGAGCCGACGGTCGAGATCGCGTACAGGCGCCCCGAGACGCGACCGGCGTGCTCGACGTCGGAGACCGCCAGCCGCAGTGCCCACGGCGCGCAGGTGCCGAGCAGGACGACCGGGATCGCGATCAGCGCCAGGACGCCGACGAGCGAGCCGATGAAGGCGCCCGCTTCGATCTCGTCGAGCGCGTCGACGGAGACGTCGAAGAACGGCCGGGCGACGAACGGGACCACCGCGAGCAGCAGCGCCGCGACCAGGACGACGAGGCAGAGGCTGCGGACCTCGGGGCGGCGATCGGCCATCCGCCCGCCGAGCCAGTAGCCGACCGACAGCGCCACCAGGACGACACCGATCGTGTTCGCCCAGATGATCGTCGAGGCGCCGAAGAAGGGCGCCATCAACCGCGCCGCGGCGATCTCGGCACCGAGGCTGGCGGTGCCGACGACGAAGACGAGCGCGTAGAGGAAGCGGTTGTCCATGCGGAGATCCCCTAGCCGCCGAGGATCCGCTCGCGCAGGCGCTCGCCCTGGCCCGCGGCGACGGCGCGCGCCGCCCGGGTCGGGTCGAGGTCGAAGCCGCGCGCCTCGGCGAGCTCGATCAGCTCCTGCTTCTCGGCGCTGCGGTTGGCGGCGCGGAAGAACAGCCACACGAACAGCGCCAGGGTGACGCTCCCGGTCCAGATCATCATCACGTTGCCGGCCGCCCCCTGGTCGGCGAGCGGCGAGATCTCCCACTTGGCCTCCCCCGGCGCGTAGTCCGGGTAGAGGACCGATCCCGACCAGATCAGCACGTTGGCGAGCACCGCTTCGAGCAGCCGCACGACGAGGATGTAGCCGAGCTTCGCCCCATCTCCGAACCAGGCGGGCTTCGGCAGCGGCCCCACCAGCGGCAGCCACATCGCGAGTCCGAAAGTGAAGAAGCCGGCATGTTGAGCGAGGTGCAGCAGCGAGCTGTCGAGCACCCCGTCATAGAGGGTCGAGAGGTGCCACAGGTAGAGGTTGAGCGCCCAGAGCGGCAGCGCCACCAGCGGGTTGCCCAGCACCCGCAGCCAGCTGAACGGCCGCTTGGCGAGCAACGGCTGGAGCACCGGGCCCGTGAGCCCGAGGACGACGAACAGAGCCGCCAGATCGCCGATCAGCAGGTGCTGGACCATGTGGGCGACGACGATCTCCTCGGCCACGTTCGCGAGCGGCGGCAGGTCCGAGACCAGCAGCAGCACGATCCCCGCAGCGAAGAACGCCTGGCGCCAGAGGGCCACCGGCCGCTCGCGCCGGGCCAGCGTCCGCACCCGCAGCGCGTACGCCGCCGCGACCACGATCAGGAGCAGCGGGGCGCCCGCGTCGATCAACCCGTCCATCAGGACGAAACGCTAGCGAGGGCTCTGGCCTATAGCCAGCTGATGCGCTTGAACAGCCTGTGCAACGCCAGCGCGGCGATCGCCATCATCGCCAGCGCGATCCAGTAGCCCCAGGGCTCGTCGAGCTCGGGCATGTGGGTGAAGTTCATCCCCCAGATCGAGGCGAAGAACGTGGGGACGGCGATGATCGCCGCCCAGGCGGAGATCGTGCGCACGACCTCGTTCTGCTTCACCCCGAGGAGCGCGAGGTTCGCCTCGAGGATCGAGGTCAGCAGCTCGCGCTGCGCGGTGACCTGCTCGCCGACCCGGCGGGCGTGGTCGGCAACGTCGCGGAAGTAGCGGCGCAGCTGCTCGTCCATCTGCGGGAAGGCGCCCCGCTCGAGCGATTCCAGCGGCGACAGCAGCGGCGCGGTCGCGTGGTGGAACTCGATCACCTCCCGCTTCAGGAAGTAGATCCGCTGGGTCGAGTCGGAGCGCTCGCCGAAGATCTCGGTCTCGACCTCGCCGATGTCGTTGTCGATCCCGTCGACAACCGGCTGGTAGTCGTCGACGACCTTGTCGAGGATCGCCCAGACCGCGGCGGCCGGCCCGGCGCTGAGCAGCTCCGGGTGCGATTCGAGCTGCTTGCGGACCCCCGTGAGCTCGCTCGCCGCCCCGTGGCGAACCGCGATCACATACGTCGGGGAGACGAAGAGCATGATCTCGCCGAACTCGACCTCCTCCTTGTCGTCGTCGTAGCGCGCCGGGCGCAGGACGATGAAGTAGGACTCGTCGTAGTCCTCGAGCTTCGGCCGCTGGTGGGTCTCGTATGCGTCCTCGAGCGCGAGCTCGTGCAGGCCGAAGCGCTCGCCGACGTCGCGGAGCTCCTCCTTGGTGGGCTCGTAGAGGCCGAGCCAGACGAAGTCGCCGTCGCCGACGACGCAGTTCGCGGCCACGTCCAGCGGCAGCGCGCCCTCGTTCTGGCGCACGCCGCTGCGGTAGTGCGCGCAATCGATGATCACGGCTGGCAATTTCAGCCCGCGGCGGCGCGCTCCTGCCCCTCGATGATTTCCTTCAGCCGCGGAGCCGCGGCTGCGATCGCGGCTCAGCCGACCGAGGTGGCACGGGCCGCGCCGCGCTCGGCCTCGAACGCGTCCAGCTCGCGGCGCAGGGGCCCGAGCAGGGGCAGGTCGGGCGCGAGCTCGCGGACCATCTCCAGGTCGCGTCGCCAGGCGCGCACCCGGAGGTCGAGCGTGGGCGCCTTGTGCAGGTAGATCGCGTCCTCGCCGTGCTCGGCGTAGGACTGCCGCATCTGCTCCAGGTTGGTGAGCTTGTCGGCGGCGTAGATCGCGGCGGCGGGCTCGCCGGCGGCGGCGACCTGAGCGCGGAGGCCGTCCTTGCGCGGCTCCCACTCGTCGATCGTCTCGTCCTCCGTCAGGGCGGCGACGAGCTCGCCGACCTCGACCCCGAAGCCCTCGACCACGTCGCCGAGCCGTAGCTCGGAGTCCTCGACCGCATCGTGCAGGAGCGCCGCGACCAGCACCGGCTCGCCGGCGCCGGTGGCCGCAAGCAGCTCGCAGACGGCCAGCGGGTGGCAGAGGTAGGGAGCGCCGTCGTGACGCTGCTGGCCCTCGTGCGCGGTCAGCGCGACCACGAAGGCTCGCTCGAGCGCCTCCGAACGCCCGATGAATCCCGGCGGGTCGATCGTCTACTGGGCGGGTGGGGGCTGGGCCGGGGGCGCGGCCGGGGGAGGCGGCGCCGGAGGGGCGCTCGCGGCCGGCGGCGCGGCGGGCGCCTGGTCGGAGAACGAGACCGTCGGCACCTCGCGGTCGCCCGGGTCCTCGATCTCGAAGAACTCCCGCGCGGTGAAGCCGCCGCTGTTCGCGACCACCGAGTTGGGGAAGATCTGGATCTTCGTGTTGTAGGCCTGGACGTTCGAGTTGTAGATCCGGCGCGAGGCCTGGATCTCGTCCTCGAGCTCGCTCAGGTTGCGCGTGAGCTGCTGGAAGTTCTCGGTCGCGCGCAGCTCCGGGTACTGCTCGGCGACGACGCGCAGTCCGCCGAGCGCCTGGCTCAGCATGCCCTCTGCCTCGCTCGCCTGCGCGGGCCCGGAGGCCTGCATCGCCGCGGCCCGGGCCTGGGTCACCTTCTCGAAGGTCGACTGCTCGTGGGTCGCGTAGCCCTTGACCGCCTCGACCAGGTTCGGCACCAGGTCGTGCCTGCGCTTGAGCTGCACGTCGATGCCCGACCAGGCCTCGTCGACGCGGTTGCGCGAGCCGATGATCCCGTTGCGGATCAGGACGAAGATGAGCCCGATCAGCAAGAGGACGCCGATGACGATTAGCGCTACGACCATTTAGGTGAAGTCTCCTTCCGAGAGAGGGCGCGAATGATTATGTCCTAATTGCGGGGGAGTCACCGGGCGGCAGGACCGAGAGCCGGCGCAGCGCCGAGCTGACCAGATCGGCCGGCAGGCCGCTCTCGCCGGCGCCGTCGAGGCGCCCGAGCTCGTACGCGAGCCCGACCACGTCGCCGGCAGCGATCGCGCCCTCGATCAGCTCGGCGTACTCGGCCTCCGAGCCGCCGCCCGCACGGGAGAGCTCGCGCAACCTCGCGAGGGCGCTGTCACGTGGCGGCAGGCTCGAGGCAAGGGCGGCGACGCTGCCGACGTCGAGGCTCCGCGGTGGCTGCCCGCTCGGGGTGTAGGTCTCGGCGAGCGCTCCCTGCCTCCGGAGGCTCTCGATGTGCTGGTAGATCGCGTTGCGGCTGACGCCGATGTCGACGGCGATCTGCTTCGCCCCCATTCCCTGCTCGAGCCGGTCGAGCACCTCCTGCTGGCGTTTGGTGAGGTTGGCGGTTGGGGAGTTAGGATCTACTTGCATAGTTGGCAGCATAGGTTGGCTGCCAAGTTGTGTCAAGTCAACCCCCCGAGTTACTCGATCGCGCCCTCGAGCTCGAGCAGGAACCGCTTCATCTCGGGTCCTCCCCCGTACTCACCGAGCTGCCCACCGGCGCGGAGCACGCGATGGCAGGGGACGACGATCGGGATCGGGTTGTGGCCGAGCGCGGTACCGGCGGCGCGGTAGGCCCGCGGGCTGCCGGCTCGCGCAGCGACCTCGCCATAGGTGGCCGTGGCCCCGAAGGGAACCTTCGCGGTCTCGCGCAGGACGCGGGTCGAGAAACGCGAGCGCACCCGGCGCCAGTCGAGCGCGAGGTCGAACTCGCGCCGCTCGCCGCCGAAGTACTCCTCGAGCTCGCGCCGCGCCCCGTCGACGCGCGCCGGCAGCTCGAGCATCCGCGGCGAGACCTCGGTCGAGAGGTCGACCAGGAAGGCGTCGCGGTCGATCCCGGGGAGCCCGATCGAGACGATCCCGCGCGAGGTTGCGGCGAGCTGGCCGGTCCCCAGGGGCGAGTCGAAGCTGGCGTAGGCGATCTCGAACAGGCCCTCCGCCGCGGCGCGCTCGACGAGCCGCGAGGCCGCTCGGGCCGCATCCTCGTCCACCCCCCCGGCGAGGATCGCCTTGATCTGTCGTGCGTCGGGGCTCATCGCGTCGTCTCCTCTCGATCGATGTTGTCGCGCAGCGCCCGCAGGCCGTCGGCGACCCGTCGCCGGGCCGCCTCCTCGCTGCAGCCGAGCGCGGCGGCGATCTCCCGGTACGGGAGGTCACCGGCGTAGCGCAGCGCGACCGCGGTCCGCTGCGCCTCCGATAGCCGTGCGACAGCCGACCAGACCTCGCCGTCGAGGTCCCCGAGGCCGCCGGTCGGTCCCGGCGCGGCGGTCTCGGGGACGTCGTCGCGGGGCTCGGGCCGGCGCGCCCGGGCCCGGTGGTGGTCGATTGCCTTGCGCCGCGCGATCGTCATCACCCACGCCCGGGGATGGCGGCCGTCCATGCGCTCGTAGGCGCGCAGCGCCGCGATGAACGTCTCCTGGAAGCAGTCCTCAGCGTCGTCGCGGCCGACCATCGCGCGCAGGTAGGCGAGCACCGGCCGGCGGTGCTCGTCGAGAAACCGCTGGAACGGCTGTGTTGCGGGACGGCGTTTGGTCGCGGTGGCGCTCACGGCTCGAATGGGAAACGACCGTCCGAGCGTAGTCGTGAGCCGTCGAGCGAGCGGATGCCGGGGCACGTGTGTTGCGTTCATAGACTGGCCCCCGAAAAGGGGATCGAGATTCGACCGAAGGAGCGTGCGATGAGCAGGAAGTGGATCGGCGGACTGTTGGCGGTGGCGGCGATCGCGGCGGCGTCCGTGGCAGCGACCTCAGTGCTCGGCGCCGACGGCGCGGGTTCGCCCAGACCGGCGTATGCGACCGTGAACGTCGACCTCAGCGACGCGGCGCCGGCGGCCGCGCGGCCGACGACCAAGGCCAAGAAGAAGAAGCCGAAGCTGGTCTACCTGCAGAGCCCGGCCCCGGTGACGATCAACCCGGCGGACGCGGCGGCCGGCGGCGTCGGGCCGTTCGTCGACGTGCGGCTCACCGGCTGCTCGAAGGTCGTCGACGGCGGCGTCGCGCCCACCCGCGCCGACGTCTACCAGCAGGGCTCCTACGTCGCGAGCGCGAGCGAGTACCACGTCCTGATCGGGATCGACGGCGATCATCTCGCCGATCGCACGCCCTTCACGATCACCTCTCACCTGATCTGCCTCAAGGGCGTCAAGTAGCGCGACGGATCGGCGCCCCTCGCCCCCGGGACCGCATATGCTGCTGCGGTCCAAGGGGGCGAGGGACGGACGGAGGTGTCTCAATACCATGAAGCCGAAGCTGATCATCGCGCTGTTCGTGATCGCGCTTGCGATCCCGGCCGTAGCCCTCGCGAAGGGCCCGCGGTCGACCTACACCGGCCACCTGGTCGGCTCGCCCGACTCGGCGGTGAAGCTGAAGGAGGCGTTCGGAGACCTCGAGCGTGCGGTCAAGGTGTTCAGCGTCAAGGAAGTCGGAGTCGAGTGCGACGGCGACGTGACGGCGATCGTCGGGCGGACGAAGATCGTCGGCTCGGTCGCGGTCGACAAGAACGGCGACTTCAACGCCCGCAACGACAACGGCAAGACCCTGTTCAAGGTCCACGGCCACATCGGGCGCAACAAGGCATCCGGCAGCTTCCGGTACTCCGGCAAGATCAGGGACCAGAACGGCGACAGGCTCGACTGCGACAGCGGCAAGCAGGCCTGGGTCGCGCGCCTCAACTAGCCCGAGCGCATCGCCGACTCGACGCCCTGGAGGCGCTCGCGCTCGCCCGTCGGCAGGGTGATGTAGACGGCGCCGTCGCGCTCGAACCGCCGGCCGGGCTCCATCACGATCACCCCGGTCGGGCGCCCGTCGGCGTCGAAGGTCCACACGTCGCCCTCCTCGGTGCGCTCGCGCGAGGCGGCGCGCCCCTCGGTGATCCGCGCGTAGAGGACGTCGCTCGGCGGGTCGTAGCTGATGTACGGAAACGAGTAACGGCCGCTACGCACCCGCTCATCCCCCCGGGTCGAAAGGCGGCGCCTCGCCCCAGCCCCAACGCGGAACCGGCGCGTGCGGGACGGGCTCGGCGCCCGGTCGGGAGTTCTCGAGCGCGAGCCGCGTGCCCCACTCCAGATAGGCGACCAGGGCCGAGCGGAACTCGGGGTCCTCCGGGAGCCCCGCGTCGTCGGCGGCGAGGCTGAACACGGACGCAAACCGGTGCCGGGCCTCGGGCGTGATCCCGAGCCCGCGGTGGTGGGAGAGCATCGATTCGTATCCGCCGAGCTCGTCCGTGTAGCGGCTCGGCCCGCCGAAGACCTCCGCCCACCAGGCGGTGACGTGGTCGCGGTGCGCCTCGTGCACGCCGCCGGGGAAGAACGGCGAGAGCAGCTCGTCGCGCTCGACCCGGTCGTAGAAGGCGTCGATCAGCCGGCGTAGCGCCGGCAGCCCCCCGGCCCACTCGAACAGGGTCGGGGTCGGATCACCGGAATCGCTCACCGCCCGAACTTAGCGATGCGGATGTCCGCGACCGCCGCCGAGCAGCGCGACGGCGTGCGGGATCGCCTTCGCGATCGCCTCGCCGGCCTGCTCGATCGCCGGCGGGTTGCCGGGGAAGTTGACGATCAGCGAGCGCCCGCGGGTGCCGGCGACCCCGCGCGAGGTCATCCACATGGCCGTGTGCTCGCGCGATGCGGCCCGCATCGCCTCGGCGAGCCCGGGAGCCTCGCGGTCGATCACGTCGCGGGTGGCTTCGGGGGTCAGGTCGTCGAGCGCGAAGCCGGTGCCGCCCGTGGTCAGCACGAGCTCGCAGCCCTCCTCGTCGCACCAGAAGGCCAGCCGCTCGGCGATCAGCTCGCGGTCGTCGCCGATCACCTCGGAGCCCACGACCCGAGCTCCAAGGCCTTCGGCGTAGGCCGCGAGCGCGGGGCCGCCGAGGTCCTCACCCTCTCCCCCCGCCCTCGAGGTCGAGACGGTGATCACGGCGGCGCGGAAGCCGTCCTCACTCATCAGGCTCGGCTGACATAAGGCGCCTCAACGACGGCGCGGCTCGGCTCTGCTTCGCTCCGCCTCACTGAAGGCGCCTCAACGGCGGCGCGGCTCGGCTCTGCTTCGCTCCGCCTCACTGAAGGCGCCTCAACGGCGGCGCGGCTCGGCTCTGCTTCGCTCCGCCTCACTGACGCCGCCACTCGCCGCTGCGGCCGCCGCTCTTGGCGACCAGGCGGACGGCCTCGATCGTGACCCCCCGCTCGAGCGCCTTGACCATGTCGTACACCGTGAGCGCCGCGACCGCGCACGCCGTCATCGCCTCCATCTCCACCCCGGTGCGGGCCGTCGTCCCGGCCTCCGCCGAGAGCCGCACCGCGCCCTCGGCGACCTCGACCCGGCCCTCGACGTCAACGAACTCGAGCGGCAACGGGTGCGCGAGCGGGATCAGCTCGTCGGTCCGCTTCGCGGCCCCGATCCCGGCCAGCCGCGCCGTCCCCAGCACGTCGCCCTTGGGGGCGTCGCCGCGGGCGAGCGCCGCCGCGGTCTCCGGGGACATCCGCACCGTCGCCTCGGCGCGGGCACGGCGCTCGGTCTCGGGCTTGTCGCTCACGTCCACCATGCGGGCGCTGCCACTGTCGTCGAGGTGCGTGAGCCGCGGTGAGCCTGCGTCGGGCGGCGGCGGAGCGCCCTCGACCCAGCGCCGCTCGGCGCCGTCGACCTCGCGCTTCCAGATCGGCGCCTCCGCCTTGATCCGGTCGATCGCCTCGCGCGCGCCGGCGAACGCCTCGCCGCGATGGGCCGCCGAGACGGCCACCACGACGCTCGGCTCGCCGAGGGGCACGGTTCCCGTGCGGTGCTCCGCCGCGGCGGCCTCGAGCCCGTGGGCCGAGACGCACTCGGCGAGGATCGACGCGATCCGCTCCTCAGCCATCTCGGCATAGGCCTCGTACTCGAGCTTCTCGACCTCGCGCGTCGTGCCGCAGAAGACCACCGTCGCCCCGGAGCCGGGGCGCCCCACGGCCGCCGCCAGACGGTCGACCGAAAGCGGCTCGGCGGTGACCCGGGCCGCGGTCGGCGCCGTCGCCCCGCCGCTCACCGGCGGGATCAGGGCGAGCTCGTCGCCCGCCTCGACCGCGGCGTCCTCGTCCACGTACTCGCGGTTGAGCGCCACCCGCACCGGCATCGCCGCCAGGATCTCGGTCAGGCCGGGCTCGCGCGCGGCGGCGGCGAGCGCGTCGGCGACGGTCGCGGGCTCGGACAGCTCGAGCGCCAGCCGCTCCCGCCCAGCGCGCTCGCGAAAGACCGCGAACAGGCGAACCTCGACCTCCATCGCGATCCCATCGTACGGGTCGCGACCGCTCGCCGAGTGTCATCTGAGCCACCCCTGAGGTGGCTGAGATGTCATTCGGCGGAAGGGGGGCCGCTAACGGTCGAGCAGCTCGATCTCGACCCGCTCGCCGGCCTCCACGTCGGAGGCGGCCGTGGGAACGATCGCGAGCGCGTCGGCGCCCAGCATCGAGGTGAGCACGTGCGAGCCCTGGGCCTTGGTCGGGCGGGCGTGCCACCCGTCGTCGGCGAGCTCGAGCCGGCAGCGGACCACGTGCGCCCGCCCCGGATGCTTCTTGTAGCGCTCGTCGAGGATCGCCGTGGTCCGCCGCGCGGCCGGGTCGTCGGCGCCGAGCAGCCTCCTGATCGCCGGGCGCACGAAGAGCGTGAAGGTGACGATCGCAGAGACCGGGTTGCCGGGCAGTCCGAATACGAGCCCCCCGCGGGCCGTGGTCCCGAAGTAGGTGGGCTTGCCGGGCCGCAGGGCCACGCCCCAGAAGACCTGCTCGACGCCGAGCGCCGCGAGCGCCGGCCGGACGTGGTCGTGCTCGCCGACCGAGACGCCGCCGGAGATCACGGTGACCTCGCCGGCGAGAGCGCGCTCGAGCGCGGACCTGGTGAGCGCAGGGTCGTCGGGCACGATCTCCGCGGCCGCCAGCCGGGCCCCGCTGCGCGCGACCAGGGCGGCGAGCGAGTGCAGGTTGGAATTGCGGATCCCGCCCGGCCGCAGCGGCTCGCCGGGCTCCTGGAGCTCGTCGCCGGTGGTCAGCACCGTGACGGCCGGGCGGACCGCGCACGAGGCCTCGGCGCGCCCCACCGCGGCGAGCACCCCCGCCTCCGCCGGCCCGACCTCGGTTCCGGCGGCCAGCACGCGCTCGCCTGCGGCGATGTCCTCGCCCGCACGTCGGATGTCGTTCCCGGGCCCGACCTCCACCCGGACCGCGACGGTCTCGCCACCGCCGTCGGTGTCCTCGACCCTGGTCACCGCGTCGGCGCCGGCCGGGACCACCGCGCCGGTCGAGATCTTGATCGCCTCGCCGTCGCGGAGCTCCCGGGCGGAGGGATGACCGGCCCGCGACTCGCCGACCACGGCCAGCTCCGCGGGGCTCGCCTCGGTCGCCCCGGCCGTGTCCGCGGCGCACAGCGCGTAGCCGTCCATCGCGGAGCTGTCGAAGCCCGGGACGGGATCGGCGGCGGTGACATCTTCGGCGAGCACCCGGTCGAGCGCCTCGCGCACCGCGACGGGCTCGGCGCCCAGCGGCGCCACGCGCTCGAGCACGAGGCGGCGGGCATCGTCGATCTCGGTCAGCTCTGGAGCCAAGAACGGGCAGTGTGGCTAATCCGCTGCGAGACTGGGTATGTGAAGCGCCCAGTGACCGTCGGAGCGGTGTTAGCTGGTGGGGCCAGCCGCCGAATGGGGGCTCCGAAGGCCCTTGTCGAACTCGCGAGCCGGCCACTGCTGGCGCGCGTGGTGAGCACCGTGGGCTCCGCCGGCCTCGACCCGGTGGTGGTCGCCAAGCCCGACTCCCCCCTCCCGAAGCTCGACTGCCGCGTGCTCACCGAGCCGAGCGAGCCCCGCCACCCGCTCACGGGGGTGCTCGCCGCGCTGGGCTCGAGCGCAGGGCGCGGCGTGGTCTCGATCGCGTGCGACATGCCGTTCGTGCCGGCGAGGCTGCTCACCTGGCTGGCGCAGATCGAGGAGCCGGTGGCGGTGTGCGAGATCGGGGGCCGGCTCGAGCCGATGCTCGGGCGCTACTCGCCCGCGGCCTCGGAGACCCTGGCGGCGGCGCTCGCCGACGGCGCCGCGATGCGCGAGGCGGTCGCCGCCCTCGACCCCCTCGTGATCCCCGAGGAGAGCGTGGCGCGGTTCGGCGACCCCCAGCGGATCTTCTTCAACGTCAACTCGCCGGCAGACCTCGAGACGGCCGAGCTCCTGCTCGCGAGGGGCGGCGGCAGGTTCTCAGTGCGGCGCCCGGCGCCTGCCTCCTAGATCCTCGACCAAGCGGCGTAGCTGGCTTATGCTCGCGGTCCGCAGGTTTTCGGCACCCCGATCAAGGAAGGCAGCGACCGCATGGGCACGATCACCACGTCGGACGGCACGGAGATCTTCTACAAGGACTGGGGCTCGGGACAGCCCATCGTCTTCAGTCATGGCTGGCCTCTCTCGAGCGACGATTGGGACGGCCAGCTGTTGTTCTTCCTTCAGCACGGTTACCGCGTCATCGCCCACGACCGGCGCGGGCACGGGCGCTCTTCCCAGACCGGCGACGGTCACGACATGGACCACTACGCGGACGATCTGGCTGCGGTGACGGACCATCTCGACCTCGGGGATGCCGTCCACGTCGGGCACTCCACCGGTGGCGGCGAAGTCGTGCGCTACATCGCCCGCCACGGTGAGAGCCGCGTGGCCAAAGCGGTGCTGATCAGCGCGGTGCCGCCGCTGATGGTGAAGACCGACTCAAACCCGGGCGGCTTGCCAAAGAGCGTTTTCGACGATTTCCAGGCCCAGCTTGCCGCCAACCGGTCCGAGTTCTACCGCTGGGTGGCGTCCGTCCCCTTCTACGGCTACAACCGGGACGACGCCGAACCCTCGGAAGCGATCATCCACAACTGGTGGCGCCAGGGGATGATGGGCGGAGCGAAGGCCCATTACGACGGCATCGTCGCGTTCTCCCAGACCGATTTCACCGAGGACCTCAAGCGGATCACGGTGCCGGTCCTGGTGATGCACGGCGACGACGACCAGATCGTGCCCTACGCCGACTCCGGACCGCTCTCCGCGGAACTCGTGCAGAACGGGACACTGAAGACGTACGAAGGGTTCCCCCACGGCATGCCGACCACCGAGGCCGAGACGATCGACGCCGACCTCCTGGCCTTTGTGCAGTCCTGACCACTAGGGCGCGCGCAGCCCGCAACAGATAGCGGAGATCCCCCGGCGCCAGAAGCACTCGACCTGGGCGAACCCGGCCTGACGCAGAGCCGCGAGCTCCGCATCGAGCGGGAAGTAACGGTCCTCGTCGGCCCACGCGGCGAAGTGAGCGCGGGCCTCGTCGTCCGGGATCCCGTGCTCCCCGAGGTGGGCGGCCCAGCGATCGAATACCAGCCGGTGGACGTCAGGGCCCTCGCCGACGGCGGCGTCGAGATTCAGAAACGCCCCGCCCGGCGTCAGGGCGGCGAGGATCGCACGGTAGAGATCGGTCTTGCGGTCGAGGTCGTGGACGTGGTGGAGCGCCAGCGACGCCATCACGGCGCCGGCCTCGGGAAGGGGATCGAGAAAGCTGCCCTCCCGGAACTCGGCCCGGTCCCCGAACGCGGCCAGGCGCACGCGCGCCACGGCGAGCATCTCCGGGTCGACGTCGAACACCGTCACGCGAGCCCGCGGAAGGCCCTCGAGGACGGCGGCCGCCAGCGCCCCGGTCCCACCGCCGAGGTCGAGCACGCGCACCGTGGGCGGGCTCAGGGACCTGAGCAGCTCGACGCCGGTCGCGAGCATGTCGTCGTAGTGCGGGATGAACCGCCGGATCTGGACGTCGTAGGCGTCGGCGTCCACGTCCAGGTGCCGCTTGACCGAGTGGGTGCCGGACACCTCACCGAGGCTACTCGGCACGCCACCTCGATCCGCCTGAGCGATCCGGGCTCGAGCCCGGTGGCTAGCCGGTCACCCGCTGTGCGCCCGTGTAGACGTTCGCGCTCCCGCCGCGGGCGAACCCGACGAGCGTGACGTTGCGGTCGGTCGCGAGCTCGACCGACAACGACGACGGCGCGCCCACGGCCACCATGATCGGGGCGCCCGCGACGGCGGCCTTCTGGACGAGCTCGAAGGACAGGCGGCCGCTGACGCAGAGGATGTGGTCGCTGAGCGGGAGGAGCCCGTCGAGCGCCGCGCGGCCGATGACCTTGTCCATCGCGTTGTGGCGCCCGACGTCCTCGCGCACGCTCAGGAGCTCGCCGTCGGAGTCGAACAGGCCGGTCGCGTGCAGGCCCCCTGTCCGGGCGAAGGTGGGCTGCCGCAGCCGGTCGGGCAGGGCCGCGAGCAGGGACCGGGCCACGGTCGGCCCGTCCTTCACCGGTGGCGCGTGCACGGCGACCTCCTCGAGCGCGCCCTTGCCGCAAACGCCGCACGAGGAGCTGGTGTAGAAGCGCCGCTCCCCGGGATCGCGCAGCAGCGGGCCCTCGACGTCGATCACGTTCGCCGCGAGGTCGTCGGTCAGTCCCGCCCGGGCAGGGCCCTGGATCAGCCCCTCCCCGATCAGGAACCCGATCGCGAGCTCCTCGTCGTTGCCGGGGGTTCGCATCGTGACCGAGAGCGCCTGCCCGTCGACGCGGATCTCGAGCGGCTCCTCGACGGCCAGCTCGTCGCGCTCGCCGTCGCGGACCACGCTCGCGACCATGCGAGCGGTCGCCGGGTCCTGCGCGCGGGTCACCTCACGCGGCACCGGTCCCGCTCAGCGCCGGCGCCATCGAGGGCTCCTCGGCCACCGGGCGGACGTCGACGGCGATCACCTTGTACTCCGGGCACGAGGTGTTGACGTCGCTCGACGAGCCGACGAGCAGGTTCGTCTTCGTCTCCGGGAAATGGAACGTGGCGAAGACGTGGCCGGGCTTGATCTTCTCGGTGACCTGGGCGGTGATCTCGACCCGTCCCATGCGGCTGCGCAGCGAGACCCGGTCGCCGTCATTGATCCAGAGGCGCTCGGCGTCGTCGGGGTGGACCTCCAGGTGGTCCCTGTCGGTGAGCTCGACGTTGCCCGTGCGCCTCGTCATCGTCCCGGCGTTGTAGTGCTCGAGCCTGCGGCCCGTGACCAACATCAGCGGGAAGTCCTCGTCCACCTGATCGCCGGGGACCTGGAACGGGAGCGCGGCGAACTGCGCCATTCCGCCCGGCAGGTCGAACTCGCGCTCGTAGAGGATCCGCGCGTCGGTGCCGTCGGCGTCCACCGGCCACTGGAGGCCCTGGCGACCGAGGCGCTCGTAGGTCACGCCGGCGAAGTGCGGCGTGAGCGCCGCGATCTCGCGCATCGCGTCCTCGGGGCCGTCCCAGCCGGTCTCGTGGCCGAGCGCCCGCGACACCTCCGCGATGATCTCGAAGTCCGTCTTCGCCTCGCCGGGAGGGTCGATCGCCGGCTCGACGAGCTGGATGCGGCGCTCGGCGTTGGTGAACGTCCCCCGCTTCTCGAGGAACGACGAGGCCGGCAGGATCACGTCGGCGAAGTTCGTGGTCTCGGTCTCGAAGATGTCCTGGCAGACACAGAACTCCAGCGACTCGAGCGCCCTCACGACGTGCGCGGTGTCGGGATCCGTCTGGGCGACGTCCTCGCCGAAGATGTACATCGCCTTCAGGTCGCCGGCGACCGCCGCGTCGAACATCTCCGGGACCTTGTAGCCCTTCTCCCGCGGGATCGAGACCCCGTAGGTCTCCTCGAAGCTGCGCGCGACGTCCTCGTCGGAGACCGGGCGGTAGGCCGTATAGGTGTCGGGCAGGGCTCCCATGTCCGACGAGCCCTGGACGTTGTTCTGGCCCCGCAGCGGCAGCAGCGCCGAGCCCTGGCGCCCGATCTTGCCGGTCATCAGCGCGACGTTGCAGATCAGCTGCACGACCTCCGAGCCGTACTTGTGCTCGGTGACGCCGAGGCCCCACGCGAAGCACGCGTTGTCAGCCTCGGCGTAGATGTGCGCCGCCGCCTCGATGTCCGCGGCGGGCACGCCGCTGATCTCCTCGACGACCTCGGGCGGATAGGAGGCGAGCAGCTCGCGGAGCTCGTCGAAGCCCTCGGTGCGGGCGTCGATGAACGCGCGGTCACAGAAGCTGTCGCGCTCGATCACGTGAGCCAGGCCGAGCATCACGGCGGCGTTGGTCCCCGGGCGCGGCGCGAGGTGGAGCGTGCCGTACTCGGAGAGCTCGATCCGCCGTGGGTCGATCGTCACCAGCCGCATGCCCCGCAGCACCGCCTGCTTGATCCGCGCGCCGACGACCGGGTGGCCCTCGGTGGGATTGGCGCCGATGATGATCGTCGCGTCGGCGTGGTCGAAGTCGGTGAACGAGCCGGTTGCGCCCGACAGGCCCAGCGACTTGCGCATCGCGAACGAGGTCGGCGAGTGACAGACGCGCGAGCAGTTGTCGATGTTGTTGGTCCCGATCGCGCCGCGCATCAGGCGCGACATCGCGTAGCAGTCCTCGTTGGTTGCCCGCGAGGACGCGAGCCCGGCGATCGCGTTCGCCCCGTGGTCGGCCTTGATCCGCCCGAGCTCGGAGGCGATCCGCCCGATCGCCTCGTCCCAGCTCGCGGACCGCAGCTCGCCGCCCGCCTCGCGGATCAGCGGCGTCGTCAGGCGGTCGCGCCGCTTCGAGAACTGATGGGCGAAGCGGCCCTTGAGGCAGGTGTGTCCCTCGTTGGCGGGTCCGTCGAGCGCCGGGCTGATCGAGACGACCTTGCCGTCGGCGACGTGCGTCTCGAGCCGACAACCGACCCCGCAATATCCGCACGTGGTCGTCACCTCTGAGTCGTAGAGCTCATTCATCTCGTTCCTCCATTAGGCGCCTCAACGGCGGCGCAACTCGCTTCGCTTCGCTCCGCGTCGTGGGTGAGCGCGATCACCGTGGGCTCGCTGATCGCTTCGGTGGGACACGTGTCGGCGCAGGCTCCGCACGAAACGCAGGCGGAATCGCGGAAGCCCTCGTCGAGGCCCGCCGCGATGTTCGCCTCGAAGCCCCGGCCGGTCGCGGTCAGGGCGAAGGTCCCCTGGACCTCGTCGCACGCCCGGACGCAGCGACCGCACGAGATGCACAGGTCGTGCCTGAAGGTCAGGTACGGGTGGCGGTCGTCGGCGGGACGCGGCGGGTGGACCTCGCCGGGCCACCGCGGCTCGCCGACCTCGAGCCGGGCCGCGACCTGAGCGAGCTCGCTCTCGTCCGGCGGTGGCACGGGCAGCTCGGAGAGCACCAGCTCGACGACGGCGGTCGCGACCCGCCGGGCGCGCGGATCCTCGGTATGGATCTCCATGTCGTCCACGCAGGGTGTGGTGCAGGCCGGGATCACCGCCCGGGCGTCCTCGTCCGCGCTCGCCTGAGAGGATCCGACGAGGCAGACCCTGCAGGCACCGAAGGGGTCCTGGCGCTCGTCGTAGCAGAGGGTCGGCACCCACTTGCCCGCGGCCCGGGCGGCCTCGAGAACGGTCGCGCCGTCCGGGACCTCGACCTCCACCCCGTCGACGCTGACACGCGAGCTCGAATCAGGCGCCTCAACGGCGGCGCGACTCCGCTTCGCTCCGCTCCGCGTCATAGGACTCCCAACTCCTCGGGAAAGTGCTTCAGCAGGCTGCGGATGGGCGCTGGCATGCCTCCTCCGTGTGCACAGAGGCTACCGACCTCCAGGGCCTCCAAGAGGTCCTCGAGCCGGGCGCGGTCGACCGGCCGGTCCGCGACGAACATCTCGTGCGCGCGCGCCAACCCGATCCTGCACGGGAAGCACTTGCCGCAGCTCTCGTCGGCGCCGAAATGCAGCAGGTGCCGGGCGACGTCGCGCATGTCGGTCCGGTCGTCGAAGGCGAGGATCCCGCCATGGCCGAGCATGCAGCCCTCGTCCGCGAGGGGACCGAAGTCGAACGGCACCTCCATCCGGCTCGCCGGCAGGATCCCGCCGAGCGGGCCGCCGATCTGCAGCGCCTTGATCGCCCGCCCGTCCCGGAGTCCGCCGGCGAGCTGCTCGCACAGCTCGACGACCGGACGGCCGAACGGCACCTCGTAGACGCCCGGGCGGGTGAAGCGCTCGTTGAAGCAGATCAGCTTCGAGCCCGGCGTCGCGCCGGGGCTGATGGCGCGGTACGCGCCGGCCCCGGACCGGGCGATGAAGGGGACGTTGCAGAGCGTCTCGACGTTGTTGACGACCGTCGGGCGGCCGTGCAGGCCGCGCTGGGCCGGGAACGGGGGCCTGGCCGAGACCGTGCCGCGCAGCCCCTGCAGGCAGGCGAGCAGCGCCGTCTCCTCGCCGACGACGTAGGAGCCCGCCCCCTCGAGGACGGTCACGTCGAAGTCGAAGCCGGTTCCGGCGATGTCCGTGCCGAGCAGGCCCCTCCGGCGGGCCTCCGCGGCCGCCGCGTCGAGCGCGGGCTTGGACAGCGGGTACTCGGAGCGGGTGAGCACGAAGCCGTGCCCGGCCCCGACGGCGTAGCCGGCGAGCGCCATTCCCTCGAGCAGGAGCGCCGGGCTGCCCTCCATCAGGTACTTGTCGATGTACGAGCCCGGGTCGCCCTCGTCGCCGTTGGCGACGATGAACTTCTCGTCCCCCTCGGCCGCGCGGGTGAACGCCCACTTCCGGCCTGCGGGAAAGCCCGCGCCGCCCCGTCCGCGCACGTCGGCCTCCTCGACCTCGTGGAGGAGCTCCTCGGGGGCGAGCTCCGCGAGCGCCCGCTCGAGGCCGGACCAGTCCCCGGGCAGGGTCAGCACCGGCTCGTCGAGCGCCGACCGCCACTCGGGCTCGGCGGCCTGCGCGCACTCGCCCGCGAGGACCCGCTCGACGACCCCGGGCCCGGCGTCGATCACGTCGCCGTCGCGGACCGCGGGGGAGGAATGGCAGAAGCCCAGGCAGACGGTCTCGGCGAGCGAGACCGACCTGTCGTCGCTGCGCTCGCCGAGCTCGAGCCCGAACCCGTCGCGGATCCGGTCGACGTGCTCGTCGCCCGTGGCGGCGAAGCAGGCGGTCCCGGTGCAGACGCGGACGTGGCGCGCGCCGCGCGGCTGCAGGAGGTCGTCGTAGAAGGTGGAGACGCCGTGAACCGTGGCCTCGGGGAGGCCGGAGCGTTCCGCGGCCTCGCGGCGATCGGCGTCCGTGATCTCGCCGTTGCGCTCGAGCGCGTCCTTCAGCACCTCGAGCGCGGTGGGGGCGGCTTCGCCGTGATGGCGCCGCACGAGCTCGACCAGATTCTTCGACAAGGCTTCTAGCGCTCCGGTGCTGGGAGGGACTCCCAACTGTCCTCGCTGGGGCGCCCGCGGACAACAGTTTCTGCCGACCTCTCGATAGCCTGAGGCTATCGAGATGATTCCCGGGTGGTAATCCAGCAGCTCATCTACCTGAACGCCCTGGCCCGCGAGCGCCATTTCGGCCGGGCCGCGGCGGCCTGCCACGTCTCCCAGGCGACGCTCTCGAAGGCGATCCAGCGACTCGAGGACGAGTTCAGGGTCCCGCTCGTGCGCCGCGGGCACCAGTTCGAGGAGCTGACCCCCGAGGGGGAGCGGGCCGTCGCCTGGGCGCAGCGCATCCTCACCGACTGCGAGGGCATGGAGGCCGACCTCGCCCTCATGCACTCCGGCACGGGCGGCAAGCTCCGCCTGGGGGCAATCCCGACCTCGCTCCCGGTCGTCCCGCGGCTGACCGGGCCGCTGCGGCGCCGCCATCCCGACCTGCGGTTCGCGATCCGCTCGCTCAGCTCGCGCGAAATCGAGCGCGGGCTCCAGGAGTCCGAGCTCGACGCCGGGGTCACCTATCTCGAGAACGAGCCGCTGCACGCGGTTCGCTCGAAGCGGCTCTACGAGGAGGGTTACGTGTTCATCGCGCCGAGCGAAAGCCGGTGGGCGGAGAGCGAGAGCATCTCGTGGGAGGCGGCCGCGGAGGCGCCCCTCTGCCTGCTCTCGCCCGACATGCAGAACCGCCGCATCGTCGACCGCAACTTCGCGGAGGCGGGCGCGCAGGCCCAGCCCGTCGTCGAGACGAACTCGATCTCGACCCTGCACGCCCATGTCCGCGAGGGCCGGCTCTGCGCCGTCCTCGCCGACTCCTGGCTGCAGGCTTACTCCGTGCCCGAGGGCATGTCGCTCCTGCGCCTCGAGCCGCAGCGCCACCAGCCGATCGGCATCGTCTGGCCGGAGGGGGAGCCGACCTCGGCGATGGCCCGGGTGCTGGTGGAGGCCGCCGAGGAGTTCAACTCGGGTCTCGTCCCGGCACCCAGCTCGTCCCCGCCAGCGGCACCTTCGCCATCGCCGAGGCCTCGACCGTGAGGGCAACCAGGTCCTCCGGCTCGAGGTTGTGGACGTGGGACTTGCCGCAGGCGCGGGCGAGGGTCTGGGTCTCGAGCACCATCGCGCGCAGGTAGTTCGCCAGCCGCCGCCCGCCCAGCTCCGGGTCGAAGCGCTTCGCGAGCTCGTCGTCCTGGGTCGAGATCCCGACCGGGTCGCGCCCCTCGTGCCAGTCGTCGTAGTAGCCGGCGGCGGTGCCGATCGCCTCGTACTCGTCCTCGAACTCCGGCGCGTTGTCGCCCAGCGCCACCACGGCCGCGACGCCGATCGAGACCGCGTCGGCGCCGAGCGCGAGCGCCTTGGCGACGTCGGCCCCGGAGCGGATCCCGCCGGAGACGATCAGCTGCACCTCGCGATGCATGCCGAGCTCCTGGAGCGAGGCCACCGCCTCCGGGATCGCGGCGAGGATCGGGATCCCGACGTGCTCGATGAACACCTCCTGGCTCGCCGCGGTGCCGCCCTCCATCCCGTCGAGCACGATCACGTCGGCGCCCGCCTTGACGGCGAGGGCGGTGTCGAAGTAGGTCCGGGTGGCGCCGATCTTCACGTAGATGGGCTTGCGCCAGTCCGTGATCTCCCGCAGCTCGCCGATCTTGATCTCGAGGTCGTCGGGCCCGGTCCAGTCGGGATGCCGGCAGGCGCTGCGCTGGTCGACGCCCTTCGGCAGGTCGCGCATCTCGGCCACCCGGTCGGAGATCTTCTGGCCGAGCAGCATCCCCCCGCCCCCCGGCTTCGCGCCCTGGCCGACCACGACCTCGACCGCGTCGGCGCGGCGCAGGTCGTCCGGGTTCATGCCGTAGCGGGACGGGCAGGATCTGGTAGACGAGCCGCTCGGAGTGCTCCCGCTCCTCCGGCAGCATGCCGCCGTCGCCGGTGGTCGTGGACGTCCCGGCCGCCGTCGCGCCCCGGCCGAGCGCCTCCTTGGCCGGCGCCGAGAGGGCGCCGAAGCTCATCCCGGCGATCGTGATCGGGATCTCGAGGTGGACCGGCTCCTTCGCGAAGCGGGTCCCGAGGGTGACGTCGGTGGCGCAGCGCTCGCGGTAGCCCTCGAGCGGGTAGCGCGAGACGCTCGCGCCCAGGAACAGCAGGTCGTCGAAATGCGGGACGCGCCGCTTGGCGCCGAAGCCGCGGATGTCGTAGATGCCCTCGCGCGCCATCCGGTGGATCTCGTGGATGGCGTTGCGGTCGAAGAGCGCCGACTCCCGCAATCCCGGGCGCCAGCGGCCGCCGAGCCCGGGCGCAAAGCCCTCCCGCTTGCTGAGCGCGTCGAACTCGGTCATCGGCGGCCGGCGGGCACTAGTACGCGCCCGCGTTGTCGACGTGGAAGGTGTAGAGCTGTCGTGCGGACCCGTAGCGCCGGAAGTCCGCCGGGTCCGCGTCGACCTCGGCGAGCCGCAGCAGCTCGCCCAGCTCGGAGCGGTGCTCGTCGCGCATCTCCTTCTCGATGCAGTCCGCCCCGAGGCTCGCGACCTCGCCGCGGACGTAGGCGCGGGCCTCGTAGATCGAGTCGCCGATGTCGTGGCCGGCGTCGCCGCAGACCACGAGCCGGCCGCGCTGGGCCATGAACCCGCCCACGTGCCCGATCGAGCCCTCGACGACGATGTCCACCCCCTTCATCGAGATCCCGCAGCGCGCCGAGGCGCTCCCGCGGATCACGAGCAGCCCGCCGCGCCCGGTGGCGCCGGCCGACTGGCTCGCGTCGCCCTCGACGATCACCGTGCCGGACATGATGTTCTCGGCCACCCCGACCCCGGCGTTGCCCACGATCCGGACGGTCGCGAGCTTGTTCATCCCGGCGCAGTAGTAGCCGACGTGGCCGTCGATCACGACCTCGGCGTCGACGTCGAGGCCGACGGCGAGCGCGTGCGCGCCGTTGGGGTTCGAGATCCGCCACTGGGAGCCGCCCGCCTCGAGGTCGTGGAGCCGCTGGTTGAGCTCCCTCACCGAGGTGATCGTGAGGTCGACCGACTCGACTCCCGGGTCCGCGACCCTCACGCCACCATCGCGCGCTGCCATGAGTAGACGCGGCCCGGCTCCGGTTCCCAGAGCTCCGCCTCGTCGGCTCCGGGCAGGACGGCGATCGCCCGGTACTCGGAGGCCATCGCGACCCAGTCGTCGGTCTCCGCGAGCACCGCCGGCTTGCAGGCGATCGGGTCGCGGAGGACTGCGAAGCCGTCGGCGGTGCCGACGGCGAAGGTGTAGAAGCCGTCGAGGTCGGCGAGGCAGCCGCGCAGCGCCTGCTCGAGGTCGTCGCCCTCGGAGAGCCTCCAGGTCAGATATCCGGCCGCGACCTCCGTGTCGTTGTCGGTCTGGAACTCGATCCCCTGGCGCCGCAGGAAGGCGCGCAGCCGGTTGTGGTTGGAGAGCGAGCCGTTGTGCACGAGGCAGAGGTCGAGCCCGGTCGAGAACGGGTGCGAGTGCTGGGTCGTCACCCGGCTCTCGGTCGCCATCCGGGTATGCCCGAGCGCATGGCTGGCGGCGACGTCGGCGAGCCCGAAGCGCTCGACGAAGTCGCGCGGGTCGACGGCCTCCTTGTAGATCTCGATCCGCTCGCCGACGCTCATCACCCGCAGCTCGGGGTGGCTGCGGCCGAGCCAGCCCTGGATGTCCGCGGGCGCCGCCGGCACGACGAAGAGCGCGTGCGAGGCGCGTACCTCGGGCTCGCCCACCGCGCCGAACTTCTCGCCCAGCTCCTGCGCCAGCGCCGACCACGGCGCGGCAGCCTGGGGCGAGAACAGGGACACCTTGCACGACCCCGGCGGCGCCTGGTCGCGGTAGAGCGCGACCCCGGCGCTGTCCGGGCCGCGGTCGGCGAGCTGCGAGAGCATGGCGCTCAGATGCGAGCCGAGCCGCTCCTCGATCTCATTCGACTTGCTGAATAGGCCGGCGATCCCGCACATGAGGTCAGAAGAGCTGCAGGTAGCGGTCGATCTCCCATTGGGTGATCTGCTCGTGCGCCGCCTGCCACTCACGCCGCTTGCAGCGGATGAAGTAGTCGATGTAGTCCTCGTCGCCGACCGAGCCGAAGGCCTTGCGCAGCGCTTCGTCGCCGTCGAGCTCCCGGGTCGCGTCGAGCAGGTTCGCCGGGAGGACTTCGATCCCCCTCTCGCGTCGCTCTTCCTCGCTCATCTCGTACATGTTGGCCGAGGTGGGATCGCCCGGGTCGATCTCATTCTCGATCCCGTCCATGCCGGCGGCGAGGATCGCGGTCGCGGCGAGGTAGGGGTTGCAGGAGCCGTCGACGGTCCGGTCCTCGATCCGCCCCGCCTCGGGGATGCGGAGCATCATCGTCCGGTTGTTCCACCCGTAGGTGACGTAGGCCGGGGCCCAGGTGGCGCCGCTGGTCGGCGCGCCGGTCACCAGGCGCTTGTAGGAGGAGACCGTCGGGGCGCTGAGCGCGATGTAGGCCTTGGCGTGCTTCTTCAGGCCGCCGATGAAGTTGTAGGCCGTGTCGCTGAGGCCGAGATTGCGCGGGTCGTCGCCGCGGTCGCGATCGAACACGTTCGTGTCGCCGTCCCAGAGGCTCATGTGGAAGTGGCAGCCGTTACCCGTCAGGTGCGCGAACGGCTTCGGCATGAACGTCGCGATCAGGCCGCGCTCCTGGGCCATGGCCTCGACCATGTAGCGGTAGAAGACGGCCCGGTCGCAGGTCGTGAGGGCGTCGGCGAAGTCGAAGTTCTGCTCGAACTGGCCGTTGGCGTCCTCGTGGTCGGTGGCGTACATCTGCCAGCCGAGCGAATTGACGTGCCGCATCACGTCGGAGACGAAGTCGAAGGAGCGGGTGAGCGCGCGGATGTCGTAGCAGGGCTGCTCGAGCGTGTCGAGCTGGTCCGCGATCTCGATCCCGCCGTCCTCGGTGCGCCGGAGGAGGAAGTACTCGAGCTCGATGCCGATCTTGAACTCGAAGCCCGCGTCGCGGGCGCGCTCGATCTGATGCCGGAGGATCGTGCGCGGGCAGTACGGCCACTCCTCGCCCTCGACGGTCGCGTCGCACGCGAACCAGCCGATCTCGGGCTTCCACGGCAGCTGGGTGAACGTGCCGACGTCCGGCATCGCGATCAGGTCGGGGTTGTCGGGGGTCTGCCCGATGTCGCCGGCGGCGAAGCCGGCGAACCCGGCGCCGTCGGTGAGCAGGCCGTCGAGCTGCGCCGCCGGAATCAGCTTCGCGCTCGGCTTCGCGTGCATGTCGACGAACTGCGCGAAGAGGAACTCGACCCCGTCCTCGGCAACCGCTCGCCGGACGTCCTCGGCTGTCTTGCGCGCCGCCATGGCCCTGTTGTATCTCACATAAGCCGGGCGCCGACAATGGCCGCAGCGTCAATATTCCGCCGCCGCATATGTGGGCGGGCCACATACTCGGGCGTGGGCGCGAAAACCCGCGCTCGCGACGCTCTTGCGTCTTTGTACCAATTTGTCTAGTGTGTTGCCGAAGGCCGAAATCGGCCCGAACGCGATGTCGTTTCTTCTCATCTGTCCCAACTGCGGCGAGCGCGAGGTCACCGACTTCGCCTACGGCGGCGAGGTCGTTCCGCGACCCTCGAGCAAGCCGTCCGAGCGCGAGCTGAACTCCTACAACTACTTCCGCCGCAACGTCGCCGGAGTCCAGCGCGAGTGGTGGTATCACCGCTCCGGCTGCCGCGCGTGGTTCCTCGCGGACCGCGACACGCGCACCAACGAGGTCCAGTGGGTCGGCCTCCCCGGGCGATGAGCCGCCTGCCCCCCACCCCGCGCGAGCTGATCGACCGGGATCGGACCGTGCGCTTCAGCTTCGACGGCAAGCCGGTGGAGGCGTTCGAGGGCGACACGATCGGCTCCGCGCTCGCCGCCGGCGGGCGCAAGGTGCTCTCGCGCAGCTTCAAGTACCACCGCCCCCGCGGGCTCTTCTGCTGCGCCGGCCAGTGCCCGAACTGCCTCGTGGACGTCGACGGGTCGCCCGGCGTCCGCGCCTGCACCGAGCCCGTGCGCGAGGGGATGGCCGTCACCCACATGAACGCCGCGCCGTCGCTCGACTTCGACGTCATGCGGGCCACCGACATCTTCGGCAAGCGGCTGACGCCGCCGGGCTTCTACTACAAGACCTTTATCCGGCCGCGGCGGCTGTGGCCGCTGTACGAGAAGGTGCTCCGCAACGCGGCCGGGCTCGGCCGCCTCGCGCGCCGGCAACCCGAGCGGCAGTGGCGGACCGAATACCGCCGCCGGCACGCGGACGTGCTCGTGATCGGCGGCGGCGCGGCCGGGATGGCCGCGGCGCTCCGGGCGGCCGAGCTCGGCGCCGACGTCGTCCTCGTCGACGATGGCCCGGAGCTCGGCGGCGCGCTGCTGGCGGGGGCCGGCGCCGAGCGGGCGCGCGAGCCCGGCGAGCGGGTGCGCTCCGCGGGGGTCGAGGTCCTGGCGCCCGCCGCGGCGCTCGGCTTCTTCGACGGGATCGTCCCGGTCTGGAGCGGCAGCACGCTGCACCAGGTGCGCGCCGAACACCACGTCGCCGCCACCGGGTCGATCGAGCAGCCGCTGATGTTCGAGGGCAACGACCTCCCGGGGGTGATGCTGTGCTCGGGAGCGCAGCGGCTCGCTTCCCTCTACGGCGTCCGCCCGGGCAGCAGGGCGGTCGTGGCCACGACCGGCGACCGGGGCCTCGAGGCGGCGCTGGCGCTCTCCGAGGCGGGCGTCGAGGTGGCCGCGATCGCCGACGCGCGCGCGAGCGGCGCCGACGAGGAGCTTGCGGGGCGCATCGAGCAGGCGCGGATCGGCCTGCTGCGCGGGCATGCGGTGGTGCGCGCGCTGGGGCGCGGCGAGGTGCGGGGCGCGGTGGTCGCCGAGCTCGATCCCGGCGGCCGCTGGATCGCCGACAGCGAGCGCGGTATCGACTGCGATCTGATCGCCGTCTCCGGCGGCACGGTCCCGGCGACCTCGCTGCTGCTGCAGGCGGGAGCCAAGGCGCGCTGGGACGAGGACCGGGCCGCCTATCTCCCCGACGAAGCCCCGCCCGGGATCTTCGCCGCGGGCGCGGTCGCCGGGCACGGCTCGGCCGAGCTCGCCGAGCTCTCGGGAGCGGTCGCCGGTGCCGAGGCCGCGATCTCGCTCGGGCTCGGCGACGAGCAGGAGAGCGAGCGCGTGGCGACGGAGCGCGAACGGCTGAGCGAGGGGGTCCGGCCGGTGGTCGAGGTCGTCCCTGCCGCCGCCTCCGGGGCCGGCCGCGGGCACGGCAAGTGCTTCGCCTGCCTGTGCGAGGACGTGACCACGGACGACATCGCCTTCTCGATCGACGAGGGCTTCGACTCGCTCGAGCTGCTGAAGCGCTACACGACGCTGACCATGGGTCCCTGCCAAGGGCGCATGTGCCAGCTCGCCTCGGTCCGCCAGATGTCCGCCGAGACCGGAACCCCGGTCGGCGAGGTCGGGCTGACCACCGCCCGCCCGCCGTGGTCGAGCGTGCCGATGGGCGCGCTCGCGGGCCGGCCGTTCGAGCCCGCGAAGCGCTCGGCGGTCCACGGTCGCCACCAGGAGCTCGGCGGCAACGTGCTCTGGGCGGGCGATTGGCGGCGCGCCTACGACTACGGCGACCCCGAGGGCGAGACGATGGCGGTCCACGAGGGGGCGGGGCTGATCGACGTCTCGACCCTGGGCAAGCTGCTGGTGCGCGGGCCGCAGGCGGGCGCCTTCCTCAACCTGCTGTACCCGAACCGCTTCGACAACCTGAAGACGGGCCGCATCCGCTACGGGGTGCTCGGCGACGACGCCGGCCGGATCACCGATGACGGCACGGTCTGCCGCCTCGACGACGAGTCCTTCTATGTCACCACCACCTCGAGCGGCGCCGAGGCGGTCGAGAGCTGGTTCGCCTGGTGGCTGTCCGAGTGGGCCATGGAGGTCCATCTGACCGACGTCAGCCAGGGCCTGGCGGCGTTCAACCTCGCCGGGCCCGCGTCACGGGAGATCCTCTCCGGGCTCACCGAGCTCGACTGCTCGAACGACTCCTTCTCATACCTCGACGGCAAGCGCGCCCACATCGCCGGCGTTCCCTGCCTGCTGCTGCGGATCGGGTTCGTCGGCGAGCTCGGCTACGAGCTCCACTGCCCCGCCGCGCTCGCCGAGCACCTCTGGGATGCCGTCCTCGCCGCCGGCCAGGACCACGGGATCAGGCCGTTCGGGCTCGAGCCGCAGCGCGTCTTGCGGCTGCAGAAGCTCCACATCCTCGTCGGCCAGGACACCGACGCCGAGTCGAACGCGTTCGAGGCTGCGATGCCGTGGATCGTCAAGCTCGACAAGGAGGAGGACTTCATCGGTCGCTGGGCGCTCGAATCGGTGCAGGAGCGCGGCAACGAGAACATGCTCGTCGGCTTCGCGATCGCCAACGGCGCGGTGCCGACCGAGGGCGCCGCAGTGGTCGCCGACGACCAGCCGGTCGGCCGGGTGACCTCGTCGCGCTACTCGCCGCTGCTCGGGCACACGATCGGGATGGCGTGGGTGCCGGCCGCGCTGGCCGAGGACGGGACCTCGATCACGCTCGCCGACGACGGCCGCCGCCTCAGCGCCCGGGTGCAGACCGCGCCCTTCTACGACCCCGACCAGGAGAAGCTGCGCGGATGAGCTTCGAGTTCCTCGCCCCCGACGCCACGGTCGAGTTCGACCAGCGGCGGCCTCCGCAGTGCAGCCCGATCGAGTGGGTGCACCGGCGCGATCGCGCCCGGTTCGCCGAGCGCGATGGATGGCGGGTCGTCGCCGACTTCGGCGCCGCGGAGCAGGAGGCGGCGGCGTGCAGGACGACGGTCGGGATCGCGGACCTCTCCTTCCTCGGCAAGCTCGAGCTCCAGGCCGAGCCCGACGCGGTCGCGGCGATCGTCGCCCGGGTCGCCGGCGGCGCGGCGCTCGAGCCCGGGCGCGCGACGCACAGCGAGGGCGTCTGGTGGTGCCCAGTCACCGCCGACCGGGTGCTCGCGGTGTCGCCGCCCGAGACGACCGCGAGCCTGCGTGACGAGCTCGAGACCGCAGCCGCGGAGTCCGGCTTCGCCACGGTCACCGAGGTCACCACCGCGCTCGGCTCCAACGCCGTCACCGGCCCGCTCGCCCGGGAGACGTTCGCGCGCGCGACCGCGCTCGACCTGCGCCCCGATCGGTTCGCCGAGTGCGGCTTTGCGCCGGTCTCGGTGGCGCGCACGGCGGGGATGATCCTGCGCGAGCGGGGCGATCGCTACCTGCACCTGTTCGGAGCCGGCTACGCCCAGTACGTCTGGACCGTGTTCGTCGACGCGGCTGAGCAGCTCGGCGGCCGCGCGGTGGGAGTCGACGCGCTGCGCGCGGGAGAGGCCGGCCCGGATGCGTGATCTGTTCCGCAAGCGCCGCATGTGGCGCCGCGCCGGCGAGCTTCGCGACCGCTACGACGTGGTCATCGTCGGCGGCGGCTCGCACGGGCTGGCGATCGCCTACTACCTCGCCCGCGACCACGGGATCGGCGACGTCTGCGTGCTCGAGCAGAACTACATCGGCTCCGGCGCCGCGGGCCGCAACACCACGATCCTGCGCTCGAACTACAAGACGCCGGAGGGGGCGCGCTTCTACGACGCCTCGGTCAAGCTCTACGAGGGGCTCGGAGCCGAGCTGAGCTTCAACCTCCTCTTCTCCCAGCAGGGCCACCTGACGCTCGCCCACACCGACCGGGCGATGTTCGTGATGACCGAGCGCGCGGAGGTCAACCGGCTGGCGGGGATCGACTCGCGCGTGATCGGGCCTGAGGAGGTCGGGCGCCTGGCCCCGGCGATGTCGCTCGAAAGGGACGCGATCTATCCGGTGATGGGGGCGCTCTATCACCCGCCCGGCGGGATCATCCGCCACGACGCGGTGGTCTGGGGGCTGGCCCGCGGGGCCGACTCCGGCGGCGCCGAGATCCACCCCTACACCGAGGTGACCGGGATCGACCGCTCGAACGGGCGCGCGACCGGCGTCACGCTACGCGACGGGCGCAAGATCGCCGCCGGGCACGTGGTCAGCGCGACCGCGGGCTGGAGCTCGACCGTCGCGGCGATGGCGGAGGTCGAGCTGCCGATCACCACCCACATCCTCCAGGCCTTCGTCACCGAGCCGCTGAAGCCGCTGCTCGACGTCGTGATCGTCTCCTCCCAGATGCACGTCTACATCTCCCAGACCGATCGGGGCGAGTTCCTGATCGGGGCCGAGATCGAGCCCTGGACGACCTACCGCCAGCAGGGCACGCTCAACTTCATCCAGGAGTCCTCCCGACATACGCTCGAGCTCTTCCCGCAGCTCGAGCGGTCGCGCATCCTTCGCAGCTGGGCCGGGCTCTGCGACATCAGCCCCGACTACAGCCCGATCCTCGGCCGAACCGAGGTCGACGGCTTCCTGGTCAGCGCCGGCTGGGGCACGTACGGCTTCAAGGCCGCGCCGATCGTCGGCAAGACGATCGCCGAGCTGATCGCCACCGACAGCACCCCGGCGCTGATCGAGCCATTTGCGCTCGAGCGCTTCTACCGCGACCGCCTGATCTCCGAGATCGGGGCGGCGGCCGTCTCACATTGATCGACCAAGAAGGGATGTGGCGATGAAGTCAAGCCTCGAGATCGCCCAGGAAGCCGAGCTTCTGCCGATCGGCGAGATCGGCGAGCGAATCGGGCTCGAGCCGGACGAGATCGAGCTCTACGGCCGCTACAAGAGCAAGATCTCGCTGAAGGCGATCGACCGGCTCGCCGACCGGCCCGACGGCAAGCTCGTCTGCGTCGCCGGGATGACGCCGACCAAGGCCGGCGAGGGCAAGACGACGACCTCGGTCGGGCTCACGGAGGGCCTCGGCTACATCGGCCGCAGCCCGGTCCTCTGCCTGCGCGAGCCGTCGCTCGGACCGGTGTTCGGGATGAAGGGCGGCGCCGCCGGCGGCGGCCTGGCGCAGGTGGTGCCCATGGAAGACCTCAACCTCCATTTCACCGGCGACATCCACGCGATCGGGGCCGCCAACAACCTGCTCGCGGCGATCCTCGACGCCTCGATCCTGCACGGCAACCCGCACCGGATCGACGCTCTCAAGGTGACCTGGAAGCGTGCCGTGGACATGAACGACCGCGCCCTCCGGCAGGTCGCGCTCGGCCTCGGGGGAGCCGCCAACGGCTACCCGCGCGAGAGCGGCTTCGACATCACCGCCGCCTCCGAGGTGATGGCGATCCTCGCCGTCGCCCGCGACCTCCAGGACCTGCGCGCGCGCATGGGCCGGATCACCGCCGCGTACACCCGCGCCGGCGAGCCGGTGACCGCGGAGGACCTCGGCGCCGCCGGCGCGATGACCGTGCTGCTCAAGGACGCGATCAAGCCGAACCTGATCCAGACCCTCGAGGGCCAGCCGTGCCTGATGCACGCCGGCCCGTTCGCGAACATCGCCCACGGCAACTCGTCGCTGATCGCCGACCTGCTCGGCCTCAAGCTGGGCGAGTACGTGGTCACCGAATCCGGCTTCGGCTCGGACATGGGGATGGAGAAGTTCTTCGACATCGTCTGTCGCGCCGGCGGCATCGCACCGAGCGCCGTCGTCCTCGTCGCCACGGTGCGCGCGCTCAAGCACCACGGCGGGCTCGACGACGACCCGCGCACGAGCAGCTCCCAGGGCCTGGCCGCCGTCGAGTCGGGGATCGCGAACCTGCGCCGCCACCTCGAGATCGTCGGCGAGTTCGGCGTCCCCGCCGTCGTCGCGGTGAACCGCCGCCCCGAGGACACCGACGAGGAGGTCGAGCTGGTGACCCGGCTCGCGACCGAGGCCGGCGCCTTCGCCGCGGCGGTCAGCGACGGCTTCGTACAGGGCGGCAAGGGCGTCGCCGACCTGGCCGAGACGGTGGTCGCGGCATGCGAGCAGCCGAACGAGTTCGGCCTTCTGTACGAGAATCGGAACACGATCAAGGAGAAGATCGAGACCATCGCCAAGCGCGTCTACGGAGCCTCCGAGGTCGTCTACTACATGCAGGCGGAGACCAAGATCAAGCAGTTCACCGACCAGGGCCTCGCCGAGCTTCCGGTCTGCATGGCCAAGAGCCACCTCTCGCTCTCGGCCGACCCGACCCTCCTCGGGGCGCCGACCGGGTTCCAGCTTCAGGTCCGCGACCTGCGCGCCTACACCGGGGCCGGCTGGCTGGTGCCGCTCTGCGGCGACATCCAGCAGATGCCCGGGCTCGGCAAGACGGCGGCCGCCTTCGACGTCGACATCGACGCCGAGGGCCGCACGGTCGGCCTCTTCTGAGCGGGCGATCGCGATGACGGGACTCGCAGACCGTCGGGTGAGCGAGGCGCTGGCGGCGCTCGCCTCGCGGACCCAGCCGCCGGCCGCCGGCGTGGCCTCCGCGCTCGCGTGCGCGGCGGGCGCTGCCCTGGTCGAGCTGACCGCGGGGTTGGCGGCGGATCGGATCGCGGCCGAGGGCGGCGGTGGCCGGGCGGCGGAGGAGGCCCACCTGCGAGCGCTGGTCGGCGAGGCGGGCCAGCTGCGCCGGCGGCTGCTCGCAGCGGCCGACGAGGACGCCGCCGCCTACGGGCGGGTGCTCGCGGCGAGCGAGCCGGGCGAGCGGGCGCGAGCGCTCGACCAGGCGGCCGAGCCACCGCTGGCGATCGCCGAATGCGCCGCCGAGGTCGCCGAGGCGGCCGCGGAGACCGCGCAGGCCGGCACCTGGGCGTTCCGGGCCGACGCGGTGGTCGCCGGCGAGCTCGCGGCAGCCGCCGCCCTCGGCGGCGCCGAGCTGGTGGCGACCAACCTCGCCGCGGCCCAGGCGGATCCGCGGATCGATCGCGCCCGCGCCGCGGCCCAGCGCGCGGCGCGCGCGAGCGCCGCCACGGCGGGCCCGGCCTCGGGCTGACCCGCGGCGATGGCCGCGGTAGCGCTCGGAGTAGCTGCGGCTTTCTGCTGGGGCTGCGCCGATTTCCTCGGGGGGATCCGCGCCCGCCGGCTGACGCTGGCGACCGTGCTCCTCGTCAGCCAGCTCACAGGGCTCGCCGCGATCGCGGCGGTCGTCGCGATCTCCGCGCCCGAGGTCCCCGATGCGGGCAGCCTGACGCCGGCCGTGATCGCCGGCGTCAGCCAGCTCGTGGGCATCGCCGCGCTGTACCGCGCGCTGGCGATCGGGACGATGAGCGTGATCTCCCCGGTCTCGGCGAGCGGCGCCGCCGCCGTCCCGGTGATCGTCGCGATCGCCACCGGCGAGCGTCTCGACGTGCTCCAGGTTGCCGGGATGGCCGCGGCGTTCGCCGGGGTCTTCCTCGCCACCCGGGTCCAGCGCTCGGCGACCGAGGGCGGGGACTCGCGCGAGGCCCTCGTGCTGAGTGGGGTGGCGGCGCTCGGATTCGGCGGCTTCTTCGTCGGCATGGACGCCGCGATCGACGACGCGGACCCGTTCTGGGCGCTGCTCATCGCACGGGCGACCGCCGGGCTCGCGCTGATCGTCGTGATGGCGGCCATGCGCCCGCGACTCGGCGGCGATCCGGCGCTGATGCCGTCGCTCGCCCTGATCGGCCTGCTCGACGTCGGCGCCAACGCCTGCTTCACGCTCGGTGCCGACACCGGCCTGCTCAGCGTGGTCGCCGTGCTCGCGTCGCTCTATCCGATCGGCACCGTGGTGCTGGCGCGAGCCTTCCTGGGCGAGCGCCTCGCCCCGATCCAGGCGGCCGGGGTCTGCGTCGCGCTCGCGGGCGTGGCGCTGATCGCGGCGGGCTAACGCCGGCGCGCGCCGGCGGTTCCGCGGAACCGCCGATCGAAGTTGGGGGGCACCCCGTCCGACAGCCTCCCGAATTAGACATACCCGATACGTACAACTCGGGAGGTCGTCGGAGGGACACCCGGCTCCTGCGCGCGCCGCGGTTCCGCGGAACCGGCCTCGACTAATCTGCGCAAATCGTGACCCGACGCCGACAGATCTCCGAGCAGATCCTCGCCGTCCGGTTCCCTCCCTACGAGTGGCGCGAGACCTGAGCGGCGTCCACGAGTACCGCTGCCGGCTGGCGTGGAGCGGCTCGACCGGCGTCGGCTACGAGGACTACGACCGAAACCACCGCGTCGCGGCGCCGCCGGCCAAACCCGAGCTCGAGCTCAGCGGCGACCGGGCGTTCGGTGGCAACCCCGAGCTTCCGAACCCCGAGCAGCTGCTGGTCGTGGCGGCCAGCTCCTGCCAGCTGCTCTCCTTCCTCGCGATCTGCGCCCGGGCGCGGATCGACGTCGTCGACTACTCCGACGAGGCGACCGGGGTGATGCCCGAGGACGACGAGCCGTTGCGGATCACGGCGATTGAGCTGCGGCCGCGGATCGTGATCGCGGGCGAGGGCGAGGTCGCCGAGGAGCGCATCCGCCGCTACGTCGCCCTCGCGCACGAGCAGTGCTATATCGCCAACAGCCTGCGGACGGAGGTCTCGATCGACGCCCGGATCGAGTTCGCGCCCGGCGCCTAGGAGGGCGTCCTCGCGGCCAGCACCTTGCGGACGACGCGCAGCGCGTTCTGAGAGAGGATGCGCTCCGACTGCCCCGGAAAGCACTCTTCGAGCGGCTCGCGCAGCTTCCACAGGTCCGACGCGTACTCGAGCCCGGTCATCGTCGGCTTGATGAAGCCGTCGAGGTCCGTGCCGATCCCGATGTTGTCGTAGCTGCCGGTGACCCGGTGGATCTCGCTGACGTGGCGGCAGATCACCTCCATCGTCTGCTCGAAATCCTTGGTCTCGCCGCGGACGATCCCGTCGTTGAGCTGGTGCTGGGCGAGGATCAGCCCGATGACGCCGTCGCGGGCGGCGATCGCCTCGACCGTCTCGGCGCTCAGGGTGTAGGACTGGCGCCCGCAGCGAAAGGCGCCGTGCGAGACGATCACCGGGAAGTCCTTGGGATCCGCCCCGTGCTCCTCGTCGAGGCCCCGGAGGCGGGCGAAGGTCTTGTCGAGGGCGTTCTGGTTCATGTGGCTGAGGTCGATCAGCACCCGGTGGCGGTACATCGCGTCGACAGCGGCCTCGCCGAGCGGCGCCAGGCCGATGTTCGGCTGACAGAAGAAGAGCTTGTAGATCGCGTCGGGTAGGAACGGAAGCGCGTTCGCGTTCGTCGCGACCTGGCGCCAGAAGAGATGGGCCAGGGTGACGTAGACGACTCCCTTGCCCGCCAGGTCCTCGACGTTGCGCTTCACCTCGTCCGCGGTCGCGCCGAGGTGAAAGCCGCCCTCGACGCAGTGAAGGAAGGCGACCTTGTTCTCGCTCACCGCCAGGTCGAGCTCGGCGAGGTTGGTGGCCACCTGATGACGCTTGCGCTGGGGGTCGATCTCGAGCAACCCCTGCTCCACAGCCCGGAGCTGGTCGTTGAGGTCGGTGAAGTAGCCGGGCTCCGGCGGGGCGCCCGCCGGCTCGTCGAAGTCGATCTCCGCGAACGGCTGGTAGAGGACCGAGAAGACGACGCACACGTCGGAGGCCTCGAGCCCCTCGAGGTCGACACGCCAGTGGTCGTTGTACTGGCGGTAGTTGAGCAGCCGGGCGGCGAGCGCCAGCAACGCGGCGCGCAGCTTGTTGACCCAGTACGGCCGGCGGATCCGCACCATGCGCTCGAGTCGCGGATCCGGCTCCTCGACCAGGAGGTGCATCGGATAGTGACAGTGCATATCGGCGATCAAGCGACGGTCAGCCTATCCACACCCGAGGTCGATACGTCTTCGCCGCGAACTAAGGTCGAATCGTGCTGCGTTCGCGCCTCCCGCCGTCCTGGCGCGCGTACCTCGTCGGTGCCGCGGTCATCCTCGGGTTGTTCGCCCTGCTCTGGTGGTGGTTCGAGATCAAGGCGTTCTGGGCGGTGCTCGGGATCGTCGTCGGCGTGGGCGCGGCGGGGTTCTGGGCGCCCGCCGCGGCGAGTCGGCGGCCGCGACCCGCCGGACCGCAGGTCGCTCCTCAGCCGTTCACGCCCCTCGGCCGGACGGCGCTTCCGCTGACGCTGCCACTGCTGATCTTCCTCGTCGCCGGAACGGTCAAGGTGCCGGGGCTCGGTCAGTTCGCGGCCGGAGTGCTCGCCGGGCTGTTCGCGTGGATCGCGATCGTCCGGCCGGAGCTCGGCAAGCTCACGGTCCGTCTCTGCGTGCTCTCCGCAGCCGGCGCGCTGGTGGCGGCGGCCCTGATCGCCGAGGCGATCGACCTGTTCGCCGACGAGCCGATCCTCGGCTCGTTCGAGGACCGGGGCGGGCTCTCCGCGACGGTGTTGCGGGTCGCGGTGATCCTCTGGGCCGCAGCGATCCTCGTCCGCCTGCGGATCTGCCTGCTTCGCGCGAGCGCCCTAGCGGCGCACAGCGGTCCGTAGGGTTCTTGCGCCATGGCCCACGGTACGCACGACTTCGAGGACGACGCGCGCAACGAGCGCATCCTCGTCTGGGTCAACGGCGAGCTCGTGCCGCGCGAGCGGGCCGTCGTGTCCGTGTTCGACGCGGGCTTCGTCCTCGGTGACGGCGTGTGGGAGGGCCTGCGCGTGCGGGCGGGCCATCCCGCCTTCCTGGAGCGTCATCTCGACCGCCTCTTCGAAGGCGCGAAGGCCATCATGCTCGACGTTGGCCGCAGCCGCCGCGAGCTGACCGAGGCGGTCTACTCCACGCTGCGGGCCAACGAGATGACCGACCGGGTGCACGTGCGGCTGATGGTCACCCGCGGCATCAAGCGCACGCCCTACCAGGATCCGCGCGTGACGATCGGGCCCGCGACCGTCGTGATCGTGGCCGAGCACAAGGAGCCGCTGCCGGCGACGGTGACCGAGGGCATCACGCTCTTCACGACGCACGTGCGTCGCGCCACCCCGGACACGCTCGACCCCAAGCTCAACGCGCACTCCAAGCTCAACGACATCACCGCCTGCATCCAGGCCTACACCGCCGGCGCCGACGAGGCGCTGATGCTCGACCCGCACGGGTTCGTGGCGACGTGCAACTCGACGCACTTCTTCGTCGTGGTCGGCCCCGACGACAGGCCGGAGGTGCTGACCTCCGACGGCCGCTACTGCCTCGCGGGGATCACGCGCGCCAACGTGCTGGAGACGTGCCGTGCCAACGGCATCCCGGCACGGGAGACGACGTTCAGCCTCACCGACGTCTACGCCGCCCGCGAGGCGTTCGTCACCGGCACGTTCGCAGGCGTCGTGCCCGTCCGGTCCGTGGACGGTCGCACGATCGGCGATGGGCGCCGCGGGCCGATGGTCGAGCGCCTTCAGGCGCTGTACCGCGAGCTCGTCGACGCCGACGTGGCGGCACGCGTCGCCCTGTGATCGCGGAGCCCGATAGGGCGAAGCGGAGGTCCGCCGCTGTTGAGGCGGCGGGTTCGAGTGACGACGTACGGGTGGCGATGTGGTCCGGGCCGCGGAACATCTCCACGGCGATGATGCGCGCGTTCGAGAACCGCCCGGACACGGTCGTCGTCGACGAGCCGCTGTACGCGGCCTACCTCGCCCGCACCGGCATCGACCACCCCGTGCGCGATGCGGTCATCGCTTCCCAGCCCACCGACCTCGGCACGGCCGTCGCCGGCCTCTCCGCGCCGCTGCCGCCGGGTCGGCACGTCCACTACGCCAAGCACATGGCCCACCACGTCTCACGTGACATGGACCTGCGCTGGACATTGGGCTTCCGCAACGTGTTGCTGATCCGCGACCCGGTCGAGGTCGTCGCCTCGTACGTCCGTGCCCGGGAGACCTGCGAGCCCGACGACATCGGGCTGCCTCAGCAGGGGTGGCTGATGGAGCTGTGGGACGAGCACGAGACGGAGGTGCCGATCCTCGACGCGAGGGACTTCCTCGGCGCGCCCGAGGCGCACCTGCGCCGCCTGTGTGACTGGCTGGGCATTCCGTTCACCGATCGGATGCTGTCCTGGCCGCAGGGCCCGCGTGCGTCCGACGGCGTGTGGGCACCGCACTGGTACTCCGCCGTCTGGTCCTCCACCGGGTTCGAGCCCTGGCGCCCGCGCGAGACGACCCTCTCCGAGCACGACGCGGCCGTCGCCGAGGCCTGCTGCCCGATCTACGCGGCGCTGCGCGCCCGCCGGATGCGGGTGTGAGCGGGCTACGATCGCGGCGACGATCGGCAGCGCGGAAAGGACGGGCGATGGGCAATCCAGTGGTGCATTTCGAGGTCACCGGGGAGGATCCCGACAAGCTGCGTGGCTTCTACGGCGGCCTCTTCGGATGGGAGTTCGACACGAGCGCTCCCGTTGCGCCGGTGATTTCCGAGCCGGGTAACTACGGCTTCGTGGACCGCAACACGACCAGCGACGGGACCGGGATTCCGGGCGGTGTTGGCGGAGGGGCCGGGTACGAAGGCCATGCGATCTTCTACGTCGGCGTTCCCGACGTCGAAGCCGCGCTCCAACAGGCCGAAAGCCTCGGTGGGAAGCGCCGGATGGGCCCTGAAGTCAACGAGGGGGCTGATCTGGCGATCGGCCACTTCACCGACCCCGAGGGTCACCTGATCGGCGTTGCGGGGCCGGCCTAGGCGCTCGCCGCTCGAGGCCTGATCCGCCGAGTCCACCCTCCGGCCTCAGCCCGCGGCGGCGACCAGCGATCGGTCCTGCTCGCCGGCGCTTCTCCTCAAAGCTCCCGGCGAGACGCCCGTGACGCGCTTGAAGGCGCGGCTGAACGCGGCCTCGGACCGGTAGCCGAGCCGGTCGGCGAGCTGGCCGACCGTGGCGCCCTCGTCCTTCAGCGCGGCTACCGCGACCTGCATGCGCCAGCGGGCGACGTAGCTCATCACCGGCTCGCCGACGAGCTCGGTGAAGCGGGCGGCGAACGCCGAGCGCGACATCGCCAGCTCGTGGGCCAGTGACGCGACGGTCCATCTCCGAGCGGGATCGCGATGAATGCTCGAGATGGCGCGCCCGATCTGGGGGTCCTGGAGCGCTCCCAGCCAGCCTTTCTGCGCGGCCGGATCGCTCTCGATCCAGGCCCGGATCGCCTGGATCACGAGGATGTCCCCGAGGCGCGTGATCACGGCCTCACCGCCGGGCCGGAGCTCGCCGGCCTCGGAGGCCATCAGCCGCAGCACGCTCTGCATCCACTCCAGCCTGGGCGAGCTGGACGCCTCGATGTGGATCGTCGACGGCAGGATGTCGATGAGGTTGCCGGCGGCGGGGTGCTCGAAGCGCACGGCCCCGCAGATGAGGCTGGCGGGCGCGCCACCCTCGCCGTGGCGAAGGATCTCGTAGCGATCGCTGACGGCCTCACGCTCGAGGTCGAGAATCCCCGGCGCGGGAGCACCCGGTTCGCTGCGCAGGACGTGACCCTCCCCGTGCGGCACGAGCGCGAGGTCTCCGAGCTGAATCCATCCCCGCTCCTCCTCCCCGGTCTCGAGCCAGAGCCGGCCCGAGGTGACCACGTGGAACCAGAGGTATCCCGGCATCGGCGGCAGCGTGAGTCCCCATGGTGCGGTGAGCTCGGAGCGGCAGTAGTAGGCACCGTTCATCCGCAGGAAGTGCAGTGCCTCGCCGAGGGGATCCGCCGGCGGGAAGGGGTCGGGGGCTTCCATGACGCGAAGTATGCACGTTCTGATCCGAATCGTCCAGCGGAGTGGACGATCGAGCATGTATTCGCTCGTTTGGACCATAGACGGACCTGTAGCCGAGCGGAAGACTGGACGTGTTGCATTTCACGACCAGATCGGAGCGACCATGGCACACAGAGGACAGACACTCGAGAATCCGGCCAGCGGCGAGCGGATCACGTTCCGCCGGACGTCGGCGGACACGGGCGGCGAGCTGGTGGCGATCGACCTCGAGCTGCCCGCGAACCGACGGGTCCCGGGTGGCCAGCACATCCACCCGAACCAGGAGGAGCGCTTCGAGGTCGTCGAGGGCACGATGCGCTTCAGGATGGGACGCAAGCGGGTCGTCGCGGGGCCCGGCGAGGTGGTCGTCGTCCCCCCCGGTCAGAAACACGACTTCGCGAACGCCGGCGACGGTGACGCGCTCGTCCGCGTCGAGGTGCGCCCGGCGCTGAAGATGGAGCAGCTGTTCGAGACCGCCGTCGGCCTCGCCGAGCAGGGCCGGACGATGTTGGGCGGCATCCCGAGGCCCCTCGACCTCGCCCTGTTCACCCAGGAGTTCGAGGACGAGGTGCAAGGAGCGTTCCCGCCCCGCTGGCTGCAGCGCATCGTCCTCGCACCGCTGGCCTGGCTCGCGAGGCACCGCGATCGACCGCGATCGACGCCGCGGCCGCTGGACGCCCGAGCATGAAGCGGCGCTCTCCAGCCGACGGAAACAAAGAACGGATGGACGCCGACCGCAATGCGGGCATCGTGCTGGGCGCCGCCGTGGTCGCCATGGGCCTGTACGCGGGACTCTTCTACGCCTTCGAGATCGCCGTCATGCCGGCCCTGACCGCGGCCGACGACCGCACGCTCGTCGATGCGATGCAACACATGATCGACAAGATCGAGAATCCCGCCTTCTTCCTGATCCTCCTCGGTGCTCCGGCACTCGCCGCGGTCGCCCTCATTCAGGCGCGTCGCTCCGGCCCGGCCAGGATCGGAGGCTGGATCGTCGCCGGCCTCGCCCTCTACACGTTGACGGTCGCCGTCACCTTCGGAATCCACTTCCCGCTCAACGAGGAGCTGAAGGACGCGGGTGACCCCGCCCACATCGAGAATCTGGCCGCTGTGCGCGACGACTTCGTGACCCCCTGGGTCGCGTGGGACATCGTCCGGGCGGTGGCATCCACGGCGGCCTTCGGCTGCCTTGCCTGGGCGCTCGTCTTGCGCGGACGCTACCGCGGCGAAGGGAAGATCGACTCGGTGCGGGCGGCGCGCTCCTCGAGCAGCCGGTCGGCGTAACGAAGCAGAGCAACAAGGGAGACGAGCGCCGCGACGCCGCCCACGCCCGCGGCGACGCCAAGCGAGGCACCGGCGATCGCACCGAGCGCGATTGCGATCGCGCTGCCACCGACCACGCTGTTGACCACGGCGACGACCGTCGCGAAGGTGAAGAACTGCTTGCGCCCCTCGGGCGGCACCGCGGCGTTCTCGAACACCCCTCGTCCGTCGTCGTGCCCGGAGAGCAGGAAGAGCTCCGCCTGGTCGCCGGCGATCTGCTTGTAGTAGTTGCGGATCCGGTTGATTGCGACGCCGTAGCGGAAGTCCTCTGCGCCGCACTCGACGACCCGCACGAAGGTGAAGACGCCGAGGACGTAGAGCGTCGGGAGCACGGTGAGGGCGAAGACGTCGAAGGTGTCGCCGACCTGCGATGCCTGGCCGATGAACCCCAGCGCGACCAGGGCGCTGGAGACCGCGAGGATGTAGAGCGAGGCGCGGGAGGCGCTCTCGCTCGCGGTCTGCGAGCGGGCGCCCTGGAGCGTGAAGTGCTCGGTGGTCAGAGCGGTCAAGAGCTCCTGGCGATCCGGGACCTCGGCCATCACACCAACGTACCAACGCCCACCAACGGAGAATTGAGGTAAGCCGGCTCGCCAGGCGTGGTCTCAGGCGCCGGGCAGCGCCTGACCGCCGACGTTCCAGACGGCGATCCGCCCCGAGGGCCGATCGAGCGCGCCCTTGCCGACGGACGGTCTCCACGGGCCGCCGTGGATCCGGCGCCTGAGCACGAAGCCGACGTTGCAGAGGTCGCGGGAGCGGTCGTATCCGTTGGCTTGGAGATCCGCGAGGCGGTAGCGGTCGCCCTTCGAAAACCGCTTCGCGAGGTGCGCGATCACCTCGCCGCGATCCTTGCTGGAGAAGAAGCCACGAGCGCCTTGCCCGTAGCGCTCCGTCTGCGAGTAGACGCGAAACGTCGAACGCGACCCGAGCGCTCGCCCGATGCGCGCCTCGATCCCGTGGTTGAGGGCGATCAGGAGGCGCTGCACCGCCGGCTTCAGCTTCGCGTCCGTGCACGGCTTCGCCGGCGCGGCCGAGGCATCGAGGGCGGGCGCGGTCGCGAGGCTCGCGAGGAGCACGACCAGGACAGCGCGTCTCAGCGCTACGTCCACGGATAGGGGCCCCGCGAGGCCAGGTGGGTCGCGCCGCTTGCAAACCGAGCCAGCCGGAAGGGCTCGAGCCGGGGCTCGCCGCCGAGCACGTCGTCGGCCGCCAGCCGCCCGAGGGCGAGCAGCTTGAAGCTGTGGCCGGAGTCGACGATCGCGTAGGCGTTCGGCGCCACCCAGTCGCAGACCGGGTAGTTGTCGGGGGTGTGAGAGAGGATCCCGCCGCCCGGGGTCGCGCGCCAGTCGGCCGATCGGCCGCGGAAGCGTCCGATCGCCGCCGCCAGGCCCGAGGTGAAGAACTCGGCGAAACCGGGCTCGGCGGCGTGGATCGGGTTGTCGGGGCCGTACGGGTCCAGGTCGGGGTCGGACAGCAACACCGGCAGGCCGCCCCCCGTGACCTCGGTCCCCTCGCGCCCGATGCGGAAGTAGATCCCCCACGGCCCTGGCGCGAGCTCGGCGCCGTCGCGGTCGGAGCGCAATGGCCCGGACTGGTCGAGGTGGACGACGGGCGGCTCGTGGCCCGTCCGCCCGGCGGCGCCGGCTGCCTCGCCGGTGAGCTGGAACTCGCCCTCCTGTGCCTTCAGGTAGGCGACCAGCGGCCGGCGCTCGACGCCGCCGTCGAGCGCGATCTCGACCTCCGCGCGCTGCTCGAGCATCTCCCACATCCGGCCCACCCACGGCCCCGGGGCGAGCACCGTGACCTCGCAGCGCACCGGGCCGCGCGTCGTGAGCACCGCCTCGACCCCGTCCGGGCCGAGCTCGAACCCGGTCACCTCCACCCCCTCCTCGATCCTCGCCCCGGCCGCCCGGGCGCGGGCGGCGAGGTGGCGCACGGTTCGCATCGCGTCGGCCCAGCCGCCGCGGCGCTCGTGTAGGACGGCCTCGACCTCCGCCTCCCAGTCGGGCCAGGTCCAGGCGAGGTACTCGCGACAGGGCTCGCCGCCCACGATGAGCTCGGACTCGTACCCGGCCCGCTCGTGGTGGTCGCGGATCGCGACCAGGTCGTCGACCTGCGCCCGCGGGACCGCGGCCAGGTAGCCGACCTGGTGGAAGCCGAACTCCTCGGGCTCGGCCTCGAAGATCTCCACCGAATCCCGGACGACGTCGGTGATCGCGGGCGAGCGGTAGAAGTTCCGCACGATCCCGCCGGCGGCGCCGGAGGCGCCGGAGCCGACGCGGTCCTTCTCGAGTACGAGGACGTCGGCGCCGCGCTCGGCGAGCCGCCAGGCGGCCGTCAGGCCGAGCACGCCGCCGCCGACGACGACGTGGCTCGCGGCTCTGGCGCTCAGCTCCACGGATACGGACTGTGGGAGACCGGGTGCAGCTCGCCGGTCGCGAAGCGCTCGTAGCGGAACGGTTGCAGGAGCGACGAGTGCTCCCCGCCGAGCTCGCGGGCGATCTCGCGGCCGACGGCGATCATCTTGTAGCCGTGGTTGGAGTCGGCGGCGACGTAGACGTTCGGCCGCATGCGGTCGAAGATCGGGAAGTTGTCGGCGGTGAACGCGCCGGCGCCCCCCGACCGCACCTGGACGTACCTCGAGCGACAGCCCTCGAACCGCGCCATGCAGTGCGCGAGCGCCGCGCACCAGCGATCGGGGAAGCCGTCGGCGACCGTCCCCCGGGGATAGGGGTCGAGCTCGAGCCCGCTGCCCACGGTGAGCGGCTCGGCGCCGCCCTGGACCGTCTCGCGGTCGGGCTTGACGTAGATCCCCCACGGCCCGTCGCTGACCAGCTCGCCGGCGTCGTCGCGCAGCGGGCTGTCGGAGTCGACGTGCAGCACCGGCGACTCGCGGCCGTCGTCGGTGCTCAGCGTCGCCGGCGGGAGCTCGACCTCACCCTCCTGCAGGTACCAGTAGGTCCACATCGGCAGGTCGCGGTCGACGCTGCCGTCCGCGCGCTTGACGTCGAGGCGATCCGGGAGCCCGAGCAGCGCCCAGACGCGCGAGATCCAGGGGCCGGCGGCGACCACCACCTGGTCGACCTCGATCGCGCCGGCGTCGGTGAGCACTCGGGTCACGGCGCCGGAGTTGTCGAGCTCGAACCCGGTCGCCTCGACTCCCTCGACGATCCGCGCCCCCGCGGCCCGTGCCAGGCCGGCGAGCCCGTTCATCGACTCGCGGTTGAAGGCGAAGCCGCCGGCGCGCTCGTGCAGGCAGACGGTCAGCCCCTCCGCGCGCCAGTCGCCGAACAACTCGCGCATGTGCGAGCGCACCGCCTCCTCACCGGTGTGCAGCTCCGACGGATAACCGATCCGGCTCTGGCGCTCGAACACCTCGGCGAGCTCGGCCTCCTGCGCCGGCGGCCCGAGCGCGATGTAGCCGGAGGGGTGGTAATGAAGGGCCTCGGCCTCGGATTCCCACACCTCGACGCAGGCGGCCATCAGCTCCTGCATCGCGGGCTGGTAGTAGTTGTTGCGGATCACGCCGCAGGCGATCCCGGAGGCGCCGGCCCCGACGCCGACCTTGTCGACGACCACGACCTCCTCGCCCCTACGGGCCAGGTGCCACGCGGTCGAGAGCCCGTGGACGCCCGCGCCGATCACGAGGTGGCGCGCTGAGCCGGGCACTCCGGTCAAGGGCGTCAGTGCTCCCCGGCGGCGGTGAGCACTCAGTGCTCCGGCGGCTCCCAGCCCTCGAGCACCGAGGGCTGCCACTTGTCGCCGACGGTTTCCGAGCCCTCGACCCACGGCCCGAGCTCGGGCTGGGCGAACTTGGCGTGGGCGTGCTTGAGCCGGATCCCGTAGGAGTTGCCCGAGGTGAGGTGGGCGATCAGAACCTTGCGGGCGATCTCGTTCTCGCGGCCCTCGGGGATCGGGAAGTAGATGCGCAGGAACGAGTTCGAGTAGCGGTCGAAGACCGCGGGCGTGCCTTCCTCGACCAGCAGCTCGACGTCCTCGAGCCAGTTCAGGTCCTTACCCGGCGTCGCCGCCTCGAGGTCGATGTCCTCGACCAGCGAGATGTCCTCCTGGTACGGGAGGCGCTCGCCCGAGAGGTACTCGGCGTCGATCGAGACCACCTTCTCGGGCTCGGTTGTGCGATCGGACGCGCTCACATCAGGCGCCTCAACGGCGGCGCGGCTCGCTTCGCTTCGCTCCGCGTCACTCTGATTCCTCCGCCGCCGTCGCAGCGGGCGCCGGCAGGTAGTCGACCGGGTTCTCGAGGTACTGGTCGAGCAGGCTGCGGATCTCGCCCAGGGCGCGCTCCTCGGTCACCCCCGGGATGTAGTCGGTGCCGGCGAGCGGGACCTTCGCCATCGCCGACGCCTCGAGCGTCAGCGCCGCAAGGTCCTCGGGCTCGAGGCTGTGGACGCTGGTCTTGCCGCAGGCGCGAGCGAGCATCTGCACCTCGAGCGTCAGCGTGTGGAGGAAGTTGAACACGCGCTGAGCGGCCTCCTCGACGTGCAGGCGCTTGCGCAGCTCCGGGTCCTGCGTAGTGATCCCGACCGGGCAGCGACCGGTGTGGCAGTGGTAGCACTGGCCCGCCGGGACCCCGACCGTGCCCTCGTAGTCGGTGACCCCGGGGATCTCCTTGTTGCAGTTGAGCGCCATCAGCGCCGAGTGGCCGATCGCGATCGCGTCGGCGCCGAGCGCCAGGCACTTGGCGATGTCGCCGCCGTTGCGGATCCCGCCGGCGACCACGAGGTCGACGTCGTCGGCGAGCCCGACGTCCTCGAGCGCCCGGCGAGCCTCGGGGATCGCCGCCAGCAGCGGGATGCCGGTTTCCTCGGCGGCGATGTGCGGGCCGGCGCCCGTGCCGCCCTCGGCGCCGTCGAGGTAGATGATGTCCGGGCCGCACTTGGCCGCCATGCGGACGTCGTCGTAGACCCGCGCCGCCCCGAGCTTGAGCTGGATCGGAACCTCGTAGTTGGTCGCCTCGCGCGTCTCCTGCACCTTCAGCGAGAGGTCGTCGGGGCCGAGCCAGTCGGGGTGGCGGGCCGGCGAGCGCTGATCGATGCCGGCCGGAAGCGAGCGCATCTCGGCGACCTGCTCGGTGACCTTCTGGCCCATCAGGTGCCCGCCGAGGCCGACCTTGCAGCCCTGGCCGATGAAGAACTCGATCCCGTCGGCCAGCATCAGGTGGTGCGGGTTGAAGCCGTAGCGGCTCTGGATCACCTGGTAGTACCACTTGGTCGAGAGGTCGCGCTCGGGCGGGATCATCCCGCCCTCCCCCGAGCAGGTCGCCGTGCCCGCCATCGAGGCGCCCTTGGCGAGCGCCATCTTCGCCTCCAGCGAGAGCGCGCCGAAGCTCATCCCGGTGATGTAGACGGGGATGTCGAGCTCGAGCGGCTTCTTCGCAAAGCGGGCGCCGAGCACCGTACTCGTGTCGCAGCGCTCGCGGTAGCCCTCGATCACGAACCGCGTCAGCGTGCCCGGAAGGAAGATCAGGTCGTCCCAGCCGGGGAGCTTCTTGAACATCGAGAAGCCGCGCATCCGGTATCGGCCGAGCTCGGCCTTCATGTGGATGTCGTTGATGACCTCGCGGGTGAAGATCGGGCTGCGGCCGAGCACCTCGCGCTGGTCGGGAGCTTCGTCGGGCATCGTTCCTCCCCGCGCTAGAGCACCAGCTTGCGCTCGCTGGGCTCGAGGACGTCGTAGTTGTAGAGCTTCTTCCCGCAGACGAACTTGCGCAGCTCGGGCGGGCTGCCGAGCTCGTAGATCCCGAACTTGCGCTCGACCAGCTCGGTGTCGGAATCGTCCCACTCCGCCTCGACGCAGTCGACGCCGAGCGAGGCGATCTTGCCGCCGACGTAGATCGTGCCGTCGTACATCGAGTCGCCGAGCCCCGGACCGACGTCGCCGCAGATGATCTGGCGTCCGCGCTGCATCATGAACCCGGTCATCGAGGCGGCGTTGCCGAGGGCGATGATCGTGCCGCCCTTCTGGTCGATCCCGGTGCGGGCGCCGACATCGGACTTGACCACCAGATCGCCGCCGCGGATCGCAGCGCCCGCGAGCGAGCCGGCATTGCCCTCGACCACGACCACGCCCGACATCATGTTCTCGGCCACCGACCAGCCGACCCGCCCGGTGATCACGACCTCGGGGCCGTCGATCAGGCCGCAGCCGAAGTAGCCGAGGCTGCCCTCGAAGCGGATCCGGCAGCGGGCGAGGATCGCGACCCCGAGCGAGTGGCGGGCGCTCGGGTTGAGCACCGTGACGTCCCGGATCCCCTGCTCGTAGATCAGCCAGCGCAGCTCGGAGTTGATCTTGCGCGGGGTCAGGTCGCTCGCGTCGAGCTCGGCGCGCCCGCCCTCGATCCTCGAGGTCTTCGGAATCGAGTCGTCGAGCTCGACCAGCCCGCGCTCGTCCATCTGCACCTTGGGCTCCTCGCTCACCGGTTCCATTTCGTCAGCCCGCCTGATGCCCGACCACGAAGTCGATCTCCGGGTCGAGGATCTGGTCGATCAGGGTCTGGTCGGGGGTGATGCCCATCTCGCGGCATCGGTTGCGGTAGTGCCGGACCTTCTGGTCCTGATACTTCTGGACCTCGAGGCCGGGGACCGCCTTCTGGTACTCGACCAGGCCGACGACGTTGCCGCGATACGCGTCGAAGACCTCGTGGACCTCGGCCTCCAGGTCGGGGTTTGCATCGATCAGCGTCTTGCAGGCGCCCGTGCCGAAGGTGATGTGACGACCCTCGTCGAGCAGGATCAGCCGAAAGCCCTCGCGCAGGCCGGGGAAGGCGTCCCAGAGTTTGGTCGTGTCGATCACGATCTCGTAGGAGGGCATCGTCAGCACCCCCTCGACGAAGGCGTTGTAGGCGGCGGAGAAGCGGACGAAGGCACGCTCGGTGCGGTCGGTGTCGTCGTCCATCGCGGCCTCGAGCAGCTCGCGCCCGAACTTCGGGAGAGCCTCGTGGAGGACGTCGCGGACCTCGAAGCGGCCGCTCGGGTCGACGGTCTGGCCGCGGACGAGAAAGTGGGCGGCAACCTCCTCGGGCTCGAGCACCCCGACGACCTCGTCGTGCCAGCGCATGAAGAACTCGGCGTGCTTGGCCTCCTCCATCAGGAAGGTGGAGAGGTAGGTGACCCAGTCGAAGCGGCCGAGCGCGTGCGACGCGGCGATCATCGGCACGAGCTCGTCGGTGACGGCCTGCTCGCCGGCGAGGAAGCGGACGGTGACGCCGAGCAGGCCTTCGCGCTGACCGTCGTCGATGCGCTTCCAGTCCTCGACGTCCTGGCTGAAATCGAGGTCGTCGACGTTCCAGACCCTGTTAATCGCGAACTTGTACTTGCGGTAGACGGGGCCCTTGACCATGTCGCGCGTGAAGTGGAAGCGGCCGACGATGTCCGGGTCCGCGGCGCCGTTAGGACCGTTGACGGTCTGGGTCTCGGTCATCTGCCCCCGTCCTCGGTGATCTCCGTGGAAGCGTCGACGATCACGTCCTCCAGCTCGAACCCGTCGTGGGCCTCGGCCATGTGGGCCTGAACGGCTTCGATCAGCGCGGCCTCGTCGTCGGCGACGATGACCTCGCCGCATCCGGCGTCAAGGCACTCGTAGCGGCGAGCCACCGGCTTGGAACTCACCTGGTCCACACCCGCACCGTGCCCTCGTAGGGGTCGTGGGTGGTGATCTCGCGATCGAGCACCTGGCGGATCGCGATCTCCTCCGAGGCCAGGGCGACCAGGTCGTCGTCCTCGTACAGCACCAGCGGCTTCGCCCCGAGCTCGTCCTTGGCCACCCCGAGGGCGTCCTCGGTGACGCAGATGTACGTGAAGACGCCGTCGAGGTCGGTGAGGCTGCGGCGCATCGCCTCCTCGAGCGAGAGTCCCTCGCTCATCCGCTGGGCGAGGTAGACGGCGATGATCTCCGAGTCGCACTCGGACTGGAAGCGGTGGCCCGAGCGCTGCAGGCGCCGGCGCCAGTCGTGGAAGTTCGTGAGCTGGCCGTTGTGGACGACGGCGACGTCGGGGAACGGATAGGCCCAGTAGGGATGGGCGTTGGCGATGTCGACGTCGGACTCGGTCGCCATTCGCGCGTGGCCGATCGCGTGGGTGCCGATGTAGTCGGGAAGGCCGTATTCCTCCGCCACCGTCTCGGCGTCGCCGAGGTCCTTGACGATCTCGAGCGAGCGGCCGAGCGAGAGCACCTCGGTGTGGCGGACGCGCTCGACCGCGTCGGCGAGCAGCTTCAGGTCGCCGTCGAAGCCGAAGATCACGGTCATCGTCCGCATCGTGCCCTTGATCTCCTCGATCTCCGCGCCGAGCGCCCGCATCCGCGCCTCGACCTCGGCGCGCTGGCGCTTGACCCGGGCCTCGAGCTCCGGGGATTCCCCGCCCTCGCTGAGCTTCACGTGCATGACGTAGGTGTCGGCGTCGCCCCGATACAGCGCGTACCCCGTCGAGTCGGGCCCGCGGTGCTTCATCGCCTGCAGCATGCGGGTCATGTCGCGACCGACCTGGTGCTCGTCACCGCCGTTGCGGTAGATGATCCCTGCGATCCCGCACATCTTGATCGCCTCTAGGGCAGCACCTCCAGGTACTCCTCGCGCTCCCAGTCGGTGACCGCGGCCAGGTAGCGCTCCCACTCGTCGCGCTTGTAGTGCTCGAACACCTTGTACAGCCGGCCCGGCATCGCCCCCTTGACCACCTCGTCGGCGGCGAGTGCGTCGAGCGCCGCCCCGAGGCTGTCGGGCACCCGCTCGAGCTCGACCCCCTCGGTGAGCAGGTCGTACGTGTTGCCCGCCTGCGGCGGACCCGGGTCGCTCTTGCGCTTGAGCCCGTCGAGCCCGGCGCGCAGCAGTGTCGCGACCGTCAGGTAGGGATTGCAGGAGGAGTCGACGCCGCGATATTCAAAGCGCCCGCCCGAGGCGACGCGCACGGTGCAGGTGCGGTTCTGCCAGCCCCAGTTCTTGTAGATCGGCGCCCAGAACCCGGTGTCCCACATCCGGCAGTAGGAGTTGACGGTCGAGTTGCCGACGCACATGAGGGCGCCGAAGTGGTCGAGCATGCCGCCGAGGAAATGACGCCCCATCTCCGAGAGCTGCGCCGGCCCGTCGGGATCGTGGAAGACGTTGTTGCCGTCGTCATCGACAAGCGTGAAGTGGTGATGGTGGCCGTTGGCGGAGACGCCGGTGAACGGCTTCGGCATGAACGAGCCGAGCAGGTCGTGCTTTCGCCCAACCGCGGCGATGATCTGCCGGTAGGTGGTGATGTTGTCCGCCGTGCGCACCGGGCGGTCGAAGCGGAAGTTGAGCTCGAGCTGGCCCGGCGCGTCCTCGTGGTCGCCATAGCTCATGTCGAGGCCCATCCGCTGCCCGTAGTCGACCACGTCGAGGAGCACGGGGCGCAATTCCTCGAACATATGGATGTGGTAGCAGTAGGGCTTGGTGACGCCCTCGGCGCCCCCGTCCTCGGTGCGCCGCATCCACATCATCTCCGGCTCGATCCCGATCAGGAAATTGAGCCCGAGCTCGTCCTCGAACTCCTTCACCACCCGCTTCAGGTTCTGGCGCGGGTCGGCGTCCATCAGCTCGCCGGTCTCGGTGTCGTAGCAATCGCAGAAGACCCGGGCGACCCGCTCGTCCCAGGGCAGGACCCTGAAAGTGTCGAGATCGGCAATCGCGGCCAGCTCCGACTCCTCGGGTCCGAAGCCGATGTAGTTGCCACCGCGGTCGGTGAACAGGTTGGCGGTCGCGCCGTAGACGAGCTGGTAGCCCCGCTCGGCGACCTGGGGGAAGAACGAGGCGACGACGCCCTTGCCCATCACGCGGCCGGTGATCGAGACCTGCTGGAAGTAGACGTACTCGATCCCCTCGTCGGCGATCCGCTTCGTCAACTTCTCGATTGCCTGCGCGCGACCGGGCTGGTTGCGCGCCTCCTCGAGGGTCGCCGGGGGCATCTCGGCCCGAGGGCTCTCGAGCACCGTCTCGACCGTCCCGCCAAGCTTGTCTGAGGCCACTAACCCTCTCCTTTCGGTCCGTTCTCAGGCCGCCCCCCACTATAAAGCCGCGACTGAACAAATGGGTACAAACGAGCCGAGAGCCTCAGGCCACCCCATCGGCGACGTCGAGCCAGTTCGCGAACAGGCGCCGCGCCGGCTGGTGGAGCTCGTCCGAGCGGCGCGCGATGTCGGCGATGAACTCGCTTCCGGCCTGCTCCCCGAGCGTCGACGCCAGCGAGTCGCGATAGGCGGGGATCGCGCCCCACTCGACCGCCATCTCGCCGGTGACCTCGAGGTGGAACTGCACGCCGTACGCGAAGTGGCCGTAGCGGAATGCCTGGTTCGGGATCGGCGGCGAGCTCGCGAGGCGCACGGACCCGGCGGGCAAGTCGAAGGTGTCGCCGTGCCACTGCAGGGAGACGATCCGGTCGTCCAGACCGGCGAAGAGCGGATCCTCCCGTCCCTCCTCGGTGAGCTCGACGTCGAGCAGGCCGACCTCCGGGCGGTCCGCCGGATACACCGGAGCTCCGAGCGCCGCGGCGAGCAGCTGGACCCCGAGGCAGACGCCCAGGAAGGGCAGGCCGGCCCCGACCGCGTCGCGCACGAGCTCCTTCTCCGGCCCCAGCCAGGGATGGTCGGCGTCGTCGCCGGCGCCCATCGGCCCGCCCATTGCCAGCACCGCGTCGAACTCGCGCCAGTCGGGAAGCGGCTCGCCCTCGTCGACCTCGACCGCGACCGCCTCGGCGCCGCGCTCGCGCATCACCTCCGAAAACACGCCGGGGTGCTCGCAGGCGATGTGCTGGAGCACGAGGACGCGCATCGCTACGGCGCCTCGTCTGCGCCGCGCTTCACGTCCTCCTGCTGCCTGAACTCGACCACCTCTCCGGTGCTCGCATCGACGCGGGCGATCGCGAGCTCGGCGTAGGTCTCGCCGTCGGGATTGGGAGTCGAGAGCGAGACGATCCAGAACGGGTGGCGGTCGATCCCCTGGCGCAGCAGACGGACCTGGGTGTCCTCCGGAGCGAAGTCGGCTCGCTCGGTGACGGTCGCGACCGCTTCGTCCTGGCTCGTCTTGATGTCGGAGGTCCCGCAGCTGCGGGAGACCAAGAACGCGGCCACGAGGACGGCCGCGATCACCGCGACACGGGGCCAGGTCGGCGCCCGGCGCGACGGGGTCTCGTCTTGCGCCGCGCTGCCCGCAGCGCGGGGAGAGCTCACCGCGCGAGTGTAATCCGCGCCGCTCAGAGGGTCGGGCGGAACCCGTCCCCGATATCCGTGCCGAGCACGATGATCAACACGATCACCACGCAGACGATCGAGATCACGAGCATCGCGATCTCGAACGACCGCACGTGCGTCTGCTTCGGCGGGAACTCGATCTGCTTGCCGCTCATGTCAGCTCCGATTCTTGGGCTTCTTTCGCCGCCGCTTGTGCGGATCGTCCGCCCAGGCGTGCCTGTGCGTAGGTGAGCAGGCGCCGGTTCTCATAGACCATCCACGCGAGCAGCGCGCAGACCATGAACGCGATCCCGACCCAGGTCAGGAACATGTAGGCGCCCTCGGCGCCCAGGCCCTCCTCGCCGTAGGTCGAGCCCGGGCCGAAGGTCATGAAGCCGGCGCATTCCGTGTAGGGGTCCCCCATGACGAAGTCCGCCGAGTCCTCGACCCGCGCCTCCTCGGTCCCCGGATCCTTGCTGACGCAGGCGGGGGCGCTGTCGATGATCGCGGCCATCAGTCAACCCTCGCTCTCGTCGGTGCTCTCGGTTCAGCCAGCGTGACCAAGTCCCTCGCCGCCTCGGCCTGCACCCTCTCGGCGGGAACCCTCGTCCCGTCGGGCTCGATCACCAGGTCCTCGGCGTGGGCATGCTCGGGCATGTGTATGTCGTACTCGTACTCGGCGTTGTCGAGGCCGTCGACCTCGACCTCCGGCGGCACGCGCAGCAGGTTGAGCTTTCTGAGCACGAGGGACGCGACCCAGCCCGATAGGAACCCGAGCGGAAGGAAGGTCGCCAGGCCCATCAGCTGGCCGCCGATCGAGCTCTCGACGTTGTTCACCCCCGTCGGGTACCCGGCCGCGAAGATCCCGACCCAGAGGACCCCCAGGAAGCCGGCGAAGCCGTGCACCGCCACCGCGCCGACCACGTCGTCGACCCGCATCTTCTGCTCGATCCAGTTGCCGACCCAGACCACGATGGCCGCCGACCCCGCCGCGATCAGGTAACCGAGCGTCGGGGCGTAGACGTCGGCCCCGGCGGAAACGCTGATCACGCCGGCGAGGCCACCGGAGACCGTCCAGAACGGGTCTCCCCGGCTGGCGAAGTACCCGCCGGTGAAGCCGCCCGCGAACCCGAAGGTGATGATCATCGCGATCGATCCCAGGGTCGTCGGGCTCAGGTAGATGTTCGCCCAACCGGGGATCGTGGTCGACACGATCACCAGGCAGGCGGCATAGAAGGCGTAGAACCCCGTGAAGATCAGCATCAGCCCCATCAGGGTCATATGGATGTTGTGGGGTCTGAAGGTGCGGGTCAGTCCCTCCTTCGTGTATTTCCCGATGCGCGGCCCGAGGTTGAAGAGCACGCCGAGCGTGAAGGCGCCGGAGACGCCGTGTACCACCCCGGACGCGATCGAGTCGTGGAAGCCGAAGCGCAGCGTCAGCCAGCCGCCGTAGCTCCAGCCCCACGCGGCGTCGAGGATCCAGACGACCGAGCCGAGCAGCACCGCGAGGACGAGATAGGCCGAGAGCCGCACCCGCTCGAGCAGCGCCCCGGACATGATCGACGCCGTCGTCCACGAGAAGAGCAGGAACGCGAGGAAGAAGACGAGATTGATGTTGTTCGCCAGGTTCGGCCCGAACGCGTCGGACCACGGGATCCCGCCCTGACACGAGACGGCCGTGAAGTCCGTGCTGTTCGGGCCGATCGGCAGGCCCGGCATGTTGCAGTTGTAGATCCACCAGCCGAAGTAGTAGAAGCTCGGCGTGACGACGGCGATCGTGAGGATGTTCTTCATCGCCGTGGCGAGCGCGTTCTTGCGTCGCGCGACGCCTGTCTCGTACGTCATGAAGCCCACGTGGATGAGCCACATGAGCACGACCGTGAAGAAGTAGAACTGCTCGCCGAGGATGACGCTGTCGAGGCCGAGGCTCTCCGCGGGGGCGGCGTCCTTGAGGTCCGTGACCTGTGCGATCAGGAGGTCCATCTGGCCCTCGGCAGGATGTGAGGTGTGCTACGAGCCACCGACGGACGGGAACGTATCCCGACTGGGAGCACCCTTGCAATGGGCGTCGGCCACATACTTCGCAAAGCTGGAATGTAGGATCGGGCCATAGGCCTCGCCGTCGCCCGGAAATACGATGCGCGCGGCAGGTTCCCGGGAGATCGGAGGCTCGTTTGAATCTCCAGCTGGTCGCGGACGCAGACGAAGCCCTCGTGCGGGTCAGGCGCGAGAACGAGACGCTGTACGCCGTCATCAAGACGGTCTCGTCCTCGCTCGACCTCGATCGCGTGCTGCGTGGGATCGTCGACATCGCTACCGACGCAACCGGCTGTCACGCCTGCTTCATCTACTCGCTCGAGGGCGAGCGGCTGGCGCTGCGCGCCGCCTCGCCGCGGTACTCGAAGTTCGTCGGCGAGCTCGGGCTCGGCGTCGACGAGGGCCTCGCCGGGTGGGTGGCGCGGACCAAGAATCCCGAGTTCATTCGCGAGAACGCGATGGACGATCCGCGGATGAAGTTCATCCCCGAGCTCGACGAGGAGAGCTTCCAGTCGATGGTCGCCGTCCCGATCCTGGCGAAGGCCGGCGATGTAATCGGGGTCGTGGTCCTGCACACCGAGGCGCCACGCGAGTTCGACGACGATGTCCTCAACTTCCTCGTTCACACCGCCTCGCTGGTCGCGGGGGCGATTGAGAACGCCCAGCTCTACGAGGAGACCCGGCGCCGCGTACAGGCCCTGACCACGCTGACCCAGCTCAGTCAGGCGCTCGCCGCCGTCACCCTGCGCGAGGACCTCTACGACGTCGTCGCCCGCGGGGCCCGCGAGCTCCTGCGCGCGGACGCCTGTCAGATCTATCGCCTCGACGCCGACGCGGACGAGCTCGTGCTCGCCGCCTCCGAGCCCGCGGGCACGCCGGCGCCGAGCTCGCGCCCGGGTGGCACCGGTCTGGTGCTCGATCTGATGCGGCGGGCCGGCGGGTCGGGCGGCAACGGGCGGCATCGCGTCGCCCGCGAGCTTTGGCCCGACGTGGACGAGAACGCGCTCCTGATCGCGCCGCTGGTCGCGCGCGACGAGCAGCTCGGGATGCTCTGCTGCCTGGCGCGGGACCGCCAGTTCACCGACGAGGACGCCGAGCTGCTCGGCGCCGTGGCCAATCAGACCGCGGTCGGACTGAAGAAGGCCGAGCTGATCGAGCGGCTGACGGCCGAGAACATCGTCAAGGACATGTTCGACGCGCTGGCGGCCGGGTCGGTCGAGGCCGGGGAGGCGAAGGCGAGCGAGGCCGGATGCGACCTGGCCCGCCCGCACCTGTTCCTGCACGCCGAGCGCGCACCGGGCGCTGACGACCGGGCGCCGATCCGGCCGGACCTCGCGAGCCGTTTCGAGGCCCGCCTGCGGCGCCTCTGCCCGCGCGCATTCTTCGACGCGCGCCACGACCGTGTGCGGGCCCTAGCGCCGCTTTCGGGATCGCGAGACCAGGCGGTGGCGGCGGTGCGCACCGCGCTCGAACCGCTGGCGGCCGAGGAGGGGCTCGTGATCGGCCTGAGCGAGGTCGACCGCGGCGCGTCCAACGCCCGCCGGCGGATGCGCGAGGCCGCCGACGCCGCACGCATCGGCCGCTCTCTGGTCGCAGACGGCGGCGTGATCGCCTACGAGCAGCTCGGCGCCTACCGCTACCTGGTCCACCTCGAGCTCGACGAGGCGCCCCGCGACCGTTACCGGCTCGCGATCGAGCAACTCGACGAGTACGACCGCCGCCGGGGGGCGCAGCTCGTCGAGACCTTGGAGCAGTTCCTCGCCGATCGCGGCAGCGTGACGGCAAGCGCCCGGGCCCTGTACGTGCATCCGAACACCGTGCGCCAGCGGCTCGAGCGGATCGAGCGCGTGGCCGGCCTCGACCTCTCCGGCGAGGACCTCCTATCGCTCGAGCTCGCGCTGAAGCTCGCGAGGCTGCACCGTGTGCGAACCGCACAGGGCTGACCGCCGCGTGTCGGTTCTATCCGACGCCCTTGGCGCGGCGGTAGCGCTTTCTCGCAAGCCAGATCCAGAAGATCCCGAAGCCGAGGACGTTGAACAGCAGCACGAACAGGACCCACCACGCCTTGATCATGAACGGCAGCGCCTCGCCCTCCTTGAAAAGCTCGTACCCGGTGAGGTAGCACATCCCCAGGAGCGTCAGAATCAGGATCGGGGGCGCCTGCCCGGTGAGCACGAAGATGATCATGCGCGAGCCGATCCTAACGCCGGGGTCGCGGCATGACGATCAGGGCCAAGCTCTACGCGGCGATCGTGCTCACGATCCTCGGGCCGCTGGCGACGACCGCGGTGGCGCTGCACGGGATGTCGCAGATGGGCGACCGCTTCGACCAGGTGCGCGCGCAGGCCGAGCACGAGGCGATCGCCCGCGAGCTCAAGTTCGTGGTCACCGACATGAACGGCTGGCAGACGGCCTACGGCTATGCCGGCGGCGACTTCCGCGACCGCTTCCTGGCTTCGGCCGCCGAGCTCCGCCGCGACCTCGAAACCGCTGACCAAACCTTCACGGACGAGCACGAGCTCGGCCTGCTCGCGCGGCTCCACCAGAACTTCGACCGCTTCATGGGCTTGGACGAGGTTGCCTGGCGCAGCCTGCGGACCGGCAATCCCGACCGCACCAAGCGCATCCTGCTCGGCCCGGAGCTGAACCAGTTCGAGACCATGGCCGACACCGCCGACGAGCTCGCCGACTACGAGCTCGATCAGGCGACGGCGACCGAGGACTCGTTCGACGACGCCCGCGACGAGGCCCGGCGGCGGCTGATCGCCGTCGCGCTCGGCGCCGCGGTTGTGATCGTGCTGCTGCTGGTGACAGCGAACGACATCGCCAAGATGGCGCTCGAGGGCGAGCGCCACGTGCGGGGGCGGAGGGAGCCCGATCCTGAGAGCGACGACGAGACGTCGTGACCCAGGACATACTCCTCACCCTCAGCATCCTGCTCGGCGCGGCGCTCGCCGCCCGCTTCCTGGCGAGCATCCTGCGGGTTCCGGAGATCCTCCTGCTGGTGGTCTTCGGCGCGCTCCTCGGGCCGTCCGCGGTCGACGTCGTCGACGTCCCGTTCGAGTCGATCGGGGCCCAGTTGCTGTTCACGCTCGGGGTGTCGCTGATCCTCTTCTACGGCGGGCTCAACCTCTCGGTCGGCGTCCTGCAGCGCGTCTGGGTGGGCCTCGGGATGCTGGTGATCCCGGGGGTGCTGCTGACCGCGGCGATCACCGGCATCGTCGCCCACTTCGCGTTCGACCTCTCGTGGACCGCTGCCCTGCTCATGGGCGCGGTCCTCGCCCCCACCGACCCGGCGATCCTGATCCCGCTCTTCATCCGCTCCCGCCTGCGGCCGAAGCTGGCCCAGACCGTGGTCGCGGAGTCGGCGTTCAACGACCCGACCGGGGCGGTGCTAGCCCTGACCCTCGCCGGGGTCCTCGTCAGCGGCGAGGGATCGATCGCCACCCCGGTGCGCGAGTTCGTCGTCGACCTCGGGATCAGCACGGTGATCGGGATCGTCGCCGGGGTGCTCCTGGCCGCGACGATCTCGAGCCGCCGGGCCGGGATCTGGCGCGAGTCGTCAGCGGCCGCCGTGCTCGCCGTGGTCACGATCGGCTACTTCTCGCTCGACTCCGCCGGCGGGAGCGGCTACCTCGGCGCCTTCCTCGCCGGGTTGATCGTCGGCAACATGGAGCGCCTCGGGCTCGCGATGCACTCCAAGCACGAGCAGGAGCTGCGCCAGTTCGCGTTCAGCGTCGCCGACCTGGTGACCCTGTTCGTCTTCGTCGTCCTCGGCGCCAACATCCCGTTCGACGCCCTCGGCGAGTACCTGCTGCCCGCGCTCGCGGTCCTCGCCGCGCTCCTGCTCCTCGCCCGGCCGGTGACCGTGCTCGCCTGCTGCCTGCCCGATCGCCGCTCGAAATGGACGAGGCCCGAGGTCGCCTTCCTCTGCTGGACCCGCGAGACCGGGGTCGTGCCGGCGGCGCTCGTCGGCGTGCTCGCCGGGCTCGGGGTTCCGAACATCGACGCTTACGCGAGCGTCGTCGCGCTCGCGATCGTCCTCACCCTGGTCCTCCAGGCGCTCCCCGCAGCGTGGCTCGCCGGCCGGCTCGGTCTGCTCGACGCCGAGCCGCCGCCGCCGGTGGCGCCGGAGCCGGCCGGGGCCTGATCGCCAACACGACCCGCCGACCGGGTCCGCAGGGCGACCGCGGGTACGATCGCACGGTGTGGGCGTGACCCTCCGACGACGAGAGCGCGAGCCGCGCCAGCGGCTCGGCCACGAGCGGCCGGGCGCGGTCCTGCGCGGCCCGCCGATCACGCTCAGCTGCGAGTGCGGCGAGAGTGCCGCGGTCGCCTACGGTGAGGAGTGGACCTGCCCGTCGTGCGGGCGGCGCTACGACACGACGCGGATCCCGCGCGAGGACTACGAGCGGATCCGGCGCACCCAGCTTCGCTACCGGATCCTGCCGGTCGCCTTCGGGCTCGTGATCTCGGCGATCGCGGTCTTCTTCATCCTCACCGGGAACGCCTTCAGCGTCTTCTTCCTGCTCCCGGTCTCGCTGATGGCGTGGTTCATGCTCATCCGCCCGGTTCACCGCAAGCGCTATCGGCAGGCGATCGCCGACCTGCCTCGCTGGGACCTGCGCGCGGAGTAGAGGTCCGTGCGCGCTACCCGGGCGTGGCGGCCGCCGGCTGCGCGGCCTCCTCCTCGGGCACGTCGGGCGTCTCCTCGCGCAGGCGGATACCGGTGCGGTCCTGGACCACGTGGCGGAAGACGTAGAGCACCAGAGAGACCGCGAGCACGATCAGGCCGACGCGCGTCTTGTCCAACCCGTAGCCGTACTCGTCGGCGTAGATGAACCCGCCCCAGATGATGAACGCGAGGTTGATCGCCGCCAGAAGGCCCGCGATCGGGACCCAGATCGCCGAGAGCCGGATCGGCCGCGGCCAGTTGGGCCGGTCGCGACGCAGGAGCAGGAACCCCGACAAGGCGAACACGTGGGCCAGGATGTAGCCCAGGTTGCCGGCGGCGAGGATCTCGATCGCGCTCGCGAAGTAGGTGATCAGGAAGAGGTTCAGGAGAGCGTCGAGCGTCATCGCCCGGGCCGGGACGCTCCACTTGTTCAACACCCCGAGTTGCTTGATCGTCATCCCGTCTCTGGAGATCCCGAACAACGCTCGAGAGCCGTCCATGGTCGCGGTGTTCATCGACAGCAACAGGCCGCCGACCAGGCAGAAGATCATCACGTTGCCGAGCGCGTCTCCGACGATCGTGTCGAACGCCTGGATGTAGAACGAGATCCCGGTCACGTCGTCGGCGATCGCGGTGGTGCCCAGCGTGCCGCCCACCCCCAGCGGCAGAAGCGCGTAGACCACCACCGAGAAGGCGGCCGAGGCCCGCAGGGCCCGCGGGGTGTCGGTCGCGGTGTCCTCGTACTCGGGTGCGAACGCGGCCACGGTCTCGAACCCGTATGACGACCAGCCCATGAAGTAGAGCCAGACGAGCGCCAGCCCGAGGCCGCCGCCGGCCCCGATCTCCCATTGCATGTTGTCGCTCGACCAGTCCCCGGTTAGGTAGGGCAGGAACATGAGCACGAACGCCGGGATCAGCAGCAGCGCCCCGGTGATGTATCCGAACCAGACCGCCGGTCGCACCCCGAAGACGTTGAACGCCCAGACGAGGGCGATCGCGATCATCCCGAGCAGGATCGCGAGGTTGAGGTCGAAGCCGCCTCCGGCCTCGGCCCAGGTCGAGTCGGGGAACCACTCGGCCTGGATCAGCGTCCCGACGACGAGCCCGTTGATCGCCAGCACGCTCGACCAGGCGAACCAGTAGCCGAAGGTGGCGATCGGCCCGACGAAGGTGAAGTACCTGCGCCACGCCTCGTGCGCGAACAGCGAGATGCCGCCGGACTTGTTCGGGAACATCGTCGCCAGCTCGGCGTAGATGTTGTTCTGCAGCGCCCCGAGGCAGACGGAGACCGTCCAGAGGACGAAAGCTCCCGTGGTGCCGAGCGCGCCGATCGAGAAACCGAGCGCGGCGATCAGGAACCCGGGGTTGGCGAGCGCGACGACGAAGCCGTCCCACCAGGTCATCGCCTTGAGTAGCTGGCGCTCCTCGACCTCGGCGTGTGCCATTGGCGGTCTCCCTTTCCTTGTTGGACGCCCCCAAAAACGCGCCCCCGCACCGGAGGCGCGGCCCTTCTGGCCGAAAAGTATCTATTTGTCCAGCTCGATTCAAGACCGGGATCGCGGCTTGCGATTCGTCCGGGATCGCGAGATCCTCCTAGTCATGGGCGTCCTCGTCAGCGATCGCAACGACACGATCGAGGGCGCCCGCGGTGCCGGCGGCTCAGCCCGGCCGGTCGTGCTCGGGACGCTCTCGTGCCGGATCGACCCCGTCGCCGAGCGGGTGGCGATCTCGGCGGCCCTCGAGGCCGGCTCGCCGCTGCTGGTGACCAACGTCGTCTGGCTGCCGAACTACCCGACCACGCTGATGCTCGCCGGCCCCGACGCCGCAACCCTGCCGCACGAGGAGGACCTCGAGGCGGTGCGCGCGACCGCCGAGCGCTCCGCCGCACTCGGGATCCGCACCGAGCATCTGCGGGTCAGCAGCAAGCGCCCGGTCAAGGCGTTGCTCGAGGTCGTCCGCGAGCACGGGGCCGGCCTGCTCGTTTTCGGCCCCGACCGCGCGTTGATCGCCCGCCGGCGATTCCGACGCGCGATCCGACAGATCCGGCGCGACGCCGAGTGCCTGGTCTGGATCGCCCCCGAAATCTAGGCTGGGCCCCGCGGTTGTATCGTGCTGGACAGATTTGTACAGCGCGCCCGACGGGGGGGAAGGAGAGACGATGTCCGAGAAGCTGTGGGGGCAGGAGCCCTTCTGGGGCCTGGGGTATGAGTGGGATCCGGACTGGGTCCTCACCGACCGCCAGAAGGAACTGCGCGCCGAGCTGATCGAGCTCTGCGAGCGCGAGCTGCGGGCGAACGCGAAGCGCTCCGACGACGAGCTCAGCTACCCGCGCCGGAACTTCGAGCTGCTGGCCGAGAACGGCTTCCTCAGCCTCACCGTGCCGGAGGAGTACGGGGGCAAGGGCGAGAACCATGTCGCGTTCTCGATGGTCTGTGAGACGCTCGCGCGCTACGGCTGCGCGTCGACGGCGATGTGCTACGTGATGCACATCGGCGCGGTCTCGACGATCATGCTGCGCCCCACCTCGGAGCTGGTCGACAAGTACATCCGCACGCTCGACAGCGACTGCCGGATCGGGACGCTGTCGTACTCCGATCCGCAGACCGGATCGCACTTCTGGTACCCGTTCTCCTCGAGCGCCGAGCGGACCAACGGCGGCTTCAAGGTCAACAAGAAGTCGTCGTGGACGACGTCGGGCGGGTTCGCCGACTTCTACGTCGTGCAGACGACGAGTCCCGACTTCTCCGGCTACGACGACCTCTCCGTCTTCGTGATCGACGGCGACGACGTGCAGGCGCAACCCTCGCTCTGGGACGCGCTCGGTCTGCGCGGCAACCAGTCGGGGCCGATCCAGGTCGAGGACGTCGAGGTCCCGGGGGACCAGATCGTCGGCCCGGTCGGCGACGGTGCGGCCTCCAACGACGAGGCCGTCGATCCGTGGTTCCTGGTCGGCTCGTCGTCCGTGTGGAACGGGATCGCGCTTGGCACGATCGACATCGCCCGCCGCCACACGACCCGCAAGCGCCACGTCGACGTGGGCATGCGCGTCGCCGACTACCCGACGATCCAGGACTACGTCGGCGAAGCGGTGATGGACACCAACGCCTGCCGCGTGTTCGTGCTCTCGGTCGCCGAGGCGATGGACCGGGCGACCGATAACAACACCCGCGTGCTCGAGCCCGGCGACACCGCCCGGGCCGACTACCTGCACTGGGCGTGGCAGATCAAGTTCGAGGCGGCCAAGAACGTCGCCCACGTGGTCGACAAGATGTTGCACGCCTGCGGCGGGTCGGGTTACAAGCGCGACATGGAGCTCGAGCGCTACGTCCGTGACGCCAAGGCCGGCTGGGTGATGGGACCGACGAACGAGGTCCTGCGCCAGTTCGTCGGCAAGGCGGTGCTGCTCGGCTTCGACGCGCTCGACTACTGGAACCAGACCTACAACCGGCGGGTGGTCGAGAACGAGGTCAAGAAGCTCGACCCGGGCGAAAAGCGCGAGCTCGCCGAGCAGCTCGTCCAACAGGCGGACGAGGCCGAGGCGAAGACCGAGGCCGCGAAGGCCTGACCGTGGCCGTCGCCTCGGGACCGACGCTGCTGACCCCCGGCCTCCGCCCGGTCGACCGGACGCTCGAGACGCATTGGGTCCGGCCGGGGGCGGCGACCGCGGTGCGGCTGCGCCCCGACGACCGGCTCACCGTGGTGAACCGTGACGGCGGCCAGGTCGCCGAGGTGACCGTGATCGACGCCGAGGGCGGCGAGGATGCGGCGGCGATCGGCGCGCGGACCGACGCCGAGGCGACGGTGCTTCGCGGGTTGGCGAGCAACGGCGGCGCCGACGGCGTCCTCGGGGCGCTGCATGCCGAGGGGCTCTTGCCGAACGACGCGCGGGCCCTGCGGCTGTTCGACCAGGGCACGCCCCGCGGCGCCGAGGAGAGCTTCGTTGCCGAGCGCGCGGCCACGGCGGTCGTCGCGGCCCCGGGCGGCCGGGTGGTCGAGGGCGCCTGGCCGGCGTCGCCGCTCCTGGTCGAGGTGCGGCGCGCGACCGCGCGGACGCGCGAGGAGGTCGAGCTGCCGCCGCCGCTGGCCGAGCCGCGGCTCGACTTCCGCGTCGACCTCGCGAGCGCCGCCAGCTACGAGGTCGAGGCCGGCGAGTACATCCAGATCATCGACGTCCAGGGCAAGCAGTGCTCGGACTTCCTCGCGTTCAACCGGCGCAAGCTCGAGCGCGGGATCGAGCGCGGGCTCGACGCGACCACGACGCGGACGCTGATGGGCTCGGCCTACCCGACCCCCGGCCTCTACCGAAAGAGCTTCGACGTCGACATGGACCCGCTGGTCGAGGTGGTGCAGGACACCGTCGGGCGCCACGACAGCTTCGCGCTTGCCTGCACCGCGAAGTACTACGAGGACCTGGGCTACCCCGGACACGTCAACTGCTCGGAGAACTTCAACGGGCAGCTGACCCCCTACGAGGTCGCGCCGCGCAAGGGCTGGGAGGCGCTCAACTTCTTCTACAACACGGAGTTCGACGCGGACAACGCCCTGATCGCCGACGAGCCGTGGTCGCGCCCCGGCGACTACGTCCTGCTGCGGGCGGCGAACGATCTGCTCTGCGCCTCGTCCGCCTGCCCCGACGACATCGATCCCGCCAACGGCTGGGAGATCACCGACATCCACGTCCGCGTGTACCGACCCGAGAACCGATTCGCGATGGCGATCGCCCACCGCGTGACCCCGGAGGCCGACCCCGTCATGACCAAGGAGACCGCCTTTCATTCGCGCACCTCCGCCCTCACCCGCGACCTGGTCGAGTACCGCGGCTACTGGTTGCCGGACTGCTTCGAGGGCGAAGGGACGATCGCCGAGTACTGGGCGTGTCGCGAGGCCGCGGTGGTCATGGACCTCTCGCCGCTCCGCAAGTTCGAGGTCCTCGGGCCCGACGCCGAGATGCTTATCCAGCGCGCGATCACCCGGAACGCGCGCAAGCTGTCGGTCGGCCAGGTCACGTACACGGCGGTCTGCAACGAGACGGGCGGGATGCTCGACGACGCGACCGTGTACCGGCTCGCCGACGACAACTTCCGCTTCGTCGCCGGCGATCCGTACACCGGCGTGCACCTGACCAAGCTCGCCGAGGCCGACTCGATGCGCGTCTGGGTGAAGCCGTCGACCGACCAGCTCCACAACCTCTCGGTCCAGGGCCCGCGCAGCCGCGAGATCCTGCGGCAGATCGTCTGGGCGCCGCCGACCCAGCCGGCGCTCGAGGACCTGCGCTGGTTCCGCTTCCTGATCGGCCGGATCGGCGACTACGACGGGATCCCGATCGTCGTGTCCCGCACGGGCTACACCGGCGAGCTCGGCTTCGAGGTCTGGTGCCATCCCGACGACGGCCCCGCCATCTGGGACGCGATCTGGGAGGCCGGCTCCGGACACGGACTCAAGCCGCTCGGCCTCTCGGCGCTCGACATGCTGCGGATCGAGTCGGCGCTGATCTTCGCCGGCTACGAGTTCGACGACCAGGTCGACCCGTTCGAGGCCGGCATCGGCTTCGCCGTCTCGCTCGACGAGGACGGCGACGACTTCGTCGGCAAGGAGGCGCTGATCGACCGCAAGGCGCATCCGCAGCGGGTCCTCGTCGGCCTCGAGCTGGCCGGCAACGAGGTCGCCGGGCACGGCGACTGCGTGCATGTCGGCCGCTCGCAGGTCGGCGTGATCACGAGCGGTACCCGGAGCCCGGTGCTGCGCAAGAACATCGCCCTGTGCCGGATGGCGGTCCAGTACGCCGACCCCGGTACCGAGGTCGAGGTCGGCAAGCTCGACGGCCACCAGAAGCGGATCCCGGCGACCGTGGTCCGGATTCCCTTCTACGACCCGGAGAAGAAGCGGCCGCGGTCCTGAGCGGGGCCGTCAGGCCTCGGCGTCCAGGCGGCCGTACTGGCCGCCGTGGAAGACCAGCGGGCGGGCGTCCGGAGCGCGGCGCGCGTACTCGACCTGGCCGAGAAACAGCGAGTGGTCGCCACCCCAGTAGGAGCGGACCACACGGGAGACGAACTGCGCGGCCGATCCCTCCACCACCGGCGCGTCGTGCACGATCACGAAGCGCGGCTCGGGAGCGTCGTCGCCCGCGCGCCCGGCGAACCGATCGGAGAGCGCGCTCTGGTCGGCCGCGAGGACGCTGACGCCGAACCGGCACCGCTCGTGCAGCAGCGAGCACATCTTCGTCCGGCGGTCGACCGAGATCAGCACGAGCGGCGGCTCGAGCGAGACCGACATGAACGCGTTCGCGGTCATTCCGTGGATCTGCTCGGTGGCGTGGGTGGTGATCACGGTGACTCCCGTCGCGAACATGCCGAGGGTCTGGCGCAGGGCGGTGGCCGGATCGTCGCCCTCGACGTCGGGGAGCTCGCGGGGCGGCGGCGCCTCCGGCGCCTCGCCGATCCCCTCGGGCCCGGCCCCGACCCAGGCCCCGGCCTCGGCGATCGTGAGGTCGAACTCCGGCGGCGTCGTCGACGACTCGGCCATGCGCCCATTATCCAACCATCGCGCCCCGGGGGGCGAGGCCCGCGGTCTGCATCCAGGTGGAATCACTCATCTAGGCTCGCATCACGATGGCAAGGACCTCGCTCGTCGACGAGACCGAGAACGCGCTGCGCGAGCGCCTGGCGCCGGGCCGCGCCCGTCCCGGGGACCGGCTGCCGCCCGAGAAGGAGTTGGCGGCGGCGCTCGGGGTCTCGCGCGGCACCCTGCGGCTCGCGCTCGAGCGGCTGGAGGCCAACGGCGAGATCCTGCGTCGGCAGGGCAGCGGCACGTTCGTCGGCCGGGTGGCGACAAGCGCGGCGTTCAGCGAGGGACTCGAGGTGCTCGAGTCGTACGCCTCGCTCGCGCGGCGCCAGGGCCGGAAACTCAGCGCCCGAAACCTGCAGATCGAGCAGGCGCGGGTGCCCGGCTACGTCGCCGAGGTGCTCAAGATCCGGCGCGGCACGCGCGCGCCCCTGATCCAGCGCACGCTGCTCGCCGACGGGACCGTGGCGGCCCAGATGCGCGACATCGTCCATCCCGACGTCGAGGTGCCGCCTGCTCACGAGCTGCGCGCGGCGGTGGCCGAGGGTGAGATGGTGCTCGACGTGCTCGTCGGGCGGGGCGTCCCGATCGCCTTCGCCCGTACCAGCGTTCGGCCCCGGCTGGTCGAGCCGCAGAGCCGCCTGGGCTCGGCCCTCGGAGTCACGCGCGTCGCGGCGGCGCTCGAGATGATCGAGGTGATGCACCTCGCCGCCGGGGAAGCCGTCCAGTACTCGGTCGACGTCTTCGTGCCCGGCTCGGTCGACCTCCACGTGATCCGGGGACTCGAGTCCCCGGGCTGGCGGGCGTGAGCGGGCGCGCCTGGGCGGCGTTCGCGGCCGTCTCGGTCCTCTGGGGGATCCCGTACCTCTTCATCAAGATCGCCGTCGACGACGGCGTCTCCCCCGCCTTCCTCGCCTGGACCCGGGTAGTGCTCGGAGCGGCGGTCCTGCTCGCGCTCGCCTGGCGGCTCGGCCTGCTCGCCTCCGTGCGCGGTCGCTGGCGGTGGCTGGCGGTCTTCGCCGTGGTCGAGATCTCGATCCCCTTCCCGATGATCGCGGCCGGCGAACAGCACGTCGCGTCCTCGCTCGCGGCGATCATCATCTCCGCGGCGCCGCTGTTCGTCGCTCTGCTCGCCCTGCGCTTCGACCCCTCCGAGCGGGTCACCGGGCCGCGGCTCGCGGGACTCTTGATCGGCTTGCTCGGCGTCGCGGTGCTGGTCGGCGTCGACGTGGCGGGTCAGGGCGACGAGCTGCTGGGCGCGGCCGCGATCCTGCTCGCGGCGCTCTGCTACGCGATCGGGCCGATGGTGCTCAAGCGCCATCTCTCCGACCTCGATCCGCGGGCGTCGATGGGCGCGGCGCTCGCCGTCGCCGCGCTCGTCCTGACGCCGGCGGCGGCGCTCGATCCCCCGGCGGAGACCGTCCCGGCCGAGGCGGTCGTGGCGCTGGTGGTGCTTGGCCTGCTCTGCACCGCGGCCGCGTTCGCCATCTACGCCTCGTTGGTGGTCGAGGTCGGGGCCGGGCGCGCGCTGGTGATCACCTACATCGCCCCGGTGGTCGCGGTCGTCTGCGGCGTCGCCGTGCTCGACGAGCACCCGGGACCCGGAGCGCTCGTCGGGCTGGCGCTGATCCTGCTCGGCTCGTGGCTGGCTACTCGGGCCGGCCCGGTCGCCCAGGCGACGCCCGCCACCGCGGCTTCGGGAGGTCGATGATGCCCGACGAATCGAAGGGCAAGGGGCCGACCCGGGGCCGCGCCGCGCGGACGGCGATGCTCGGGCGGGTGGCCGCCGGCGGCGCCGCGCGCTGGGCGGGCGACCGGCTCGACTCGCGCGGCACCGACGAGGAGCGCCAGCGCCGCCGCGGCGACCGGGTGGTGGCGACGATCGACGCACTGGTCGACCAGCTCTCCGTCATGCGAGGTGCCGCGATGAAGGCCGGACAGGTCCTGTCGACGGTCGAGTTCCCCGGCCTCGACCCCGACCAGGCCGCGTACCTGCAGCAGCGGCTCGCGTCGCTTCGCGACAACGTCCCGGCCGTCTCGTGGGAACAGATGCGCGAGGTGCTCGAGCGCGAGTGGGGCGAGCCGCCCGAGAACGTGCTCGCCGGGATCGATCCCGAGCCGGCCGCCGCCGCGAGCATCGGCCAGGTCCACCGCGCGCGCTCGCACGACGGCGAGGAGCTTGCCGTCAAGGTCCAGTACCCCGGGATCGCCGAGGCCGTCGAGTCCGACATGCGCAATCTGCGCCTGCTCACGCCGGTCTTCCGGCGGCTGATGCCGGGGCTCGACATCAAGGACCTGCTCGCCGAGCTCGCCCAGCGCGTGACCGAGGAGTGCGACTACGAGCTCGAGGCCGCCAACCACCGGCGCATCGCCCGCTTCTGGCGCGGGCACCCGTTCATCTCGGTCCCGCGGGTGAAGACCGCGCTCAGCCGCCGGCGGGTGCTGGTCACCGAGTGGGTCGACGGGATCGGGTTCGAGCGGGTCGCGGCGGAGCCCGACCCGGCCCGCGACCGCTTCGCCGAGATCGTCTACCGCTTCTTCTACGGCAACGCGGCCGAGCTCGACCTCGCGCTGGGCGACCCGCACCCGGGCAACTACCTGCTGCGCGACGACGGCCTGGTCTCGTTCTTCGACTTCGGGATGGTCCGCGACCTGCCGCGCGAGTACCTGCGCCGGGAGGGCCGCGTGTTCGCCGCGATCAGGGCCTCCGACGCTCAGGGTCTGCTCGAGGCGCTACGCGAGCTCGGCTACCTCCCCGGGCTCTCGGTCGAGTGGAACCGAGAGGTGATCCTCGACGGCATGCGCGACGCGGGCTGGTGGTTCCTCGGCGACCAGCCGCGCCGGCTCGCGCCCGAGGACGTGTGGCGCGGGAGCGAGTCGTTTCGCGACGGGAGCGCGAGCGGGGCCTACGAGCAGATGCGCCACATGACTCTGCCGCCGGAGGCGCTGCTGCTGCGGCGGATGGAGGGCCTGCTGTTCCAGATCGCCTCCACCGTCCGGGCCTTAAACGACTGGGGTGCGCTGCTGCAGGAGCTGATCGAGGGCGAGGAGCCCGTCGGCGAGCTCGGCGTCGCCCACGCCGAGTGGCTCGCGTCCCGGGGGCGTTTAGCGCGCGACGTCGATCCGAACCCGGTCTGAGGCCAGGCCGGGCCGGGTGAGCCTCGCGAAGCGGGCGCCGGAGCGCTCGAAGCGCGCGCAGATCCGCGCCCTGCCGCGCTTGCCGGTCTCGTCGGTCGCGCCGCCGAACCGGACCTCGACGTCGCCGACCGCGCCGGCCGGGTCGTCCCCGAGCAGCTTGCGCGCCCTGAAGGTGATGCACGAGCGCCTCCCGGCGGTCAGCTCGTCGTCGCCCGCCGAGGCGTCGATCGAGCCGGTCTCGACCTTCGGCGCGTCCTGGAGCTCGTAGGCGCCGATGTCCGCGCCGTCGCCGCCGTCGGGCTTCGGGATCGAGGCGAATCGCACCGGTCGCTTCTTGCTTCGCTGGTCGGTGTCGCTGCCGGCGTCCACGCCCTGATCGAGGGCCGGGGAGGTCGAACGGATCGCCATCGTCTGCGTCGGGCCGCCGTTGTCGGCGGGGTCGTCGAGCTGCGGGTCGATGTCGCTCTGGTCGCCGACGGCCTTCAGCGGGCAACTCTTGCCGTCCTCGAGGTTGTAGCCCTTGGAGCCGTACGGGGTCCCGGGGCCGCTCGGGCGCCCGCAGTTCTCCGACTTGCCGCCGTTGAGGTCCTTCGGGTCGGCGAGCAGGGTGCTCTTCAGCGCAACCGGGCCGCTGGCGTCGATGTTGCCGCCGCGGCGCGCCGCGTTGCGCGCGAGGGTGCTGCCGACGATGACGCCCGGCTCGGCCGAACGGGCCTGGCTGTCGACGGCGCCGCCGAAGCTGTCGCCGGTGATGGCCTGGTCGAAGCCCGGGCGGGCGCTGTTGTCGACCAGCGTCGAGTCCTCGATCCGGAAGGTGGCGGCATCGACGTTCTCGAGCGCGCCCCCGATCCCGAGCCCCGGTCCGACGCTGCTGGAGCTCGACCCGCCGCCGGCAGCGGCGTTGCCGACGAAGGTGGAGTTGCGGACCGTGAGCGACCCGCTGCCGGCGTTGTGGATCGCGCCGCCGACACCCGCGCCACCGCTCGGTCCCAGGCTCCCGCCCTGAGCCCGGTTCTGACCCAGGGTCGAGTTGGTGATCACGAGGGCGCCGGTGTTATCGATCGCCCCGCCCGCCGCGTCTCCCGCGGAGACGTTGCCGCCCCCGTTGGCGCCCACGGCGGCGTTGGCGAGCAGCTGGGAACGGTCGATCGCGAGGGTGCCGGAGTTGACGATCGCGCCACCGGATGCCGCGGCACCGGGGGTGCCCGGGGCCGCGCGGTTTCGAGTCAGCGTGCTGTCCGCGATCGTCATCGTGCCGGTGTTCGAGATCGCTCCGCCCGACGCACCGGCCGTGCTCTCCTCGATCTGGCTCGCGCCGAGCGACATCGCGCCCTCGTTCTGGATCAGGCCTCCCGACGACCCGGGCTTTGCTCCCGTCGCCTTGCCGTCCATCTCGAGGCCGGCGATCGTCACCGTCGACGACGAGCCGGCGTGCAGCATCGGACCCCCGAACGAAAGAAGTGTCATCGCCCCGACACCGGGCCCGTCGATCCGCAGCTCGCCGGTGACCTCGAGCGGTCCGTAGTTGTAGGGGTCGACGATCACGGTTACGCCCCGCAGCGCCGGGGCGAACCCGATCGTGTCCGGGCCGGGATGGGCCTCGGCGCCGGCGACCGCCTCCCGCAGGGAGCCGGAGCCCTCCTGGGTCGCGGTGACCGTGAAGGTGTCGGCGCCCGCGAATGCGGGGAGGGCAAGCGCGAGCGATGCGGCGATCGCCGTCAACGCCGGGAGCCTGCGAGTCAAGGGAGCACCACTATCCCCCTCGTCCGATGAGACCCTCGCCTTTAGCGGCGAGATCGGCTACGGCCTGGTCTAGCGGCGCAACGGTCGGTCCCGATCGGAGCGGACCACGCGCCCGAGCTCCGAGCGGTGCTCGGCGACCCAGCGGTAGGCGCGCTCGGTGGCCCGCGGGAAGGCCGCGAACAGCGCCGCCAGCGGCCGCCCGCCGGGCAACAGGCGGGCGAGCGGGGCGGCCGCGGCGCCGCCGGAGCGGATCTCTCCCGAGGGCATGACCAAGTGCCACGAGGCGAGCCGCTCGTCCTCCTGTAGCGGCGCCAGCAGGGCATCGCCCTCGGCGCTCTGGATCGCGACCGGGCGCAGGCGGTGGGCGCGGTCCCAGGCGAGAAGCTTGTCGAGGGTCCACTTGCAGAACCCGCAGTCGTCGTCGTAGAGCACCGGCCACGCCGGTTCCGCGGAGCCGCTCACCCGCGCCGGTCCTGCCGCCTGTGTGCCGATCGCATCCCGCCCCTCGCGACTGGCCGAAAACGTCTAATAGTCCGTCGAAATGCGCCAGTCGCCGCCGGGAGCGCCGCTAGGCGCCGGCGGCGAGGGGCTCGGCGGCGGCTTCGGAGTCCGCCCCCGCTTCCACCCGCTCGACGCGGATCGGGATCCCGTTCAGGTGCGCCATTCCGGCCAGTCGCTCGAGGTCGGCGGGGTCCGAGGAGGCGAGCTCGTTGACGTTCGCCCCGCCGGCGGCGGTGGCGACCCTCCAGCCGCCGCTGTGGCCCCAGCCGTGCGGGACCGCGACCGTGCCGCGCTTGACCTCGTCGGTTAGCAGCGCGTCGAGCTCGATCGCCCCGTTCGCCGAGCTGATCCGGCAGCGCTCGCCGTCGCCGACCCGGAGCTCCTCGGCGTCGTCGGGGTGGATGCGGGCGGCGTGGGTGCGCCCGCCGCGCATCAGCAGCGGCGAGTTGTGCATCCAGGAGTTGTGCGAGCGCAGCTCCCGCAGGCCGATCATGCGCAGCGGGTAGTCGGGGTCGTGCCCGTTTCTGAGCGCGAGCCGCGCCGCGTCCGCGACGATCTCGGGCGAGTCGAGGCGCACGCGCCGGGACCGGTGGCGGATCTGCTTTCGCATCACGTCCGGGGCGAGGTGCTCGGCGAGCACGATCCCGTGCGGGTTGCGTCTGGAGCTTCGCGAGGCTGAGCCCACCGCGGCGGAGGCCGAAGAGGTCGCCCCTGGGACCGGCTCGCAGCAGCATGTCCACCAGCCGCCGGGGCGAGAGCCTGACCCCGACCTTGCCCAGCAGCCGGGCCGCGAGGACGCTCGACGGCACGACGCCGATCCGCCGCGAGATCTGGTCGATCACCTCCCACTCCTGCCGGGCCTCGCCGCGCGGCTTGACCACCGCCTCCGTCATCTGGATGAACGGGGTGCTGAACAGGGCCAGGAACGGGAGCGGGAAGTCCTCGCGCTCGTACATCGTCGTCGCCGGGAGCACGAAGTCGCAGTACCGGGAGGTGTCGGTGACGTAGAGGTCGATCGCGACCGAGAGCTCGACCTCGCCGATCGCCGCCTCGAGCTCGGGCCCGTTGGGGACCGAGAGCACCGGGTTGCCGGCGGAGAAGAACATCGCCCTGATCTGGCCGTTGCCCGGGGTGGTGATCTCCTTCGCCATCACCGACGCGGGCAGCGAGCCGAGCACCTCGGGCAGGTCGCCGACGCGGGAGCGGACCTTGGCGTAGGTCGCGAGCCCGGCGAGGTCGGCGATCCGGCTGAAGTCGATCGGCGGGTCGCCGAACATCGCCCCGCCCTCGCGGTCGAGGTTGCCGGTGACCAGGTTGAGCGCGTCGAGCAGGAAGGCGACCAGGGTGCCGTTGCGGCCCAGGCAGGAGCCGGTGCGCCCGTAGACGGCCGCGCGCTCGGCGGTGGCCAGGTCGTGCGCCAACGCGCGCACCTCGCGCGCGGGGACCCCGCTGCGGCCCTCGGTCGCCTCTGGCGGGTACTCGGCGGCGAGGCGGCGGAGCGCGGTTGCGCCGGTCGACTGGCGCTCGATCGCGTCGCGGTCCTCGAGCCCCTCGCCGAAGATCACCTCGAGCATCGAGAGCAGCATCCAGGCGTCGCCGTCGGGATCGATCGCGACGTGCTCGAAGGCGCGGGCGGTCTCCGAGCGCCGCGGGTCGACCACCACGACCCGGCCGCCCCGATCGGTGATCGCGTGCAGCTGGTCCTTGACCCGCGGGGCGCTGAGCACGCTGCCGTGGGAGACCAGCGGGTTGGCGCCGACGACGAGCAGGAAGTCCGTCCGCGCCAGGTCGGGGATCGGGACGATGAACGGCGAGCCGTAGAGGAAGGAGCTGGCCGCGAAGCGGTTGGAGACGTCCTGGGAGGAGGCCGTGTAGGAGTGCGGCGAGCCGAGCGCGTCGAGAAAGCCCTTGACCCAGAGCGGGTGCGAGTAGGAGAACGCGCCCGGGTTGCCCATGTACCAGCCGACCGCGTTGCCGCCGTGGCGGTCGACGATCCCGCCGAGCCGCTCGCCGATCTCGTCCAGGGCCGCGTCCCAGGAGACGCGCTCGAAGGAGCCGTCCGGTTGGCGCCGCAGCGGATGCAGGACGCGGTCGGGGTCGTTCTGGACCTCGGTCATCGCGATCCCCTTCGGGCAGGCGAAGCCGGCGGAGAGCGGGTGGTCGGGGTCGGGACGGACCTTGACGAGCTCGCCGTCTTCGACCGTGGCGACCATCCCGCAGAGCGGCTCGCATACGCGGCAGTAGGTGACCTTCTCGGTGGCCATCGCGGGGTCCGAAGCCGATTCTTGCACTCGGGCACGTGGGCGGGGCCGCTCTACGTGGAAACTACGGTTGCGCGCGGGGGCCTGCCCGGAATAGGGTCGGGCACGACGACACGGAGGTGTTGTGGCGGTGCTCGCGAGGCTGCACCCGTGATGCTCGAGGCGGGAACGGTCGTTGGGAGCTACAGGGTCGACCGATTGCTCGGCCGTGGCGGCATGGCGGTCGTCTATCGCGCCCGGCATGTCGAGCTCGGGCGGCAGGTGGCGCTGAAGTTGATCGCCGCCGAGCTGGGCTCGGATCCCGAGTTCGCGGCCCGCTTTCGACGGGAAGGCCGGATACAGGCGTCGCTCGAGCACCCCAACGTCGTCACCGTGTACGACGCCGGTGAGTCCGAGCACGGGCTCTTCATCGCAATGCAGCTCGTGGCGGGGTCCACGCTGGCGGAGCTGCTCGGTGAGCGGGCGCTGGGCGCGGCCCAAGCGCTGGCGCTGCTTGGCCAGGCTGCCGACGCCCTCGACGCCGCGCACGCCGCGGGACTCGTCCACCGCGACGTCAAGCCGCAGAACGTCCTCGTCGGCAACTCCGATGACGCATACGTCGGCGACTTCGGATTGACACGGGTGGGCGGCGCGGAGGGGGTGACCGCCACGGGCAAGCTCGTGGGGACCATCTCCTATCTCTCCCCGGACGTCATCCGCGGAGCCGAGGCGACCCCCGCGTCAGACCGCTACTCCTTCGCGGCGATGGCGTTCGAATCCCTGACGGGAACCGTGGTCTTTCCACGGCGAACGGAGGCCGCGATCCTCTACGCGCACGCCGCCGAGCCGCCACCTCGTATCAGCCGGCGGCGAGAGGAGCTGCCCGAAGCCCTCGACGAGATCTTCGCGAACGGGCTGTCCAAGGCTCCCGGCGAACGTCCCGGCACGGCAACAGCGCTGGTCGACGCGGTGGACGAGGCGCTCGACACGGCCGGCGCCGGCGAGCTCGGCCCGCCGCCTCCACCGGGGATGGCCGCCATGGACGGGACGACGGCCGAGCCGATCCCGGTCCTGGCACCGCCGGCCGATCGGCCGCCCGCCGGGCGACGCACGGCGCTCTGGCTGGCGGGCGCCGCGCTGCTTGGAGCCGCTGCGGCGGGTGCGTTCGCCGCCGCCGTCGGAGGGGGCGACGGGTCCGCGGCGCCAGGAGCACCCGAGCTGCGTCCGGGAGCCGTGGCGCTCGGCAGCGATCTCGCCGACCCCGGACGTGCGCTCGATTGTCGCGGGCACCCCCCGCAGCCGGGGTCTCCGAGCTGTGCCACCGTGCAGGCCGAGCTGCCGGACGGAACCCTGGTGGTGCCCGAGGACGGGGTCATTCGCCGCTGGGCGGTGCGCTCGGCGGCCGGTGAGCTCAGATTGTCGGTGGTGAGGCCGCGCGGAACACCGTTTCAGGTCGCGCGTTCGCGAAACGAGTTCCTCGATGACGACTCGACGCACGTCTTCGAAACCAACCTCGCCGTCGAGCGAGGCGACCTGGTCGGCCTCGTGGTCATTCCGGGGTCCGGGGTCGGCCTGCGCGCGGGCGTCGACGGCGCCGTCGCCCGGCGCTGGACGCCGAGCCTCGCGGAGGGCGAGCCCGAGGACGTGGAGGGCGAGGAGCTCCTCTTGTGGGCCGAGTACTACCCCGGCGGCCGGCACCCGCTTCCCCGCCAGGTCACGGGACCGGAGGCGGCAGACCTCCCGCGCGGTGAGGCGGTCAGGCGCGAGCGGCTGCGTTTCGCCGACGGCCGCCCGGTCGAGGTCGCCCTCGTGCGGCTTGGCACCGGGTTCGCGCTCGATCAATTCCTGGGCGGGCGGCGCACGGCGCGCATCGGCGTGCCCGGCTGGCGCGGGCCAGGTGGGCGGGTCATCAAATTCGACGTCTATGTCGACGAGGCGGAGCCGGCGGTCCTCTATGCGAACGTCGAGTACGCCAACGAGGAGAGCGAGCGCATCCTCCACCACTACTACGCCGGCTATGCAGGTGAATTCGAACTCGTTGAATGACCCTCCGGCCGCACCCCGGCTCGAGCCGGGGACGGTGCTGTCGGACTTTCGCGTCGGCCGTGTGATCGGACGAGGCACAAGGGGCATCGTCTACGAGGCCACTCAAGTGAGCCTCGATCGGCGCGTGGCACTGAAGCTGATCGCCGCCGACCCGGAGCTGGCCGAGCGGATCCGACGCCTTGAGTGGCCGGAGCATCGCCATGTGGCCAGCATGTACGCGGCCGGGGTGTTCGAGCAGGGCCAGTTCGTGGCCATGCAGCTCGTCGCGGGATCAACGCTCGCGGCCCTCGAGGAAACCGGTGAGCTCGACGCCCGGCGAGCGCTCGATCTGCTCCACGATGTCGCCACGGCCCTGGACGCGGCACACGCGGCGGGCATCGTTCACGGCGACGTGAAGGCGCAGAACGTGCTCGTGACCGGCGACGGGCGCGCGCTTCTGTCGGACTTCGGTCTCGCCGGCGAGCCGGGCACCCAGGCATCGGACAGGGTGGCGTTCGCGACCCTCGTGGACGAGTGCCTCGGCGAGCACTCGGAGGCGCTCGAGGACCCGGCATCGTCGCCCGCCACCGCGATCGTGCGGTCGGCGGAGAGCCGGCTCGAAAAGACCTCGCCCAGCCGCCTGCGCCCGCGATCTGCTCGGCGCAGGTGGTTGCTCGCCGCGCTCACGGCGCTGGGTCTCGGGAGCGCCGCGGCGGTGACGGCCCTCCTCGTCGGATCTGAAACGACGCCCGACCCTCCACCGCCGATTGCTCGAGGCGCGGAGGCGCTCGGCAGCGCGCTCCCCGCGGCCGCGATCAGCTCCGTGGACTGTGACGGTGAGAGTCCAAGCGGCTCGTCGCAGAGCTGCACCGTCGTCCAAACGGCGCTCTCGGGGCATCGGCTGGTCGCGCGCCGCGATGGCGTCATTCGCAGCTGGGCGGTGCGCGGGGCGGCGGGCGAGCTGGCGCTACAGGTGGTGGCCCCACGCGGCGACCGGTTTTTCCTCCGCGCCCGAAGCGAGCTCGCGTCGATCCCGGACGAAGCTCTCCACGTCCTGCCGACGAGCATGCCGATCCGCGCCGGGGACCTCGTCGGCCTGGAGATCACGCCGGGCGCGGCCGTCGGCGTGCGAAGCGAGGTTGGCGACGCAACCACGGCGCGCTGGTTCGGGCCGCTGCTGATCAGCCCCCGACCACCCGACCGCGCCGCGAACACCGGCTTCGACCACGAGCTCATGCTCCGGGTCGACTACGTGCCAGGGGCCGAGTGGGAGCCGCCCGGCCTGCGCATCGGAGCCGAGGCAGAGAGCGCTCGGCCCGGGCGCGTGCGGGGTGCGCTCGAGGTCGACCTTCGCTCCGCGGGGACGAGAACGGTCGCCGTTGTGCGGCTGCCCGACCGAGTTGCGGTTGACCTCTTCGACGATCGGCGCCGAGTCGTCCGTCTCGGAGTGCCCGACATGGATCCGAGCGGCCGGCTCCTCGGCATCACCGGGCACGGCAGACCGTTGGCGCTCGTGCGCTGGCGCAACCCCGATGGGCGCGTCGTCAGCCACGACTACACGATCGGTCCGGACTCGCTCACGCCCCACACCTGACCTCGCGCGCCAGCGTCTTCAGCGGGGCTGAACGAGCCACAAGGTGCCACCGAGCTGGATTACATCCCCGGGATGAAGCGCGGTGATCCCACGGCTGCGTTTGCCGTTGATGTACACGCCGTTCGAGGACCCGAGATCCTCGATTCCGATTCCGATCTTGGAGCCGAGCACCCGTGCGTGGCGCCGCGAGACGAGTGGATCGTCGAGCTGGATGTCGCAGGCCGGCCCACGCCCGATCAACGCGTCGCCGATGAGGCGCCGCTCGCGGCCGCGCAGGGGGTGTATCTCCAGGATTGCGATCGGCATGGACCGAGCGAAGCATCCCGGCCGGCGGCCGCCTTGCCTAGCCACCACAGGGGTGGCCTCCACGCCCCCTGCTCAGGAGCCCAGGTCTCGCCGGGTGACCAGCCCGACGTCGAGGGCGCGCTGCGCCAGCTCGGTGCGCTTGCGGTATTGCGGAAGGTCCTCGATCGCCAGCTTGGCGAACAGCGACCGGATCTGCGTCTTCACGCCGTCCAGTGAGAGCTTGAGCTCGTCAGCGATCTCGCGGTTGCTCGCCGGAACCGCGGTCTGCCCCGGCGTCGCCAGCGGTCGGCAGAGGGCGACGAGGACCCGCCGCTCCGCGTCGCTGAGCCGCACGAGCGCTGCCGCATCCGCGACCGCCGTGCTCTCGATCCCCGGTCCGGGGGCCCGGAACAGCAGCGACGTCCGACCCAGGCGGACAATGTCACCGTCGTCCAAGCGCCGCCGGCCGCGCACGCGCTCGCCGTTGACGAACGAGCCGTTGCGGGAAAGCCCGTCGTCGACGAGCGTCCAATCGCCCCCGACATGCTCGAGCTGGGCGTGGGTCCTCGAGACCTCCTGGTCCCAGGAAAGCGATACGTCGTTGTGTTCAGAGCGCCCGAGCGTGGCGCGCTCGAGGTCCCGCAGCGGCCGGAGGCGTAGCTCCCCGGCGGAGGCGTCCCTGTAGGCCAGGAAAGGAGCGCCTTCACGCTCGGCTTCGAGCATCGCCGCGAGCTCCGGGGGCGAGAGCGAGTGTCGAGGAAGCGCCATCGTCCCGCGATTGTCGCGCGGGCTGGTGGCGGATTCCAGGCAGGACCCCGCCAGTGGGGTGGCGGATTCCACCCCTCTGGCCCCTTTCCGCGAGAGCCCGCGCCGACGAGGCTGGCCCCAATCGCAGCACCAATCAGTGATCTCGGAGGAGCGGAGATGAGGCTTGCACGGAATCGGAGCGCGCTCGGTCGCACAGCGGCGATCGCGGCGGCCATGGCGCTGATCGTCCTCATGTTCGGGCCCACGGCGGCGCAAGCCTCGTTCGTGGACGTCTTCTACGACGCGAACGACAACGTCGGCGCCGGGCCGAACCCGTTCCCGACACCCCCCGGGGCCTTCCAGCGCCGAGACAACACTGCCGTCGGGCCCAACATGATGCCCGCGCTCACCGACGGCGACGAGAACGTCGCCGTGGGAAGTGACGCGCTCGAGAGCCTCGCCGTCGGCGGGCAGAACGTCGCTGTCGGCGAGGAAGCGCTCAAGAGCTTCACCGGCTACGGCTCCACCGCGATGGGCAATCGCGCCCTGGCGTCGAACACCGGCGGCTACTGGAGCACGGCCGTCGGCTGGGGCGCGCTGAACAGCAACACGACCGTCGACGGCAACACGGCGCTCGGCGCGCTCGCGCTCGCGGCCAACACCACCGGCACCGGCAACGCGGCGGTCGGCTACAAGGCACTGCTGTCGAACCAGATCGGGTTCCAGAACACGGCAATGGGTCTGAGCGCGCTCGAAAACAGTACGGGCGACTACAACACGGCCAATGGCTTCGAGGCGCTGTTCGGGAACACCACCGGCCGCGGCAACGTTGCGACCGGGACCAACGCGCTGCACGGGAACACGACCGCCAACGACAACGTCGCCTACGGCGTCAACGCGCTCTACTCGAACACCACCCAAAACGAGAACACCGCGCTCGGGTCAAGTGCGCTCTATGCGAACACGGGCGGGGCCGGCAACGTCGCCGGCGGCTTCGAGGCCCTGCGCTCCAACTCAACCGGCGACCGCAACGTCGCCAACGGCTGGAAGGCGCTGCGTTCAAACACCACAGGGTCCGCAAACATCGCCCTCGGCCCGATCGCCCTGGAGGAGAACACGACGGGCAACGACAACGTGGCCCTGGGCAACAATGCGGCGTTCAGCAACACGACCGGCGAGATGAACATCGCGGCCGGGCGCCTGTCGCTGTTCAACAACAGGACCGGAGACAAGAATCTCGCCCTTGGCGACAACGCCCTGTTCGCCGACCTCACCGGCGGTTCCAACGTCGCCGTCGGCTCCGGGGCGCTGCAGAAGGCGAAGGGGAACCGCAACGTGGCCCTCGGCGTCGGCGCCGGCAACAAGCTCGTCGCCGGCGCCAACGACGTCTACATCGCCAACCCGGGGGTTCCCGGGGACTCCGGGACGACCCGGATCGGGACCAACGGCAAGCAGACGCGGGCCTTCATGGCCGGGATCAGCGGCGTCTCGATCGCCGGGCCGACCAGCGCGGTCCGGGTGAACGCCGACGGCCAGCTCGGCACGGCGACCTCGAGCTCGCGCGATCTCAAGCGCGACATCCGCGCGGTGGACGTGCGCGGCTCCTCCGGAGTGCTGGCGCTCGACCCGGTCAGCTACCGCTATCGGGGCCAGCGCACCGGTCGCCGGCAGTTCGGGCTGCTCGCCGAGCAGGTTGCCGAGCGCCTGCCGGCGCTGGCGCAGTACGACGACGACGGCAAGGCCCAAGGCGTCTACTACGACCAGCTCTCGGTGCTGCTGCTGGCCCAGGTCAAGCGCCAGCAGCGGCAGATCGCGAGCCTGCGCCGGGAGGTACGGCGCTAGGCCACGAGCCGCATCGAAACCACCACGGGGGTGGTTTGGGTGCGGCTCGGGTTGCGGCCGCTCAGGCCGGGCTGCGCTCCGTGGCCGCCAGTCCGAGCTCCTCGATCGCCCGCTCACGCAGCTTGAACTTCTGCACCTTGCCGGTGACCGTCATCGGGAACTCGTCGGTGAAGCGGACGTAGCGCGGCACCTTGTAATGGGCGATCCGCCCGCGGCAGTGCTCGCGCAGGTCCTCGGGCTCGCACTCGGCGCCCTCGCGGCGGCGGACCCAGGCGCAGAGCTCCTCTCCGAAGCGCTCGTCGGGCACGCCGACGACCTGCACGTCGAGCACGTCCGGGTGGCCCAGCAGGAACTCCTCGACCTCGCGCGGGTAGACGTTCTCGCCGCCGCGGATCACCATGTCCTTGATCCGGCCGACGATCTTCAGATAGCCGGCCTCGTCCATTGTCGCCTGGTCGCCGGTGTGCATCCAGCCGTCGGCGTCGATCGCCTCCGCCGTGCGCTCCTCATCCTCCCAGTAGCCGAGCATGACGCTGTAGCCGCGGGTCTGGAACTCGCCCGTCTCGCCGCAGGACAGGACCTCGCCGGTGTCGGGGTCGGCGACCCGGACCTCGACGTGCGGGTGGACGGTGCCGACGGTCGAGACGCGGAGCTCGAGGTCGTCGTCAGAGCCGGTCTGCGCGGAGACCGGCGAGGTCTCGGTCATCCCGTAACAAATCGTCACCTCGGCCATGTTCATGCGCTCGATCACCGCGCGCATCGTCTCGACCGGACACGGCGAGCCGGCCATGATCCCGGTCCGCAGCGAGCTCAGGTCCCAGCGGTCGGACCGGTCGTCCAGCTCGGCGAGCTCGGCGATGAACATCGTCGGCACCCCGTAGAGCGCCGTGCAGCGCTCCTCGCTGACCGCGTCGAGCACGGAGACCGGCTCGAACGCCTCGGCCGGGAGCACGATGCACGCGCCGTGCGAGGTCGCGGCCAGGTTGCCCATCACCATCCCGAAGCAGTGGTAGTAGGGGACCGGGACGCAGATCGAGTCGCGCTCGGTGATCCGGCAGCCCTCGCCGACGAAGAAGCCGTTGTTGAGGATGTTGACGTGGCTCAGGGTGGCGCCCTTGGGGAAGCCCGTCGTCCCGCTCGTGTACTGGATGTTGATCGGGTCGGCCGGGTCGAGCGCCGCGCTGCGCTCGCCGACCTCGCCCTCGTCCACGCCGTCGGCGCCGGCGACCAGCTCGTCCCAGGAGGGGTCGTCGAAGTGGACGACGCGCTCGAGCTGCTCGAGCTCGTCGCGCACCTCGGCGACCATCGCGACGTAGTCGCTCGACTTGAACGCCGTCGCCGCCACCAGCATCCGGCAGCCCGACTGGCGCACCGCGTAGGCGAGCTCATGCGCGCGGTAGGCGGGATTGACGTTGACGAGGATCACCCCGAGTCGGGCCGTGGCGTACTGGATCAGCATCCACTCGACCCGGTTGGGCGACCAGAGCCCGAGCCGGTCGCCGCGCTCGAGCCCGGCCGCGACCAGCGCCCGCGCGATCCGGTCGACCTCGGCGTCGAGCTCGGAGTAGCTCAGCCGGACGCCCTGGTGGCGGCTGATCACCGCCTGTCGGTCCGCATGTGCGGCGACGGTGCGCCCGAGGTTGGCGCCGATCGTCTCCACCAACAGCGGCTTCGGCTGCGGTCCCTTGGCGTAGGAGGGCGACGCGTTCTCCATCCGATGCCGATTGTCACACAGCCCCTCGCCGGGACGGGCTACCCGAACAGGCCCTCAGCCACGTAGCGCAGCGCCAGCAGGACCGAGAGCGCCCCGAGCCCGCGACGGATCAGGCTCTCGGGCAGTCTCCCCTGGAGCCGGGCCCCGCAGAAGCCACCCGCCAGCCCCCCGAGGCCCATGGCGATCCCGAGGGACCAGTCCGGCGCGATCGGGCCGCTCTCCGTAAGCGAGAGGAGGGCGAACGCCACCACGCCGACGACCGAGGTGAGGAAGGTGACGGCGATCGCCGCCGGCGCCACCGCCAGCACCGAGAGCCCCGTGGCGACGAGGAGGGGCGCCAGCAACGACCCGCCGCCGATCCCGTAGACGCCCCCGATCAACCCCACCGCCAGGGCCAGGGCGACGATCCGGCCCTCCCGCAGCGGCCGCCATCGCACCGTGCGGTCGAGCAGCAACCAGGCGCCGAGCGGCAGCAACACGGCGGCGATCACGACGAAGAACACCTGCGGGCCATCGAGCACCGTGACCCGCAGGATCGCCCCGGCGACCACTCCCGGCACCGTTCCCGCGGCCAGCAGCCTCACCAGCGTGCGGTCGAAGCGCCCGTAGCCGAGCAGCGCCCCGGGCGTGGCGATGACGTTGTAGAGGAGGTTGGTCGGGGTCAGGGCCGGGTTGGGGACGCCGAGGATGCTCACCTGGACGGGGATCAGGAACACGGCCCCGGAGACGCCGGCGGGCGTCGTGATCGTGGCGAGCACGAAGGCGATCAGCGCCCCCAGCCCTTCGCTGTCCCACGCCATCGCGGGACAGTAGTTGCGCCGCGATTTTCAGACGAGCTCCACCTGGTCGCCGACGGCGATCGCGGCCGGCTCGACCACGCTGCAGTAGGCGCCCATGAAGCCGTCGAGGTCGGCGTTGGTGCGCTTGAGGACGTCGAGGTCGACCTCGATCGTGTCCGGGTCGATGGTGGTGATCACGCAGCGCACGCAGGGCTCATCGACCGAGAGCACCAGGTCGCCGACCCGCACCCGACGCCCGATCCAGTCGAGCTCAACCGGCCCGTCGGTGCCCTCGACGTAGATGTTGGGGCGAAAGCGGCGCCGGTCGTAGCCGAGCTGGGCGACCGAGCCGTCGCTGAGCAGGAGGATGTGCGCCGCGTCGTGCTCGTGGCCGCCGAACGGCCGGCTGAGCTTCGCGGCGGCGCCGGCGACGTCGCGGATCGCCGCGGCGGCCTCGGGCGAGCGCCACGGGTGACCCGCGATCAGCGGCTCGCCCTCGCCGTTCAGGGTCGCGTCGAGCCCGATCATCCGCTGCTTGCGCCGGCCGGTGACGATCCCGCGCTCGTCGAGCACCCGCAGGCAGCGATCGCCGGGGATCCCCGCGTCGGCGACCTCGACCCCCTCGAGGCTCTCGCCGCGCAGGCCCTTGACCGGATACCGCCAGAGCTCGCCGACCTTCAGGGTCACCTCACGTGGCGTCGTCGGGCGCCGAGCTCCCGCTGACCCGGTCGGCCGCGGCCTGCAGCTCGTCGAGCGAGGCTCCGACCTTCCCTCCGACCCAGCAGGCGACGGGAGCGGCGATCCGCTCCGACTCGTGGGCCGCCACGGCCGCCAGGTCGAGGATCTGCTTGATCTCGTCGTTGGTCGGCGGGTCGGTGCCGAGCTCGGCGGCGTAGGCGTCGAGCCACTCTCGTGCGTTCACGGTCGTCCTCGCTTTCGTCGCCTGTGCGATCCTCGACGGGTTGGTGAAACGGTGATCAGCCTAGCCACAGGCGAGCCTTGTCGATGACCGCCCGCGGCGCCGCCCGCGCCCTCGCTGTCCTCGCGATCGCTTCGTGCGGAGCGATCGGAGTGGCCGCGGCGCCGGGTGCCGGTGGCGGTGTGGGTGCGGGCAAGCTGCGCGTGCGCGAGCACCGCCTGCCGTCCGACGTCATCTACACCGAGGGCTACGTCTCCTTCCTGCGGATCCGCGAGGCGGGGTCGGGCCGCGCGGTGGTCAAGCGCCGCTTTGCGGGCCGCGTCCACACGCGGACCAAGCTGACCCCCGGCCGCTATCGCGTAATTCGCTTCATCCGCCCCTGCGACGGCAACTGCGGTTTCCTCGATCCGCGGACCGAGCGCTGCGCGGCGGCGGTCGACGTCGGCGCCGACGGGGCGACGAAGGTCGTGATCCGCACCCGCACCGGCTCCGATTGCAAGGTCCAGGTGAAGCCGCGGGGTGATGACGAGAGCCCGGCCCTCTGCCCGGCCGGCGAGCCGCACCACTTCGATGCCCAATCGCTCGTGGGGATGCGGCTGGCGCCCGCGACCGAGCTTGCGAGCCGCTTCGACTGCCTGGTCCGGGTGGTGCGCTTGGACGGTGAGTGGCAGATCGTCACCGACGACTACCGCACCGACCGGGTCAACGTCTGGGTCTCCGACGACGTCGTCGCCCGCATAGACGGCATCGGCTGAGGCTGGGGACCCTCGGGTCCATTCCGGTCTGCCTATGTAATGCTTAGGTAGATGCCGGATCTCAGCCTCGGCGACGCTGCCCGCGCCCTCGACGTCAGCGTCGACACACTGCGCCGCTGGGACCGGGACGGCAAGATCCAGACGACCCGCGACGAGGGTAACCGCCGCCGGGTCCCCGCGAGCGAGGTCGATCGGCTCCGAGCGCACCCCGAGCGCCATTACACCGGCGACGCGCTCTCCACCCGCAACCGCTTCCCCGGGATCGTCACCTCGGTCGAGGTCGACGGGGTGATGGCGCTGGTCGAGATCGAGGCCGGCCCGCACCGGGTGACCGCGGCGATCACCCGCGACGCGGTCGAGGAGCTCGGCCTCGTCGAGGGGGTCGAGGCGACGGCGATGGTCAAGGCGACGTCGGTGATGGTCGAACGCGGCGCCGGCGGCGCTCAGTGAGGCTGAGCGCGCTCGCCATCCTCGCGGCGATCGCGGCGATCGCCGCCGGCTGCGGCGACGACGACTCGAGCTCGGGCTCGACCGCCTCCGCCTCCGTCTCCTCCGGCGAGCTGGTGGTCTCGGCCGCCTCCTCGCTCCAGCCCTCCTTCGAGGCCTATGTCGACGCGACCGGGATCGACGCGAAGCATGTCGTTCGCCGGCTCCGACGACCTCGCGGCGCAGATCCGCCAGGGCGTCACCCCCGACGTCTACGCGGCCGCCAACACCAGCCTCCCCGACGACCTCTACGACGACGGCCTGGTGGAGAAGCCGGTCGTCTTCGCCAGCAACACGCTGGTGCTCGCGGTGCCGGAGGGCTCCGACATCGACTCGCTGGAGGACCTCACTGGCGACGTCACCCTGGCGATCGGCGACGAGGGCGTCCCGGTCGGCGACTACACGCGCGAGGTGCTCGGCCATCTGCCGAAGAGCGAGTCCGACGAAATCCTCGACAACGTGCGCTCGCTCGAGCCCGACGTCGCCGGAATCGTCGGCAAGCTCACTCAGGGCGCGGTCGACGCCGGCTTCGTCTACATCACCGATGTCGTCGCCACCGACGGTGCGCTGACCGCGATCGACCTGCCCGCGGATCTGCAGCCCGACGTCGCCTACGGCGCCGCGGTCGTCGACGGCGCCGAGAACCCCGACGGCGCGCGGACGTTCATCGACGGCCTGCTCGAGGGTGACGGCGCGACGGCGCTCAAAGACGCCGGCTTCGGGCCTCGGCCCTCGAGCTGAGGCGAAATGAGGAACCGGGGCTCGTTCGTGGTCGTCCTGGTAGCGGCGCTGGCGGTCGCGCTTCTGTTCCTGGTCCTGCCGGTGATCGCGATCTTCGCCAACACCCCGCCCGCGGACCTGATCGACAGCCTCGGCAGCGAGTCCTCCCAGGACGCGCTCTGGCTGAGCCTGAAGACGACGCTGGCGGCGCTGGTGATCATCGTCGTCGTCGGCACCCCCGCCGCCTACCTGCTCGCGACCCGCGAGTTTCGCGGCAAGTCGATCGTGACCACGGCGATCGAGCTGCCGCTCGTGTTGCCCCCGGCCGTCGCCGGGATCGGCCTGCTGGCCGCGTTCGGGCCCAACGGGATCTTCGGCTCGCTGCTCGAGGACGCGGGGATCGACCTCGTGCTCCAGACCGCCGGGGTGATCGTCGCGCTCACCTTCGTCGCCGCGCCCTTCTACCTGCGCCAGGCGCAGGCCGCGTTCGCCGCCGTCGATCCCGACCTGACCGCAGCGGCGCGGACGCTCGGCGCCGGCGAGGCGCGGGCGTTCTGGCGGGTTGCGATCCCGTGCGCCGGGGCGGGGATCACCACCGGGATGGCGCTCGCCTGGGGCCGGGCGCTGGGGGAGTTCGGCGCCACGCTGATGTTCGCCGGCTCCTTCCAGGGGATCACCCAGACCGCCCCGCTGGCGATCTTCGCGACCTTCTCGACCGACTTCCCGGCGGCGCTCGCCCTCTCCGCAGTCCTGGTCGCGGTCTCCGGCGCGCTGCTGTTGGGAGTGAAACTGCTCGGCCGGACGCCGCTGCTCGGTGGGCTGCAGGCCTAGATGGCCTCCGCGGCCGGGCTGCGAACGCGGATCTCGAGCGTCCTGCGCGAATTCGAGCTCGAGCTCGAATTCGAGGTCGAGCCGGGCACCAGCCTGGCGCTGGTCGGCCCTTCGGGTGCCGGTAAGAGCACCGTCCTGCGGTCGATCGCCGGACTGCACCGCCCCGACCGCGGCCGGGTCACGCTCGGCGAACGAAGCTGGTTCGATCCCGACGCCGGCATCGACCTGCCGCCCGAGCGCCGCGACTGCGGCTACCTGTTCCAGCACTACGCCCTCTTCCCCCACCTGAACGCCTGGCGCAACGTCGCCTTCGGGCTCACCGGGATCCCCCGCGCCGAGCGGCGGGCGCGGGCGGTCGAGCAACTGCGCCGGTTCGGAGCCGAGGCGCTCGCCGACGCCTCCACCCGCGAGCTCTCCGGCGGGGAGCGCCAGCGGGTCGCGCTGGCGCGGGCGCTCGCCCGCGACCCCGCCGTCGTCCTGCTCGACGAGCCCCTCTCGGCGCTCGACTCGCGCACCGCTGCGGCGGCGGGACGCGAGCTCGCGGCGACGCTTTCGGCGGCGCGGCTGCCGACCGTGCTCGTCACCCACGACTTCGCCGAGGCGGCGCTGCTCGCGGGCGAGATCGCGGTCGTCGACCGCGGCCGGATCGTCCAGCGCGGCACCGCCGCCGAGCTCAGCGCCAAGCCAGCGTCGGCCTTCGTCGCCGACTTCACCGGCGCCACGGTGCTCCTCGGGACCGCGCGGCGGACCAAGACCGGGATCACGGCGGTGGCCCTCGACGGCGGCGGGGAGGTGGCGAGCTCCGAGCGAGCCGACGGTGAGGTCGGGGTCGCCGTCTACCCGTGGGAGATCACGCTCGAGCCCGCCGGGACCGAGGCGCACGGATCAGCGCTCAATCGGCTCGAGGCCAGGGTGGTCTCGGTGACCGAGGTCGGCAACCGCGCCCGCATCGGCCTGCTCGCGAGCCAGCCGCTGGTGGCCGAGATCACCGGGGAGTCGCTGGCCCGCCTGGGACTCGTCCCGGGAATCGCTGTGGTCGCGACCTGGAAGGCGACCGCCACCCGCCTGGTCCAGCGCTGAGCGCCGCGCCCGGGCCGGGACCTCAGCCGCCGATCGCGCTCATCGTCCGCGGCGGGGCGACGAAGCCGGGCTCGTTGACCCGGTGCTTGAGCTCCTTGCGCCAGACCGCGGCGCGGATGATCCGCTCGAGCTCGGCGTCGTCGGCGCCGGCGCGCATCGGCTCGCGCAGGTCGGTCTCGCGGATCGAGAACAGGCAGGTGCGCAGCTCGCCCTCCGCCGTCAGCCGGATCCGATTGCAGTCGGCGCAGAAGGGCTCGGAGACCGGGTTGATGAAGCCGATCTCGCCGGTGCCGTCGCGGAAGCGGTGCACGCGGGCGGTGGCGTGGGGCTCGCGCGGCAGCGGCTCGAGCGGGTGCACCGCGTCGATGAGCGCCCGCAGCTCCTCCCCGGTCAGAACCTGGTCGGGGCTCCAGGCGCGGTCGCCGTCGAGCGGCATGAACTCGATGAATCGGACCTGGTAGTCGGTCGAGCGGGCGAGCTCGCAGAAGCGCAGCACCTCGTCCTCGGTGAAGTCGCGCATCCCGACCGCGTTCACCTTGATCGGCCGCACCCGCTCGTAGGCGGCGATCGCCTCAAGGCCGCGGAGCACCTTGGGCAGGGCGTCGCGGCGGGTGATCTCGTGGAAGCGATCGCGGGCGAGCGAGTCGATCGAGACGTTGACCCGGTCGATCCCCGCGTCGACGAGCGCCGCCGCGTCGCGCTCGAGCAGGTAGCCGTTGGTGGTCAGCGAGAGGTCGCGGATGCCCTCGATCGGGCGCAGCATCGAGACCAGCCGGGGGAACTCGCGCCGGGCGAGCGGCTCGCCGCCGGTGAGCCGGACGTCGGTGACGCCGAGCCGGGCGAGCACCCCGACCAGGCGCGCGATCTCCTCGAAGGTCAGCAGCTGGTCGCGGTCGAGCCACTGCATCCCCTCGGCGGGCATGCAGTAGCGACAGCGGAAGTTGCAGCGGTCGGTGACCGAGACGCGGAGGTCGGTGATCTCCCTCCCGTGGGCATCGCGAAGCGCTTCCACAGAGCCGAGGATACGGAGTCCCCGACGGCCCGAGGCCGCCACAGGCCGGATTGTTACGATCGGCCGACCCGACCGAGGAGGAGAGATGAGCGGGACCGTTCCGGTTCGTGTCGAGGTCAACGGCCACGCGCACGATGATGCGATCGAGCCGAGATTGCTGCTCGTTCACTACCTCCGCGACGTGCTCGGGCTCACCGGGACCCACGTCGGCTGCGACACCACCAACTGCGGCGCCTGCACCGTGCTCCTCGACGGCGAGTCGGTGAAGAGCTGCACCGTCCTCGCGGTCCAGGCCGACGGGGCCGAGGTGACCACGATCGAGGGCATGGGCACCGAGGGCGACCTGCACCCGCTCCAGCAGGCGTTCTGGAGCGAGCACGGGCTCCAGTGCGGTTACTGCACCCCCGGGATGATCATGGCCGCCGCCGACCTCCTGTCGCGGAACCCGAACCCGAGCGAGGAGGAGATCCGCAAGGGCCTCGAGGGCAACCTCTGCCGCTGCACCGGCTACCACAACATCGTCAAGGCGGTCCAGAAGGCGGCGGAGACCGGCGGCGCCGGAGCCCCGGGCCGCGCGGGCGAGGAGGTGAGCGCCTGATGGAGGCATCCACGACGCAGAGCAACGGCGGCGACACCTTCGTCGGCAAGCCGATGAAGCGGCGCGAGGATCCGCGCTTCATCACGGGCACCGGCCGCTACGTGGACGACCTGCACGCCCACGGCATGCTGCACGCCGCCTTTGTGCGCTCGACCGAGGCGCACGCGGCGATCACCGCGATCGACACCTCCGAGGCCGCCGCCCACCCGGGCGTGGTCGGCGTGTTCACGGCCGAGGACCTGACCTTCGAGGGCGGGATCCCGATGGTCTGGGCGCCGCCCGGGGTCGAGATCAACACCCCCGACCACATGCCGCTGAAGAGCGGCGAGGTCAAGTGCGTCGGCGACCCGGTCGCGGTCGTCGTCGGTCGCGACAAGTACGGCGTCATCGACGCCGCCGAGAAGGTGATCGTCGAATACGACGCGAAGCCGGCGGTCGTCGACCCGGAGGCGGCGCTCGAGGACGGCTCGCCCCTGGTCTGGGATCAGTTCGGCACCAACAAGACTCACGAGTGGGCGGTCTCCGGCGGCGATATCGATGCGGCGCTGGCCGAGGCCGACGTGGTGCTCGAGCACCGGATCGCCAACCACCGGACCGCGGGCGCGGCGATCGAGCCACGCGGGGCGATCGCCCAGCCCCACGGCGACGGCATCACCCTGCGGTCGTCGACGCAGATCCCCCACATCACCCGCTTCATCCTGTCCGGCGTGCTCGGGATCAGCGAGCACGACCTCCGCGTCGTCGCCCCGGACGTCGGCGGCGGCTTCGGCTCGAAGCTCAACACCTACGGCGAGGAAGCGGTGCTGTGCGCCCTCGCCCGCAAGCTCAAGCGGCCGGTGAAGTGGATCGAGACCCGGTCGGAGAACATGGCCTACACGCACCACGGCCGCGACCAGGTCGCCCACATCACCATGGGCGCGAAGTCCGACGGCACGGTCACCGGGGTGCGGGCGAGGCTGGTCTGCGACCTCGGCGCCTACTTCCAGATCCTGACCCCGTTCATCCCCGAGCTCGGGTTCCCGGTCGCCGGCGGCTGTTACGCGTTCGACGCCATCGACCTGCACTTCACCGGCGTGTTCACGAACAAGTTCGCCACCGACGCGATCCGCGGCGCCGGACGCCCGGAGATGACCCACTGGGTCGAGGTGATGATGGACCGGCTGGCGCTCGAGGTCGGCTCCGACCCGGTCGAGATCCGGCGTAAGAACTTCATCGCCAAGGACCAGTTCCCGTACGAGACACCGCTCGGGATCGTCTACGACTCGGGCGACTACGAGGGCACGCTCGACAAGATGCTCCAGAAGCTGGACCTCGACGGCTTCCGCGCCGAGCAGGAGGAGCTGCGGGCCGAGGGCGTGCACCGCGGCGTCGGGCTGTCGACCTACACCGAGGTCTGCGGCCTGGCGCCCTCGCGCGCCGTCGGCCCCCAGGGGGTCGGCCTGCAGGCCGCCTTCTATGAGTCCGCGACCGTGCGCGTGCACCCGACCGGCTCGGCGACCGTGTACTCGGGGGCCTCCCCGCACGGCCAGGGCCTCGACACCAGCTACGCGCAGATCGCCGCCGATCGCCTTGGCGTCGACCCGGAGAAGGTCGAGGTCCTGCACGGCGACACGAACCAGGGTCCCTGGGGCTGGGGCACATACGGCTCGCGCTCGCTCGCCGTCGGCGGCGAGGCGATCGCCCGCGCGTCCGAGCGAGTGCAGGCGAAGGCGAAGAAGATCTGCGCCGCGATGCTCGAAGCGGCGCCCGAGGACATCGAGCTCGCCGACGGCACCTATCGGGTCAAGGGCCAGCCCGACAAGACGATGTCGATGGCCGAGATCGCCGGTGCGGCGTACATCCCGCCCCAGGAGCTGCCGACCGAGATCGAGCCGGGGCTCGAGGAGACGGCGTTCTACGACCCGGAGAACTTCGTCTTCCCGTTCGGCGCCCACGCCTGCGTCGTCGACGTCGACGTCGACACCGGCAAGGTCGAGGTCGTGCGCTGGATCGCGGTCGACGACTGCGGGCCGGCGATCAACCCGATGCTGATCGACGGCCAGGTCCACGGCGGGGTCGCGCACGGAATCGGCCAGGCGCTCTACGAGCAGGTCGTCTACGACGCCGAGGGCCAGCTGGTCACGGGCTCGTTCGTCGACTACGCGCTGCCCACCGCCGCAGAGCTGCCCTCGTTCGAGACCGATCGCACCGAGACCCCGTCGCCGGTCAACTCGCTCGGCGTCAAGGGCGTCGGCGAGGCGGGGACGATCGCCGCCTCGCCGGCGGTGCTCAACGCGGTGGTCGACGCCCTGCGCCCGCTGGGCGTCGACTACATCGACATGCCGCTGACCCCGATGCGGGTCTGGCAGGCCATCGACGCGGCGAAGGGCAACGGAGCCGGGCCCGCGGCCAGCGAGCAGGGGCGCGAGCTCTCCGAGCACGGCGAGGGCGCGGCCGGGTCCGGACCAAGCTCGCCCGAGGAAGGAGGCGGATCGTGATTCCCGCGGAGTTCGACTACCACCGCGCCGAGTCGATCGACGACGCCATCCGCGCGCTCGCCGACGGCGGCGAGGACGCGAAGCTGCTCGCCGGCGGCCACTCGCTGCTGCCGCTGATGAAGCTGCGCCTCGCGGCGCCTTCGCTGCTGATCGACATCTCGGCGCTCGACGAGCTGCGCGGAATCGAGACCGATAACGGCACCTGGCGCATCGGCCCCGGCACCCACCACGCCGAGCTTCAGGACCGCGAGGACCTCGGCGTGGTCGCGCATGCGGCCTCGCTGATCGCCGACCAGCAGGTCCGCAACCGGGGCACGATGGGGGGCTCGATCGCTCACGCCGACCCGGCCTCGGACCTGCCGACGGTGCTGCTCGCGGCCGAGGGCTCGGTCGAGGCCCAGGGGCCCTCGGGCTCGCGCACGATCCCGGCCGCCGACCTGTTCGAGGACTACCTGACGACCGCGCTCGCGGCCGACGAGGTGATCACCGGCGTGACGATGCCGTCGCTCGACGGCTGGAGCTGGGGCTATGAGAAGTTCGCCCGCCGCTCGGAGGACTGGGCGATGGTCGGCGTCTGCGCGCTGGTCAAGGCCTCGGGCGGCCAGTGCGAGGACGTGCGCATCGGCCTCACCCATATGGGCTCGACCCCGCTGCGGGCGACCGCGGCGGAGCAGGCGCTGCGCGGCGGCGCACTCGACGCCGAGCGGATCTCGGCCGCCGCCGAGCAGGCGGCCGAAGGCACCGATCCCCCCGGCGACCTGAACGCGACCCCCGACTACAAGCGCCATCTCGCCCGGACCCTGACCCGGCGGGCGCTCGAGCAGGCGGCCGGCGCCTGACGGCCACGGCCGGGCGATCGGATTGAACGAGGCGCGCGCCCCGAGCCTCACCGACCCGGCGGCGGTGCGCGCGGCGCTCGCGTCGCAGGGGTACCTGGCCGACGAGCCACTGGCGGTCGCGGTCTTCCTCGCGACCGCGCTCGAGCAGCCGCTGCTGCTCGAGGGAGAGGCGGGCGTCGGCAAGACCGAGACCGCGAAAGCGCTTGCGGCGGCGACCGGGGCGCGCCTGATCCGGCTCCAGTGCCATGAGGGCATCGACGTCGCCAGCGCCCTCTACGACTGGGATTACCCGCGTCAGCTGCTCGAGATCCGCGCCGCGGAGACCTCCGGCCGCGACCCGGGCGCCCTCTTTCGCCGGGACTTCCTGATCCGGCGGCCGCTGCTCGAGGCGCTCGAGCACGAGGGGCCGGTGGTCCTGCTGATCGACGAGCTCGACCGCGCCGACGACGAGTTCGAGGCCTTCCTGCTCGAGCTGCTGGCCGAGTTCCAGGTGACGATCCCCGAGCTCGGGACGGTCGCAGCTCGCGGGCGCCCGGTGGTGGTCCTGACGTCGAACCGGACCCGCGAGCTCCACGACGCGCTCAAGCGCCGCTGCCTCTACCACTGGATCGACTATCCCGACCGAGCGCGCGAGGCCGAAATCGTCCGGGCCCGCCTCCCGGGCGTCCCGGAAGCCGTCGCCGACCGGGTCTGCGCGGCGGTCGCCAGGCTGCGGGACGAGGAGCTCTACAAGCTGCCCGGTGTCGGCGAGACGCTCTCCTGGGCGCGGGCCTTGGTCGCGCTCGAGGGCCCGGACGATCTCGATCGGACGCTGGGGGCGGCGCTCAAGGTCCGCGAGGACATCGAGCGGGTGCGCGAGCGCGAGGTCCTCGAGGGTGTCTGAGCTCGCGGGCGGCGGTGCGGTCACCGAGTCGATCACGAGGCTCGGGCTGGAGATGCGGGCTCGCGGAGCGAGCGTCGGGCTCGGCGAGCTGCTGTGCGCGCACCGGGCGCTGGCGGCGGTCGACCCGGCGGACCCCGGCCAGGCTTACCTGGCTCTGCGCGCCGCGGTCTGCTCGGAGCGCGGGGACCTGGCGCGCTTTCGCGCCGCCTTCGTCGCCTGCTTCGGCGACGAGCCGCCCCGGCAGCCGCCGATCGACCCGGTGGCGACCGCCGTGCTTCCCCGCGTGGCGGTCCCCGAGGCGCTGCCCGGGTCGGTCGACCTCGCCGATCCGGGCGAGCTGCGGCCCTCGGCGGCGAGCGAGGTCGAGCTCCTCCGCGACCGCGACTTCGCCACCTACAACGACCGGGAGCGGGCCCTTGCGCGCGCGATCCTCGCCCGGGTCGCGCGCCGCGGGCCGACGCGCCGCGGACGCCGGACCCATGCGGTCGCCCGCCGCGGATCCCATCCCGATCAGCGAGCGACCCTGCGGGCCGCGCTCCGCCACGCGGGCGAGCCGCTCGAGCGGCGCTGGCGCGAGTCCGTTCCCCGTCAGCGGCCGCTGGTGCTCGTCCTCGACGTCTCCGGCTCCATGGAGCCGTACGCGCGGATGCTGCTCGCCTACGCCCACGCCTGCGTCCAGGCGCGCAAGCGCTGCGAGGCGTTCGCATTCAGCACTCGCCTGACGCGGATCACCCGCGAGCTCTCCGGCCGCGATCCCGACGCCGCGCTGCGCCGCGCCGCCGACTCGGCCGGCGACTGGTCCGGCGGCACGCGGATCGGAGACGCGATCGCGGAGCTCAACCGCGAGCACGGCCGGCGGGTCGGACGCGGCTCGGTGGTCGCGATCCTCTCCGACGGATGGGATCGCGGCGAGCCGGAGCTGCTCGCGCGCGAGGTCGGCCGCCTCGGGCGCTGCTCGCACAGGCTCGTGTGGCTCAACCCGCTCAAGGCGACGGCGGGATACGAGCCGCTGGTGCGCGGGATGCGGGCGGCGTTGCCGCATGTCGACCTGTTCCTCGCCGGCAACACCCTCGGCTCGCTGGAGCAACTTGCAGAATGCATGGAGCGCGGCTTCCAGCCGCGCCCGACGAGGAGGCGGAGATGAACGAGGTTCTCGAAGAGGTGCAGAAGTGGCGCTCGCGCGGCGACCGCGTGGCCCTGGCGACGGTGGTCGGCACCCGGCGCTCGGCGCCGCGACCGGCGGGGGCGAAGATGGCGATCAACGAGCACGGCCAGATCGCGGGGGCGGTCTCGGGCGGTTGCGTCGAGGGTGCCGTGGCAACCGCCGCCTACGAGGTGCTCGAGGTCGGGCGGCCGCGGCTGTTGAGCTTCGGCATCGCCGACGAGGAGGCATTCGAGGTCGGGCTTCCGTGCGGCGGGGAGATCGACGTATTCATCGAGGAGCTGGTCGATTGACCGCGAGCTCGCCGCAGGCGGAGTTCCTGCGCCTCGCCCGCCAGGACGGGCGCGGCGCCCTGGCGACCGTGATCGGACCCGAGGACGCTTCGGCCCTCGGCCGCAAGCTGCTGGTGACCCCCGACGGCCTCGCTTCCGGCGGGCTCGGCGACGAGCGGGTCGACGCCCAGGCCACCGAGGCGGCCGCCGAGCTGCTCTGGGCCGAGCGCTCGGAGGCTCGCGAGCTCGGCGGCCTGCAGGTGTTCATCGACGTCGTCGCCCCCGCACCGCGCCTGCTGATCCTCGGTGCGGTCGACTACGCGGCCGCCCTGTGCAAGCTCGCCCGGGCCTCCGGCTGGCGGCCGTTCGTCTGCGACCCGCGCGTCGCCTTCGCCACCCGGGCGCGGTTCCCGGAGGCCGAGGAGGTCGTCGCGGCCTGGCCCGACGAGGCATTCGCCCAGCTCGGGATCGATCGCGCGACCTACATCGCGATCCTCACCCACGACCCGAAGCTCGACGACGCGGCGCTGCGGATCGCGCTGCGCTCCGAAGCCGCCTACGTCGGCGCGATGGGCAGCCGCCGAGCGCAGGCCAAGCGCCGCGAGCGGCTGCTCGAGTCCGGTTTGACGGACGCCGAGCTCGATCGGATGGCCGCGCCGATCGGCCTCGACCTCGGCGCCGTGACCCCGGAGGAGACCGCGCTCTCGATCCTCGCCGAGGTGGTCGCGGTGCGCAACGGGCGCAGCGGCGGGCGGCTCGAGCAGAGCGCCGGGCGGATCCACGAGGTGGGGACGTGATCGCGGGCATGGTCCTCGCGGCCGGCGGCTCGACGCGGTTCGGCTCGCCCAAGCAGCTCGTCGAGCTCGACGGGCGCCCGCTGCTCGAGCACGCGCTCGCGACGCTGCGTGCCGTGCCCGCGATCGGGCGCACGGTGGTCGTCCTCGGTTGCGAGGCCGAGCGGGTCGTCGCAGACGTGGACCTCACGGGCGCCGAGGTCGTTGTCGCCGCCGACTGGCGAGAGGGGATCGCGGCCTCTCTCCGTGCCGGAGTGTCGGCGCTCGCCGGCGCCGACGCGATCGTGATCACGCTCGGCGACCAGCCGCTGATCACCCCCCAGGCGGTCGCCGCGGTGCTCGACCGCCTTGCCGACGCGCCCGCGGCGAGAGCGACCTTCGATGGCGCGCCGGGTCACCCGGTCGCGATCCGGCGCGAGCTGTTCGACGCGATCGCGCAGCTGCGCGGCGACAGCGGCGCCCGGGACCTGCTCGAGACGAGCGGGGTCGTCGCGGTCGAGTGCGGGGAGCTCGCCGACGGGGCGGACATCGACGAGCCGGCTGACCTGCGCACCATTGCGCGCAGACTCCAGGCCGCGGAGGTCAGCGGGTGAAGCTCGAGCACTCGTTCGAGGTCGAGGCGCCGCTGGAGCGGGTCTGGGCCCGGCTGATCGACATCGAGAAAGTCGCCCCCTGCCTCCCGGGAGCCGAGATCACCGAGTCGTCCGAGGAGGGGGTCTACGAGGGCAACTTCACGATCAAGCTCGGCCCGACGACGGCGGCCTACGCCGGCAAGCTGGCGCTGACCGAGGTCGACGACGGGGCCCACCGGGTGACGATGAGCGCGAACGGCCGCGACAAGCGCGGCCAAGGCTCGGCCAAGGCGACGATCTCCAGCTCGATGAGCGAGGCCGACGGGACCACCCACGTCGACGTCGTCACCGACTTCGTGCTCACCGGACGCCTGGCCCGGTTCGGCCGCGGCGGGATGATCGCGGACGTCTCGAACAAGATGGTCGGCGACTTCGTCGAGTGCCTGCGGAGCTCGCTCGAGTCGGAGGGGTCGACGGCGACGGCGGAGGCAGGCGCCCCGGGGGACGCGCCCGCCGCTGCGCCGCCCCCGCCGCCGAGCGCGGCCGAGCCGGTGCGCGGCGGACGCCTCTTCTTCTCCGTGCTCTGGATGAGGATCAAGCGCCTGTTCGGCCGCGATCGCAAGGGCTGAACCGCTGCGGTTGCGCCGGATTCGAGGCGTCGGGGCCGGAGTAGACTCGGCGCAATGATCAGGGGCGAGCTGGTCGAGTTGGTCGAGGAGCTGGTCGCTGCCGAGACGCCGTTCGTCGAGGCGACGGTCGTCCGCGCGCAGCGCCCCACCAGCGTCCGCGCCGGCGATGCGGCGATCGTGCGCCGCGACGGGACGATCGAGGGCTTCGTCGGCGGCGCGTGCGCGGAGGCCTCCGTGCGCCTGCACGCGCTGCGGGCGCTCGAGACCGGCGAGCCGATGCTGCTGCGCATCCTTCCGGGCGACGCGGCCGAGGAGGCCGACGCACGCGACGGGGAGGTGACCGTCAACAACCCGTGCTTGAGCGGGGGCGCGCTGGAGATCTTCCTCGAGCCACGGCTCCCCGCGGCGACGATCCGCGTCGTCGGGCGGAGCCCGATCGGGCGGGCGATTGCCGACCTCGCCGGCCGGGTCGGCTACGCGATCGAGCTCGAGGCGGCGGAGGATTCGGCGCCCGGCGCCGACGACGCCGCGGTGCTCGTCGCGTCGCACGGCCACGACGAGGACCGAGTGCTGACCGCGGCCCTGCGCCAGGCCGTTCCGTACGTGGGGCTGATCGCGAGCCCGAGGCGCGGCGAGGCGGTGAGGGAGTCGCTCGATCTGCCCGACGACCTGCGCGCCCAGCTCCGGACACCCGCGGGGCTCGACATCGGGGCGGTGACGCCCGAGGAGATCGCGGTCGCGATCCTGGCGGAGATCGTCTCCCTGCGCCGGTCGGGGGTCACCCCGACGGGCCGGAGCGAGGTCGCGATCGACCCCGTCTGCGGGATGGAGGTCGCGGTCAGCCCGGCGAGCATCGCGCTCGACCGCGATGGCGAGCGCTACTACTTCTGCGGCGAGGGTTGCCGCGACAGCTTCGCCGCCGAGCGCGCCCCGGATGCCGGAATCCGCTGAGCCATTCGTCACCGGATTCGTGCTCGCCGCAGGCGGCTCGCGGCGGCTGGGCGAGCCGAAGCAGCTCCTGCGCTACGGCTCGGCGACCCTGCTCGACCACGTGCTCGCGACCGCGCGGGCGTGCGACTTCGACCAGCTCGTGGTCGCGCTCGGCGGGAGCGTGGAGCGGGTCCGGCACGGGGTCGACCTGAGCGGCGCCACGGTGGTCGAGAACCCCGAGTACGGCAGCGGCTGCTCGTCGTCGATCGCCGCCGGGGTCGAGGCGGTCGACGCGCGCGCGGAGGCGCTGGTGCTGATGCTCGGCGACCAGCCGGGCGTCCGGCCCGAGACGGTGCGGGCGCTGATCGCCGGCCGCGGCCAGGGAACCCCACTGGCCGTCTGCCGCTACGACGACGGGCGCGGGCACCCGCTCGCGTTCGGGCGGGAGATGTTCGGCGAGCTCGGCGAGCTGCACGGCGACAAGGCGGTCTGGAAGCTGATGGACCGGCTCGGCGACGAGGTCGTCGAGGTGCCGATCCCTGGTCCGATCCCCGCCGACGTCGATACGCGCGAGGACTACCGGGCGGTCCTGGCGGCGGCCGGTCTCGCCCCGTGACCAGGCCGGCGCACCCGGGCTCCGAGGGGCCGATCAGCGCCGCGGTGCCGGACATCGAGTCGCTGGCACGCGCCCTCGACGAGGTCGACTACCTCGCCGATCTCGGCCTCGCGACCGCTCTCTTCCTCTCCCTGCGCCTGCCCCAGCCGCTGCTGCTCGAGGGCGAGGCGGGCGTCGGCAAGACGGAGGCGGCGAAGGCGCTCGCCGAGGCGCTGGGAACGACCCTGATCCGGCTCCAGTGCTACGAGGGCATCGACGCCACCGAGGCCCTGTACGAGTGGAACTACCCCCGCCAGCTGCTGCGGATCAGGGCCGCCGAGGCGACCGGCGCCGAGCTCGCCGAGGAGGAGCTCTTCGGCGAGGAGTTCCTCGTCCCGCGACCGTTGCTGCGGGCGATCCGCCACCCCGGCCCGCTCCCGGCCGTGCTGCTGATCGACGAGCTCGACCGCGCCGACGACGACTTCGAGGCGTTCCTGTTCGAGCTGCTGGCCGAGTCGAGCGTGACGATCCCCGAGCTCGGCACGGTCCGGGCGGCCCATCCTCCCGCCGTGGTCCTGACCTCGAACCGGACCCGCGACCTGCACGACGCGCTCAAGCGCCGCTGCCTCTACCACTGGATCGACTACCCGAGCCCCGAGCGCGAGGTCGAGATCGTCCGCCGCCGCGTCCCCGGGACCGCCGAGTCGCTCGCCGCCGAGACCGCCGCGGCGGTCCGCCGCCTGCGCGAGTCGGACGTCCAGAAGCCCCCGGGGATCGCGGAGACGATCGACTGGGTCGCGGCGCTCGACCTGCTCGGCGTCGAGCGCCTCGATCCGGCGGCCGCGGAGCGGACGCTGGGCTCGGTGCTCAAGTACCGCGAGGACCAGGAGCAGATCGCCGAGCAGGGCCTCGACTGGCTCGTCGGGGCGGACACCTAGGTCGCCCACGCTCCACGTGCTCGGTATTGGTCCGCCTGCACTTGACGGTCCATTTAGCCGTCAACTGCAGTCGCGTCGTGCTGCCCAGGCCCCACTCGTCAAGTAGGCGCCGAGCGACGCCCGGCGATCAGGTCGCCGGCTGTGGGGCTTCGAGCCGGTAGGTCGTCTGCGCGTCGAGCGAGCCCTCGACCCCGTCAGGAAGCGAGTCGCCGCCGAAGGCGCGCAGGGCGACGGCCTGGATCCTCACCCCTTCGTCTCCCGAGCCCGTCGACCAGTGCCCGTTGTCCCACTGAAGCGACTCGGGCGAGGCCTCGAGCATCCAGGCGGCGATCACGGCGGCCTTCTCGCGCAGCTTGCGCGCGGTGATCGCGACGTTCTCGGCGACGGCGCCGCTGGGCCCGTTGTTGAAGCTGTTGCCCTCCCCGAAGCGGTTGGTGTCCTCGTGCACGACCTTGACGTCCTCGGGCGGGATCCCGAGCTCATCGGCGGCGATTCGCGCCAGGCTCGCCTCCTCGCCCTGGGAGGCCTCGCTGAGGCTCAGCACCGCCTTGCCGGTGGGGTGCATGCGGATGAACACCGCGCGATAGACGGGCCCGTCAGCCACGGTCGAACATTATCGCCCGTCCGCACGGCGAATCGAGCGGGGCCTGAGTCCCGAATAACGGGAGCGAGGCACCGCTCGGTGACTGGGCGCGGAGCTCACGGCGTGGTGTGGCCGCGCTTCGGTCCGTAGCCGCTCGGCATCGGCACCGGGCGCTGGGCCTCGGTGGGCTCGGCGCTCGCCCAGGCGGGCCGCTCGTCCTCGGCGGGCGGCGGAGCTCGGAGCTCGCCCGGGCTCGGGTCGGTGGCGGTGAGCGCCGCGGCGAGCTCGTCGATCGCGTTCAGGCTGTGGCCGCTGACGAGCGCGTCGCAGTGCGGCAGCGCGGCGGCCATGCCGCCGGTGCTGGGCTCAAAGCCGGGCGCGCCGGCCCGGGGGTTGACCCAGACGATCCGGTGCGCGAGCCGGGCGAGGCGCTCCATCTCGCGGCCGACGAGCGCCGGGTCGGCGCGTTCCCAGCCGTCGGAGAGGATCACGACCACCGCCCCGCGCGCCATCCCCCGGCGCCCGTAGCGGTCGTTGAAGCTCCGCAGGGCGGCGCCGATCCGGGTCCCGCCCGACCAGTCGGGCGCCGCCGCCGCGGCGCGCTGGATCGCGGCCTCGGGGTTGCGGCCGCCGAGCGCCCGGGTCAGCCTCGTCAGCCGGGTGGCGAAGACGAAAGCCTCCGCCGGGGTCCCGCTCGCGATCGCCGAGCGCAGGAGCTGGAGGTAGGCGCGCGCGTACGGCTCCATCGAGCCCGAGATGTCGCAGAGCATCACGAGCCGCCGCGGGCCGGTGCGCCGGCGGCGCCGGACGAGGCGGATCGGGTCGCCGCCGGTGCGCAGGCTCGCCCGCATCGTCCGCCGCAGGTCGAGGCGCTCGCCGCGGCGCGCCCGGCGCACGCGGCGCTTGCGCCGCTGCGGCGTCGCCAGCTCGAGCTCGGACATCGTCCTCCGCAGGCGCGCGAGCTCCTCGGGCGTGAGCGCGGCAAAGCTCTTCTCCGCCAGCCGCTCGTCCTCGCTCGCCAGCGCCAGCGGGACCTCGATCTCCCGCCCCTCGGACTCGCCTTCCCCCGGCTCGGCGCTCGGCCTCAACCCCGCGCCCTCGTCGGCCGCGCCCTCGCGCGGCACCGACCGCGCGCCCCGGGGCGGCGGGCGCCGGCTCGCCTCGCCCTCGAGTGGCGGCGAGTAGGGATCGCCGCGCTCCTCCTCGGGCTCCAGGGCGGGGTCGAAGACGGCCGCGAAGACGCGATCGAACGCCGGCAGCTGGGCCTCGGAGGAGATGAACACCGTGCGCGCGGTCCAGTAGAGCTCGCTTCGCCTGCGCGGGCCGACCAGCGCCACCGACCGCGCGAAGCGCGCCGAGCGCTCGTGGGTGACCGCTAGCCCTACCTCGCGCAGGCGGCGCCCGAGCGCCGTCGCCAGCGCCGGCAGATCGACAGCGTCGGCGCTACTGCGGGGGCTCGGCACGGCCCTGCATCGCCGCCCACACCCGGGCCGGGTTCAGGGGCATGTCGATGTGGGCGACGCCGTGGGACTGATAGAGCGCGTCGCAGACCGCGTTGACGATCGCGGGCGGCGAGCCGTTGGTCGCCGACTCGCCGACGCCCTTGGCGCCGATCGGGTGATGCGGGCAGGGGGTCACGGTGGCGCCGAGCTCCCAGTCCGGGCACTCGAGCGCGGTCGGGATCAGGTAGTCCATCATCGAGCCGTTGAGGCAGTTGCCCTGCTCGTCGAAGGTGATCACCTCCATCAGCGCGATCCCGACTCCCTCGGCGAGCCCGCCCATGATCTGGCCGTCGACGACCATCGGGTTGATCCGCACGCCGCAGTCGTCGACGGCGATGAACCGCCGCACCGTGACCTCCGCGGTCCCGGGATCGACGTCGACGACGCAGATGTAGGCGCCACAGGGATAGGTGAGGTTCGGCGGGTCGTAGACCGACTGGCCCTCGAGCCCGCCCTCGACGCCCTCGGGCAGCTCGGCCTCGCCGTAGGCGGCCTCGGCGATCGCGTCGATCGTCGCCCCCTGCGACGGGTCGCCCTTGACGAACCAGCGTCCCTTCTCCCAGGCCAGGTCCTCGGGCGAGGTCTCGAGCATGCCGGCTGCGATCAGCCGCGCCTTGTCGCGCGCCCGCCGCGCCGCGACCGCCGCCGCCGCCCCGGAGACCGGGGTCGAGCGACTGCCGTAGGTGCCAAGCCCGAACGGGGTCCGGTCGGTGTCGCCGTGGCGGACCTGGATCTTGTCGGGCGAGATCCCGAGCTCCTCGGCGACGATCTGGGCGAAGGTCGTCTCGTGTGCCTGACCCTGGGTCTGGGCGCTGATCGAGAGCACCGCGCGGCCGTCGGCGTGAACCCGCAGGTCCGCCCCGTCGGCCATCCCGAGCCCGAGGATGTCCATGTGCCGGCGCGGCCCGGCGCCGACGACCTCGGTAAAGAACGCGACCCCGATCCCCATCAGCTCGCCGCGCTCCCGCTTCTCAGCCTGCTCGCGGCGCAGGTCGTCATAGCCCGCGATCCGCATCGCCTCGCGCATGGTCTCGGGGTAGTTGCCCGAGTCGTAAGTCCAGCCGGTCTTGTTCTCATACGGGAACTGCTCGGGCTGGATGAAGCTGCGCATCCGAAGCTCGGCGCCATCGACCTCCATGTTCAGGGCCAGCTCGCCGACCAAGCGCTCGACCAGGTAGATCGCCTCGGTGACCCGGAACGAGCACCGGTAGGCCACCCCGCCGGGGGCCTTGTTCGTGTACACGGCCTTGACGGTGCAGTGCGCCGCCTCGAGGTCGTAGGAGCCGGCGAAGATATGGAAGAAGCCAGCCGGGAACTTCGACGGCTGCGCGGTCGAGTCGAAGGCGCCGTGGTCGGCGATCACGTCGACCCGAACGCCGGTGATCTTCCCGTCCTTGGCGCAGATCTGCCCGTGCATGATGTAGTCGCGGGCGAAGCCGGTGGACATCAGGTTCTCGGAGCGGTCCTCGACCCACTTCACCGGCTTGCCGGTGAGGATCGTGCCGACGATCGCGCATACGTACGCGGGATAAACGGGCACCTTGTTACCGAACCCGCCCCCGATGTCGTTGGTCATGATCCGGATCATGTGCTCGGGCAGCCCGGCGACTTGGGCGTAGACCGTGCGGTGAGCGTTCGGTGCCTGGTTGCCGTTGTAGAGATCGAGTTGACCCGTCTCCGGGTCCATGTCGGCGATCATCCCGCAGGTCTCCAGCGGCGCCGGGTGGCAGCGGGGGTAGATCATGTCCCGCTCGACCACGACGTCGGCCTCGGCGAAGACCCGGTCGGCCTCCTCCGCGTCGCCCGCCTCCCAGGTCGGGCTGGCGAGGTTGTCGGTCTGGCCCTCCTTGTCGTCGCGGATCAGCGGCGCGTCGTCATCGAGCGCCTTGCGGGCGTTCACCACGGCCGGCAGCGCCTCGTACTCGACGTCGATCAGCGGCAGCGCGTCGCGGGCCGAGTAGCGGTCCTCGGCGATTACGAAGGCGACCTCCTGGCCCTGGAAGCGGACCTTGTCGCCGGCGAGCACGGCCTGCGAGTCGTAGGAGATCGTCGGCATCCAGGCGAGCCCGAGCGTCTCGAGGTCCTTGGCGGTGACCACGCGCACCACCTTCGGGTGCTCGAGCGCCTTGCTGACGTCGATCGAGACGATCTTCGCGTGCGCGTAGGGGCTGCGCAGCACGGCGCCGTGGAGCATCCCCGGCAGGACGATGTCGTCCAGGTACTTGCCCTGGCCGCGGATGAAGCGCGCGTCCTCCTTGCGCTTCATCCGGCCGTAGCCGATCGGGGGACTCTCGGGGGCGGGGGTCTCGGTGGTCGCCATGGTCAGCTCCTCTGCCCTGCGGCGGCCTCCTGGTCGGCCGCCCATCGGATCGCTTTGACAATGTTGGCGTACCCGGTGCACCGGCAGATCGCGCCGGAGATCGCCTCCCGGATCTCCTCCTCGCTCGGGTCGGGGTTGGCGTCGAGCAGCGCCCGGGCGGTCATCAGCATGCCCGGGGTGCAGAAGCCGCACTGCAGGCCGTGCTCCTCGTGGAACCCCTGCTGGACAGGGTCGAGCACGCCGTCGACCTCGAGCGCCTCCACCGTGCGGATCTCGTGGCCCTCGGCCATCGCGGCGAGCACCGTGCACGACTTCACCGGCCGCCCGTCCATCTGCACCACGCAGGCGCCGCAGTTGGAGGTGTCGCAACCCCAGTGCGTGCCGGTGAGCCCGGGCGTGTCGCGGATGAAGTGCACGAGCAGCAGCGCCGGCTCGATCTCCCGCGTGACCGGCTCGCCGTTGATCGAGATCGTGACCTGCATCAACCCTCCTGTCCTCGAGCCCGCGCGACCGCGCGCCGCAGCCCGCGCTTGCTGAGCTCACCTGCCAGATGACGCTTGTAGTCGACCGGCCCGCGCCCGTCGGCGCTCGGCGAGCAGTCCTCGGAGGCGATCGTCGCCACCTCGTCGAACAGCTCCTCCGACGGCGCCTTGCCCCGCATCAGCTCCTCCGCCCGGGTGGCGTGGATCGTGGTCAGGCCGACCGCGCTCAGCGCCAGACCGGCGTCCGCGATCGTCGCGCCGTCCATCCACACCGCCGCGGCGACCGCGACGATCGCCCAGTCGCCCGCCCGGCGCTCGACCTTCTCGTGCGCGCTGCCGCCGCCCGGCCTCAGCGGAATCCGGATCTCGGTGAGGATCTCCGCGTCGGCGATCGCGGTCATGTACGGGCCCACGTGGAAGTCCTCCATCGCCACGACGCGCTCGCCGTCGGCGCCCCGGATCACGGTCTCGGCCTTGAGCGCCGAGCAGACCGCCGAGAGGTCCTCCGCCGCGTCGGCCTGCGCCAGCGAGCCGCCGATCGTGCCCCGATTTCGGACCACCGGGTCGGCGATCACATGCTCGGCGTCGGCGAAGAGCGGGAAGTGGCGCGCAAGCAGCTCGGACTCGAGCAGCTCGTAATGGCGGGTCATGGCGCCGATCCGGACCTGTCCGTCCTGCTCGCGGATGTAGGAGAGGTCGGTGAGGTCGTTGATGTCGATCAGCAGCTCGGGATTGGCGAGCCGCAGCTTCATCATCGGCAGCAGGCTGTGTCCGCCCGCAATCACCCGGGCGTCCGGGCCGCGCTCGGCCAGCAGCGCGATCGCGTTGTCGACGCTGGTCGCTCGCGCGTACTCGATCGGGGCCGGGGTCTGCACGCCTACTCCGCGGCCTCCTCGTCGGCCGGCCGCGCGCCGAGCCCGATGTCCTTGACGTCCGGCTCGTCCTTGACCCCGCCACGGGGCTTGGCCTCGTCGGGCTCGTCAACGTAGGCGTCGGCGCGATCGCCGGCCTCGCGGTCGACCTCGACCCCCGGGGACGGCGCGGCCTCGCCGACGCCGCCGCCGACGCCATAGACGGCCGGCGCGTCGGTGCCGATCGCCGGCGAGCGTGGGCGCGAGTCCATGCCGGGCTTCGGTCGCGCCGGATTCGAGTACAGCGTCCTCGCAGCATCGCTCGAGTAGAGGGGGTCGCGAAGCGCAGGTCCCGGCTCGCCGCCCGCGCCGAGCGGGCTCTCCCGCCCCAGCCGCACGAGCTGGACCGCGCCCCGTGTGTAGACGACGTCGATGTTCTTGACCTCTCCGGCGCGCCCCTGGCGCTCGAGCATCGCGACACCCGCGCCCGGGAACACCGACTCGACCAGCCCGGCGGCGTCCTCGGGGCCGGCCTTCTTCTCGAGCAAGCCCTCGAGCAGCTCCGCTCCGGCGGCGAGGTCGGTGTTGATCGCCTTGACCACGTCCTCCACGGGCTCGGTCTTGCGCAGGATCTCACCGACCGAGCCGATCACGACATCCAGTCCGGCGGTGATCCTACGGAGCTCGAAGATCACCGCGACCAGGAAGATCACGAGCGCGAGGACGATCAGGATGACCGCGATGATCGTGACGACGGCCGCGGCGTCCATGGTCAGGCGTCGTCGAGGATCGCGTCGAGGGAGCCGCCGTAGTTCGCGACGACGCCGACCGTCTGGTTGACCTGCGTCTGCGTCGTCCCGAGGAGCTCGACCGCGTCGAGGTCCGCGGAGGCCGCCTCGGCCGCCCGCTGGACCTGCTCGACCGCCGCGGTGACACGCCGGGAGGCGTCGAGCACGCCCTTGAGCAGGATCACGACCACGGGGACGATCACCACCAGCAGCACGATCGCTCCGATCCAGCCGAGGGTCATCGCTTCTTCGCGTGCTCGGCGACGATCGCCGCCTTATCGGCGACGCCCGGCATCAGGCCGATGATCCTGACGAAGGCGTCGTTGATGTTCTCGACCGCGGGGCGCAACGGGCGCAGGTGCTCGGCCTCGACCGTCTCCAGCGCGGACCCCAGCGTGCCGAGCCCGTCGGCGATCCGGTTGAGCCGCCGCCGGATCTCGATCAGCGCCAGCGCGAGGACCACGATCACCACCACCGCCTCGGCCACGCTGAGGGCGATCAGCAGCGAGGTGCTCACGCCTGCGCCTCCTCCTCTTCCTTGGCACGCTCCGAGGCGTACCCCTGCGAGAGGGCGTTCATGTAGCCGTCCTGGACCACGCCCTCGGCGGCGATCTGGTCCAGCACGGGGGTGGTCGCCTCGAGCTGCGGGATGAAGGCAGTGTTCTCGGCCACCTGTCCCGCGCCCTCCAGCAGGCCGTCGACGCTGCCCTCGATGTCCCGCAGGTACCGGATCAGCATCACGAGCATCGCCGCCACCGCGAGCGCCGCCACGAGCCCGATCGCCAGCGCGACGTACCAGAGGTCGCGCTGGGAATCCGTGACGGTGACCGCCAGCAGCGTCGCGCTCATCGGCCGACCGCCGCCTTCCGGAGCGCTCGCGCAGCGTGGAGGATGCGGACGCCCGAGTCGTTCACCCCGGCCACCCCGGCGAGCTCATCGGTCTGCGCGCGCAGCGTCTCGATCGCGCCGGCCGCCGCCTTCGCCTGCCCGTCGATCCGGGCGGCGAGCACAAGGATCGTGATCACGATCGCGGCGGCGACCACGACCACCACGACGCCAAGCGCGAGGCCGACGTACCAACCGGTCGTATCCGCGGCGATCAGGACGCTCATCTATCCAAACCCTGCAGGATCTCGGAGCCTTGGCATCGTATACCCGGGCCCGAGCGCTCAGATCTTCCCGAGGTTCTCGGCGAACTGCTTGATCATCGCCTCGGTGACCGCGGCGATGATCCCCTCCCCCATCTGCGCCGCCTTGCCGGTGACGATCACGTCCGAGTGCAGCTTCGCCTCCGTCCCCTCCCCCGCTTCGGCCAGCCGGATCTCGACCGACGCCTCGGCGTTGCCCTGGCCGCCGGCCTCCTTCGCCCGCGCCTTGAGCACGGCGCGGTGCGCGGCATCGTCGGACTCGACGATCTCCGCGGGGCCCGAGTAGTTCATCGACATCGACCCGAGCCTGATCTTGATCTCGGCCTTGACGCTGGTGTCGCTCGTCCGCTCGAGCACACGGGCGTCGGGCACGCAGGGGACCACGCGCTCGAGATCGAGCATCGTCGCCCAGACCTCGTCGATGGGCTTCTCCACCGCGAACTCGTTGTCGAACTGCATCCTGCCTCCTCCTTCGACGGGCGACAGTCTTTCAGAGGGCGTCGTGGCGGTAGGGTCGTGCCGATCGAGGCGGGCACCTACAAGCTTGGACCGGACGACGCCACCCTCCGGGTGAGGACGGCGCGCAAGGGCGCGGCCGCGAAGGCCGGCCACGACCTCGTGATCGAGGTCACCTCGTGGTCGGCGACCCTGACCCTGGCGGAGGACCCGGCGCAGAGCAAGCTCGAGCTCGACGCCGACGCCGGGTCGCTGAAGGTCCGCGAGGGCACCGGCGGGGTGATGGGGCTGGGCGACGACGACCGGCGCGAGATCGAACAGAACATCGACGAGAAGGTGCTCGGCCGAGACCCGATCGAGTTCCGCTCGACGTCGGTGGAGTCCGACGACGGAGGCGAGCGCCTGCGCGTGCGGGGCGAGCTGAAACTCGCGCGGCATAGCGGGCCGGTCGAGTTCGCGCTTCGTCTCGGCCCCGACGGAGCGATCGGCGGCTCGGCGACGCTGAAGCAGAGCGACTGGCAGATCAAGCCGTACACGGCGCTCTTTGGAGCGCTCAAGGTCGCGGACGAGGTGGAGGTCGAGGTCGAGGGCCGCTTGCGCGGCTGACCCTCGAGAGCGATGGCGCCGACGCAGACCAGAGCACGGAGGCTCCTCGCGGGCGTGGCCCTGGCGGTCCTGGCGGCCATGGCCGCGGCCGCGCCGGCCGCCGCCAAGCACGACATGCGCTGCAACGGCGCCGGGCTACTGTGCGCGCGGCACTTCGATCAGGTCGTCCTGCCCGGGGCCCACAACGCGATGTCCGCGGCATCGCTCGGCTGGAGGATCCCGAACCAGTCGGTGGCGATCGACGAGCAGCTCGAGACCGGGATCCGCGCTCTGCTGATCGACACCCACTACGGCCGCCTGCAGCCGGACGGCACGGTGCAGACCGACGACGACGGGCAGGTGACCGAGGGCGAGCGCGGCCTCTACCTCTGCCACGTTCGCTGCGAGCTCGGCGCCACACCGCTCGTCCCGGCGCTGCGCTCGATCCGGAAGTTCATCCGCAAGCGCCCGAACAACGTGCTCTCGATCATCGTCGAGCCGAAGATCACCGCCGACGACTTCGCCCTCGCGATGCAGGGGAGCGGACTGATCGACTACGTCTACGACGGCGCGTTCGGGCCCTGGCCGACCCTGAGGCGGATGATCCGCAGCCGACAGCAGGTGGTCGTGCTCGCCGAGCGCGACGCCGGGACCACCTACCCCTGGTACCGCAACGCCTACGACGGCATCGTCCAGGAGACGCCGTTCAGCTTCCGCGAGCCGTCGCAGTTGACCGACCCGTCCAACTGGCCCGCGAGCTGCGTGCCCAACCGCGGCGACAGCGTCGGCTCGTTGTTCCTCATGAACCACTGGTCCCCGCCCACGGCGCCGGAGCAGACCGACATCCCAAACGAGGAGGCGGTCAACGCCCGCGAGACGATCGTCGGGCGCGCTCGCATCTGCGCCGAGCAGCGCGGTCGCCTGCCGTCGATCGTCGCCGTCGACCAGTTCGCGATCGGCGGCCTGTTCGCCGCGGTGCGGGAGCTGAACGGAGTCCGACGTTGAGCGGCGCCTACTCGGCGATCAGGCGGTAGACCGGGCCCGCGAGCGAGGCGACGTAGAGTCGCCGCCCCTTGCCGACGCCGAACGACGTCGGCTCGGTAACGCTGAGCCCGACCGGGGCGTCGTCGAGCGCCCCGCCGAGGGTCGGAACCAGGCTGCGAAGCTCGCCGGCGCAGAAGTCGGCGTATACGTAGCGCCCGACGAGGTCGGCCAGGCTCGGGTCGCGGACGACGAAGCCACCGGTGACCGCGCAGTTGGCGGTCGTGCTGGCGCTCGAGTACTCGTGGATCGGAAGCTCGTGGTCGGCGAGCGCCGGGCCCTCGAACAGATGCGTGCCCTCGAAGTTGTCCCAGCCGAAGTTCGCGCCCCGGGCGGTCGCGAGCGTCTCGTAGTCGACCTCCTCCCAGCTCGCCTGGCCGACGTCCCCGATCGCGACGTGGCGCCCGTCGAACGAGAAGCGCCACGGGTTGCGGAAGCCGTAGGCCCAGATCTCGTCGCGGCCCGGGACGCCGACGAACGGGTTGTCCGGCGGAACCGAGTAGCGGCTCCCGCCGCTCTCTCGGGGATCGATCCGCAGCAGCTTGCCGAGCAGGCTGCCGATGTCCTGGGCGTTCTCGCCGTTATCGCCGCTGCCGCCGCCGTCGCCGGTCGCGATCCAGAGCATGCCGTCGGGTCCGAACTGCAGCTGGCCGCCGTTGTGGTTCCTGAACGTGGGATGGGCGAAGACGATCACCCGCCGGCGCGTCATCTCGACCGCGTCCGTGGGGTCGGCGGCCGAGACCTGGAACTCGTCGACCTCGTTGTTGCCCGAATTGTTGGTGAAGTAGACGTAGAAGCGACCGGACGTCGCATAGTCGTTCGGAAACGCGACCGAGAGCAGGCCCTGCTCACCTTCGTCCAGGACCAGGTGACGCATGTCGAGGAACGGGTGGTCGACGACGGTGCCCCTGTCGAGGACCCTGATCGTGCCAGCGTCCTCGACCACGAACAGCAGGCCGGCGCTCGCCGGACCGGGCGCGTGGCCGACGTACTCGGGAAGGGTGAAGTTGCCGACCAGCTCCAGTGCCGGTACCGCGGCCGCGGCCGGCCGCGCCGGAGAGTCGGCCGCGAGCCCGAGCGATGCGAGAGCGGGCACCGCGATCAGCGCCGCCGCCACGCTTGCGCGGAGCCGGAGCGCCCTGGCCCCTTCGGTGCTTCCCTGCACGCCCGGGAGGGTACCCGCCGGGCGGGCCGGGCCCGGACGAACGTCCGGCTGCGAGCGCCCCGCCGCGTGGCGGGGCGCTCGACAGCGGATCCGGCGATCGCTACTTGCGCAGCGAGTCGCCCAGGTACTCGCCCTGCGTCGCCTCCTTCGCCCCGGCCGCCGACGCGCCGGTCGGTCGCGGGATGAAGTTGAGGCTGAAGGCGAAGTGGTTGATCGTGTGTGCGGCCGCGTCGGACATCTCGTTCAGCCCTCGCTCGCTGATGTTGTCGATGTCGTCGCAAGCGCTGTGGTAACACGGGTCGAACGCCTCGCCCGCGGTACCGCCGTATGCCGCCTGCTCCGCCTCGGTCTTGACGTCCTCGGCGCCGGTGAACAGGCCGCCCGCCGGGATCCCGACCGCGCTGAACGGCCCGTAGTCCGAGCGCCCGTCGAACGCCGTCTGGCCGCTGGCCAGGTTGACGCGGTCGAAGTAGCGCTCGAAGATGCGCTCGATCGTGTCCGAGCCCTCGGGGCCGGGCGCGCCGAACGCGGATCCGTTTCCGTCGAAGATGAATCGCGCGAAGTTCGGCGACGCGATCATGTCGAAGTTGAGGTACAGCGCGATCCGGTCACGCCGCAGCCTGCTCAGGCTGTCCACGTACTCCGTGGACCCGACCAGGCCCTCCTCCTCCGCGCTCCACCATGCGAAGCGCAGCTTCTGCTCCGGCGTGATCCCGAGCCGCGAGATCTGCCTCGCGATCTCGACCAGGGTCGCAGAGCCCGAGCCGTTGTCGTTGATCCCGGGACCGTCGACGACGCTGTCGAGATGCGACCCGGCCATCACGACGTTGTCGGGATCGCCGCCGGGCGTCTCGGCGATCACGTTCCTGGTCGCCCGGACCTCCGAGTGGGTGGTCGTCTGGATGTGCACACGGACGCCGGTCATGCCGTTGGTCTCGCCGTTGGCGAGGTCGCTGCCGAGCGCGAAGCTCGTGTCGACCGTCGGGATCGCGGCATTGGGGCCGCCCAGGGTGCCGTTGATGATGTCGGTGCGGCCCGGCTGGCCCTCGTTGAAGAGGACCACGGCCACCGCGCCGGCGTCGGCCGCATTGTCGACCTTGACCCGGAAGTCGCAGGTACCGCGCTGGATCAGCGCCACGTTGCCCGCGATCGGGAGCCCGTTGAAGTCGGCCGGCTCGCAGCCGCTGTTCGAGCTCGGCTCCGGGGTCGCCGGGATCGTCAGGTCGACCGCGACCAGGTTCCCCCGCACGTCACCCGAGCCGGAGAACTCGGTCGTCGCGTAGTCGGTGTCCTCGACGTAGGTCTGCGGATCCGGCGACAGCTGCCGGAACAGCGTCGGCGCGTCCTGGAAGAAGAAGTCGAAGTGAAACGGCTGAGCCTGCACGTCCCAGCCCGCGCGCTCGAGCACCCGGGTGATGTAGCCGGCGGAGTTGTTGAAGCCCGGGAAGCCCGCGGCGCGGGTGCCCTCGTGGGCGTCGGCGATCGCCTGCAGCTTGTCGAGGTGCTTGGTGATGCCATCCACGGTCAGCGCCCGGCGAAGCGCGTCCGAGCCTTGGAAATCGGATTCGCCCGCGGCGGCCACCTTCGCTCCCCGCTCCGCCGACGCGCTCGAGGTGAGCGCGATCGCGGCCGCGAGGAGGGCGACGACGCCCACGAGCGTCATGAGTCGTCCCTTCAAGACTGAGTCCTCCCTGTGTCGGAGACGGACCCCCCTTTCCCGCCAAATTTGATCGATCCACGATGTCGCTACCCGGCCACCCACCGATCAACCCATGTTCGGACGTGCCGGTGACCGATCAGCCCGTCCGCGCCTTCGCCAGCGCCTCGAAGTTCTCGTAGAGCTGCGGGACCCCGAAACGCTCGCGGGCGCGCAGCGCGGCCGGCCCGACGCGCTGCCAGGCGCTCGAGATCGAGAGCCAGTCGAGCAGCAGCTCGCGGTTGAGCAGGTCGTTCTTGACCAGCGTGCCGACGGTCTCGGAGAAGTAGAGGACGACTCGCACGCCCTCGTCGTTGGTCGTCGCCGTCTCCGGGTCGAAGTCGTCGTCGAAGACGATCGCGAGCGCGTCGGTGAGCCCCATCATCGCGCCCCACTGCGCCAGCTGGACGAGCAGCCGGGCGTCCTCGGCTGTACCTGCCATCGATGACCTCCTCTCGCGGGGGGCCGACTCTAGCCACCCCCGCGCCCGGGCCTACCCGGTACCGATCGGGACCCTGATCACCTGACCGGGGAAGATCAGGTCCGGGTCGTCGATCTCATGCACGTTCGCGCGCAGCAGCGGCTCGATGTCCGAGTTGCCGTAGTGCTTGCGCGCGATCTTCGCCAGCGTCTGGCCGGACTTGACGACGTGCTCGCGGTAGCCGATGTAGCGCCCATCGACCATCCGGGTGCCGAGCAGGACGGGCCTCGAGACCTTGTTGATCTCGCTTCCGTCCTTCGGGCTCACCTCGAACACCTCGACGAACAGCCGGTCGAGCTGAAACGCCGCGCTGCCGACCCTGGCCTTCGCCTGGAACTGCCCGTGCTCGCCGGTGCCGCCACCGACCGTGATCGGGCCCGTGACCTCGTCGTGTCCGTCGTGGACGCGGTAGCTGATCGTCGCCTCGAACCCGGACCCGATCCCGGCGATCATCACCGGGGTGCCGACCAGGTCCCATCGGCGCGGCTGGTCCATCCTGATGCTCATCGTTACCTCCTCCTGGGCTTCCTCGACGACGCTATCTCACCGGCGATGACGCGGTGCGGCGGGGGTGGTGGATCACGGTCGCCCGGCCGCCACTGACTCGTCGCTGGAGAAATCGAACTCGTCGAGCTGCTCGTAGACCGCCCGCAGCGAGGTCGACTCGATCACCTCGGCGATGCGCTCGTGGCGCGCCGCCTCCTGCCGGGCGAGCCGGGACAAGTAGCCCTTTCGCTTCTCGGGCATTGCGGTCGCGGTGTGGCTTCGGCCGACGTTCTCGCGCCTGTCGTTGCGGGAAAGTCGGCGGGCGGGCTTGCGACGCTGGCGCTGTTTACGTTGCGAAGCGATCGGGGGATGCGACCCGCCGCTAGCGTGCGCCACGTGACCACCAGCGAAAACGCCTCTATCGTTTCCCGCCTACTCGAGGCCTACCTCGAGGACCGCAAAGACGAGGCCGTCCAGCTCCTCGCCGAGGACGTCGTCTTCTACGCCGACCCGAGCTGGCCCGAGGTGAGCCCCCTTCGAGGACCGCGAACTGTCCTGGCCCAGTTCGACCAGTGGGATCAGGTGTTCGGCTCGGACTGGCGACGGTCGATCACGATCGAGCTGCTGGAGGAGCTGCCTGACGGCCGGGTTCTGGTTGAGAACAAGCTCGCCGCGTCGGGGGCGGCCAGCGGCGTTCCCTTCGAGCAGGAGTTCGCCTCGGTCTACACGATTAGGGAAGGCTTGGTCGCCGAGGCGCACCTCTTCCTCAGCTGGGCGAGAGCTAGGAACGCGGCCCGGCGGCCGCCCTCCTAGGCCGCACCTCGCTTCCGCAAACCCGCGGCCTCGAGGGCTTCCTCTTTGTTGCGGAAGGCCTGCTCCCGCACGCACCGCTCCCCCGCGAACGTGAACACGAATGCGAACTGATCCTCGACGGCGATCCGGCTGACGGGACCAGACCCGACCGTCTGCGCGACCGCCACCACCTTGTCCCCGGCGTCGATCAGCTCGACCGGGACGACGTCGTATCCGGACAGCGTCTTCTGGTTCTCCTCATAGATCAGCCTTATCGCCTCGTTGCCGTGGTGCGTTCCCAGGAGCAGCGTCTCGAACACCACGTGCGGGTCATAGAACTCGACCAGCGCATCGAGGTCACCGCGGTTGTGAGCCTCGAACCCCTTCCTGACCCTCTCCACGTTCTCCTCCGACATCGCCTGCCGAGTATCTCGAATCGTTGCGCCTTCCATGGTGGTCTCAAGCCACCGCCGCACCACCCACCAGTGTCAGCGAACTGCTGACCAACGAGGAGGTGCGGATATGACGAGGCGCTACGGCCTGTCGGAGGCCGAGAAGGAGCAGGTCTGGGAGCTGCGAGCCCAGGGGCTGAGCGAGCGCAAGATCGGCCACCGGCTCGGCCTGCTTCCGGTCTCGGTGAGCCGCTACGTGGCAAGCGTGGGTGGGATCCGCCCGAGACCACGTCGACGAGCCGAGCGTTGCCTTTGCCTGGCCGAGCGCGAGGAGATCTCGCGCGGGATCGCCGGCGGCGACTCGGCCCGCGCGATCGCTCGCAGGCTTCAGCGCTCCCACACGACGATCGCCCGTGAGATCGAGCGCTGCGGCGGGCGGCGGCGCTACCGCGCCCATGCGGCCGACCGCCTGACCTGGCGCCGGGCGCGCCGGCCACGACCTAGGAAGCTCGAGCTCTGCGGTGAGCTTTGCCGACTGGTCTTCGAACGACTGCGCTTAGACCACTCCCCGCAGCAGATCGCGGGCTGGCTTCGGATCGAATACCCCGACAATGAGGCGATGCAGGTCTCCCACGAGACGATCTATCGCTCGCTCTATATCCAGGCACGCGGGACCCTGAAGCGCGAGCTCACCCGACACCTGAGAACCCGCCGTCAAAAGCGCTACGCACGCTCGCAGTCGTCAAAGGGCCAACGCCAGGGCAAGCTCACCGAGATGGTGATGATCTCCGAGCGCCCGCCCGAGGTCGAAGACCGAGCGGTCCCCGGCCATTGGGAGGGCGACCTTTTGATGGGTAACCGCCAGAGCGCCGCGGCGATCGCGACCCTGGTCGAGCGTTCCACCCGTTACTGCCAGCTGGTCGCCCTGCCCGAGGGAACGGAGGCCGAGCGGGTCTGCGAGGCGCTGGCCCAGAGCATCACCACCCTGCCCGCCCAGCTTCGCCGCTCGCTGACCTGGGATCAGGGCCATGAGATGTCCCTTCACCGGCGCTTTTCGGTCAAGACCGGCGTCGACGTCTACCTCTGCGATCCCCAGAAGCCCCTGGCAGCGGGGCTCGAACGAGAACACCAACGGTTTGCTTCGCCAGTACTTCCCCAAGGGCCAGAGCCTCGCGGGGATCACCCAGCAGCGCCTCGACGAGGTCGCCGAGCTGCTCAACGGCCGGCCGCGAAAGACGCTCGGCTTCCGGACCCCGGCCGAGAAGCTCACCGAGCTGATCGAGGGCCTCAACGAGGTCGGCGCCGAGCGCTGATCTCGCTACGGCCTACGGCCTTCGCTCGACAGCGCTCGGACTAGATGAGACGATGCGAAACGTCAGGGGTGGTGCATTGACCGGTTGAGGTCAAGATGCGGAGTGTGCGTTTCTTGGAGCTCCGTACCCCCCAGCCGTCGCGGAGCGGCAGAACGGCATTTCGTTCAACCGTTTGGCACCTCAATAGGCACCTTGCCGGCTCGGCTACAGGATGTTGTCGCGAACGAAAGCCCGCATTTGCAGGGGCTTCCGTGAGGGTGGACGAGGGGACTCGAACCCCCGACCGCCTGGACCACAACCAGGAGCTCTACCAGCTGAGCTACGTCCACCGCGCGGAACGCAATGTAGCGCGTGGGGGCGGCCGCTTTACCCGTGCTCGGAGGCCCGAAACCAGTCTCGTGATCCCGTTATCGGCCTCGCGGCCGGGGTAGGGCATTGGTGAGAGCGACCCCGCAGGAGGGATCATTCGTGAGCACCACAGACAAGGTCACCGGCAAGGTCAAGCAGGCCGTCGGCGACCTCACGGACAACTCTTCGCTGCGCCGCGAAGGCCGCGATGAGGAGCGCAAGGGCGAGAAGAAGGAAGAGCTCGACCGCGCCCAGGATCGTGCCGACAACAAGGCCGCGGAGGTCGCGGACCTCGCGCGCAAGACCTGAGTCACACCGGTTATCGAGTGGCTCGAAGAGCCCGGTCGCGGCGGCCGGGCTCTTTTCTTGGCGCCAACGGGGCGCGCCGGCGCGACCACGAGTCCTCCAGCGCCCCCGGCAGGACTCGAACCTGCGGCCTGCTGCTTAGAAGGCAGCTGCTCTATCCAGCTGAGCTACAGGGGCCTTACGTCCGATTATGGCTTGCCGACACGGATTGTCCGGGCCCGGTCGGGATATCCCGCCACTTGCCGCCTGAGCGCAAGTCGCCCGACCGGCTCCGCGAGGAGATCATCGAGCTCGGACCGTGGCATCTCGACGTTGAGGTCACACCCGAGATCAGCACGCGGGTCTCGCTCACAGCTCCGCCGGGGACCTACCCTGATCCGGCCGCGAAGCGAATGGCCTTCGTTGACCCACGCGACGAATGGATCGAGCAGGTCAGCGCCGTTTACCCCGACGGCCTGGCCGGCCGCTCGTTCCTCGACTGCGCGTGCAACAGCGGCGGCTACTCCTTCTGGGCGAAGGAGCTCGGCGCCGTCCGCTGCTTCGGGTTCGACGTTCACGAGCACTGGATCGAGCAGGCACGCTGGCTCGCTGCGAATCGAACGTGGCCGAGCGACGGGATCGACTTCGCGACCCATGACCTGCTCGACCTGCCCGAGCTCGGACTCGAGCCGTTCGATCTGACGCAGTTCAAGGGGATCCTCTACCACCTGACCGACCCGATCGAAGGCCTTCGGATCGCGGCCGAGCACACACGTGAGGTCCTGCTGCTCGGCACCGGGTTTCGGATCGATCTCGACGACGGGATGCTCGTGATCAACCGCGAGTGCGCCGGGCTGATGCACGGTGTTCACGGCCTCAACTGGTTTCCGACCGGCCCGGACGTCGTGCGTCAGATGCTCGAGTGGGCCGGCTTCGCGGAGGTGAGACTGGCCAAGGTGACCCCCGGTCGGGGGCAGGCGCCAGAACATCGGCCGGCTCGGGTTCGTCGCCGCGAAGCGCGAGGGACTCCTCGACGGCGTGCCCGAGGTGACCTACCGACCAGAGGACGTGGTCGCGGCGGCGCCGGATAAGTGGAAGCGGGCCGGACGTTGAGCGGAACGTAACGCAAGTCCCTGCGTCGCCGGGGGCGACGAGGCCGGCGGTCGACAAAAGCCCGCCGACGCAGTAGCCTCCCGCGCGGGGCGGCGGTCCACAGGGCTGGCGCCTCGATCATCAGAGAACCGGCGACGGGGGGTCGTCCGACTCGATATCAGCTTCGTCGAGGACCCGGCATACCCGATGTCGAGGGGGCCGGTATGCAGGGCTTCGAGAAGGCAAGGCGGCCCTGGTGGGGGTCGCCTGAGGCGTCGCCCTCCTTCTTCAGCGCGACGCCCGGAAAGGGGCTCACCGAGGATCGGGGGCCCCTTTCCCTTGCGCCAGCGTGGGCTCAGGCCGCGGGGCCTCCGCCGCCCTCGTGGCGTCGGCGACGCCCGCGTCCGCCGTGACCCTTGCGGCCGGCGTGCTTGCCGCGCTCCTCGCCCTCGACCTTCCCGGCCGCGCGCACGCGCTCCTGCTCGGTGGCCTGGGCGACCGGGGCCTCCGCGGCCGGCGGGGCATCGGCGGCGGGCGCGGTCTCGGTGTCCTGTCCGTCCTCGCCCGGATCCTTGATCGCCGCGATGGCGGCCTTCGCCTTGTCGCCCAGGCTCCCCGGGCCTTTGGCGATCTCCTGCAGCTCCGACGCGTCCTCCTTGACGCTCTCGCTCCCGCCGCGCTTGTCGACCAGGCTCTTGGCCTGCTGACCGAGCTTCTTCAGATCCATCTCTTCCTCCTTCGGCTCATCGATCGAGGCTGACTGTACCCGCGGCCGTCGGCAACAAGCCGACCGGCGGCGGCGGGATCTCGGGCTAGACTCGGCCCCCGAGCTCGGGGCGTAGCGAAGCCTGGTTATCGCGCGGCTTTTGGGGAGCCGAGATCGCTGGTTCGAATCCAGCCGCCCCGATTATCCCTTCACCTGCTTGCGCAGCCGCTCGACCTGGCGCTGCAGTCGCTCGACGGTCGCCGCGAGCGATGCGGTGGACGCCGAACTTGCCGGCGCGGTCCCGAGCTTGCCGTTCGGGCTGACGAGCACCTGCTGGGCGTTGGCGGCCACCGGCTTGCCGCTGATCCCGGCGATGAAGGTCGCATTCTGGCTTGCGGCGGTGCCGATCCGGATCTTTCCCGAGTCCCCGGCAATGCCGCGGTTGGCGATGTAGATGTTGTCGGAACCCGTGGTCAGGTCCTGACCGGCGCCATACCCGAGCGCGATATTGCCGCTGCCGGTGCTTCTGCGCAGGGCATAGTTGCCGAAGGCAACGTTTGTGGCACCGACCTTGTTGGACAGCAGTGCGTTGATGCCGCTGGCGATGTTGTTGTTCCCCCGGGTGTTCGTTCCGAGGGACGACGTCCCAGTGGCGAGGTTGTCGTGCCCGGTGGTGTTGGACCCGAGGGCGTTGTTGCCGGCGGCGATGTTGCTGCTGCCCGTCGTGTTCACCCCGAGCGCGCTCTGGCCGGACGCGACGTTGGCGTCGCCGGTCGTGTTGTTGCTCAGCGCGGCATATCCGAGCGCCACGTTCGCGTCACCGCCGTCGCTGTCCCGCAGCGCCAGCGAGCCCAGGGCGACGTTGTTCGACCCTCGCGCGCCGGAATTCAGCGCCTCCAGACCGACCGCGACGTTTCCCTGCCCGAGCGTGTTGTCTTGCAGTGCGCCCATTCCGACCGCGACCTGTCCCGACTGGGAGGTGGTGCTGAGCATCGCCGCGTGGCCGATGGCCACATTGGAGCCGCCGGTGGTGTTAGCGGCCAGGGCGGCGTCGCCCAGTGCCGTGTTGGAGGATCCAGTCGTGGTGTCGCCCGCCGCACTGGCACCGAGCGCGACGTTGTAGAAACCGGTGGCGAGCGAGTCGAGCGAGAAGGTGCCGATCCCGATGTTGTACCTGCCGCTCGTCACCGCCGGCAGCGGCCGGGTTCCGATCCCGATGTTGTACGCGCCGCTGGTCAACGACTTCATCGGGTCGATTCCGACTCCGACGTTTTCGAACCCGGTGAACGTCGCGTTGAACGGGTTGGGGCCGGCGCCCACGTTCGCTCCGGCGTCGAAGTAGACGGCGGTCGAGTCGGCGCGACTCACCCCCGCACCCCACCCCGAGGCGAGCAGCATGACGGCCGCCCCGACGGTCGCTGCCCGTCCTCGTCGGATCCTCATGCCCTGACCGGTGACGCTCATCTCGTTCCTCCCATTGGTTGGCAAGCCACCCGGACCATCCCTGACCGTGGCCCGGTCGTACAGCTCAGACTAGGGCAGCTAGAGAGTGCAGCCGAGTGGACCTCACGACGTCTCACGCAGCGGTTGCGAGATCGCAATCAAATCTGCGACGACTTCGTTGAGCGGCCGGCTCGCGTCGAGTTCGTGGGTGCATCCCGCGCGCAGGAGCGGCTCGATGGTCTCCAGCTGGTGGAGGATCAGCTTTCGCTCCGCCGGCGACTTGCCGTAGTCGTTCGTCGTCCTGCTCGCGATCCGGTCAAGGATCACTTGGGCCGGGGCGCTCAGGAGCACGACCGCATCGAAGCGGCGGTAGAACTTCCCTTGATTCCGCACACAGCCTTGAACGAACAGGGTGTCACCGTGATCGCGGTCGAGGAGCTTCGTCACCCGGTCCTCCACCCACAGCCACTCGCCTCCGCCGATCTCGTCCGGGGCCGCGACCCACTCGGTCCAGCCTCGATCGTCCGTGTCGACAACGGAGTAACCCCGGCGACCCAGCTCGGCCAGCGCCGACGACTTGCCCGTGCCGGACATCCCGGTGACGAGGACCTTGGTCATCGCCGCCACGGTACCCGGGGACAGAACCTGAGTCCGACCGCCCGTTGACCTCGGCCACGCCTCGTCTCGGACATTGCCGCGGTTGAGCATCTCGCGCAGGCGGCGAGGTTGACTCCCCGTACCCGCTCGAGCGCATGGTCGAAGACGTGAACTTCCGCGCGTTCGAGACCCTGCCCCTCGACTCGAGCACGGAGGCGTTGCTGGAGATCGACCCGCCGCCCGGGACGACGGTGGTGGACGCACAGGCACCCGACGACCAGCCGCCTCGAGCACAAGCTGAGGCCCCGCCGACGCGGCAACTGAGAGCGGATCAGCCTGGCGGGCCGGTGGCCTCGAGGGCCTTCCCTCGGTCGGAGTACACCTTGAACCGCACCAGCCGGTCGTTGGCGAACGTGCACTCGTGGGCGGTCCGCCGCTCCACCGCGACCCCGCTTCCGATCCCGGTGGCGGTGGCGCGCACGAAAACGAGCACGCGCCCGGCATCGAGGTCGAGGAAGCGCTCCGGCTCGAAGCGCAGCGACTCCCACGGCCAGTTCGCCGCAATCCGGCGGACCCCATCCACGCCTCGCACCGACGGCCCGTCGGGGTAGGCGTCGGTGAAATCGAACTCCGTGTCCGGCTCGGCGATCTCGGCAAGCGCCGCCAGCAGGTCCGGATCGAGGCTCAGGGTGCGGCAGTAGATCCCGCGGACGATCTCGAGCGTCTCCTCCGACATTCGCCCTCAAGTTATCCACCTCGCCCGAGCACTCTGGCCCTACAGTCCGCGAACATGGGCCCCTCCTCGCAAACCGCGACCGGCGCGGTGCTGAACGCCACCGTGCTCACGCTCGACCGATCGCTCCCGTCGGCGACGGCGGTGGCCTGGCGAGGCGATGCGCTGATCGCCGTCGGCGACGAGCACGACGTCCGGCCCCACCTGGACCGGAAAACCGAGGTCATTGACGGGACCGGGTCGGTCGTGCTCCCGGGGCTGGTCGACGCCCACATCCATCCGTTCCACGGCACCCTGCTGACCCGGGGTGTCGACCTGCGCGCAGCGCGCACGATCGAGCAGGTGCGCACCCTGCTGCGCCAGGAGCGGGATCGCACCGAGGCCGACGAATGGGTGCTCGGGCATTCGGTCGGATACGAGGCGTTCCGCGACGTCGGCATCCGCGCGGCCGAGATCGACGAGGCCGTCGGAGGCCGGCCGGCGCTTCTCAACTTCTTCGACGGCCACACCGCCCTGGCCTCGTTCGAAGCGCTACGGCGCGCGGGCATCGACGGCCCGCGCGAGTTCGCCGAGAACGCCGAGGTCGTCTGTGACCCGGAGGGGCGCCCGACCGGAGCGCTGCTGGAGCTCGGGGCGATGTCGTTGGTGCGCGAGAGCGTCCCCGAATGGACCCGGGCCGAGCGCCTCGATGCCTACGCCGCCACGCTCAGGGCGCTGAACGCGGCCGGTCTCACCGGTGCCCACGTGATGCTCGGCGAGCCCGGCCTCCTCGACGACTGCCGCGAGCTCGAGGCGCGAGGCGAGCTGACGTTGCGGATGGTCGTCCCGATGCACTTCGACCCCTCGACCACCGAGGAGGAGATCGCGCACCGCCTGACCGTCCCGGCCGAGCGCGGTCGTCTCTGGCGCGCGGGCACGGCGAAGTTCTTCCTCGACGGCGTGATGGAGAGCGGTACCGCCTGGCAGCTCGAGCCGGGCCCGGGGGGTGTGAACGCCGCGCCGTTCTGGACGGACCTCGAGCACTACCGGGACCTGGTCCGGCGCTGCACCGAGGCGGGCTTTGCCTGCATCACCCACGCCGTCGCCGACGGCGCCGTCCGAGCGGCCCTCGACGCGTACGCCGCGGCGGGTCCGCCGCGAGCAGGCATGCACCGGGTCGAGCACATCGAGACGCTCCTCGACGACGACCTGCCCCGGTTCAGGCAGCTCGGCGTCGCCGCGTCGATGCAACCGCTGCACATGGACGGCCTCGATCGCGGCGAGCCGGCCGCCTGGTTCGACGGCCTGGCGCCCGGGCGGCTCGAGCGGGGCTGGCGGTGCGCCGACATCGCCCGGACGGGCGCCGTGCTCGCGCTGGGCTCGGACTGGATGGTGGCCGACTACGACCCCCGCGTCGGCATGGGCTGGGCACGCCTTCGGCGCGAGCCGGGCCAGCCGGACCGGACGCCCTATCTGCCCGAGCAGGCCCTGAGCCCCGCCCGGACCCTCCATGGCTACACGACCTGCCCCGCGGCGATCACCGGCGACCGCGACCGTTCCGGCCGCTTGGCGCCCGGCATGAACGCCGACGTCACCGTCCTCGACGTCAACCCGCTCGAGGTGGCGCCCGATCAGCTCCCGGATGTTCCCGTCGTACTCGCGGTCGTCAATGGCGAGGTCGTGCACCGCTCGGAAAGCTGAGCCGGCCGGCCGGGTTTGGCAGTGAGGGGATGAGGTGCGGGCGTCGGTGAGGGCGCCCGTGGCGGGGCTTCGAGCCAACGCCGAGTGATGAGTTGAGCACCGTGTGGGTGGTCAACTCATCACTCGACCGCAGAACTCGTCGATTGTCGACTTGAGCACGGTATTTGTGCACAAGGCACCAACCGCGGCGCGGGGGACCGCCACGAGCACCCCGAGCCCCACCCCCTCACTGCCAAGCCCGGCCCGAGCCCTCGCCTGCGCCCTGGGGCACCACCCGGGTTTGGGCTTCGCCCGATCGCCGCGCCCGGCTTGGTCCGTGCGCCCCCGCGCACGTGGGCCGTGGAATCAATCGTCTAGCCCGTGACTACGTCCGCTGCGGGCCGGCGGCGGCGAGCAGGCCGGCGAGCCCACGGCGAAGCTCGTCCGTCTCGGGCCATGCGAATCCGACGCGAAACGAGCGGCGGTCCTGGTCGAACCAATGGCCGGGACCGACGTAGGTCCCGTGCTCGGCCAGCAGCTCGTCGTAGAAGCGGTCGATGTCCGTCCGCACGCCGTCGCGAAATCGCGGCATGCAGACGACGCCGGCCCGCGGCTCGACCCATTCGAAGGTCTGCTGCGATCCGATCCAGTCGCGGACGATCGCGAGATGGCCGTCGATCTTCTCGCGGATCGCCGGCAGGATCCGCGGACGCGCTTCGAGTACTCGTGCGGCCATCTCCTCGTCGATCGCCGAGCCGCAGATCAGGATCTGCTCCTTGGCCGCCAGCAGGGTCTCGGAGAGCTCCGGATCGCGACAGGCGATCCACCCGATCCTCAGGCCGGGCAGCCCGTAGGCCTTCGACATCGACGAGACGCTCAGCGCTCGCGGTGAGAGGTCGGCCGCAGCCGGCAACGGATCGGCGTAGGCGAGGTCGCGGTAAGTCTCGTCGACCAACAGCCGCGCCCGGGGATGGCGTTCGACAATCTGGACCAGCCGCTCGAGGCTCTCGCGGTCGATCATCGCTCCGGTCGGGTTGTGGGGATAGGTGACGCTGACCAGCCGCGTCTCGGGGCGCAACATCGCCTCGAGCCGATCGAGATCCAGGTCCCAGCCGTCCTCGAAGCGCAGGTCGATGGTCTCGACGTCGGCCAGGAGCGCCCGGGGCGTCTCGAGGTTGGTCGCGTAGTTGGGGCTCGAGATCACGGCGTGGTCGCCTCGGGCGAGCAGCGCGGTGGAGATCATGAACAGCGCCGCCGCGGCTCCGGCGGTGACGATCACGTCGTCAGGCGAGAGCACGGCAGCGTCGCCGGTGATCAGCTCGCGCAGTCGCGGCATGCCGCGATGGTCGCCGTACTGCAGCAGGAGCCCGGAGACGTCGCCGTCGATCCCGTAGTCGGCGAGTCGCATGTCGGAGAAGGAGCTCTCTGAGAGGTTGTTGGAGATCGCGCCGTACCCGAGCTCCTCGGGGGACTCGATCTCGATCGGCATCCGGCGGTAACGCATCCCGTGAATCTAGTTGGAGGCCCACCGGCCCCGGAGAGCACGGGCGCAGCGCTCGATCCGGAGCCGTTCAGCAGCCGCAGATCTGATCCGGGACGTTGTCGCCGACCGTGGAGCGCAGCAGGGTCAATCGCCGGTTGGCGATGTAGACGCCCCCTCCCTGCCGGGTGATCCTCGCGCTTCCGGTGGCCACGTTGTCGACCACGCTGCTGTCGACGAGGGCGAGCGAGCCTCCGTTGGTGAACAGGGGGGCGTCGAAGATGCCGCCTCCCTGTGCGAAGCCGTCCGGGCCGCTGGCCGAGGCGGTGTTGGCTCTGACCGTCGTCTCCCGCAGGGTCAGCTCCGCGTCGACCACGAGGCCGCCGCCGGCGGCGAGAACGGCGCCCGCCGGGCTCGATGCCTGCGCCGAGTTGCCGATCGCCGCGCTCTCGGCCATCACTCCGCGGATCAAGGCGGCGCCCGCGGCCGCGGTGGCGTCGCCAGCGACCGACCTGACATTGACCCGGTTGTCGACGAGCCGGGTGTTGAGGGTGGTGCCCACCAACGACGCGCCGCCTGTGTCGCCCTCGGCATCTCCGCCCGACGCGCCCACGGCTGCCGCCGTGACCTCGTTGCGGGCGATGACCACGTCGCGGACGCGGAAATCGGTGTTGACGTCGGCCGTGTTGAGGCCCCCCGAGAAGGCCACGGCGTCGGCGACGCTGTTCGTCTCCCGGGCGGAGTTCCCGGAGATCTTCGCGTCGCTGATCCGGGCGGTCGAGGTGCCGCCCCCGACCTGGATCCCGCCGCCGATCGTGAGCTGCTCGACGCTGTTCGGAAGCGATGCCGCAAGCGCCGCGCGGTTGTTGGTCACCGAGCTCTCGCGGATGGTCAGCGTGTCGCCGTTGGCGAAGACGCCGCCGCCTTCGGCGAAGCGCCCCACTGGGCCGGTGGCAGTCGCCTCGTTGCCGGCGACGACCGAGCGGAGCAGGGTGAGCGAGCCGAGGTGGCTCGCGATCCCGCCGCCGTCGGCGTCGCTGGCCAGGGTGGAGAGGCCCGACGCGGTGCCGACCCGGTTGCCGCGGACGGCCGAGTCCACCACCGTCACGAACCCCCAGCTGTCGATGCCGCCGCCGGCGGCGAACGCAAACGGGCAGTTGTCCCCGTTCGGACACGTCGGGCCGACTGGCACGGTCTGGGTCGGCGCCACGCGGTTGCCGGAGATGATCGAGTTGCGGATCGTGACCGTGGCTCCGCCGGTGAAGTTCTGGTCCGGCGGGATCTCGACGCCGCCGCCGGCGGCGAACACCCCTTCCTCGCCGGTGAACGGGATCGATTCCGGGCTCGATCGGGTGACCCCGCCGCTGATCCTGACGCCATCGATGGACACGGTCGGCTGAGTCGGCGCTCCGAACGATCCGATGGTCAGCACCGGTCCGCCCCCGTGAATCACCGTTTGGTCCGCACCGGCGCCGATCAGGCGGACGCTCACGTCGTCGATCGTGATCCCGCCGGCGTACCTGCCCGGTCCCATCGTGATCCTGTCGCCGTCGCTCGCCGCATCGACCGCGGCCTGAATCGTCGGGAAGCACCCCGGGCCGTTACCCACACAGAGGTTGCTCGCGCCGGCGGCCGGCGCCGTCACCGCGGCCGCGCCACACGCCGCGGCCAGGCAGAGGCCGATGAGTACCGGTCGCTGCATCGGCGCCGACTCCCCTCGCATCGGCGCTAGCAAACCACGCATCGGCGCGATGTCAAGGGCGGCGGCGGCCTCGCGCCCGCGATCGCCGGGTGGATAATCGACCCGCGCCCATGACCGACCTCACCGGCATCGATCCCGCCCGCGTGCGAGAGCTCGAGCAGGTCGAGAACGCGCGCTTCGTCGACGAACGACCCGAGTCGATGGCGCTGCTCGAGCGAGCGCGCGGGTCGATGCCCCGCGGCGTGCCCATGGCGTGGATGGACGACCTCTACGAGCACCCGCCGGTCTGGATCTCCCACGGCGAGGGCTCGAGCTTCACCGACGTCGACGGCTACACGTATCTCGACCTGTATGTGGCCGACATGAGCGCCTTCTGCGGCCATGCGCCGCCGCCCGTCGTCGAGGCGGTCGCCGAGCGGATCGGGCTGGGCAACCAGTTCCTGCTGCCGACCGAGGACGCGATCGTCGTCGCCGAGCATCTCGCCGGCCGATACGGGATGGCGAAATGGCAGTTCACCCTCTCGGCCACGCAGGCGAACACCGAGGTGATCAGGCTAGCCCGCGAGCTGACGGGCCGCGAGATCGTGCTCCTGTTCGACGGCAAGTACCACGGCGAGGGCGACGCGACGCTCGTGATCTCGGAGGGCGGGAAGTCGGTCCCCGAGAGCCGGGGCCTGCCGCCGGGGATCGCCGCCCAGACGCGGATCGTCCAGTTCAACGACGTCTCCGCACTCGAGGCCGCGCTCGCGCCCGGCGACGTCGCCCTCGTGCTCGCCGAGCCGGCGATGACGAACGCCGGGTTCCTGCTCCCGGCGCCTGGATACCACGACGCGCTCCGCCAGGCGACGCGCGACGCCGGCACGCTGCTCGCGATCGACGAGACCCACAGCCTCGTCTGCGCCTACGGCGGCCTCGCCCGCGACTGGGGCCTCGAGCCCGACCTGCTCACGCTCGGCAAAGCGATCGCCGCGGGCGTCCCCCTGGCGACCTACGGCATGACCGAGCAGATCGCGGCGCTGATCACACCGCCCGAGGACGCGCGGGTCGTCTCGGGAGCGTTCGTGGACGAGGTCGCGACCGGCGGCACCCTGTTCGCCAACGCCCTGTCGATGGTGGCCGGGCGGGCCGCCCTGCTCGAGGTGCTCACCGAGGAGGCGTTCGAGCGCACCGCCGCCCTGGGCATACGGATGGCGGCCGGGCTGCGGACGGCGATCGAGCGCGCCGGCCTACGGTGGAGCGTGGTCCAGTACGGCGCGCACGCCTTCTACTTCTTCGTCGCGGACCCGCCCACCGACGGCGCCGGGTCGCGCGCCGCCGACGATCCGGGCCTGCGAGCCCTGATCCGCGTGTTCATGGCCAACCGCGGCGTCTGGGAGTCGGGGTGGTGGTTGGGGCCGACGGTCTCGGTCGCCCACTCCGCCGACGACGTCGACCGCTACCTCGCCGTCTTCGAGCAGTTCCTCGCCGAGGTCACCTGAGGCCCCTCCTTGGGTGGCGACCGAGACAGGGCCAGCCTCCCCCATCGACCGACCCGACGCAAGAAGCCCACCCGCGCTCGGGATACTTGGCCGGTGCGGATGGCGACGATCGGGGTCTACGGCTTCACCGCCGAGTCGTTCTCGAGCACGCTGCTCGACGCCGGCGTCGGCCTCGTGGTCGACGTCCGTCAGCGGCGCGGGGTCCGCGGCAGCGAGTACTCCTGGGCGAACTCACTGCGCCTTCAGGCGATGCTCGCCGAGGCGGGGATCGGATACCGACACCACAAGGAGCTCGCGCCGACGACCGAGCTGCGACAGGTCCAGTACGCCGAGGACGACCGCCGCGGGGTCGGCAAGCGCTCCCGGGTCGAGCTCGCGCCCGAGTACGCGCGTCGCTACGTGGCCGAGATCCTCGACGCCGCCGACTTGGACGGGTTCGCCCGCAGCCTCCCGGGGGACACCGTCGCCGCACTGCTCTGCGTCGAGCGCGATCCGGAGGCCTGCCACCGGTCGCTGATCGCCGAGCGGCTCGCCGCCGACCATGGAGCCCGGATCGTGCACCTGCGTCCCCAGGGCGGGTAGGCTGCGCGCGGATGAGCGAGGCCGAGCCGCACGGATTCAAGGAGGGCGACCCGGTCTGGGTCGAGGACGGCGACGGCAAGCACCATCCCGGGATCTTCGTCGGCGACAACGAGAGCGCCGGCTGGTTCGGCGGCGGGCCGAGCGCCTACGTCGCCCATCCCGAGGCCCATCAGGCGGAGGTGGTCTCGATCTTCCGCATCACGCCGCGGGACGAATAGCCGGTGCGCCGAGCGCGCGTAGACTCGCGCCCGCATGCGAAGCCTGATCGCGCTCGCAGCCGCTCTGCTCACCCTCGCGTTCGCCTCCTGCGGCGGCGACGACGAGACGACCACGTCGGCGGCCGGGGCTTCTGGGACGTCCGGGGCACAGGGGCCGACCGCGGGCGCCGAGATGACCGCGAGCGAGTTCATCGACGCCTCGATCCCGGACGAGGTGGCCGCGGTCCAGGAGGCAGCCGAGGCGAGTCCCGGGTGCTCGAACGCGAACACCGACGCCGGCAGCGACTTCCAGGTCGAGGTGGCGATCGACGCCGCGAGCGCCGACCCGGACACGCCGCTGTCCGAGATCGTGGCCGACGCCTGCTGAGGAGGACGCGTGGCTGAGCTCGGCGACAAGCTGCGCCCCGCGATCGAGCCGGCGCTCGACTCCGGCGAGCAGCTGCGCGGCGTCTGCGCCGCCACCCAGCAGAGCATGTTCAAGGGCCGGATGGTCGCGATCGCGACCACCGACAGGCGCCTCATCGTCCAGGCGCTGACGCGCAAGTTCGCCCCCGACGGCGACCCGATCTCGATTCCGCCGGAGCGGCTCGCCGACGCCTCCGCCGAGGGCGCCGGCGGCGGGTGGCCGCAGATCGGCGCCGCGCTGATGGACAAGGCCGCGGTCACCCTGCGCCTGCGGACGACCGACGGCGAGAAGCTGAAGCTGATGATGATGCGCGGCAGCGGGCCGCTCGGCGGGCTCGGCGGCGGTGAGGACCAGCGCCAGGGCGTCGAGGCGCTCGCGGCCTGGTTCTCCGAGCACGACCCGGCCTAGCCGGCGTCGCTCACGGCGCCCGCTGCCGAGCGGGTCGCCGGGTAGGGTTGCGCGCCCGATGGCCGAGGTCCGCCCCCTGCAAGCGCTGCACTACAACCTCGCCGCGATCGGCTCGCTCGACGACGTCGTCGCCCCGCCGTACGACGTGATCGACGCCGCGCGGCGCGCGGCGCTGCTGGCCCGCTCGCCGTTCAACGTGGTCGAGATCGACCTGCCCGAGGCCCCGGACGGCGGCGACCGCTACGAGCACGCCGACGAGACGCTCGAGCAGTGGACGCTGCAGGGCATCCTGGCGGCCGACCGCGAGCCCGCGCTGTGGGCGCTGAGCCAGGACTACGAGGGCCCCGACGGCTCCCGGAGGCTGCGCCGGGCCCTGCTCTGCCGGGTCCGCGTCACCCCCTACGGCCCGGGCCTGGTGCGACCGCACGAGCGGACCCAGCCGGGGCCGAAGGAGGACCGGCTGATGCTCACCCGGGCGACCCGCCACAACCTCTCACCGATCTTCTCCCTGCACCCCGGGGACGCCTGGCGGCACGTCGAGGGCTTCACCCGCGAGCCGCCCTGGGCCGAGGTCACCGACGACGAGGGCACCGTGCAGCGGATCTGGCGGATCGACGATCCGGAGGCCCACCGCGTGGTCGCCGCCGAGCTCGCCGACTCCGAGCTGCTGATCGCCGACGGCCACCACCGCTACGAGACCGCTCGCGTCTACGCCGACGAGGTCGGCGGCGAGGGGCCGCACCGCTACACGCTCATGGCGCTCGTCTCGCTCTCCGACCCGGGCCTGACCGTGTTCGGCTACCACCGCCTGCTCTCCAACCTCGGCGACACCGAGGCCCAGCAGGCCCTTCGCGAGGCGATCATGACCAGCTTCGACGTCGCCGAGGTGCCGCTCGACGAGCTCGATCCGGCGGGCGAGCCCGGCATCGGCGTGTTCGGCTACGTCGACGCCCATCACCGCACGGGCTACCGCCTGCGGCTGAAGGATCCGTCGACGCTCGAGGCGGCGATGCCGGGAGTCTCGCCGGCCTTCCGCGAGCTCGACGCGGCGATCCTCGAGACGCTGCTGCTGCGCGGGGCGCTCGGGATGAGCGCGGAGGACATCGAGGCCAAGCGCGGGATCTCCTACGTGGCGTCGGCCGAGCGCGCGCTCGCCGCGCTCGACGAGGGGATCCACGCGGCGTTCCTGATGCGCCCGACGCCGATCGACCAGGTCCGCGCCGTGGCCGACGCCGGCGAGACGATGCCGCCGAAGTCGACCTACTTCTTCCCCAAGCTGCTCACCGGGATCGTCTTCAACCCGCTCAGCTAGGGTCGGATCGATGACCCGCATCTACACGAAGAAGGGCGACGACGGGACAACGTCGCTCTGGTACGGCGGCAGGGTGGCGAAGTCGGACGGGCGCACGGAGGCGTACGGGGCGCTCGACGAGGCCGCCTCGGCGCTCGGCGTCGCGCGCTCGCTCTGCGGGCCCGACGACGGCGAGCTCGCCGCCGACGTGCTCCGGCTCCAGGACGACCTGTTCATCGCCGGGGCCGAGCTCGCGACCGCTCCCGAGGCCTCCGGGCGCCTGGTCGAGGGGGTCAGCCGGGTAACCGGCGAGATGTCGGCCGAGCTCGAGGAGCTGATCGACCGCTATATGGACCGGGTCGAGCTGCCGCCGAAGTTCGTGATCCCGGGCGGCACCCGCCTCTCCGCCCAGCTCGATCTCGCCCGGGCGATCCTGCGCCGTGCCGAGCGCCGGGCCGTCGCGCTCGACGGGGGCGAGGGGATCCTCGGCGCCGAGCTCCTGAGCTTCCTCAACCGCGCCTCCGACGCCGCCTACGCGATGGCGAGGTTCGCCGACACGGACGATCCGGAGCTGTTCGAGGGCCGCGAGCGGGCGCGGCCGAAGGCCTGAGGGCGGCGCCGGTCGATGAGGGTCGTCGCCCGCCGCCGACGCAACTACGCCCACGAGGTCGAGATCGAGGGCCACACCCTGATCGTCGACGAGCCCACCGCCTCCGGTGGCGACGACCTCGGCCCCTCCCCCACCCGCCTCGCCGCCGCCAGCCTCGCCGCCTGCGCGGCGATCACGTGTGAGATGTACGCCGACCGCAAGGGCTGGGAGCTGGGCGCGGTCGAGTGCGAGGTCGAGGTCGAATCGGGCCGCGGCTCGGTCTTCGAGGAGATCACCCTCACCCTCCGGGTGCCTGCCGAGCTCACCGACGAGCAGCGCGACCGCCTGCTGGTGATCGCCGGCAAGTGCCCGGTGCATCGCGCGCTCTCCTCCGAGACCGAGATCGTCATGCATGACCGGATCGAGGCCGGCTGACGCGGTGGACCTCGGGCTCGCAGGACGCGCGTGCATCGTCACCGGGGCCAGCCGCGGGATCGGCCGGGTCGCGGCGCGGATGCTTTGCGAGGAGGGCGCCTCGGTGCTGCTCGTCGCCCGCGGCGCCGAGCAGCTCGCCGAGGCCGGGGAGGAGTGCCGGGCTGCGGCATCCGGCGGCGGACGCGCGGAGGCCCTGGCGCTGGACGTCACCGAGGCCGCGGCCGGCGAGCGGATGGTGAGCGAATGCGAGCGGAGCTTCGGCCGCCTCGACGCCCTCGTCAACAACGCCGGCATCGCCCGCTGGCGTGAGCTCGAGGACGTCCCCGAGGAGGACTGGTACGCCGCCTGGGAGCTGAACGTGATGGCGCCGCTGCGGGCGATGCGCGCCGCGGTGCCGGCGATGGTCGCGGGCGGCTGGGGCCGGGTCGTGAACGTGGCCTCGAGCGCGGGCAAGCGGCCCTCGGCGCGGATGCCCGAGTACTCGGTCGCCAAGGCGGCGCAGCTCTCGCTCTCGCGCCTGTTCGCCGACCGCCACGCCGCCGACGGGGTGCTCGTCAACGCCCTCTGCCCCGGGCCGACGAAGTCGGAGATGTGGATGGCCGAGGGCGGGCTCCTGGACCAGTCCAAGGAGCACGGCGGCCACCCGGACCGCGAGCGGGCGCTCGAGGCGGCCGCCGCCGGGCGCCCGATCGGCCGGCTCGCCGAGAGCGAGGAGATCGCCGCCGCGATCGTCTTCCTCTGCTCCGAGCGCGCCTCGTACGTCGCCGGCGCCGCCTGGTCGGTCGACGGCGGCACGGTGGCGGTGATTCTGTGACGCGGAGCGAAGCGAAGCGAGCCCGGCCGCCGTTGAGGCCGCTGGTTTGAGCGACGAGGCGACCGCGGCCCTGCGCGCCGCGCTGCTGCGCCCCGAGGAGGCGGAACGCCTCGAGGCACACGGCACCACCGAGGCGGCGGTGCTGGTGCCGCTGTTCGGTCATCCAGCCGATCCCGGGCTCGTGTTCACCGAACGCCGCCACGACCTCCGCCGCCACGGGGGCGAGATCTCCTTTCCCGGCGGACGGCGCGACCACGACGGCGAGGAGCTGCTGGCGACCGCGCTCCGCGAGGCCGAGGAGGAGATCGGCCTCTCCCCGGACCGGGTCGAGGTCGTCGGCGCGCTGCCGCCGATCGGCACCTTCGTCACCAACTACAAGGTCTTTCCCTTCGTCGGCCTGATCGCCGACGGCCTGCGCTTCGAGCCGAATCCGACCGAGGTCGAGACCGTGCTCGCCTTCCGGCTCGCACAGCTTCGCGAGGGCTTCGCGATGCGCCGGCTCGTGCGCCGCGGGGTCCCGATCCGGACCCCGACCTACGTCGTGGGCGAGCACCTGATCTGGGGCGCGACCGCGCGGATCCTCGGCGAGCTGCTTCAGCGCGTGAGCCGGTTGTAGCCGGCGAGCAGGCTCCCGCAACCGGCGCGGCACCGGCGTCGTCGGGCTATGGTCCCGGGCCGATGGCCGATTCGGAGCGCAAGTCCGGCGACGGCGAGGACGTGGACGAGAAGTCCGGCGGCGGCGACGGCAAGGCCGAGGACCTCAGCGACACCACCGCACCCTCGATCGGGCCCAACACCACGTTCGAGAAGGACGATCCCGAGGAGCGGCTAGCCCGCCACGAGCAGTCCGACGTCGACGCGATGGGCCTCGACAAGCGCCGCGAGGTGATCGGCGGCAGCTACAGCGCGAGCTTCGCCCGCCAGGTGATCACGTACGCGATCGTGATCGTGCTGGTGGTCGGCGCAGGATTCGGCATCAAGCTGCTCGCCGACGACCTCGACCAGCCACCGGCCCAGGTGAAGGACCAGGCGCCCTGGACCGGGTCGGACGAGAAGCCGACGCCGCTGCAGTAGGCGCCCGCCGCGGCACCTGATCCGGGGCGTGGCGCCGGGAGCGCGCGGCCGGGTTTGGCAGTGAGGGGAGGGTTCGGGCGGCGATGTCAGCCTTCGGGGCGTCGGTTGGCGCATTGAGCACAGTGGATGTGCCTAACTCGACAACCGCAAGTCTTTTGCGCGGCGAGGGGGCACTTGACCACCCGTACGGTGGCTAACTCATCACTCGCCGCCCAAGGGCCCGATCAGCCGCTCGCACGCCGCGAGCATCGTCTCGCGCCACGCCTCGTGATCGGCCGGGTCGGGCCGCACGACCTCCGCCGGGATGCGCCAGCGCTCCGAGGCGTTGGCGACGACCTCCGCCCCCCGCTCGAGCACCGGACCCGGGACCGGGCCGGCGGCTTCGTAGACGAATCCGCGCACCGGCGTGTCGACGATCTCCTCCAGGACCCGCTCGAGCCTGGGGCCGTGGAGCGCTGCGACGTCCTCCGGCCGCCCGGTCGCGGAGCCGAGCAGCCAGACGATCAGCGTCACCCCCTCGATCAGCTCGAGCACCGTCGCCGCGAGATCGGGGTCGGCTTCGGCCGCCTCGATCCCGCTCGCCTCGATCTCCACCAGGGTCGCGGGATCACGCGTGGTGCCGCGGACCATCCAGCCGCCTGCGCCGAGCGCGCGGCCGAGCTCGCGCCCGCGACACCCGCAGGCGACGATCAGCGCCCGCGCCAACCTCTAGACGCCGTACTCGTCCTCGAGCTCGTCGAGGCGCTGGTCGTTGCTGCGGCGGGCGCGCTCGCGGACCGCCTCGTCCTCGCGGGCCATCCGGTTCGCGTCGTCCTCGGTCAGCTCGCGCGCCCCGCGGCGGCGGCGGTACTCGTTCTGGGCGGCAAGCATCTGCTGCACGTCGTCGACCTCGAGCTGCGCCTCGACCTCGTGCGAGCGGGTCGGCTTCCAATCGACGAGGTCGGCGCCGCTGCCGGGATACGCGCGGGCGATGAGCACCAGGCAGAGGACGATCAAGCCGATCATCGCCAGGGTGATGACGACGAAGTCCACCCGTCCACCTTAGAGGCACCGACGGCACCGCGCGACGGCCGGGCGGCGCGTGATGGGATGATCGCCGGCCGTGGCCAAGGCGCTGATCATCGACGCGGTGCGCACCCCGATGACGGGGCTCGCCTGGGCGCTGCGCAGGCGCGAGGCCCGCTTCGGGATCGCCGCGCTCTGCGTGGGCGTCGGCCAGGGCGTCGCGACCGTGATCGAGAACCCGGCGGTTGGATAGCCTCGCCCTATGGCGGTGACCGAGCTCGCATCAGTCGACGGCCGGATCGGCCCGACCGCACGTACGACGATCGCGGTTCAGGACGACGGCCTCTACCGCGGCGACGGCGTGTTCGAGGTGATCCGCCTCTACGGCGGCCGTCCGTTCCTGCTCGGCGACCACCTCGACCGGCTGGAGCGCTCCGCGGCGGCGATCGACCTCCCGGCCCAGCGGGCCGAGCTCGAGCCCGAGATCGAGGCGCTGCTGGAGGCCCACGGCGACGCGGACGCGCAGCTGCGGCTCGTGGTCACCAGGGGCGGGCGCCGGATCGCGCTGATCGAGCCCCTGGTCGAGCACCTCGACTCGGTCCGCCTCGCGACCGTCACCTACAGCCCGACCGTGATCCTGAACGGGGTCAAGTCGCTCTCCTACGGGGCCAACATGCACGCGACCCGGATCGCCAAGGGCGGCGGCGCCGACGAGGCGCTGCTCGTGCGCCCGGACGAGGTCGTGCTCGAGGCGCCGACCTCGACCATCTTCTGGGTCTCCGGCGGCGAGCTGCGAACGCCGGCCCTGCGCGCGGGCATCCTCGACTCGCTCACCCGCCGCGTCGTCGTCGAGCTGCTGCAGGTCGCCGAGGGCGAGTACGAGGTCGCCGACCTGCTTGGCGCGAGCGAGGCGTTCCTGGCCTCCACCGTGCGCGAGATCCAGCCTGTCGCCGCGGTCGACGGCGTCGCGCTCGCCACCGGCACCCGGACCGCCGAGGCGCGGGAGGCATTTGCGAACGCGGTGGCCGAGGCGATGGGCTCGGTCGCGGGCGCATGAGCGACTGGGCACTCACAGACGAGCAGCGGCTGATCGCCGAGACCGCGCGCGACTTCGTCGACAACGAGGTCGTGCCCAAGGCCCGCGACTCCGACCGGGCGGAGAAATTCGACCTCGAGCTGGCCCGCCGGCTCGGGGAGATGGGCTACCTCGGGGCCCCGGTCGCCGAGGCCTACGGCGGTCGGGGGCTCGACTTCCTCGGCTACGGGCTGATCGTCGAGGAGGTCGGGCGCGGCGACTCGGCGATGCGGACCGTGGTCTCGGTCCAGACCTCGCTCGTCTGCGGCTCGATCGAGCGCTGGGGCAGCGAGGAGCAGAAGCAGCGCTGGTTGCCGAAGCTGACCGCGGGCGAGGCGTTCGGCTGCTTCGGGCTCACCGAGCCCGACACCGGCTCCGACGCCGCCAACCTGCGCACCCGGGCGGAGAAGATCGACGGCGGCTGGCGGATCACGGGCCAGAAGATGTGGATCTCGCTCGGCAACGTCGCCGAGGTGGCGCTGATCTTCGCCCAGACCGACCCCGAGAAGGCGCACAAGGGGCTCGCCTGCTTCCTGGTGCCCACCGAGAGCGACGGCTTCTCCACCCAGGAGATCCACGGCAAGCTCGGCCTCCGCGCCTCCGACACCGCCTCGATCGCGCTCGACGAGGTCGAGGTCGGCGACGAGGCGCTGATGGGCGAGGTCGGCGACGGCTTCAAGGTCGCGATGTCGGCGCTCGACTCGGGCCGCTACTCGGTCGCCGCGGGATGCGTCGGGATCATCGAGGGCTGCGTGCAGGCGTCGGTCGCCTACGCCAAGGAGCGCAAGCAGTTCGACGTCCCGATCGCCAGCTTCCAGCTGGTCCAGGAGATGATCGCCGACATGATCGTGCGCCGCGACGCGGCGCGGATGCTCGTCCGGCGAGCGGCGCTGCTCAAGGACGCGGGCAAGCCGTCGACGGTCGAGACCTCGATCGCGAAGCTGTACGCGACCGAGTCCGCGGTCGAGGCGGCCAACCTCGCGATCCAGGTCCACGGCGGATCCGGCTACGTCGACGACTACCCGGTCGAGCGCTACCTGCGCGACGCCCGGGTGACCACCCTCTACGAGGGCACGTCGCAGATCCAGAAGCTGATCATCGGCCGCGACGCCACCGGGATCAACGCGATGGTCCCGCCGCGCTCCTGACCCGTTGCCCGCGCTGGTCGAGACCTCGATCGACGAACACGTCGCGCTCTGCCGGTTGAACCGCCCCGAGGCGCGAAACGCGCTCTCGCCGGCGCTGATGGAGGAGCTCGCCGACGCCGTCGCCGGCTTCGACACCGCCCCCGAGGCGCGCTGCATCGTGATCGCCGGATCCGACGAGGTCTTCGCCGCGGGCGCCGACATCGGGGCGCTGGCCGAGCGCGAGTTCCACGAGGCGGTCTTTCACCCGGCGGCGGCCTTCTGGCGGCGGCTGGCCGAGTGCCGGACGCCGATGATCGCCGCGGTGTCGGGCTGGGCGCTGGGCGGCGGCTGCGAGCTGGCCCTGATCTGCGACCTGATCGTCGCCTCCGAGACGGCCGAGTTCGGCCAGCCCGAGATCACCCTCGGAATCATCCCCGGCGGCGGCGGGACCCAGCGGCTCGCACGGGCCGCCGGCAAGCAACGGGCGATGGAGCTGGTGCTCACCGGGCGGCGCTTCGACGCTCACGAGGCCCACCGGATGGGGATCGTCAACACGGTGACCGGCAAGCGCGAGTGGCTGGACGAGGCGATGGAGCTCGCCGGCCGGATCGCCAGGCGCCCGCCGATCGCCGCGCGGCTGGCAAAGCAGGCCGTGCTCGCCGCCGAGGAGACCTCGCTCGCCGCCGGGCTGGAGCAGGAGCGGCGCCTGTACGAGCTCGCGATGGGCACCGAGGACCGGGTCGAGGGGATGCAGGCGTTCCTCGAGAAGCGCAAGCCCGACTTCCGGGGACGCTGAGTGGCGGGCCAGAACATCCACGAGCCGAACCTCGACGAGGGCGTCGAGCACGAGGGCTTCAGCGTTCGCGGGATCTCGATCGGTGAGCGCGCCGGCTGCGAGCACCTCGGGGCGAGCCTCTACGAGCTTGATCCGGGAGCGGTCCCCTACCCCTACCACTGGCATGTGGCGAACGAGGAGATGCTGCTCGTCCTCAGCGGCACGCTCGAGCTCCGCGAGCCTGGCGGGACCCGCACGCTCGGCGCGGGCGAGGTCGTCGCCTTTCCGCGCGGCGAGGGCGGGGCCCATCAGTTCCGCAACCCCGGCGACGTTCCAGCCCGGTACCTGATGCTCAGCGAGATGCGGTATCCCGAGATCTGCATCTACCCCGACTCGGACAAGATCGGCGTCCGCGAGCGGGCGCCCGCCGAGGGCGAGGCGATCCGCCTCAACTTCGTCGCCGGCGACGCGGTCGACTACTGGCACGGCGAAGAGGCCGGCGGCGGATGACCAGCTTCCTCGACCCGAGCTTCGACGACACGAGCGAGCGCGACGGCTTTCGCGGCCGCCGGGCGCGCCTCGGCCGCCAGGCCGGCGCCGAGCACCTGGGCGCGAGCCTGTTCGAGCTCGAGCCGGGCTCGGCCGCTTTCCCGCTCCACTACCACCTCGGCAACGAGGAGCTCCTGATCGTGCTCTCGGGAACCCCGGTGCTGCGGACGCTGACCGGCGAGCGCGAGCTGGCCGAGGGCGAGCTGGTCGCCTTTCCGCCCGGCGAGTCGGGCGCGCACCAGGTCGTCAACCGCGACTCCGAGCCGGCGCGGATCCTGATCGTCAGCGAGATGAACGCACCCGACGTCGTCGTCCGCACCGAGTCGGAGAAGATCAGCGCCTTCGGCCGCCCGCCGGGCGCCGCCGGCGAGGGCTTTCACGACTGCTACTACCGCCGCGACGCGGTCGAGCTCTGGGACGGCGAGCCGCCCCCGCCCGGCGCCGTCTGAACATGGTCGAGCGGGTGGGAGTCGCGGGCGCGGGGACGATGGGCGCCGGGATCGCCCAGCTCGCGTGCATGGGCGGGTACGAGACGATGCTTCACGACCCCGAGCCCGAGGCCCTCGACCGCGGGGCCGAGCGCCTGCGCGCCGACCTCGGCCGGGGCGCCGAGCGGGGGCGCTGGACGGCGGCGGAGGCCGAGGCCGCCGCCGCGCGGCTGGTCCCGGCGCCCGAGCTCGCCGACCTCGGCGGCTGCGAGCTCGTGATCGAGGCCGCGCCCGAGCGGCTCGAGCTCAAGCGGGAGCTGTTCGCGACCCTGGAGGGGGCGTGCGCCGCCGATGCCGTGCTCGCCACCAACACCTCCTCGCTATCGGTGACCGCGATCGCGGCCGGCGCCGAGCGCCCCGAGCGCTTCTGTGGCCTGCACTTCTTCAACCCGCCGCTTCTGATGCGGCTGGTCGAGGTGGTCGCCGGCGAGTCGAGCTCGGCCCAGGCGCTCGCGACCGCGACCGAGGTCGCCGAGCGCATGGGCCGGACCCCGGTCCGGGCGGCCGACGGGATCGGGTTCCTCGCCAACCGCGCCGCGCGCCCGTTCGGCCTCGAGGCGCTGCGCCTCTACGGCGAGCGGATCGCCGAGCCCGACCAGATCGACCGCATCGTGCGCATCGGCGGCGGCTACCGGATGGGGCCGTTCGAGCTCCAGGACCTGATCGGGATCGACGTGAACCTGGCGGTCGCGAAGTCGTTCTACGAGCAGAGCTTCGGCGAGCCGCGCTGGCGCCCGCACCCGCTGCAGCAGCGGATGGTCGACTCGGGCCGGCTCGGGCGCAAGACGCAGGCCGGCTGGTATCGCTACGACGACGGTCCCCACCGCCCCGACGACCCGCCGCCGCTCGAGCGATCCGTCGAGCTCGAGCGCCGACCGGAGATCGAATTCGGGGGGGTCCGCTGGGTCGCGCTCCCGGACCTCGAGCGGGCGACCGTGGTCGAGATCTCACGGCCCCCGGGCGGCTCGGCCGAGGATCTGGCCGCCGCCGGACGCTACTTCACATCCCTCGGCAAACACGTCGAATGCACCCCGGGCGACGCGCCCGGGCTCGTCCTCGGGCGGATCGTCTGCCAGCTCGTCAACGAGGCCTGCTTCGCCGTCGGCGAGGGAGTCGGCAGCGCCGACGACCTCGACACGGCGCTGCGGCTGGGGTTCAACCACCCGCGCGGGCCGTTCGGGTGGCTGCGCCAGATCGGCCCCGGGAGCGTCCTCGCCACGCTCGACGCGCTCGCGGGCGAGCTCGGCGAGGATCGCTACCGGGCGGCGCCGTACCTGCGGCGCCTGGCCGAGGATCAGCGGGTCAGCTGACCGCGGATCGCACCGTTCGGGTAGTTCTTGGTGTCGATGTCGACGTAGTGCTGGCTCGGCTTCTGCTTCAGCCGCTTGACGATCTTCTTCTTCAGATCGTGCACGCAGCCGCTCACCGGGCTGTGGATCGAGCCCTCGAACAGGGTGATGATCGGCCGGCCGATCTCACCGGCGACACCCTTGTGGATGAAGGCGCCCGTGACCCGCTTCTCGAGCTTCTTGTACGTGAGCTGGAAGCAGACGCGCTGCTTGACGCGATTGACGCGCAGCGTGACGTTGGCGGAGCCGTCGGGATCGCCGCCGGCCGCGTTGACGACGTTCGAGCCGACCATGTGGCCCGTGATCCCGGTCGCGCCGGTGGCGATGATCGGAACTGCCAGACATACAGCCGCGACGCCGACCACGGCGCCGAGCTTCAGTGACTTTCTCAATTTCCCCTCCTGGGACTGGACGAGTTACGGCAAGGCCTTCGCCGTGCCGGAGCGCGCTCCTTCGCGCCGCGACCGCGAACGTAGCACCCCTCCCGCGGCCAGATATGAGCCGGCCACTATCAATGCAAGGCCGCATACGGTCGCCACCGTGACCCGCTCGTCAAGCAGGATCGCGCCGTAGGCGACCGCGAACGCGGGGGCGATGTAGGTGACCGTGTAGGCGCGCCCGGGGCCGATGGTGGCGACCAGCTCGTAGAAGATCGCGAAGGCCAGGCCGGTGCAGACGACGCCGAGCACCGTGACGGCGCTCGCCGGCCCGAGGTCGGGAACGGACCCGGGCCAGCCGGCGATCGCCGCGGGGAGCAGCAGCACCCCTCCCGCAACGGTCACCCACGCCGCGACGCCGATCGTCGGCTTGCCGGCCATCCGGTGCTTGGCGAGCAGGCCGCCGATCGCGTACCCGAGGCCGGCGAGCAGGACGGCGAGCCCGCCGAGCAACTCGTCGCCCGAGCCCCCGAGGTCGACGCCGAGCAGCAGGGCGACGCCCGCCACCCCGATCAGGATCCCCCAGAGCCGTCCGCCGCTGAGCCGCTCCTCCTGGTCCACCCGGATCGCGAGCAGGGCGGTGAAGATCGGCGCCGAGCAGACCAGGATGCCGGCCAGGGAGGAGGAGATCTCGGTCTCGCCCGCGGAGAGCAGCAGGAATGGCCCCGCGATCTGGGAGAGCCCGATGAGCACGACGCTGCCGGCCACCCCGGAGAACCCGGCGAGCGCCCCGCGCGGCCAGGCGAAGGCGACCAGGACGGAGGCGCCGAGCGCCACGCGACCGAACGCGACCATGCCCGGGGACAGGTCGCGAACGCCGATCTTGATCAGCATGTAGCTCGCCCCCCAGATCGCCGAGAGGGCGAGCAGCAGGGTCCAGGCGCGGCGATCCATCGCGCGAGGGTAGCCCCGGGTGGCGGCTCAGCCGGAGGGCGCGACGATCTCGCCGGTGTTGATCCCGCCGTAGGAGAACGTCGGCAGGACCGGCCACTGGCGCTTCCAGCTCGCCATCTCCGAGGAGGGGAACACGTTGAGGTAGCGCGGGTCGCGGGGATGCGGGTCGGCGAGCGCCTTCTCCTTGAGCATGGAGTCGTACTGGTCGATCGAGTCCTCGAGCGTGTTCGAGTTGAGGATCACCTCGCGGCCGAAGTACTCCGCGGTCCGCTTGACGCCGGGAATGCGCGAGAGGTGCGGGTGCCAGGAGTCGGCCGCGACGCCGTTCTCCGACGAGACCCAGACGCCCTCCGCCGTGTTGACGCAGAGCGAGTGGTTGCCGTCGGTGTGCCCGGGGGTCCAGACGAGGGCCGCTCCGCGGCCGAGCTCGACGTCGCCGTCGACGAGGACGACGTTGTCGGCGATCAGGTCCTTGAGCCCGTCGGCCACGTACCAGGCCCACTGCATCGGGTGCAGCGAGGCGAACGTGTCCCACTCCCGGCGCTGCGCGATCAGCTTCGCGTTCGGGAAGAGCGGCGGACGCGGCGCTGCCTCGCCCTCGATCGGCTCGGTCGTGCCGAGCACGAAGCGCAGGTCCTGGACGTGAAGGTGGTCGAAGCTGACGAAGTCGACGTCCTCGGGGCGCAGCCCGGCGCGCGCGAGCGCCTGGTCGGGCTCGTTCCAGATCTTCGCCACCACCTTGTAGGCGACCCAGTCGGGGACCGGCAGCCGCATCATCTGCTCGTAGAACGGCGCCTCGCGGGGCCCGTCGGTGACCGTCGGCTCGTAGGCGAGCGTGCGCCGGCGCCCCTCGAAGTCCTCGAACTGGACCACCTGGAGGCGGTTGATGATGTTGACGTAGGGGTTGGGCCCCTTCGCCGCGCCGCCGAAGGCGAACTTGAGGGGATAGGGCGCGGAGGCGATGTCGATCGTCCGCACCCCGCCGACCCTGTTGTCGGACCGGGCGAACCGATCGCGAAACGCCGCCGCCGCCTCGCGGACCGCCGCCGGGCGCAGTCCCCGCGGCCAGGTCTCATGGACGCCCTCGAACTCCCGCGCCGGCCTCAGGCCGAGCGCCTCGGGGTTCTCGCCAGGTGCCTCGACAACCGCCACCCGGCGGAGGCTAGTTCTCGGAGAGCTGGGGCGCGATCTCGATCGGCTCGCCCTTCGGCAGCCAGTGCGCCTCGGGCGAGGGCGGGGTGTCGCGCAGGTACCACTCGGCGTCGAGGGCGCCCATGCAGCCGGTGCCGGCCGCGGTCACCGCCTGGCGGTAGGTGCGGTCGACGAGGTCGCCGACCGCGAACACGCCGGAGACGTTGGTCTTCGTCGTCTTGCCCTCGGTGAGCACGTAGCCCTCGTCGTCGGTCTCGACCTGGCCGGTGACCAGCTCCGAGCGCGGGATGTGGCCGATGGCGATGAACGCGCCGCCGACCTCGACCTCCTCGGTCTCGCCGGTCTCGGCCTGGCGCAGGCGCACCGCGCGCAGCTTGCCGTCGTCTCCGGCGACGAACTCCTCCGGCACGTACGGCGTCTTGAAGTCGATGTTCCCCCGCTCGCGGGCGCGGTCGAGCATGATCTTCGAGGCCCGGTAGTCGTCGCGGCGATGCACGCTGGTCAGCTTGTCGGCGTACTTGGAGATGAAGATCGAGTCCTCCATCGCCGAGTCGCCGCCGCCGATCACCACCACGTCCTCGTCCTTGAAGAACGCGCCGTCGCAGACGCCGCAGGTCGAGACGCCGCGGCCGCCGAGCTCGAGCTCGCCGGGGATGCCGAGCCGGCGCGGCTCGGCGCCCATGGAGAGGATGATCGCCTTGGCGACGTACTCGTCGTCGCCGACGAAGACGCGCTGGTGCCCGCCGTCGGAGAGCTCGACGCGGTCGGCGTCGTCGGTGATGAACCGCGTCCCGAAGCGCTCGGCCTGGGCGCGGAACTCGTTCATCATCTCCGGGCCCATGATCCCCTCGGGGTAGCCCGGGTAGTTCTCGACGTCTGTCGTGTTCTGAAGCTGGCCTCCCCATTGGAAGCCCTCGATCACGAGCGGCTCGAGGTTGGCGCGGGCGGCGTACAGCGCGGCGGTGTAGCCGGCGGGCCCGCCGCCGAGGATGATCAGGCTCTCGACTCGATCTTCGGTCATATGAATACCTTTCGGCCGCCTGCGGCGCCCTTACACGCTGCTTTCGGAGCTAAAGCTCCTCATATCGATCACCTTTCGGCCGCCTGCGGCGCCCTTACACGCTGCTTTCGGAGCTAAAGCTCCTCATATCGATCACCTTTCGGCCGCCTGCGGCGCCCTTACACGCTGCTTTCGGAGCTAAAGCTCCTCATATCAATCACTGTCTCGCTCCGCCTCATTATGTTACTTCACTTTATGAAGTAATGGCTCCTGGAAGGCTCTCCGCGATGTCGTTGCCGACCGGCGGGCTGGTCGGCCGCTCCTCCCAGCGGCGGACCGTGGCGCGGAGCTGGAAGAAGGCGACGATACCGGGCAGCAGCGGTAGCCAGAAGGCGAAGAACCGGTAGACGAGGACGGCGGCGAAGACGCTGTTGTCGGGCAGGCCGAAGAGGACGAACGCGCCGATCATGCCCGCGTCGACGCCGCCGACCCCGCCAGGCAGCGGCAGCAGGTTGGCGAACATGCCGACGAAGAACCCCTGAACGATCACCGCCAGCGACACGTCGACCCCGAACGCCTTGAACGCGGCCGCGAGGATCGCTATCTGCGCCGCCCAGAAGCCGATTGCCCCGCCCAGCGCCAGCCCTCCGCGGGAGGGTTCGCGGATGAAGCTCAGCGCCTCGCGCGTGCCCACCGCCAGGGTCGCCGGAACGGTGGCCAGGCGACGCATCGTGCGGCCCCAGAGGCTCACCTGGGATCCCTTCGAGAAGCGCTTCTCGAGGTCGCCCGGGACGAGGGTGATGAGCAGGAAGATCGCGATCACCGCCCCGGCGATCACCGCCGGGACCACCGTCATCCCGGCCGGCGCAGGTCCGGAGAACACACCAGTCCGCAGCAGGACGCCGTTGATCAGCAGGGTGAGCATGTAGACCGCGTAGAGGAGGACGTTGAAGGCGACCATGCGGGCGGCGGTGTTCTTCGGCGGCATCCCGGCCTTCCGCAGGGCCCAGTAGGTGAGCACGATGCCCCCGGCGCCGCCGGCGGAGAAGAGCCGCGTCGCCGCCAGGCTGGCCATCGTGATCTCGTAGGACTCCTGCCACCTCAGCCGCACCTCGGCGCCGATCACGCCCCGGAACAGGGCGACGTAGGACGCGAACATCAGGAGGCTGAAGACGAACGCGATCGCGATCCACATCGGGTCGCCCTGGGTCAGCTTCTTGAGCCCGTCCTCCACCCCGACCACTTGCGGGAAGAGGAAGTAGATCGCGGCCACCGCGACGATCGCGATGATGATCGTCTGCGCGATTCGCTTCGGGCTCTCGAAGAACCGCGGCTCGTCGTCCTCGACGGCCTCCTTGACCTCGGCGCCGAACCCGGACTCGTCGGGATTCATCGGGAGGGTCGCGTCATGCTCCTCCCGCCTACCCCCGTCGGTCGGATTGGCTCGGGGCATCCGGGCTAATCCTCGCAGGAGCGAAGGTCGAGTTACGCGCGCGTCAGGCGGCGATCGATTCGAGACGCCGCAGGACCCGGTTGCCGGCCTCGACCAGTGGTTCGGCGAGCGGCTCGCCGCGCCGGATCACGCCCACGAGGGCGGCGCCGGCGACGAGGTCGGTGACGTAGTGCTCGCCCAGGTAGACGAGCGCGAACCCGAGCGTGCCGGCATACGTCCAGCCGGCGGCCCCCGCCAACCGCCCGCCGCTCTCGGAGAGATGGATGGCGGCCATCAGCGAGGTCGCGAAGTGAAGCGACGGCATCGCCGCCCACGGGTTGCTGTTGAACGAGTCGTAGAGCGGCTGCCAGGCACGGCGCCAGAGCTGCTCGCCGGCGTCGACCATGATCCGCCGCACGTGGGGCTCTTCCTCGGCCGCCACGTCGGCCGGGACGTGCTCGACCGGCCGCTCGATGTACCCCTGCTCGGCCGACCACCAGGGCGGGGCCGTGGGAACGGCGAAGTAGATCGCGCAGCCGATGTCGTAGGCGGCGGCCATCTGGCGCGCCGCGCGGGCGAACTCGGCCGGGCGGCGCGTCTGCACGATCAGCAGCGCGATGTGGGGCTCCATGAACCAGGCCCAATGGACCACCGAGAGCACGCGGTCGAGCGCGGTCACGCGTCCCGGCCTGCTGAACGCCCGCTGCAGGCGCACGTTGGGGAGCTCGCCGAGTCCGATCAGGCGGTCGGCGCCGATCGGGTAGCGGACCTTCAGGCGCCGCTGGAGCGCGTCGGGGTCGTCGTAGGGGAGCTCGTGGGCCATGGTGAAGCCCCACATCTGAAGCGTGAACAGCACGATGTCGCGCCCCCGTGTCCGCGGTCGCAGCACGGCGATGGCGAGCGGGCCACCGGCGAGCGCCGCCAGCGTCACGGGCGCCGGGATCCTGTGCCGGCGGCGGATCAGCGGCACCGCGATCGATGCCACAACCGCCGCGCCGGCCCCGAGCCTGACCGCCGCGCGCTGCGCGGCCCGGGATCGGCGCGAGGAGCGGAGCGGTCGCAAGGCGGGCGAGTATAGGTCGGAGATCGCCGGGCGGGCCGTCGTCGGCGGGCGGTGGTGGCCCGCTTCACGATTAGAATGCGCCCGCCTTGAGCCGCCGGACGATCCCGCTCGCCGCCATCGTTGCACTGCTCACCCTCGCCTGGGCGGCGGCGCCCGCGTACGCGATTCCGCTTTCGCCCCCGGAGCCGCACTCCCCGAACGCCGACGTCATCCATTCCAGCTACTGGGTGATGTTCGTGATCGTCTGCGTGCTGGTCGTGGCCGTGAACGCGGCCCTGATCGTCGCCGTGGTCCGCTTCCGCGAGCGGCGCGGCCGGGAGCCCGTCCGCTTCGCGGCCGGCCGCGGGGCGCTGCGTCCGGTGCTCGCCGGGCTCGGAGTGTTCGCGCTCGCCGTGTTCGTCTACGGCGTGGTGCGCACCGGCGACGCCCGCCAGCTCCAGCCCGCGGGGCCGGAGGGGCTCGGCTCGGCGCCGACGGCGCAGGTCGGGGTCAAGGGCGTGCCGCCGCTGGCGCTGGCCGAGGACCAGGAGTCGGCGACCGGCGAGGAGCCGATCGGCGGCCAGGAGCCGACCGAGACCAGCCCGCTGGTGATCGACGCGATCGCCCAGCAGTGGTTGTGGCGATTCGAGTACCCCGGCGGGACCACCGGGCATCGCACCTTCTCCTACGGCGAGCTGGTGGTCCCGGTCGACACCCCGGTGATCCTCGACATCACCTCCACCGATGTGCTGCACAGTTGGTGGGTGCCGGCCCTCGGCGGCCAGGTGCAGGCAACGCCCGGCGACGTCGTCCAAACCTGGTTCAAGGCCGACGAGGTCGGGCGCTACGCGGGCAGCTCGACGATCTTCTCGGGCAGCAGCTTCCCGGCGATGCGGAGCTGGGTGCGCGTGGTCACGGTGCCCGAGTACACCGCCTACGTCGAGCAGCTCACCAGGGACCTGACGGCCGCTCAGGATTACGTGAAGGGCCTGCAGCAGAGCGGCGATGCCACCCAGGCGGCGGAGGAGGGCCCGTGAGCGCGCCCTCGCCGAGCACGGCGACCACCACCCGGCCCGAGATCGTCACCCGGGAGCTGCGCAAGCCCCGTCAGGCGTGGATCGAGCGCGCCACGAGCGCCGACCACAAGACCGTCGGGCTGCTGTTCATCGCCACCGCGCTGACCCTGCTGGCGCTGGCCGCGACCGAGTTCGCGCTGATGCGGATGCAGCTGATGATCCCGGAGAACTCGCTCATCCACCCCGAGATCTTCAACCGGCTGATGACGGCCTCGGTGATCACCTTCCTCGTCCTCGCCTGCATCCCGTTCGCGCTCGGGTTGATCAGCTTCATCGTCCCGCTGCAGATCGGCGCCCGCGGGGTCGCCCTGCCGCGCCTGCATCAGTTCTCCTACTGGCTCTACCTCGCCGGGGCGGTGACCGTGTACGGGAGCTTCCTCTACAGCGTGCCGGAGACCGGCTCGGCCGCGCTGCCGCCGCTCTCCGACCTGGTCTTCTCGCCGTCGAACGGGGCCGACGCCTGGATCGCCGGGACCGCGCTGGCGTGCCTGGGCTTCGTCTGCTGGGCGATCAACATGATCGTCACCCTGCGCAGGCTGCGGGCCCCCGGGATCGCCTGGCGCCGGGCGCCGCTGTTCACCTGGGCGGCCGCGGTGATCGCCCACGTGCTGCTGGTGATCGGCCCGATCATGATCGCGGCGCTGACGATGCTGGAGATCGACCGCCGCTTCGACGGCGTCTTCTTCGACTCCGGCGAGGGCGGCGCCCCGGTCCTCTACCAGCACCTCGCCTACATCTTCTTCACCGGCGCCTACGTGACCGTCTTCCTCGCCGCCGCCGGCGCGATCTCCGAGATCCTCCCCACCTTCGCCCGCAAGCCGATCTTCAGCCGCCGCGCGGTCAGCGCCTCGTTCGTCGCGATCGCCGTCGCCGGCCTGCTCGCCTGGATGCAGAACATGTACGCGGCCCCGCTGAACGAGGGCTGGACGATCATGGCGATGGCGTTCGCGGTCGCCCTCGTGGTCCCGTTCGGGACCCTGATCTACGTCTGGGTGGCGACGATCTGGGGCGGGGCGCTGGAGCTGCGGGCGGCGACCTGGTACGCGCTGATCGCGATCTCGACCATGGCCATCGGCCTCGCCGGCGAGCTCTCCTACTCGGTGATCCCGGTCGGCTGGGCGCTCGACAACACCACCGCGAGCCAGGGCGACACGCTCTACGTGCTCGTCGGCGGCGGGGTGATCGGCGGCTTCGCCGCGCTCCACTACTGGTTCCCGAAGCTCGGCGGCCGGTTGCTGGGCGAGGGCGTCGGCAAGTTCGCCCTGGTCCTGATCACCCTCGGCATCCACCTCTACGCGATCCCGATGTTCTTCGCCGGCCTCGAGGGTCAGACGGTCGACGTGTTCAAGTTCTACGAGGACACGGGGCTCGACGGCTACAACCTGGTCGCCTCGATCGGTGCCTTCATCCTCGTCACCGGGATCCTGGTCGAGCTCGGCAACGCCGCCTACAGCTGGCACAACGGGCTCCCCGCACGCGCTCACGACCCCTGGGCCGGGGCGACGCTCGAGTGGTACGCGCTCTCTCCCCCGCCCCCGCACAACTTCGACTCGGTGCCCGACGTCCGCAGCCCCGAGCCGCTGCACGACATCCGCGAGTCGATTGCCCGCCGCCAGCAGTCGTTCACGCCGCCGCCCCCGCTCGAACGGGTTGCGAGCCCCGCGGCCGAGCCCGAGGCTGAGGCCCCGGCGGAGGCGGATCCAGACTCCGACGACGGCGAAAGCGCCCCGGTAGCCTGAGGACGATGAGTGCAGTCGCCGTTCGTGGCGATGCGGCGGAGCTCGCCCGGTTTCGCCGCCTCGTCACCCTCACCATCGCAGCGACCTTCGCCCTGATCCTGATCGGCGGCATCGTGCGCGTGAGCGACTCGGGTCTCGGCTGCGGCGCCGCCGGCAGCGGCACCCACGGATGGCCGCTGTGCGAGGGCGGCGTGCTGCCCGCCGACTCGGCCGAGTCGGTGATCGAGTTCTCCCACCGGATCGCGGCCACAGTCGTCACAGTCCTGATCGCGCTGCTCGCCTGGCGCTCGTACCGCAGGCTGCGATCCCACCGGCTGCTGGTCCGCGGCTCGCTCGGCGCCGCCGGGCTGGTCCTGGCGCAGGCGGCGCTCGGCGGGCTCACGGTCGAGCAGGGGCTCGAGGACGAGCTCGTCGCCGCCCATCTCGGGGCCGCGATGCTGCTCCTGGGGCTGCTCTTCGTCCTCCGTCGCGGCGCCGAGCGGACGCCGGCGCCGCCCACTGAGACGGTCCGCGGCCTGCGTCCGCTTGCGATCGTGACGGCCGGGCTGGTGCTGGCGACGATCGTCGCCGGCGGATACGTCGCGGGGACCGAGTACCACGGCACCGCCGACCAGCCGCTGGCCGGCGCGCACTCCGCCTGCGGCGCCGGCTGGAGCACCAGCCAGTTCCCCGGCTGCAACGGGCAGGGAGCGCTCTCGTTCGGCCAGTCGCGGCTCGCCGACATCCAGCTCACCCACAGGCTCTTCATGTACCTGGCCTCGATCTCGGTGATCGCCCTCGCCGCGCTCGCGCTGCGCCGCCGGGCGCCGAGCCGGGCCTTCTGGATCGCGCCGCTTCTGCTCGTAGCGCAGGTCGCGCTCGGCGCGATCAACGTCTGGGCCGGCAAGCACGCGGGCCTGATCCTCGGCCACCTGGCCCTCGGGACGACGCTCTGGGCGACCGTCGTCTATGCGACCGCGACCCTGATGCCCGCCTCGGCGGCGGTCGCCGAGCGGGTCGCCTCTCCCCGCGCCACCGGAGCCGCGACCGCCTGATGGAAAGCGCGACGACGACATTCGGACTCGCCCGCGAGCGCTCGGTCGCCTCGGTCGTCCGCGACTACATCTCGCTGACCAAGCCGCGGATCATCTCGCTCCTGCTGCTGACCACGGTGGCGACGATGATCGTGGCCGACCGCGCGTTCCCCCCGATCGACACCGTCCTCTGGACGATGCTCGGCGGCTATCTCGCCGCCGGCGGGGCGGGGGCGATCAACCACTACCTCGACCGCGAGCGCGACGCGCGCATGGCCCGCACCCGCGGGCGCCCGTTGGTCTCGGGACGGATCGAGCCCCTTCACGGACTCGTCTTCGGGATCGTCCTCGGGGTGCTGGCGACGGTCCAGCTCACGCTCACGGTGAACGCGCTGGCGGCGGCGCTGGCGCTCGCCGGGCTGCTGGGCTACGTCGTCGTCTACACCGTCTGGCTCAAGCCGCTCACGCCGCAGAACATCGTCATCGGCGGTGCCGCGGGCGCGGTCCCGCCGCTGGTCGGCTGGGCGGCGGCCACCGGGGGCCTGGCCCCCGAGGCGCTGTGGCCGTTCGGGATCGTCTTCCTCTGGACCCCGCCGCACTTCTGGGCCCTCTCGCTGCTGATCAAGGACGACTACGCGCGCACCGGGGTGCCGATGCTCCCGGTGGTCAAGGGCGAGGCCGCGACCCGCAACCGGATCGTCGCCTACACCCTGGTCCTGGTCGCCTTCACCCTGGCCCCGGTCGCGACCGGCTTTCTCGGAGCCTTCTACGCCGTGGTTGCCGCCGTCCTCGGCGCCGGCTTCATCCTGCTCGCCGTGCGACTGCTCCGCCATCCGGCGCGGGCGGCGGCCCTCCGCCTCTACCTCTCCTCGCTCGCCTACCTCGCCCTGCTCTTCTGCGCGATGGCCATCGACGCCGTGCTCTGATAAGAACCGCTGCACGTGGACCGCAATCGCGCCTCATCGAACCTCGGAACCGCCCTCCTGACGGCGTCGATCGCGCTCGCGGTCTTCGCGTTCACCTTCTTCATCGCGATCGTCTACATCGGCTAGGCGATGGCCGACGAACACAAACAGGCGCCTCAACAGCGGCGCAGCTCCGCTTCGTCCTTGGGACTCCGCGATCGCAGCAACGGAGAGCCGCTCGAGCTCGTCTACGTTCCGGCTTCCTCCTGGCAGCCGGCGCTGATCGCCTTCGGGCTCGCCGCCCTGATCACCTCGATCTTCACCTGGTGGCCGTACGGCGTCGCCGGCGCGATCGTCGCCCTGTTCGCGCTCCGCGCCTGGATCCGCGACGCGCGCGCCGACTTCGTCCGCATGCCGCGCCAGCAGCGGGTCTCGACGGCTGTGCTTCCCGCCGTGCCGTTGCAGCGGGTCAAGCGCGAGCCGTAGGCAGCGCCGGGCCGCAACCTGGCGAGTGTGCACTTGACCCCCCTATAGGGGGAAAACTGCACACTCGGCAATCGGGCAGACGGGATGCCGCGCTTCGGTGACGCTCGCGCGCGGCCTCACGCGCGTTTCGACGCGCTCAGACCGCCTGCTCGGCCTCGGGCGAGATCGTGCTCGAGGTGGCGCCGTCGGAGGTCCAGACGCGGACGATGTCCCGCATCGAGAGCACGCCGATCAGCTCGCCCTCCTCGACCACGACCAGGTGGCGGATGTGGCGCCTGGCCATCTCGACCGCGGCGCGCTCGAGGCTCCAGTCGGGCGCCGCCGAGATCACGGTGGCGCTCATGTGGTCGCCGACCAGCTCCGCGTCGGGATCGCCGCCGCTCCCGACCGAGGTGAGGATGTCGCGCTCGGAGACGATCCCCGGCCCACCCGACTCCTCGTCGACGACGACCGCGGCGCCGACTCCCTTCTCGGTCATCCGCCGCGCGGCCTCGCGCAGCGTGTGGGCCGGGCCCACGGTAAGCACCACCCTCGACATCCCAGTGCGGACTTCCATCGGACGAACTTCCTCTTCAGGAGCTAGTGCAGATCGGCTCGAACATTAATGGATGTGCGCCCGGACGCCCGCCGAGCGGCGTCCGCCGGATGGATAGGATTCGCGCGTGCGCCGACCCCTCGCCCGCAGTCGCCAGCGGATCGCTGCCGCCCGCATGTCGATCGTCGTCGCGGCTCTCGCCGGAGCCGTCGCGCTCGCCGGCTGCGACACCAGCGAGGACGCCGACCTCGACCGCGGCCGGTCGCTGTTTCAGTCCAATTGCGGCACCTGCCACACCCTCGCCCAGGCCGGGACGACCAACAACGTCGGCCCCAACCTCGACTCCGCCTTCGCCCAGGCCCGCGCCGACGGCATGGACAACGACACGATCGAGGGCGTCGTCCAGACGCAGATCGAGTCCCCGCGCGTGATCGAGGAGGGCGCCGCGAACTACACGCGCGTGTTCATGCCGGCGGAGCTGGTCACCGGCCAGGACGCCGAGGACGTCTCCGCCTACGTCGCCAGCGTCGCCGGCGTGCCCGGCGCCAAGCCCCCGCAGCTCGCGCCGGCCGACCTGTTCGCCGAGCGGTGCGGGATCTGCCACGCTCTCCAGGCCGCCGGGACGACCGCGACCGTGGGCCCGGACCTCGACGACAGCCTCGCCGGCAAGGACGCCGCCTATATCGAGAAGCAGATCGTCGATCCGAACTCCGAGATCGCCGCGGGCTTCCAGCCCGACATCATGCCTCAGGACTTCGAGGCGACCCTCACGCCGAAGGACCTCCAGGGGCTGGTGAAGTACCTGCTCGACAACGTCGGCAAGGGCGCCTCGGGCTCAGGCTGAGCGAGCCGCGGCCGCGTCCTCGGCCGCCAGATCGACGACCACGTGGGTGACCGGGAGCGGGATCTCGCTCTGCGCGCGCTCGACCACCCCGCGCTCGAGCCACTTCGAGCGCTCGGGCGGATGGGTCGAGACGATCACCTCGTCGGCGGCGAAGGTGCGCAACGCGTCCTCGATCGCGACGTTCGGGTCGTGGTGGTCGCCGACCTGGCCGCGGGGGGAGAGCCCCGCCGCCCGCATCGCCGCCAGGGACCGGTCGAGCCTCCCCCGGGCCTCGGCGATCGCGCCGTCGACGTCGTGGGCGAGGTGCTCGAGCCGCGAGGACGGCAACGCCGGGACCACGACCAGGATCTCGCAGCCATCGTGGGCGCGGCAGCGGCCCTGGACCTCGCTCAGCAGGGCCTGCCCGGCGACGGTCTGGTTGGCGACCACCAGCAGCCGGTAGACCGCATCGTCGTCGGTGGCGACGGCCGCCGTGTGCGGCTCGGACCCGCGCGTCGTCCGCCACAGGGCGCCGATCGCGACCCCGATCTCGACCCCGAGCAGGATCGCCCCCCACGCCGGCCCGGCGATCAGGCCGAGCACGATCACCGGCAGCAGGGCGACCCCGACGACGACGACCACCCGGAACATCTCAGCCTCTGACCGAAGCGGGTTGTGCATCGCAGCCTCCTCGCGTTCTCCCCATCTGAGATTACGCCTCGGGAGTACCGGGAGATTTACCGGCGGGCAGCCCGAGTCGCCGTCCGTCGGCGTGGGTGAGGGCTCGGGGCCGTGGCTTGGCTGGGTAGGGGTGGGAGGTGTGGCGACGCGGGCGTTTGCGCCTCACCCCGCGCGCGTGTGTGACGCGAGCGCAACGGGATCGGCGTTTTCACCCGACCCCGGCGCCGAGTCGCACATTGACCGCCCTATGGGGGGCAAAGGTGCGACTCGGCATCGGGTTGCGGGCGTTTGTGCCCGATCCCGCGCGCTACTCCTCCCACCCCTACCCAGCCAACCCGGCCTCGCGCCCGCGGAGCTCGCCGAACCCGGGCGTCTAAAGGATGTAGACGGCCGTGAAGACGATCAGCCACATGATGTCGACGAAGTGCCAGTAGATCCCCGGCACCTCGACGCCCAGGTGGTCCTTCGCGTCCGGGCCGAAGTGGCCGCGCCAGGCGCGGACGTTGGCGAACGTCAGCAGCACCAGGCCGACGAACACGTGCGCGCCGTGGAGGCCCGTGAGCCCGTAGAAGATCGAGCCGAAGGCGCCGTCGCGGGCGCTGAAGCCGATGTGGATGTACTCGTTGATCTGGATGAAGAGGAAGGTTGCGCCGAGCAGCCAGGTCATCGCGAGGCCCATCTGGAGGCCGCGGCGGTTGCCCTTGCGGATCGACTCCAGCGCCCAGTGGACGGTGAAGCTCGATGAGACGAGGATCGCGGTGTTGACGCCGGCGACCGAGATCGGGAGGTCGACGCCCTCGGGCGGCCACGGGCCCTCGTTGGCGACCACGCGGAGGAAGAAGTACGAGGCGAAGAACGCCCCGAACAGCATGATCTCCGAGATGATGAAGAGCAGGATCCCGAGCGTCTGGCGGTCGATCCGCGAGCTCTGATGCGCCTCCGGCGGGCCGTGGTGCTCGTGTTCGGGGGCCCCGGTGCCGCCGGGAACCGGGATCGAAGCGCTCTCCATCAGCCCGTCGCTCCCGCCGGCTCGGCCCGCCGGCCCTCGGCCTCGCCCGTGGTCTGGGCCTCGTAGTGCTCGACCGGCAGGTCGGTGACCTCGCGCACGCGGTCGAGCAGCCCCTGCTCCAGCCACACCGACTGCTTGCCGGCCAGCGTCGAGATCATGATCTCGTCGATCCGGTAGTGCTCGATCGCGTTGGTGATCGCGGCGAATGGCTCGGGGCTCATCGGCTGGCCGGTGGCGTCGATCTCGGCCCGGTAGAGCTCCGCGAGGGTGCGGGCGAGGCGCTCGCAGACCTGCTCGCGGCTCAGGTCGCCCGAGCGCGGGCAGATGATCGTGTAGCGGTGCGGCTTCTCCTCGGCCCGGGCCTTCAGCCTGCGGATCAGGTCCGGGCTGGCGACCGTCTGGGTCCCGACGAGCAGCGTGTGGACCACGTCCCAGCGCACCGCGTCGTCGTCGACGCGCACCGGGATGTGGGTGACCGGGACCTCGATCTTCTCCTTGGCCCATTCGACGAGGTCCTTGCGGGTGAGCCCGAAGCGGGTCTCATAGAGCGCCGAGAGCAGTACCTCAGAGGGCTGGAAGGCGCGAACCGCGTCGTCGAGCGCGAGGGAGGGATCGGGGTCCATGACCGCCCCGACCGACTCGATCTCGAATGCCTCGAGCACCTGCTGGGTGACCTCGACCCGGCTCAGCGCCGCCTCGCGGACCTCGTCGCGGTCCACGATCTGCCCGACGATGGGCTGGTTCTGCGGCGCCGTGACGGCGACCGTGCCGGCCCCGGCCGCGACCCGCTCGCGGACCGCCTCGAGCAGCCGGCGGCCGCCCGCGACCTCGTTGACGAAGGCGAGCACGGTTCCGCCCTCGCTCCAATCGACCGCGCTGCGCGGGTCGTCGACCGGGTAGCTGGCGTGCTCGGCGTCGGTCACGGATCGGAGAACGCTTCGGGGGACCCGCCCGCAGTGCCGACCTTGGCCGGCTGGTGCTCGCGTACCTCGGCCTCCTCCGGGCCCATGATCGCGTGCCGTGCGCCGGGGACGCCGAACTCGTAGGGGCCGCCGACGACGCGCGGGATCTGGTCGAAGTTGAACACCGGCGGCGGCGAGGAGACCTGCCACTCGATCGTCTTCGCCCGCCACGGGTTGGCGGTCGCCTTCGGCCCCCACCTCCAGCTGACGACCATGTTGTACATGAAGACCAGCTGCGCGAGCCCGAGCAGGAAGGAGGAGATCGAGATCACCAGGTTCCAGTCGCCGAACTGGGACGCGTAGTCGGCGACCCGGCGCGGCATCCCCTCCATCCCGATCCAGTGCATGGGGACGAAGGTGCCGAGCATGCCGACCAGCGTGAGGTAGAAGTGCACGCGCCCGAGCTTCTCGTCGTACATGCGGCCCGTCATCTTCGGGAACCAGTGGTAGATCCCGGCGAAGATCGTGAACACCGACCCGCCGAAGAGCACGAAGTGGATGTGGGCGACGATGAAGTAGGTGTCGGAGACGTGGATGTCGATCGGCACCATGCCCAGCATCACTCCCGAGATCCCGCCGACCACGAAGGTGACGATGAAGCCGAGGCTGAAGAGCATCGCTGTCGATTTCAGGTGCAGCTTCGAGTCGAAGAGCGTTGCCAACCAGCTGAAGATCTTGATCCCGGTCGGGACCGCGATCAGCAGGGTGGTGACCATCATCGGCACCCGCAGCCAGCTGAACATGCCGCTGACGAACATGTGGTGCGCCCAGACCGTGTAGGAGAGGACGACGATCCCGAGCAGCGCCAGGGCCATCAGCCGGTAGCCGAAGATCGGCTTGCGCGCGTGGGTGGATATGACCTCGGAGACGATCCCGAAGCCGGGCAACATCATGATGTAGACGGCTGGGTGCGAGTAGAACCAGAAGATGTGCTGGTAGCTGAGCACGTCGCCGCCGAACGTCTCCTGGAAGAAGTTGGTGTGCAGGGCGCGGTCGAAGAGGACCATGAACTGGACCCCGGCGATGAACGGGGTCGCGGCGACCACCAGCAGCGAGGTCGAGAGGTTCGCCCAGACCAGCAGCGGCATGCGCCAGAAGGTCATCCCGGGCGCCCGCATGGTGATGATCGTGACCAGGAAGTTGAGCGCCGTCGCGATCGACGAGGCGCCGGCGAACTGCACCCCGAGGTTGAAGAACGACTGGCCCAGCGGCGCCCCGGTGGACAGCGGCGCGTAGCCGGTCCATCCGGCGTCGAAGGCGCCGCCGGGGACGACGAAGCTGGCCAGGAAGAGCAGGCCGGCCATCGGCAGCATCCAGAAGGAGAGCGCGTTCAGGCGCGGGAACGCCATGTCCGGCGCCCCGATCATCAGCGGCAGGACGTAGTTCGCGATCCCGGCGAACACCGGGATCACGAAGACGAAGATCATCAGCGCCGCGTGGGTGGAGAAGAGCCCGTTGTAGAGGCCGGGATCGACGATCTGCGTCCCCGGCTGGGCGAGCTCGGCGCGGATCAGCATCGCGATCAGCCCACCCACGAGGAAGAAGAAGAAGGTGGTGACGATGTACTGGATCCCGATCACCTTGTGATCGGTGTTGAACTTGAAGTAGTCCCGCCACGACTTGGCGCCGTGCTGGGAGTGGTCCTCGGGCCGGGTCGGCGCGCCGCGGGCCCAGCGCAGCCAGTAGTCGAACGCCCCGAGCCCCGCGAGGAAGCCGAGCGGCCCGGTGATCGCGGGGACGATCAGGTGGGGGTAGCCGGTGGGCTCGGTCTGGAAGATCTCGAGCCCCGAGATCGCCCGCAGCGCGACGACGAGCCCGAAGCCGAAGCCGGCCCCGAGCAGGAAGCCGAGTCCCGCCCGCCCCAGTCCTGGTCTCTTCAGTGCCACTGCCACGACGCCCTACCTCCTAAGCCTATGACCCGTCGCTCCCGGACGACCCGGCCGCCGGGGCCGCGGCCTGCCCCTGCTGCGCCGCCTGCTCGTCGAGCCACTGGTCGAACTGCTCCTGGGACTCGACCACTACCGAGGCCCGCATGGTCGCGTGGCCGGTGCCGCAGAGCTCGGTGCAGACGAGGCTGTAGGTCCCCTCCTGGTCGGGGGTGACGACGAAGGTGTTGTCCACGCCCTCCGCGGCCGGGTCGCGGGCCGGGACGGCGTCGCGCTTGATCCGCCACTCCGGGACCCAGAACGAGTGCAGGACGTCGAGCGCGGTCAGGTGCACGTCGAGCTGGCGGTCGACGGGGACGTGGAGCTGCTGCGTCGTCACCGGCACGGCGTTCTCGCCCGTGCCGACCGTCTTCTCCGGGTACTCGAAGCTCCACTCGAACTGCTGCGCGACCACGTCGAGGCGCATCGAGTCCGACGCCGTCGCCTCGATGTCGTCGAGCACGATCCAGCTGTAGACCGCGCCGAAGAGCACGATCACGGTCGGGATCACCGTCCAGGCGATCTCGAGCCTGGTGTTGCCGTGGATCGGCTTGCCGTCGCCCTCGTCACCGGGCTTGACCCGGAACTTCCAGATCGCGTAGCCGAACATCACCATCACGATCGAGAAGACGAGCGACGAGAGCACGATCATGACGTCGAACAGGGTGTCGATCGGCCCCGCCTGGTCAGAGCCGGCATCGCCGAACCACTCGAACTGGAGCAGGAATACCGAGGACACGATCGTGAGCACGATCATCGCCGCGATCAGCCTGAGATAGGTCTGGCGTGTCACCGGAGCGCGATTCTATTGATCGCGGGAACGGCGCCGGGCGGTCGGCGCCGAGCTAGTTTCAACTGGCTCAAACGGCCTTCGGCACCGGCAGGCCGTCGATCCGGCCCGCCGACGCCGCGAGCGCGCCGCGCGCGACCGACTCCCAGCTCCAGAGCCGCTCGACCGTGTCGCGCAGGGACTCGCTCGCGGCCACGCGATCCGGCTGGTCGAGCGCGAGCCAGCCGTTGAGGCGGGCGGCGATCGCCGCCACGGCGTCGTCGCTGAGCTCGAACGAGACCAGCCCCTTGGCGGCCGCCGGCAGGTCGTCCGCCAGCGCCTGGCTGACCTCCGCGGCCCCGGAGTGGGCGGCGGAGACGGGCAGGGCGCCGGCCGACGCAGCCTCTGCGGCGACCATGCCGAAGGCCTCGGGGAAGGTGCTCGGGAAGACGAGCGCGTCCGACGCCGCAACCGGCACGGCCACCTCGTCGTGCTCGAGCCGCCCGGAGAACACGACGCTGCCGGCGGCCGCGCGGGCGGCGTCCTCGTAACCGTCGGGCAGGGCGTCGAGGAACGCCGAGAGCATCTCGAGCCGCTCCTCCTTGCCCTCCTCGAGCCCGCGCCCGTGCCCGGCGAGTTCGCGCAGCGGCGCGAGATCACCCGCGGCGAGGCCGTCCCGGACACCCTGGAGCACCGAATCCAGCGCCCCGAACCCCACGATCAGCAGCCGGGCGTTCGGGTGGCTCGACAGCACGAGCGGCCAGGCGGCGAGCAGCAGGTCGACGCCCTTGGAGACGATCAGCTTGCCGACGAAGATCACCCGGGGCCCGTCGCCCTCGGCGTACCAGTCGACGGCATCCGCGGCGGCGATCGGGTCGCGGTCCCAGCTGCTGCCGGTCGTCCGCTCGGCCAGCGCCCGCAGGCGGGCGGCCAGCGCCTCGAGGGCGAGCGGTCGTTCCGAGACCGGCATCGGCGCGAACAGCGACGTGTCGACCCCCGGAGGCCCGAGCCGCACCTTCGCGTTCGTGGCGGGGTCGTCGACGGCCTGGCGCAGGCGGGCCGCGATGTGGCCGGAGCCGACCAGGATCCCGGCGGCGCCGTCGCAGGCCTCCTGCGCGTACGGCCCGAACCGCTCGAGATCGGGGAGCACCGTGTAGGAGAGGTCGGAGCCGTGGATCGCGAGCGCGTAGCCCAGCCCGGCGCGGCCGAGGATCACCGGGCCCATGATCAGGTGGTTGGCGATCGCCGCGTCGACGCCGCCGAGCGACTCGACCAGCGCGGCGACCGCGGTCACGTTCGCCTCGATGTAGCGGTCGAGCTCGCCCTCGGTCAGCTCGCCGAAGGTCTTGACCTCGAAGCCCTCGTAGGTGTCGCGGACGAAGACCGGCAGCAGGCCGCCGATGTCGGGGTTGTGGACGGTGACCGAGCCCTCAGCGCCCGCCCCGAGCTCGGGCGGGTCGCGGTCCTGGCAGACGACGTGGACCTCGTGGCCCAGCGACGCGAGCGCATTTGCGAGGCTCGCGTTGTAGACGTTGGATCCGGTCCCGCGGAGCAGGTAGCCGTGGAAGATCAGGACCTTCACCGCACCGGAGGCTATATCCGGGCGCCCGCCGGCGACGGAGCGGATACGCTTCCGCCGCCGTGCAGAACCCGCGCCAGATCTTCCGCCTGCGCGCCCGGGCGTCCGGACGCGAGGTCTACGCGCCGGCGGAGCCCGACGGGGTCTACCTGGACCGCGAGACCGGTGAGGAGATGGAGCCGGTCACCCGCAGCCTGCCGCTGGCCCCCTCCGACTCGGCGCTGCTCCGGACCCCGGACAACCTCCGGATCTGCCGCCGCTGCGACCAGCTGATCGGCCTGGACGTGAGCGACTGCCCTTACTGCGGACTCCGCCAGCCACCGCTCGCCTGAGCGGGCGATAGCCGGAGCCGGGCGGCGTCCAAGCGCCATTGACCTGAGCCGTGCGCCTGGCCAATGCCCGGGTCAACGAGAGCTGAGTTATGGACGCATACCGTCCAAAACCTCACTCTCGTTGGTGAGGGCGGGGGGCGTGCCCCCCGAGTCCGCGTCGCCACCCGGGCCCCGACTCGCCCGCGTGGGATCGCGGGGATCAAGCCCAGCGCGCCCCTCAGCGCGGTGTGTAGTAGCCCCAGTACAGGAGGCGAGCCGTGGTGTAGTCGCAGCCGTACGAGCGGACCGAGTGCACCTTCTGCTGCGCCTTGCCGGCCTTGATGTTGTCCGTGCCCGAGCAACTGCCCGCAGCCCGGCTCGAGCGCCAGACGTTGTTGCTGCCGCTGAGGCTGACCGAAAAGGAGGGCGCCCAGGTGGGGATCGTCAGCGCGAGGAACTCGCCCTTGCGGATCTTCAGCGGGTTGCTGAGCGTGAACGTCTGGCGGCTGCCCAGCACCGAGCCGAGCGTGACCACCGGGCTCTGGGCCTTGAGCTTGTAGTTGCGCTCGTCGCGGCGCTTGATCACCGAGATCCGCGCCGTGGGGATCATTCCGAAGGTGCTCGACTGGTAGAAGTCGGCGAAGAAGTCGTGCTGCGACTTCTTCGGCTCGGAGAGGTCGATCGCCCAGCCGACGATCCAGCCGTTCTCGCGTGCCTTGAACAGCCCCCGGTCGCCGTCGGCGACCATCTGGAAGCCGGTCACGCTGCCGACGGCCTCGCAGGGCGTCTGCGGGCACGAGGGCTCGGGCGTGCGCTCGGTCTTGCCGAGCGTCTTCGCGGTCGAGGCGATCGCCTCGCCTGCCCCGCCGGCAAGCGCGATCAGCGCCACCAGCACGAGCAGCGCGAGCGCGGGACGAGGACGTGTGCTGTTCGCAGGCATCGAATGGCTGGAACACCGTTTCCGGGCGTCGGTTTCGGTCCTTCCAGCTGCGCTCAGCATAGGCTGCGGCGCGCCCGGCGGTAGATTCCCCCGCCGTGCCTGCAATCGAGGTAACACGGCTCGAGCGGGAGTTTCCCGGGGGGATCAAGGCCGTGGCGGGGGTCGATCTCGAGGTCTCCGAGGGCGAGATCTATGCCTTCCTGGGACCCAACGGCGCCGGTAAGACGACCACCGTGCGGATGCTGACCACGCTCTTGCGACCGACGGGCGGCAGCGCCAGGGTCGCCGGCTTCGACGTCGTCGAGCAGGCGGCCGACGTGCGCCGGTCGATCGGCGTCGCGCTCCAGGAGGCGGCGCTCGACCCGCTGATGACGGGTCGGGAGCTGATCCGCCTGCAGGCGATCCTCCATGGGCTGGCCGGCGGCGAGGCGGAGCGGCGTGGCGACGCGCTGATCGAGCGGGTCGGGCTGAGCCAGGCGGCCGACCGGCGCGTCGGCACCTACTCCGGCGGCATGCGCCGGCGCCTCGACCTCGCGTCGGCCCTCGTCCACGAGCCCCGGGTCCTGTTCCTCGACGAGCCGACCACCGGCCTCGACCCGGTCAGCCGCAAGGCGATCTGGGAGGAGGTCGCGGCCCTCAACGCCGAGGGGGCGACGGTCTTCCTCACCACCCAGTACCTGGAGGAGGCCGACCAGCTCGCCGACCGGGTCGGGATCATCAGTGGCGGCCGGATCGTGGCCGAGGGCACGCCGACCTCGCTCAAGGCCGAGGTCGGCAAGCCGCACCTGGAGCTCGGGATCCTCGACGGCGACGGCTCGCGGGCGAAGGAGGTCTCCGCGGCGTTCGGGCGCCTGCTGCCCGAGCGCGACGGCAAGCTCCTGGTCGAGCTCGAGGGCGGCGCCAACGATGTGGCCAAGGTCGTCCGCGCCCTCGACGAGGCGGGGATCATGTTCGGGTCCCTGGAGCTGGTCGAGCCGACGCTCGACGACGTCTTCGTCGCCAAGACAGGCGAGCACCTCGAGGGCGATGCCGAACAGGCTCCCGCCGCGCCCCCGGTGTTGCCGCCGGGTGCCGGGCTGATCGAGCCTTGAGCGTCGACGGCGTGGCGACGAACGCGCGCGTCGTGGCCGCGCTCGGCGGACGCTCGGTGAAGCAGACCTTCCGCCGGCCCCAGCTCGCCTCGCCGATCCTGATCTTTCCCACCCTGCTGCTCGCGATCCAGACGGGTGGCGCCGGTCGGGCGGTCGACCTCCCCGGGTTCCCCGAGGTCGACAACTTCCTCAGCTTCATGCTCGCCGGGGCGATGCTGCAGTCCTGCCTGCTGGCGGGGAACACCGGCGGGATCGCGCTCGCCGTCGACCTCGAGATGGGCTTCACCGACCGGCTGCTCGCGGCGCCGATCTCGCGCTTTGCGATCGTCGCCGGCCGGCTCGCGGGGACCGCGGTGCTGGGGGCGGTGACCGCGCTCTGGTTCATCGCGATCGGCCTGATCTTCGGCGCCTCGTTCGAGCTGGGGGTGCCGGGGATGCTCCTGATGCTCCTGTTCACCTCCCTGGCCGCGGTCGCCTTCGGCGGGCTCAGCGCCGCGATCGCGCTCTACACCGGCCAGGCCTCCGTGGTCCAGGGGCTGTTCCCCCTGATCTTCGTGATCCTCTTCCTCTCCAACGCCTTCTTCCCGATCAACCTGCTGCTCGAGCCGGCGGCCTCGATCGCCGAGTACAACCCGCTCTCGTTCATCGTCGACGGGATCCGCGAGCCGGTGATCGGCTCGCTGAGCGCCGAGACGGTGCTCAAGGCGTTCGGCGCGATCGCGCTCGTCGGCGCGATCTCGACCGCGCTCAGCGCGATCGCGCTGCGCAGGCGGCTGAGGGTCGGGTGAGCCGATGGGGCTGACGGCCGACCTGGCGATGGTGCGGGTGCTGATCCGCCGGGCCATGAACGAGATCGTCAGGGTCCCGGGGGCGGCGATCCCGGGCGTGCTCGCGCCGACGATCTTCTTCTGCGGCCTGACCGCCGTGTTCAGCAACCTGACCCAGCTGCCGGGGTTCGACAGCGACAGCTACCAGAGCTTCATCATCCCGATCAGCATGCTCCAGGGCGCCGGGTTCACCGGCGCCGCGACCGGGGTCAACCTCGCGCGCGACATCGAGCACGGCTGGTTCGACCGCCTGCTCGCCTCCCCCGCTCCGCGCCCGGCCCTGCTCGCGGGGCTGGTGCTCTCGGCGAGCCTGCGCTCGCTGATCCCCTCCGTGGTCCTGCTCGGCGTCGGGTTTGCGATCGGGGTCGACTGGCCCGGGATCGGCGGCCTGGCGATCGCCCTTTTCTGCGTCATGGGCACCGGCACGATCGCCGCCTGCTGGGGAGTGGTGCTCGCGCTGCGCTACAAGAGCCAGAGCGCCGCCCCGCTGATGCAGGCGGGGATGTTCATCCTCGTGCTGACGACCACGGCCTACGCGCCGCTCGCCCTGCTCCAGGGGTGGCTGCAGGACATCGCCCGGATCAACCCGCTGACCCAGGTCGTCGACGCCGCCCGCCAGGGGTTCGTCGGCGATCCGATCACCTGGGCGAACACCTGGCCCGGGCTCGTCGCGCTCGCCGGGATGCTCGCGGTGCTCGTCTACTTCGCCCTGCGCGGCATGCGCCGGACCAGTTACTGATTGAGTTGACGGAGCTCGCCGACCGCTGCCATGCCGTGCTCGAGGCGTCGCACGCCGAGGGCGAGCGGCGCGGCGTCGGCTTCTCCTACACCCGCCCGAGCCCGAGCCGCTACCCGTGGCAGTGGTACTGGGACTCGTGCTTCGCCGCGATCGTCTGGCGGCGCTTCGATCCGCAGCGCCCCCGCGACGAGCTCACCAGCCTGCTCAACGCGATGCGCGACGACGGCTTCATCGGTCACGTGATCTTCTGGGATCAGCCGCTGAGCTGGAAGCGGCGCGTCTACTACAACGTCACCTCGCGCGACGCCGAGATGACGAGCACGATCCAGCCGCCGCTGCTCGCGTGGGCGTGGCAACTCGCGGGACTCGGCGACCCCGCGTCCGAACCGCGGATCGCCACCCATCACGAGTGGCTGCGGGCGAACCGCGACCTCGAGGGCGACGGCCTGCTGTGGTTGGTGCAGCCCGACGAATCGGGCCTCGACTCCTCGCCCAAGTTCGATCCGATCTGGGGGCGCCTCCAGCACGGCGGCTACGGCTTCCCGCTGCTGGTCGCGCGCAACCGGAGGCTCGGCTGGGACGCGCGCCGGATCCGCGACCGCGGCTGGCCCGTGGTCTGCGAGGTGATGACCAACGTGCTCTGGTGCCTGGCCCGGGTCGCGGCAGGCGAGCCCTCGATCACGCCCGCGATCGTCGACCGGCTCTGGGATGAGCGCCGCGGCCTCTTCCTCGACGAGGTCCAGCCCGGCGGCGCCCGGCCCGACGTCTCGACCTGGGCCGCGCTGTCGCCGCTCGCGCTCCCCGACCTGCCGGAGGAGATCGGCCGCCGGCTGGTCGACGAGCACCTGCTCGACCCGAGGCGCTACTGGCTCGAGTACCCGCCGCCCTCGGTCTCCGCCGCCGAGCCGAGCTTCGAGCCCAACCGCGGCCCGGGCTGGAAACTCCGGTACTGGCGCGGGCCGACCTGGGTCAACGCCGCCTGGATGCTGTGGCTGGGGATGCGGCGGCTCGGCTACGAGGCTGAGGCGGCCCTGATGGCCGACCGACTGACGGCGCTGGTGATGCGAGAGGGCCTGCGCGAGTACTACGACCCGCTCACCGGGGAAGGATTGGGAGCACGTGACTTCGCATGGACGAGTCTGATCCTGGAGATGGCGGAACTATGAGGCGGAGTCCGTTAGGACGACGCCGAGTTGCGCCGCTGTTGAGGCGCCTGGTGTGAGCGCCGAGGTGCGGATCTACGAGTTCACCGACCCCGGGTGTCCCTGGGCGTGGAGCGCCGAGCCGTTCCGCCGCCGGATCGATTGGCTCTACGGGGAGCGGATCGAGTGGCGGCTGCGCATGGTCGGGCTCTCCGAGTCCCCGCAGGACTACGTCGAGCGGGGCTTCACCCCCGAGCGCCAGTCGAAAGCGTTTCGCCGCATCGCCCGCGAGCACGGCATGCCGATCGACTCGCGCGAGCGGCCGCGGATGGCGGCCACGGTGCCCGCATGCCGGGCGATCGTCGCCGCCCGCGTGCACGCGCCGCAGCGGATCCGCCACCTGATCCGCAGGCTGCGGGTGCTGAACTTCTCCGGCTGCCTGCTCGACGAGCCGGCGACGATCCGCCGCGCGGCGACCGAGGCCGGGCTCGACGCCGCCGAGCTCGAGCGCTGGAGCGCCGAGCCGGAGGTCGAGGCGGAGCTGCGCGCGGACATGGCGGCGGCCCGGGCGCCGATGCCGGCGGCGCGGGTGCTCGACGAGCGGCTCGCGAACTGGTCCGGCGGCCGGCGTTACACCTGCCCGAGCTACGAGATCGAGCGGCTCGCCGACGGCGTCCGGATCTCGATCCCCGGCTTCCAGCCCTTCGCCGCCTACGACGTGCTGCTCGCCAATCTGGTGCCCGGCACCGACAGGCGCGAGCCTCCGACCGACGCCGCCGAGGTGCTCGACTGGGCCGCCGTGCCGCTGGCCTCGAAGGAGGTGGCTTCGGTGCTCAACGTCGAGCTCGACGAGGCCCGTGAGCGGCTCAGCCGGGTCGCCGACGAGGAGCACGTCGGCGCCGACGGCTTCTGGACCCTGAGCTAGCAGTCAGTCGATCGAGAACAGGATCGAGCCCGGCTCGAGCCCGTCGGTGTCGAAGCTGTCGGCGCCGGCCAGCGTGTGGACCGCGAGCTGGTCGCCCGGGTCCTGGTTGCGGATCGCAAGCGCGGGCGCGAGCCCGGTGACGTCCACCCCGGCCGCCGCGGACCCGGCGATGTCGATCGCATCGACCCCGTTGGTCGCGTTGACGATCACCCGGTCGGTCTCGCCGTCAGCGCCACCGGCGATGGCCGAGAGGTCGTCGGTGAACTCGGTCACGTCGGTGCCGCTGAGGTCGTCGACGGTGGTCGTGTCGGCGCCGGCGAGCGAGCGCACGATCACCGCCTCGACGTCGTCGAGGTCCATCGTGATCGCTGCGATGTCGCGCGTCAGCCTGGCGCGGGGGCCGTTTGCCGACAGGGCGATCTTCTCGCCGATGGCCGAGCCGTTGAAGCGCAGCGTGTCGCGGTTGTCCTGGCCCTCGATCGTGTCGCTGCCGTCGCCGGGGTCCCACTGCATCGTGTCGTTGCCGGTCCCGGCGAGGACGGTGTCGTTGCCCTGGTTGCCGTCGAGGGCGTCGTCGCCGTTGCCGCCGAGCATGACATCGGCGCCGTTGCCGCCGGTGACCGTGTCGGCGCCGGAGCCGGCGTCGAAGGTCAGCTGAGTGAGCGGGGCGAGGTTGCCGACCGCGCTCAGCGTGTCGGCGGCGCCGAACGTCTCCAGCCGCAGGTGCTCCGAGACGGATTGGACGATGCTGGCGCCGTCGGCGGTCACGGCCACGTTGGTCCCGTTCGCGATCGCGCCGAGGTTGTCGGCGCCGTTGGTTCCGCGGGCGTGGACGGTGTCCGTGTCGCCGTTGCCGTCGATGAGCACGCCGATCAGCGCGCCGACGCCGGGGTTGACGAGCGGCTGGTCGTCGCCGCCCAGGCCGTTGACGATCACCTGGTCGCTCGCCGGGTCGGCGTTCGAGACCGTGGTGCGGGCCGCGAGCCCGCTGACCCGGGCCGCCGCGCCGGCCGCCCCGACGGCGGGGTTGTCGACCCCGTCGGTCGCGTTGACGATGACCTGGTCGGCCTCGCCGTCGCCGCCACCGGCGATGGCCGAGAGGTCGTCGGTGAACTCGGTCACGTCGGTGCCGCTCAGGTCGTTGACCGTGGTCGTGTCGGCGCCGGCGAGCGAGCGCACGATCACCGCCTCGACGTCGTCGAGGTCCATCGTGATCGCTGCGATGTCGCGCGTCAGCCTGGCGCGGGGGCCGTTTGCCGACAGGGCGATCTTCTCGCCGATGGCCGAGCCGTTGAAGCGCAGCGTGTCGCGGTTGTCCTGGCCCTCGATCGTGTCGCTGCCGTCGCCGGGGTCCCACTGCATCGTGTCGTTGCCGGTCCCGGCGAGGACGGTGTCGGCGCCCTGGTTGCCGTCGAGGGTGTCGTTGCCGCTCCCCCCGAGCAGGATGTCGGCGCCGTTGCCGCCGTTGACCGTGTCGGCGCCGGAGCCGGCGTCGACCGTGATCTGGGTCAGCGGGGCGAGGTTGCCGGTGGCGCCCAGCCTGTCGGCACCGGCCGCGAGCGTCACGTGGGTGGCGACGAACGAGGTCAGCGGGCAGGTGGCGACCCCGCCGGAGACGGAGCATCCGCCCGCCCCGTCGCCGTCCACGAGCGAGCTCGTCCCGGCGTCGGTGAACACGATGTCGGTGCCGGAGGCGGTGATCGCGGTCTGGTTGACCTCACCCGGCGCGGCGGTGAACTCGATGGTCGTCCCGTCGGTCCCGACGGTGGCCGCGTTCGCCGCGGCCGGAAGCGACACGAACGCGGCGAGCGTGATGCCGATCCAGAGTGCCGTCCTGCGAAGTCCGTTTCTGTGCGTCATCTGCGCCCACCCTCCTTGGGGGTCCTAGTTCAAAGCCGGGTCACGCCAGGTTAGGACCGGCACCCGCAATGCTGGGTGAGGTGCGTCACGCCCGCCCCCGGGGAAGCCGAGGACGTGGCGGGATTTACTTGTAGCGGTAGGTGATCCGGCCGCGATCGAGGTCGTACGGCGAGAGCTCGATCTTCACCCGGTCGCCGGGGAGGATGCGGATGTAGTGGCGGCGCATCTTGCCGCTGATGTGCCCGAGGACCTCGTGGTCGTTGTCGAGCTTGACCTTGAACATCGTGTTGGGCAGGGCCTCGGTGACCTCACCCTCCATCTCGATCTTCTCTTCTTTACCCATGCGCCGGGGGAGGGTAGCGCCTAGGAGCCGCTGAACTTGGCTTTCCCAGGCCCATCCGCAAGGAAGGAGCGGACCGCGTTCTGCAGGTCCTCGGTCGCGAACAGCTCCGCGAACTGGCCCGGAGTGACCTCGTCGGCGCGCTCGATCCCGCCGTCGGAGAACGCGCGCACGATCCGCTTGGTCGCCGCGTGGGCTTTGGTGGGCCCGCTCGCCAGCCGCTCGGCGAACCGCATCCCCTTCTCATGCACGGTGCCGTCCTCCACGACCCGGTTGACGACCCCCCAGCGCTCCAGGGTCGGGGCCTCGTAGAGACCTCCGGTCATGACGAACTCCCGCGCCCGGCCGGGGCCGGCCCGCTCGGCCATCCGCTGGGTTCCGCCGGCGCCGGGCGTGAGCCCGACCACCGCCTCGACCAGCCCGAACCTCGACGACTGCTCGGCCCAGATGATGTCGCAGCCGAGCGCCACCTCGAGCCCGGCGGTGAGGCAGAGCCCGTGGATCAGGGCCAGGGTGGGGATCTCGAGCGCCTCGAGCCGCTGCACGCCCTCGATCAGCGGGCCCGCCATGCCGCTGGCCGCCTCGGGCGACTCCGCGTCGACGATCCGCTGGAACGCGTTCACGTCGACGCCGCCGGTGAAGATCTCGCCCTCGGCGCGCCACACCAGGGCGCGGGCGTCCGAGCCCTCGACCTCGTCGAGGCACTCCATGAGCTCGTTGAAGGCGTTGTCGGTGAACAGGTTGAGCGGCGGGTTGGAGAGCACGACCTGGGCGACCGCGCCCGCGCGCTCGAGCGTGATCGTGCGCTCGGCCATCAGCTCCCGCCCCTGATCTGAGCGGCGACGCCGGCGATCTCCTCACGGTCGCCCTCGGCCGGCACCCATGGCAGCTTCAGCGGGTCGTCGTCGTAGCGCGGGACGACGTGCACGTGGAAGTGAAAGACGGTCTGCCAGGCGGCGGCCCCGCAGGAGTTGAGGATGTTGAACCCGTCGGGCGCCAGCGTCTCCTGCATCCGGGCGGCCAGCCGCCGGGCGGCGAGCATCGTCCGCTCGAGATCGGCGTCGGAGATCTCGAGCAGGTTGGCGGAGTGCTCGCGGGGGATGACCAGCGCATGGCCCCTGGTCGCCGGGGCGATGTCCATGAAGGCGACCGTGTGCTCGTCGGAGTCGACGATCTCGGCCGGGCCGTCGCCGGCGGCGATGGCGCAGAAGATGCAATCCGGCTCAGCGATGGCGCGCAGCCTATTGACGAGCGCCGCTATCCGTCCCGCAGCCGCCTCGCCGCCGCGATCGCGTCGTCGGCCGTGAGCACATCGCCGACGAACACCCCCGCCTCGATCTCCTCCAGCAGGCGACCGAGCTCGGGCCCGGGCTCGATCCCGACCGCGGCGGCGAGCTCGTCGCCGGCGATCGGCGCTCGCGGCGGGCCGTCGCGGTGCCAGGCGACCGCCTCGGGCAGCACCGTCCGCACCAGCTCCAGGTGCGCCTCGATCATCTCCGAGCTCGCCGTCGGGCCGCTCCCGCGAGCGGCGAGCCGGTCGGCGACCGTGAGCAGGGTGACGTCGGCCGCGACCGGCGCCGTCAGCCGCAGGTAGTCGTACAGCCGCCGGCGCGGGAGGGGGCGCTCGCGGCTCATGAAGCCCAGGTGCAGGTGATGGAGGGTGAGCGCCTCGAGGTAGCGCGACAGCGCGCGGCTCGCCTTCAGGCGGGCGCAGGCGGCGCGCACGATCAGCGCTCCCTCGCGGTCGTGGCCGACGAAGGAGACGAAGCCGCTCTCGTGCTCCTGGCGGGTCGCGGGCTTGCCGGAGTCGTGGAGGATGGCGCCGAAGCGCAGCGCCTCGCCGCGGCTGAGCTCGTCGGCCAGCGGCTCGTCGAGCAGCGCGCGGACGTCGGCGGCCGCGTCGCCCGCGAAGCGCTCGAGGTCGCGCTCGACCTCGAGCAGGTTGGCGAGCACCTCGAGCGTGTGCCCGTAGACGTCGAGGTGGTGGTTGGGGTTCTGCTCCACTCCGCGCAGGCGCTCGAGCTCGGGGAGCACGGCGGCGGTCGCGGAGAGCTGGTCGAGCAGCCGCAGGCCGCGCAGCGGCTCGGGGCCGGCGACGAGCAGGCGGAGCTCGGCGAACTGGCGCTCGCCCGCCGGCCGGCCCGCCTGCCCGGCCGAGGCCCGCGCGAGCTCGGCGGTGCGCCGGTCGAGCTCGAATCCGAGCTCGGCGCCGAGCCGGGCGGCCCGCAGGATCCGCAGCGGGTCGGCTTCGAAGCTGCGGTCTGAGACCGCGCGCAGAAGACGCGCGTCGAGGTCGGCGACCCCGCCGTGCGGGTCGATCGGCTCCGCCCCGGGGTCGGTGAGCGGCACCGCGATCGCGTTCACGGTGAAGTCGCGCTCGCCCAGATCGGCGGCGATCGAGTCGCCCCGCAGGCGGGTGACGTCGATGTGCCAGGCGCGATCGCGGGCGAGCGCGCGCCAGGTCCCGAACTCGGCCGAGAGCTCGAACGCCGGCCCCCCCGCGACCTTCGCCACGCGACGAGCCGCCTCGGCCGGGTCCCCGGCCACCGCGAGGTCGAGGTCGACGACCTCGCGAGCCGAGAGGGCGTCGCGGACCGCCCCGCCGACGATCCAGGCTGCGCCCGGTGCGTCGGGCTCGAGCGCGCCGGCGGCGGCCTCGACGGCCGCGGCGTCGGCCAGCGCCTCCGCAGCCGGCGTCATCTCGAGCCGGCGAGCTCCCGCGGGACCCGCGCGGAGATCCCGCATGTGACCTCGTAGTTGATCGTCCCGAGACGCCTGGCGAGCTCCTCGGAGAGGATCCGCTCGGAGCCCTGGGCGCCGATCAGCACAGCGGGAGCGCCGGCCTCGACATCGGTCTCGGCGCCGAGCTCGATCGTCACGTTGTCCATCGAGACGGTGCCCACCAGGGCCCGGCGCCTGCCGCCGACGAGCACGTCGGCGTTGTTGGAGAGCCCGCGGCGGACCCCGTCGCCGTAGCCGATCGGCAGCACCCCGACCTCGGTTTCGGCCGGCGCTCGCCAGGTGCGTCCGTAGCCGGCGCTCGCACCCGGCTCGAAGCGCTTCACGTCGGCGACGTACGAGTGCAGCTCCAGCGCGGGCTCGAGGCCCTGAGCGAACGGGTCCTCGCCGAACGGGTCGAGGCCGTAGATCGCGATCCCGCAGCGGACCATGTCGAAGTGCGAGGCGGCGTTGCCGAGCGTGGCGGCGCTGTTCGCCGCGTGCGCGAGCAGGCCGGGGTGCTGCGAGCGCAGCGGATCGGCGAGCCGGGTGAAGCGCTCGAGCTGGAGCCCGAAGAACTCCGAGCCGCGCTCGTCGGCGGTCGCGAAATGGGTCCAGAGGCCGGTCAGCTCGACCTCCTCGGCGGCCGCCACGGCATCCACGAGCTCGACCACGGCGCCCGGGTCGCGCTCGCCCAGCCTCCCCATCCCGGTGTCGTACTTGACGTGCAGGCGCGGCCTGCGCCCGAGTGCGGCTCCGCGCGCGCGGGCCAGCTCGAGGAAGCCGGGCCTCCACACCGCCACGTCGGCGTCGGCCTCGAGCGCCAGGTCGAGCTCCTCCGGGGTGAGCGCGCCGAGCACCATCAGCGCCGCCTCGGGCAGCTCCGCGCGCAGCTCGGCGGCCTCCGCCGCGGTCGCGACCGCGAGCCTGGCGGCGCCGGCCGCGAGCGCGGCTCGGGCGCAGGTGACGGCGCCGTGCCCGTAGCCGTCGGCCTTGACCACCGCGCACAGCGTCGCGCCGCCGGTGAGCTCGGCGAGCAGCCGCCGGCAATTGCGCTCGACCGCGCCGGCGTCGATCACCGCCACGGCCCTCGAATTAGGCGTCTCAACAGCGGCGCGGCTCGGCTTCGCTTCGCTTCGCCTCACTGTCCTCCCCCCGCGCCGTGACGCAGGCTTGCCGGGATCGCGTCGATCACGTCGGTGGCGATCACCGACTCGGCCGCGCCGACGCGCTCGGCCGCGGCGCGACCGGCGCGCGTGTGGGCATGGACGGCGGCGGCGGCGGCCGTGCGGGCGTCGAGGCCGCGGGCGAGCATCGCCGCGACCATGCCGCTGAGCACGTCGCCGGTGCCCGCGGTGGCCAGGGCCGGGCTCGAGAGGCCGTTGACGATCGCCGGCTCGCCGGCGGCGGCGACGATCGAGTCGTCGCCCTTGAGCACGACGACGGCGCCCGAGCGCGCGGCGGCCTCGGTGGCGCTCGCGAGGCGGTGGGCGCCGACCTCGGCCGAGTCGGTTTCCAGCAGGCGGGCGAGCTCGCCCGCATGCGGGGTGAGCACAGTCGGCGCCGAGCGCTCGGCGAGCAGCTCGAGCGAGCCGGCGAGCGCGTTGAGGCCGTCGGCGTCGATCAGCATCGGCGCCTCGATCCGCCGAGCGAGGTCTGCGACAAGGTCCGCCGAGCCCTCGCCGCGCCCGAGCCCGGGGCCGACGACGACCGCGGCGGCCCGCTCGGCGGCCGCGATGATCCGCTCGGCGGCCGCCGGCGCGAGCCGGCCGTCGGCCGAGGGGCAGCCGATCGACATCACCTCGGTCAGCTTGACCTCGAAGATCGCCTCGAGCTCGTCCGGGACGGCGACGGTCGCGTAGCCGGCGCCGGCGCGGATCGCCGCTCCCGCCGCCATGCAGACCGCGCCCGTCAGTCCTCGGGAGCCGCCGGCGATCAGCACCTGGCCGGAGGTGAACTTGGTCGAGCCGGCGCCGCGGGGGGCGAGCAGCGCGAGGACCGAGGGGTGGATCAGCCCGCCCGGCGCCGCGCCCGGGGCGCCCTCCGGAATTCCGATCCGCGCCACCCGGAGCTCGCCGGCAGAGCCCTTGCCGGGAGCGATCCAGTGGCCGAGCTTGGCGGCGTGGAAGCTGACCGTGACCGCCGCCTCGACCGCGGCGCCCTCGACCTCGCCGGTCGAGGCGTCGACTCCGGAGGCGATGTCGGCGGCGACCACCGGGGCCGGGCAGGCGTTGATCGCGCCGATCCCCTCGGCGGCCGGATCGCGCGGTGCGCCCTCGAAGCCGGTGCCGAAGATCGCGTCGACGACCACGCCCGAGCCCTCGAGCGCGGCGCCGAGCTCGCCGGCGGTGAGCTCGCGGGCGCCGCCCGCGAGGCGCTCGAGGTTGACTCGCGAGTCGTCGGAGAGCTCGCCCGCCGGCCACAGCAACAGAACCTCGACCTCGGCGCCAGCCTCGGCGAGATGGCGGGCGGCCACCAGCCCATCGCCGCCGTTGTTGCCCTTGCCGCAGACGATCCGTGCCGGGCCGGGCCCCGAGACCTCGAGTGCGGCCTCGGCGACCGCGCGGCCCGCGGCCTCCATCAGCTCCAGCGACGCCACCCCGCGGTCCTCGATCGCCCACGAGTCGACCGCCCGCATCGTCTCGGCGTCCAGGAGCGGCTCGAGCCAGCTCTCCACGGCGGCAGCGTAGCCCCCGGGCGGGCGGGCTAAGCGATCGGCCGGGCGACCACGGCGGCGGCGGCGAGCTCGCGCGAGTGGGTGAGCGAGACCGAGAGCGAGACGCCGGCGTCGCGGGCGACCTCGGCGGCCGCCCCGCTGAGGACGAGCCGCGGCGCCTCGTCGCCGCCGCCCTCGACCTCGATCTCGTGCATCCGCATTCCCCCGAGGCCGAGCGCCTTCTGGGCGGCCTCCTTGGCGGCGAAGCGCGCGGCGAGGTGGCGCCCGGGCCGACGCCGGCCCGCCGCGAACTCGAGCTCGGCCTGGCTGAAGAGCCGCTCGGCGAGGCGCGGGCGCCGCTCGATCGCCCGCTCGAGGCGCTCGATCTCGATCAGGTCGAAGCCGATCCCGGGCAGCTCGCTCACCGGGCCAACGCTATCGCCAGGCGGGTGCGCGCGCCGCGGGCGGTCCCGGTCTACTCCGGCGCCAGGGTGACCGTCACCCGGCTGAGCGCGAGGCCGTCCTCGACCCGGATGCCGGCGACCAGCGCGTCGAGGGCGTCGGTGTAGGGGGCGATCGCCTCGTAGTCGGGGCTGCCGTCGGAATCGCCGGCCGCGGCGACCTCGAGCAGCGACGGCAGGTGCAGGTAGAGGACCGGGGCGAGGTCGTCGCCGAGCGCGTCGACCGCGGCCTCGAAGCGCTCGTCGTCGGCGAGCGTCTCGTCCGGGTCGAGGACCCCGGCGACTGTGCCGCCCAGCACCGCGACGAGCTCGTCGCCGACTACCCCCGCCTCGGCGCCGCCCCCGAGGCCCGGAAGCCCGAGTGAAAAGCCCGAGTCGGCGCCCTCGGGCGGGCCCGACGAGGACAGCCCGGAGTCGCGCTCGGCGAAGTTCTGGACCGTCCGCAGCAGGGTGCGCGGGCGCGTTCGGATCGCTGGTCTGGGCGATCAGCCCGGCGGTGAAGGCGGGCGGCGCGGTGCCCTCGACGAAGACCGCCGCATCGCCGAGCCAGCCCAGGACGTCGCCGCTCAGATCGAGACCGGTGACGCTGCGGAGGCGATCCTCGAGCTGGTCGGCGCCGGGGATGCCGCTGTGCGAGAGCTGGTCGAGGGTGCGCTCCAGCCTCGGCCCGAGATCGGGCCACGCGGCGGCCAGCCAGGCGCCGGCCGGGAGCCCGTCGAGCAGCTCGGACTCCGTGCTCAGCTCGGCTCCCGGCTCGGTGAACGCCGCGACGTCGACGCTGGCGCTCTCGGCGGTCACCGAGAGCGTCGCCGCGATCGGTTGGGAGAGCCCCCCGCCGAGCAGGGGCTCGAGCGCCTCGGCCTGCTCGGGATCGACGTCGTTGGCCTCCTCCGCGGCTGCGATCAGGCCCGCGGGCTCGAAGAAGGCCGAGCCGAGGGCGTCGTCGGGCAGCGCGGCGACGCGGTCGTCGTACTCCTCGCTCTCGGCCAGCGACTCGCCATGCGAGGCGTCGACGGCGACCTTGAACGCCATCTCGGTGCCGACCACGAGCGCGCGGTCGTCGACCACGCCGGCGGCGAACCCCTGCGGGACTGAGACGTAGTAGCTCGTGCCCTCGTAGTCCCGCTCCTCCTCGGCCGCCGGGTCCTCGTCGACCACGCGCTGGAGGAAGTCGGTCGCGGCGTCGCCGTCGTCGACCTCGACCATGGCGGCGAAATCGGGCGTGATGCTCGTAGCGCCGTCGCTCTCGAACGAGCGCACGAAGACCGCGGCCTCCGCCCCGAGCCAGGGCTCGACGTCGTCGGCGTAGGTCGCTTCGACCTGGTTGTCGCTGAGCAGCCGGTCGACGGCGGCGGTGACCAAGTCGCCCGGCTCAGGGAGGCCGCCGACGCGATCGGCGAGCGAGTCGATCGCCTCGCGCTGGTCGTCGTCCGGGCGCACCACCGCCTCGAGATAGAGGGGAGCGTCGGGCGGAGCGAGCGAGGCGAGCCCGGTCGACTCGCCGTCGTCGCCGCAGCCGGTGGCAAGCGCGCCGAGTGCAAGGACAAGCGCGCCCGCCGCGAATGAGAGCCGGGCGGGCAAGCCGAGGATGGTACTCACCGCCGAGCGGCGGCCCGGAAAAGCACGCCGGCTCGGTCGGCTGGATCTAGAGGCGAACGGCGCGCTTGAGCGCCGCGAGCTGCTCGGCGGAGAATCCCGAGAGCCCGTCGAGCTCGTCGAGGGACGCGTATCCACCGACCGATTCGCGAGCCGAGATCAGCCTCGAGGCCTGGGTGACCGAGACCCCGAGGTCGCGCAGCTGCTCGAAGCTGGCGGCGTTGAGATCGATCAGCTCAGCGCTCCCGCCCGCCGGCGCGCCACGCGCCGGAAAGCGTTCGCTGAGCACGGTGATCAGCTCCCGATCGGCGGCCACGCCCTGACGCAGCTCGGCGAGCTCGCGCCGCAGACCTTCGAGCAGCTCCCGATCGGCGGTTCGCGCCTGGCGCAGCTCCTCGGTCGCGCGCTCGTGCTCCTGCCTCCGGGCCTCGGCGACGGGCACAGCCTGAAGCTCCTCGAGGATCGCTTCGATCTGATCGCGCTCCTCGGTCCGCGCGTCGACCAGCTCGCGCAGCTCCGCCTCCAGCCGCTCCAGGCGATCGGGGTCCGCGCTCTCGGCGTCGGGCCCCGAGGGGTCCGCCGCCGGGTCGTCCTCGGCCCGCTCGCGACGGTCGAGCGCAGCGTTCGCCTCGTCGAGGGTCTGGCGCAGCTCGGCGGTCGCCTCGGTCGAGATCTTGCGCACCTCGGCCTCGAACCGGCGCACGCGCTTGGCGTCGGCGGCCTCGATCTCCGTCAGCCGGTCCGCGGCCGCCGCCACCCCCTGCTGGAGCTCGGTGATCGAGGCTTGCACCGCCTCGACGTCGGGAGGAGCCGCAGCCCCGGGCGGGAGCTCCGCATCCGGCCCGCGCTCCGCGGTGGCGCTCTCGACCGCCTCGAGGCGCTCCTCGAGCTCGGCCACCCGCGCCGGGAGCCGCCCCGCGCCCTGGCGCGACCCGCGCTGGGACGCGCGCTCGCCCGGCGCCAGCCTCGTCGGGCGCTCCTCGGCGGGTCCGGCCTGCGCCTTCGCGGCCCTTCGCCGCCGCGCCGCGGCCGCGCCCGGCGCCTCTGCGCTCTCTGCGCCCTCGGACCCGTTGGTCGCAGGCTTCACGACGGCCTCCGCCGCCGGGGGCGTGACGTCTTGCTCCTCGCCGTTCGGCGGCGGCGGCGCGTCGGGCTCGCCCGTGCGTCGCCTGCGCCTCCAGCCGAGCTTCCGATCGGGCTTCGAGCGGCGGGCGTCCTCGGCGGCGGCCGGCTCCGTGGGGGCCTCGCGGTCGGCGCCGTTCGCGTCCACCGCCGCCGCCTCGCCGGCCGGCTCCGGAGTCGCCTCCGGGGTGGCCTCGGGTGGCGCGACCGCGAGCCACTCGTTGGTGTCCGAGCTCGTCGGCGCAGCCTCGTCGGGAGGCGGGTCCTGTCCCTCGACCAGCCAGCCGGACGCCTGCTCCTGATCGGGCGCCGGCGGCTCGCCGCGAGGGCTATCGGGTTCGGGACGGGCCGCCATCTTCACTCAACGGTGACAGTTTTTGCCAGGTTGCGTGGCTGGTCGACGTTGAGCCCGTTGAGGCGGGCGACGTCGTATGCGAGCAGCTGTAGCGGCAGCACCGCGAGGATCGGCTGCAGGACCCAGTCGGTGGACGGCACGAACAGGGTCTGGTCGCTCGCCTCGGCCACCTGCTCGGAGCCCTCGGTCGCAATTGAGATCACGTCCGCCCCGCGGGCTCGGACCTCGGCGACGTTCGAGAGCACCTTCTCGAGCACCGGGCTGTCGGTCGCGACCGTGACCACGGGCGTCTGCTCGTCGAGCAGCGCGATCGGCCCGTGCTTCATCTCGCCGGCAGCGTAGGCGTCGGTCGGGATGTAGGAGATCTCCTTCAGCTTCAGGGCCCCCTCGAGACAGACCGGGAGGCCGATGTTGCGCCCGAGGTAGAGGAAGAACCGCCGCTTGTGATGGCTGCGGGCGATCGCGCGCACCGGCCCCTCGTTGGCGACCAGCGTCTCCTGGATCTTGCTCGGCAGGTGCTTGAGCTCGGCGATCAGCTCGGCGATCCGCTCCGGGCTCAGGGTGCCGCGGATCTGCGCGATCCAGAGCCCGAGCAGGTACATGGCGGCGGCCTGGGCGGTGAAGGTCTTGGTCGCCGCGACGGAGATCTCGAGGCCCGCCCTGGTCATCAGCACGGCGTCGGCATCGCGGGTCGCCTGGCTGCCCATGATGTTCGTCACCGCGAGCACCGTCGCCCCGCGCTCGCGCGCGAGCCGCATCGCCGCCAGCGTGTCCGCGGTCTCGCCCGACTGGGTGATCCCGATCACGAGGTCGTCGGAGCCGACGACCGGGTCGCGGTAGCGGTACTCGGAGGCGACGTCCATCTCCACCGGGACCCGAGCCCATTGCTCGATCGCGTACCGGCCGACGAGCCCCGCGTGATAGCTCGTCCCGCAGGCGACGATCACGATCCTCCGGACGCCGGCGATGAGCTCGTCGGAGAGCTCGAGCTCGGAGAGGTCGACCGCGTCGAGCCCGGGGAGACGGTCGGTGATCGTCTCGGCGACCGAGTCCGCCTGCTCGTGGATCTCCTTGAGCATGAAGGTCTCGTAGCCGCCCTTCTCGGCCGTCTCCTCGTCCCAGGTGACCTCGAGCACGTCGCGATCCACGGGCGTTCCGTCGCGCTCGATGATCCTCGCGCCGTCGGGGTCGACGGTGACGAGCTCGCCGTTCTTGAGCCCGAGCGCCGTCCGTGTCTCGGCGAGGAAGGCGGGGATCGCCGAGGCGACGAAGGTCTCCCCGTCGCCGAGCCCGACGATCAGCGGGCACTCCTGGCGCGCGGCGACCAGCGTGTCGGGGTGCTCGGCGTGCATGGCGACGAAGGCGTAGTGGCCGCGCATCTCGGCGAAGGAGAGGCGCACCGCCTCGGTCAGGTCGCCGTCGTAGTTGCGCTCGATCAGGTGGGCGACGATCTCGGCGTCGGTCTCGGAGCTGAAGATGTGCCCCTCGGCGGTGAGGTCGCGGCGGAGCTCGGCGTGGTTCTCGACGATCCCGTTGAGGACGATGTGGACGCTGTCGGCGCAGTCGCCGTGCGGGTGGGCGTTCTCCTCGGTCACCCGGCCGTGCGTGGCCCAGCGGGTGTGGCCGAGGCCGATCGTCGCCGGCGGCGCCGCGACCGCCACCGAGCCCTCTTCGATCGTCGAGACCGGCTGGTCGGCGACCAGCCCGACCGCCTCGCGCAGGTTGGCGAGGTTGCCGACCGCGCGGACGGAGTCGATGTGCCCGTCGGAGAGCAGGGAGATGCCCGCCGAGTCATAGCCGCGGTACTCGAGCTTCTCGAGCCCGGCGACGATCAGATCACGGCACGGACGCTTACCGACGTAGCCGACGATTCCGCACATGGGCTGGGAAGGGTAGAGGCAGGGATGAAGGAGAGCTGAATTCGCCTCTAGGCGAGCTCGCTGCGCACGACCCCGACCAGGCGGTCGCACGCCTGCTGGGCCTCCTCGGGCGTGGGCGCCTCGACCATCACCCGGACCAGGGGCTCGGTCCCGGACGGCCGGACCAGCACCCGCCCGCGCCCCTCGAGCTCGGCGCCCTCGCGCTCGACCGCCTCCCAGACGGTCGCCGCCTCGTCGACCGCTTCGCGGTCGGCGACCTCGACGTTGACCAGCACCTGGGGCAGGCGCCGCATCGGTCTCGCCGCCGCCAGGTCCGCGTCGCCCAGGGCCGAGAGCACCAGCAGCGCGGCCGCGATCCCGTCGCCCGTCGGCGCGAAGCCGGTCCAGATCAGATGGCCGGACTGCTCGCCGCCCAGCGACCACCCGCGGCGCTCGAGCTCGGCCGAGACGTGGCGATCGCCGACCGCAGTGACGGCGAGCTCGATCCCGGCCTCCCCCATCGCCTTGTGGAAGCCGTAGTTGCTCATGACGGTCACCGCGACGCCGCCGTCGAGCTCGCCCCGGCGCTCGAGGTCGAGCGCGATCAGGGCGATCGCCTCGTCGCCGTCGCGGACCTCGCCGGCCGCGTCGACGGCGATCATCCGGTCGCCGTCGCCGTCGAAGGCGAAGCCGATCGCCGCGCCCTCGGCGCTCACCCGGTCGGCGAGCGTCTCCGGGTGGGTGGAGCCGCAACCCTCGTTGATGTTGCGCCCGTCCGGCTCCGCGCCGACCGTGACCACCTCGGCGCCGAGGCGGGCGAAGATCGCCGGCGCCGCCCTGTGGGTGGCGCCGTTGGCGCAATCGAGCACGACCCGGCGCCCGGAGAGGTCGAGCGGGAACCTGCGCTCGAGCTCGCGCAGGTAGTCGTCCAGCCCGCCCTCGAGCGTCCGCACCCTGCCGATCGCCCCGCTGCCGGCCGCGGGCTCGCCCACCGCCCGCTCGATGCGCGCCTCGGTCTCGGAGCCGAGCTTGCGCCCGTCCGCGCCGAAGAACTTGATCCCGTTGTCACGCCAGGGGTTGTGCGAGGCGGAGATCACCGCCGCGAGGTCGAGCCCGAGCCGCCGCACGAGCACCGAAGCGGCCGGGGTCGGGAGCACACCGCCGATCAGCGCGTCGCCGCCCGCCGCCGCGATCCCCGCCGCCAGCCCGGACTCGAGCATCGGCCCCGACTCGCGGGTGTCGCGGATCAGCAGCACCTGCGGCCGCGGCGCGCTGCACTCGGCCGCCGCGGCGCGCCCCAGCGCCACCGCCAGCTCGGCGGTCAGCAGCTCGCCGGCGACCCCACGGACGCCGTCGGTTCCGAAGAGCTGCGGCGCCAAGGCCGGGGTTATCTCTTCGAGAACTGCGGCCGCTTGCGGGCCTTCTTGAGCCCCGCCTTGCGGCGTTCCTTCTTGCGAGCGTCGCGGGTCAGCAGCCCACGGCGCTTGAGCTCCGAGCGCAACTCGGGATCGATGTCGGTGAGCGCCCTGGCCACGCCGTGGCGCACGGCGCCGGCCTGGCCGGTGATCCCGCCGCCCTGGACGCGCACGGTGACGTCGACGCTCGACTCGTAGCCGGCGGTGAGCAGCGGCTGACGGGCCATCGAGCGCAGGTACTGGCGCGGGAAGTAATCGTCGAGCGACTTGCCGTTGACCTCGAAGCTGCCGCTGCCCGGAAGCACGATCACGCGCGCGATCGCGCTCTTGCGCTTGCCGGTGGCCTGGATCCGCGCGTCGGCGGAGAGCTGGACCTGCGGGCCGCTCCGGGCGACCGGCTCATCGCCGGCTTCGGCCTCGGCCTCGAGTCGCGCGCGCTCCTCCTCCTCGGCCTCGAGTCGCGCGCGCTCCTCGGCGGAGAGCTCGCGCTCGGGCTCGAGCGCGATCGGCTCGAGGTCGGCGCCGGGGGCCTGGTCCTTGGCCTTCGGCGCGTCGCCGGCAGGAGCCGAGGGCTTCTCGCCCGGCGTAGCCGGGGCCTCCGCCTCGGGCGCCGCGGTCGGCTCGGGTGCGGGGGGCGCCTCGGGCTCGGGGGCCGGCTCTGCAGCCGCCTCGGGCCCGGGGGCGGCCTCCGGCTCCGCGGCGGGCTCGGGCTCCGCGGCCGCCTCGGGCTCCGGGGTCGCTTCGGGCTCAGGGGTGGCCGCCGGCTCCGCGGCGGGCTCGGGCTCCGTCGCCTCGGGCTCCGCGGCGGGCTCCGGTTCCGGGGTCGCTTCGACCTCGGCCGCGGGCTCCCCGGCGGGCTCGCTCGCGGCGGCCGGCTCCTCCGGCGCCTCGCTCGGCGTGGCGGGCTGCTCCTCGGCCGCCTGGGGCTCGTCGGGCTGAGGCTCGTCGGCCTCGGGCTGGTTCGCTTCCGGGGTCTGGTCGGGCTCTTCGGTCATCAGGTCTCGATCTCCAGGGGCTTGGGCTGCTGGGCGGCATGTGGGTGCTCGGGGCCGGCGTAGACCTTCAGCTTGCGCAGCTGCTGGCGCGCAAGCCGGTTCCGGGGCAGCATCCCGTGCACGGCCTTGCGGATCACCTCTTCGGGGCGCCGGTCGAGCATCTCGCCCAGGGTGCGCGAGCGGATGCCACCGGGGTAGCCGCTGTGACGCCAGTAGCGCTTGTCGGCGAGCTTGTTGCCGGTCACCACGATCTTCTCCGCGTTGACGACGACGACGAAGTCGCCCGTGTCGCAGTGCGGCGTGTACTCCGGCTTGCGCTTGCCGCGCAATGCGTCGGCGATCTGGGTCGCCAGGCGGCCGAGGGTCTTGCCCTCGGCGTCGACGACGTACCAGTCGCGCTGGCGATCGGCGGGAGTTGCAACGTAGGTCTTCATCGAGAGGCGTGCGCTCGTGGCGCGCGAAAAGCCGCCCCCGAGAAGGTCCACGGGGCGCGGCCGGATGATGTTAGCCACTCGGAGCGGCCGTCGCGGTCGCGGGGAAGGCGCCCTGACCGGGGTTATACTGCCCGCCGCAAACCTGCCGAATCCCGCGCGTCACGGCGCTCGGGAGCGGGGGAACCGTTGGAACGGCGTCGAACACTCCGTTCCAGGGGCGAATCGGGCCGGCGAGGCCCGTAGCGCCGCTCTTTCGGCGCGAGCCCGTCAGCTAACCCCGCAGGCTCGAGAAAGAGAGGCCCGCAGCCGGAATGCACCCGGGAGCGCCCATCAGGCGGCGCGGTTGGCGCACACCGATCGCGATGGCGACCGCACTCGCGGCGCTCGGCGCCGGCACCGCCACCGCTGTCGCGCAGGACGGCGGCGGCGTCGGATCGACGGACCCAGGCGTGACCCCGCCCGCGACCGGCTTCAAGCTCACCGCCGCCGAGGCGAACCCGCACCGCACCTACTTCGACGCCCACCGCAAGCCCGGGGTCTCCTACATCTTCAGCGGCGCGGCCCCCACGGACGTCCGGGTCGAGATCATCGACCGCGCGACCCGGGCCGCGGTCGCGAGCTTCGTCGCGCCCGCCGCGCTGCCGGACGCCGAGAACATGGCGACGTGGGACGGGCGGCTCGCCGACGGCACCCGGGCGCCCGACGGCGACTACAAGTTCAGGTTCGGCGACGTTGCCGGCGGCGCAACGCAGACCACCACCGAGTCCCGCTTCGCGTACCACAGCTACCGCTTCCCGCTCAACGCCCGCCACAGCTATGGCGACGGCTTCGGCGCCGGCCGCAACCACGAGGGCCAGGACGTGTTCGCGAAGTGCGAAAGCAAGATCCGCGCCGCTCGGGGCGGCCGGGTGCAGGCCAACGAGGTCCAATCGGCGGCCGGCAACTACCTCGTCGTCGACGGCAAGGCGACCAAGCTCGACACCTTCTATGCCCACATGGCCCAGCGCTCGCCCCTCCAGCCCGGTGACCGGGTCCGCACCGGGCAGGTGATCGGCAATGTCGGCCAGACCGGGAACGCGACCGGGTGCCATCTGCACTTCGAGATCTGGTCGGCCCCCGGCTGGTACGAGGGCGGCAGCGCGATGTCCTCGGTCGCCGGGCTCCTACACACCTGGGACGACTGGAGCTAGCCGAGTGAGGGGCGCGGTTGCGATCGGGGCGGCGCTGGCCTGCGCGTGCGCCTGCTCGGGGGTCGCGACCGCGGCTCCCACCGGGGCCGGCTTCGACCTGCGGGCCGGCCGGGTGAAGCCGGCGATCGCGTTCTTCGACGGCGAGCGGCCGGTGAGCGCCCGCTTCGAGTTCCGCGCCGAGCGCCGGCTCGACGTCGTGCTCAGGGTCGTCCGTGCGGGCGGCGGGCCGGCGGTGCGGCGCTGGGTCAAGCACGGACTCGCCCCGGGCAAAACCCACCGGATCCGCTGGGACGGCCGCCGCGGCGACCGCGGCGTGCCCGCCGACGGCACGTACGAGCTGCGCGCCGGGCCGGCGGGCCATCGCGGCGCCAGGGTCGGGGGCTTCGAGTTCCACGACCACGTCTTCCCGGTCGCCGGGGCGCACACGTACGGGGACGTGTTCGGGGCCCCGCGCAGCGGCGGCCGCGTGCACGAGGGCCAGGACCTGCCGGCCTCGTGCGGCACGCCCCTGATCGCCGCCCGTGGCGGCCGGGTCCAGGCGACGGGTTACAGCGATGCCCTCTACGGCTATTACGTGGTCATCGACGGGCTCGCGACCCGCCACGACTACTTCTACGCGCACCTGCAGGCGCCGACCCCGCTCGCCGACGGCGAGCGGGTGCGTACCGGCGAGCGCGTCGGCGAGGTCGGCAAGACCGGCAACGCCCGCGGCGAGTTCTGCCAGCTGCACTTCGAGCTCTGGCCGGGCGGCTACCACGAGGGCGGCCCGACCGACCCGTTGCCGGCATTGCGCCGATGGGACTCCTTCTCCTAATGAATAAGGCGCCTCAACAGCGGCGCGGCTCGGCTACGCCTTGAATATGGCGCCTCAACAGCGGCGCGGCTCGGCTACGCCTTGAATAAGGCGCCTCAACAGCGGCGCGGCTCGGCTACGCCTCACGGTGAGTAGCTTGGCCGAGATGAGCACGGACGCCGCCCCCGAGACCAAGGACGCCGCGGTCGAGGAGACGCGCCGCTACGGCCGCTCGGCCGGCCTGCTGACGCTGGCGCTCGGGTCGGCGGGCCTGCTCGCCTACGCGTTCTTCGCGGTCTCCTCGCACACCCTCGACAAGGACGACTACGGCACGATCGTCGTGCTGTGGTCGGTGAACTTCGTCGTCGCGGCGACGCTCTTCCGCCCGATCGAGCAGCTGCTCTCTCGCACCCTCGCCGAGCACGACGAACTCGGCGAGTCCAGCGGGCACGTGCTCCGAATCGCGGCCCTGATCCAGGGCGGCCTCACCCTACTCGCCGTGGTCGTGTTGCTCGCGCTGAAGGGGACGATCACCGAGCACCTCCTCGACGGCAGCACCGTCCTCTACTGGGTGCTCGTGGTCGGACTTGCCGGGTTCGGCGGCGCCTACTACGCGCGCGGCTTCTGCGCGGGCCGGCGCCAGTTCGGCTTCTACGCGGCCCTGCTCGTTCTCGAGGGCGGCTCGCGGCTGATGTTCCCGCTGGCGGTCGCCGTCGGGATCGCCGACGGCGTCGACGCGGTCGCGCTCGGGATCGCGGTCGCGCCGCTGGCGAGCATGACCGTGCTCCCGTTCGCAATCGCCCACCACCGCCCGGCCCCGAGCGACGTCGCCGCCCCGGCGGAGGCCGGGCTCGAGTTCACCCTCGCCCGCGGCGGCGCGTTCGCCGCGGCGGTGCTCCTGATGATGCTCTCCGAGCAGGTGCTGGTGAGCTCCGGGGCGCTCTTCGTCCGCGCCGCGGTGGACGCCGCGGCCGCCGGCTACATCTTCAACGTGATGATGGTCGCGCGGGCGCCGCTGCTGCTGTTCCAGGCGATCGCCGCGAGCCTCCTCCCCCACCTCACCCGGCTGCGCACCCGCGGCGACGCGACCGGCGACGACGCCTTCCGGATGTCGATCAACACCACCCTGATGATCATCGCCGCGTTCGCGGCCGCGGTCACCGTCGGCGTGCTCGCGATCGGCCCACAGGTGATGCAGATCGCCTTCGGCGACAAGTTCGAATACGACCGCGCCGGACTGGCGATCGTTGCCGTCGGCATGGGCTTCTACCTCTCGGCGGCGGCGCTCAACCAGGCGGCGCTCGCCCAGGGCCAGGCGCGACGCGCCGCCGTCTGCTGGGTCGCCTGCGCGATCGCCTTCATCGTCTTCAACCTGATCGCCCCGCTCGACCCCTACCGCACGGTCGAGGTCGGCTTCGCCGGCGCCGCGGCGGTGCTCTCCGGGCTGCTCTATCTGCTCTACCGCAGCCCCCACCCCGTCGCCGCCGACCGGATCACGCCCGGCTCGGCGCGCGAGCTCGAAGCCCGCCTGGCCGCGGCCGACGAGATCGGCTGAGCCCAGCGACGCATCCGTCGTTGACGGTCTATACGGCCGTCAAATGCAGACGCGCCCGCATGAGCAGCGGGTAATTACGGATGCGCGCCGGCGGTCGCGCGGCGAGACTGGGCGCGTCGCTTGTCGCTCACCCTCGGTCGTATCGAGCTCGATCGACAACGGCCAGGTGAAGCGCAAGGACCTCGGCGCCGACGCGGTCACGAGCCCGAAGATCGCCGACGATCGTCGGGGACGACATCGACTCCGAGACGACGCTGCTCCTGGGCGCGGTCGATCGGTACAGGGGCACCGGCGTCGGCGGCGGCTTCTTCCACCCTGAGATGCCGTCCTTCTTCCTCGACACGTCCGGGCTGACGCTGAGCGCCCCGAACCAGGGCAAGACCAGCTACGGCGCCGAGGTCACGCTCGCCGAGGAGACCGAGCCGGCCCCGCCGGCGGCCGACCGGGTGCGGATCTTCGCCGCGACCAGGCCGGGCGCACACAACTCGTCGCCCAGTTCGCCGACGGCACGGTCGCCGTGCTCGGCGAGCAGGGTCCGTAGCCGCCGGCGGCCCGAGAGGTGCCTCGCTCCTGAATATCGGGAGCGAGGCACCGCTCGCGCGGCGAAGCGGCCCGCGGGAAAGTACGGATGCGGCGGGGCTGCGGCGCGGGGAGACTGGTTGGAGCGGCCCCGTGTGGGGCGACACTCAACGGGAGGGATCCAGATGGGAATCCGGTTTTTCGGTGCGACGGCGCTGGCGGCAGGGCTGATCGCGATGTCGGGCGCGACGGCGCAGGCGTTGACGACGGACGTGTACTACGACGCGAGGAACAACATCGCGACGCGGCCGGACCCGTTCCCGTCGCTCGACCCCTCCGCACTCGACAACACGGCGCTGGGGATGTTCGCTCTGGAGGAGGTCTCGACCGGATCGTTCAACACGGGCGTCGGCGATCGTGCTCTCGAGACGGTCGATACGGGCAACTCCAACGTCGGCATCGGCGCTTTCGCGGGAGGACACATCACGGACGCCGTCGGGACGACGGCCGTGGGCACGAACGCCCTCGATTTCGGCAACGAGGCCGATGGGACGACCGCGATCGGCAGCTCCGCACTCTTCGCCAACACCTCTGGCACTGGGAACACCGCGGTCGGCGCGAGCGCGCTGCAGAGCAACCAGATCGGCAATCAGAGCACTGCGATCGGATACCAGGCGCTGAGGGAGAGCACCGGCAGCTACAACACGGCGCTCGGCTTCCTGGCGCTGCAAAACAACACGACCGGCACCGCGAACACCGCGCTCGGCCGCGACACCCTGTTCTCGAACACGACCGGTAACCAGAACACGGCCACGGGCTTCAACGCCCTGGTCTTCAACACGAACGGACGGGACAACGCCGCCAACGGATATCAGGCGCTGCTCAACAACACGGTCGGCGACCGTAACGCCGCCCTCGGCACCAACGCGCTGTTCACCGCGACCAATGCCAACGACAACACGGCGATCGGCGACCGCGCGCTCAGGCTGGCGCGGGGCTCGGGCAACGTCGCGATCGGTGCGGGTGCCGGCGCAGCCGTCAGGAACGGCTCGAACAACATCGAGATCGGCAACCCGGGAGTGGCCGCCGACGCGAACACGATCCGGATCGGCACGACCGCCAACACCGCCGCCTATGTCGGCGGCATTTTCAATCGCAACGTCTCCGGCGCCACCAGGACGGTCGTGGTCAACGCCTCCGGCAAGCTCGGCACCCAGGTCGTCGCGCGGCCGCAGCGGGCAACGCTCGAGCGCGACCTCGCCTCGCAGGCCGAGCGGATCGCCGACCTCGAGCGCCAGGTGAGGAGGCTCTCGGAGCGCTGATCGAATAACTCCCGCCACGTCCTCCGCGCCCGCCTCGATCCCTCGGCGCGCTACGGGATCGGCCCCCCGAGCGCCGACTGGCGCATTTCGCTCAATAGTCCATCGTTTTCGACCGCTCGCGGGCGGTGGGCGCCTTTCGTCCTCACGGAGGACGTTTTTCGCCCAGCGTGGCCGGCGGACGGTGCCCGTGCGGCCAGGGCGCACCGAAGCCGCGCCAACGTCGCGCAAGGCGCACACTCCCACCCCCTTACCGCCAAACCCGGCCGGCACCCTCGGAGCTCGCCCCCCGGGGTGCCGCGCGCTACCGCCCCGCCCCTACTCCCACTCGATCGTCGCCGGCGGCTTCGAGCTGATGTCGAGGGCGACGCGGTTGACGCCGGCGACCTCGTTGATGATCCGGTTGGAGACCCGCTCGAGCAGGTCGTAGGGCAGCCGCGCCCAGTCGGCGGTCATCGCGTCCTGGGAGGTGACCGCGCGGATCACGATCGGGTAGGCGTAGGTGCGGCCGTCGCCCTGGACGCCGACCGAGCGCACCACGGGGAGCACGCAGAACGACTGCCAGAGCTCGCGGTAGAGGCTCGCCGCCTTGATCTCCTCCTGGAGGATCGCGTCGGCGTCGCGGAGGATGTCGAGCCGCTCGCGGTTGACCTCGCCGCCGACGATCCGGATCGCCAGCCCCGGGCCCGGGAACGGCTGGCGCCAGACCACCCGCTCGGAGAGGCCGAGCTCGGCGGCGACGGCGCGCACCTCGTCCTTGAACAGCATCCGCAGCGGCTCGACCAGGTCGAAGCCGAGGTCCTCGGGCAGGCCGCCGACGTTGTGGTGGGATTTGATCGTGTCCGCCTCGCGCCCGTCACCGCCCGACTCGATCACGTCCGAGTACAGCGTCCCCTGGACGAGGAAGGCTGCGTCCTCGAGCTTCGCCGCCTCGTCCTCGAACACGCGGATGAACTCCTCGCCGATGATCATCCGCTTGCGCTCCGGCTCGTCGACGCCGGCGAGCCGGTCGAGGAACCGCCGCTCGGCGTCGACGCGGATCAGGTTGACCCCGAGCTCCTCCATCGCGCCGACCACCTGATCGGCCTCGTTCTTGCGCATCAGCCCGTGGTCGACGAGCACGCAGGTGAGCTGGTCCCCGATCGCCCGGTGCACGAGCGCCGCGGCGGTCGCCGAGTCGACCCCGCCGGAGAGCCCGCAGATCACCCCGGCATCGCCGACCTGGGCGCGGATCCGCCCGACCTGCTCGTCGATCACCGAGGCCGGCGACCAGTCGGCTGCACAGCCGGCGATCTGGGTCAGGAAGCGGTCGAGGATCTGCTGGCCATAGGGGGTGTGGACGACCTCGGGGTGGAACTGGATCCCGTAGAGCCCGCGTTCCGTGTCCTCGAGCGCCGCGACCGGCGAGCCGGGGCTGGCGCCGAGCGCCGAGAACCCGGGTGGCGGCTCGAAGACCGCGTCGCGATGGCTCATCCAGCACTGCTGCTCGGGCGGCAGGCCCGCCAGCAGCCGTCCTCCCTCGCCGGTTAGGCGCAGCGCCGTGCGGCCGAACTCGCCCGCCTCGGCGCCCTCGACGCGGCCGCCGAGCTCGAGCACCATCGCCTGCATCCCGTAACAGATGCCAAGCACCGGGATCCCGAGCTCGAGCAGCTCGGTGCGCAGCCGCGGGGCGCCCTCGGAGTAGACCGAGGCGGGGCCGCCGGAGAGCACGAGCGCGGCCGGCGAGCGCTCGCGGATCGCCTCGAGCGGCAGGTCGTGGGGGAGCAGCTCGGCGTAGACGCCGCACTCGCGGATCCGGCGGGCGATCAGCTGCGAGTACTGGCCGCCGAAGTCGAGGACGAGGACCTCCTCGTGGGCGGTCTCCGGGGGAGCGATCTCGAGCGGGTCGTCGACCCCGGGCTCGAGGGGAAGCGCCGGGTCGCCCTCCACCAGCGGCCCGCGTGAGCCGTCGGCGCCTCGGACGGCGCCCGCGGGGTCGTGCTCGGCGACGGCCGCGGGCGCCTCCCGAGCTGCGCCGGCCGCCCGCCTAGGCATCCGAGACGGCGACTCCGTTCGAGACCCGGGCCTTGCCGTTCGACGCCATGCCGACCGACTGCTGTTGCTGGAGCTGCTTGCCCTCCGTCTGCAGGGCCGGGGCGACCATCACCTCGGCGCGCTGGAAGTCGCGGATGTCCTCGTAGCCGCAGGTGGCCATCGACGTCCGGAGGGCGCCCATCAGGTTGAAGGTGCCGTCGTTCTCGTGCGCGGGGCCGAGCAGGATCTCCTCCAGGGTCCCGTCCTGCTGGGTAGTCACACGGGTCCCGCGCGGCAGCGAGGGATGGAAGGTCGCCATCCCCCAGTGATAGCCGCGGCCGGGCGCCTGCTTGGCGCGCGCCAGCGGGGAGCCGATCATCACGGCGTCGGCGCCGCACGCGATCGCCTTCGAGACGTCGCCGCCGGTGCGCATGCCGCCGTCGGCGATCACGTTGCAGTACTCGCCGGTCTCGAGCATGTGCTGGGAGCGCGCCGCGGCCACGTCGGCGATCGCGGTCGCCTGCGGGACGCCGAGCCCGAGGACCCCGCGCGTGGTGCAGGCGGCGCCCGGACCGACGCCGACCAGGACCCCGACCGCGCCGGTGCGCATCAGGTGCTGGCCGGTCGAGTAGGAGGCGCAGCCGCCGACGATGCACGGCACCGGGACCTCGCCGATGAACTCCTTCAGGTTCAGCGGCTCGCTCTTCGAGGAGACGTGCTCGGCCGAGATCACGGTCCCCTGGATCACGAGGATGTCGAGCCCGGCCTCGAGCGCGAGCTCGTAGTACGTGGTGACCCGCTGCGGGGTGAGCGAGCCCGCCGCGACCGCGCCGGCCGCCTTGATCTCCTCGACCCGCTGGGCGATCAGCTCCGGCTTCACCGGCTCGGAGTAGACCTCCTGGATCATCGTCGTCGCCTGTTCCGGCGGCGCCGCGGCGATCTGCCCGAGCTTCTCCTCGGCGTCCTCGTAGCGGCTCCAGATCCCCTCGAGGTTGAGCACCCCGAGCCCGCCGAGGCTGCCGAGCTCGGCGGCCGTCGCCGGGCTGACCACGCCGTCCATCGCCGAGGCGAGCAGCGGCAGGTCGAACCGGTACGGGCCGAGCGCCCAGGAGATGTCGACGTCGTCAGGGTCGCGGGTGCGCCGTGAGGGCACGATCGCGATCTCGTCGAACCCGTAGGCCCGCCTGCCCTTCTTACCGCGTCCGATCTCGACTTCCATCAGATCGCTGACCTCCGGTTGGTGTGCGCCCAGGGGCGTGCGGCAGCAAGCCGGGCGTGGTCGTGGGACGAAGCGCGTGCCGGTTGGCACGCGCGAGGAGCACGGGCGCGATCCGGCGCCGCTGTCCGCGCGTCAACTGGGTGTGCATCAAGCGGGGTCATCGATCTAACTCCAACCTACGGTTGATCGCGGACGAAAAAAGCCCCTCGAAAGGGGCCGGTAAGGCCGCACTTTGCGGCTCCGCGGCCCCGAATGCGAGGCCTTGGCGATGATAACAGTGGTCAACCGCCGCGCCGGCGCGGCTCAGCGGCGGGCCGCGTAGGCGGCCTGCCAGAGCCTGATCCGCCCCCGCGCCGGCGGCCTGACGATCGCCAGGCGCCGCTCCTCGCGCAGGCCCGCCGCCCGCAGCCAGCCCCCGAGCGCGGCGAGGTTCGGCAGCCACCAGTCGAAGCCCTGCGCCGCGGCGCCGAAGGAGGCCGCCGGGCGCCTCGGGCTGAGCAGCGTGAGCCGGCGCGAGAACGGCTCCAGCAAGCGCAGCTCGGCTCCCGGGCTCAGGGCGCCGGCGATCCGCTCCAGCGCCCGCACAGGGTCGCGCAGGTGGAGCAGGATCGCGCCGCTGAAGGCGAAGTCGACCGGCCCGGAGATCGCCTCGGCGGTGAGCTCGTAGACGCTCACCAGCCGGCGCTCGACCCCCGAGCCGAGGGCGCCGGCGGCGAGCTCGAACCCGCGCCCGAGCTCCACCCCACGCTCGCGCGCCTCGCGCTCCAGGCGCGAGCGGGAGATCGGCGGCCACTCGGCCGCCTCGAGCTGCTCGACGTCGATCGCCACGACCTCGGCGCCGCGACGCTCCATCTCGAAGGCCCAGAAGCCGTCGAAGGTGCCGACGTCGAGCGCTCGCAGACCGGAGAGGTCGTCGGGCAGGACCCGGGCCGCGATCGCCCGGAGATCCACCTCGCCGGGGGTGACGACCCCGGGGGCGAGCTCGATCGAGTGGTACCAGACCGGGTTCGAGTCGAGCGCCCGGCGCGCCTCGGCGGCGGTCGCGTTCATCGACGGGCCCGGCTCAGGCGACCTCTGCCGGAGCCCCGAGCTCGCTGATCTCGACGCTCGGCAGCAGGCGCTCGACCTCGCGGCGGTCGAGCGTGCCCGCGCCGAAGTGCTGCGTCGACTCGGCCCCGCACGCGACGCCGAAGGCGAGGCAGTCGCGCGCGCTGGCGCCCTCGTAGCGGGCGGCGACGTAGCCGGCGAGGAAGCAGTCGCCGGAGCCGACAGTGGTCACCGGGTCGAGCTGCTCGATCCGGACCTCGTAGCGGCGCCGTTCGGCGCCCTTGCCGACGGTCGCCACGCAGCCGGTCTCCGAGGTGATGATCGCCTCCCCCGCTCCCATCTCGAGCAGGCCCGAGAGCCCGAGCGTGAAGTCGTCGATGTCGTTGAACTCGTGCCCGACTGCCTCCTCGGCCTCGATCACGTTGGGCGCCACCACCGCCGGCTCGGCTCGAAGCCCGGCGCGCATCTGCTCGCCGTCGCAGTCGAGCACCGTGAGCACGTCGCGCGCGCGCAGCTGCGAGACCAGGCTCGCGTACGCATCCTCCGGGGCCCCGGGGGGCACGCTGCCGGCGAGCACGCAGACCTCGGCCCCCTGGGCGAGGTAGAGGAGCCTCTCGGTGAAGCGCTCGATCTCCTCCTCGGAGACCTCGGGCCCGCGCTCGTTGATCTCCGTCTGCTCGCCCGTGGTCGGGTCGATGACCGCGAGGTTGGTCCGCGATTCGCCGGCGATCCGCGTGAACGCCGTCAGCACCGACTCCTCGCGCAGCTCGTCGAGCAACCGGGTCCCGGTGGCGCCGCCGGCGAGCCCCGTCGCGATCACCGGGCGCCCGAGCAGGCTCAGGGCGCGGGCGATGTTGACGCCCTTGCCGCCGGCCATCGTTCGCGCCTCGACCGCGCGATGGCGGTGGCCGAGGTGGAAGTTGGGCACCGCTACCGTGCGGTCGATCGCGGCGTTGAGGGTGACCGTGAGAATCACGCGCGCTTCGCGATAAGGCTACCGCCTAACGCCGCCGATCCCAGATCGCGATCGCCGCGACGAAGATCAGGGTCAGGCCGACGATCGCCACCCCCCAGGCCACCGCCCGGGGGCCGGGGACGGCGGCGTCGTAGCGCTCGAGGAGGCTCGCCGCCGCCGCCGCGCGGGTCGCGGCGAGCGGCGCCCGGGCGACCGGCTCGCCGTCGATCGAGACCACGACCCGGCCGAGCGTCTCGCCGCGGGCCACCGGGCCCTCGACCTCGTCCGGCGCCCGCAGGGACGTCTCGAGCCGCTGGCCGCGGCGGACCGTGACCCTCAGGTCCCGGCTGGGCGCCAGTGGGACCTCGAGCTCGCGGTCGCGGATCTCGACCGCGGCCAGGGGCCGGTCGGCCTTCACCGGGCTGCGCTGGTGATAGAGCGAGAAGCCGTAGTCGAGCAGGGTCAGGGTCGCCGAGTCGCGCTCCGACTCGCTCGGCGCGCCGAGCACCGCCGAGACCAGTTCCACGCCCTTGCGCTCGGCCGACCCGACGAGCACGTTGCCGGCGTCGATCGTGTAGCCGGTCTTGACCCCGTTGACGTCGGGGACCGTGCGCACGAGGACGTTGCGGTTGACGAGCTGCCTCGGGCGGGCTCCTGTCTCGGTCACGGCCTCGGGGGTGTCGAAGATCCGCCGGAAGAGCCGGTCGCGGCGGAGCTTGATCGCGAGCTCGACCAGGTCCTCGGCGCTCGAGTAGTTGCCCGCCTCGTCGAGCCCGATCGGGTTCGCGTAGGAGGTGTCGTCGAGGCCGAGCTTGGCGGCGGTGCGGTTCATCTCGGCGACGAAGGCGTCCTCGGAGCCCGCGGCCGCCTGGGCCAGCGCCTCGGCGGCGTCGTTGCCCGAGACGAGCAGGAGCCCGTAGAGCAGGTCGCGGACCTCGATCCGCTCGCCTGCCTCGAGCCCGAGCAGCGACTCGGCCGCCAGCGCCTGGTACGGAGGGGCCACGACCACCTCGTGCAGTCCGAGCTCGCGTCGGGCGACGTAGGCGGTCATCAGCTTCGTCGTCGACGCGATCGAGTACGAGCCCGAGGCCCGGTGCGCCGCGAGCACCTCGCCGTCTTCGGCGTCGACGAGCACCCAGGCGCGCGCCGGGAGATCGGCGGGCGGGCTCGGGGCCGCGGACGCGCCGCCGGGGACGAGCAGCAGGGTCAGCAGGATGAGGGCTAGGGCTGGCGCTGCCTGCGACCGGGGGGCTAGCCGGTGATGAGCGCCTTGCATCCGTCGCTCACCAGATCGACGCAGTTCTGGACCTGGAGACCGAACGGATCGAGGTTCGGGTTGAGCTGTTGGAGTCGATCCTCCCCGACGCAGGTCCGTTCGGCGATCGTGGTGAAGTTGTCTCCCTCCTGGACCACGTAATAGCCGTCCCTGACCGCGTCCTTGATCTCGTCGGGCGGCGAGCAGCCGCCGCCGCTCGAGGACTGGCGCTCGCGCCCGTCGGCGCCGTCGTCGTCGGAGCTCATCGTCCCGCTGACGATCAGCACGATCGCCGCGGCGACGACCACGAGCAGTACCGGCGCGAGGATCCGCGCCGTCCAGCTGTTGGGCTTGCGATCGCCTTTCGACGCCTCCATTGGTGTGGAAATCGTAGGTGGTCATCTGCCGGTGCCGGTGCGGTCCGCGGCTCAGCGGGCGGCGGTTTGCGAAACAGCCCAGACCCGATCGCGGAGATCGGCCGCCGCGGCGGCGGGATCGGCGGCGCCGGCGATCGATCGCGAGGCGGCCACGAGGACCGACGCGGGGTCGGCGGAGAACGCCGGCGCGAGCTCGTCGGGGCTGCCTCCCTGAGCGCCGACGCCGGGGACGAGGAAGACCGAGCTCGGCATCAGCTCGCGCAGCCGCGCCATGTAGCGGGGCTCGGTCGCGCCGACCACCGCGCCGAGCCCGCTCAGCCCCGACCGGCCCATCAGGCGGGGGGCGCGGTCGGCGACCATGCGGGCGAGGTGCTCGTGCAGCGGGCCGTCGGCCGACGCCAGGTCGAGCACGTCGGCGGCGCCCGGGTTCGAGGTCCGAACGAGGATGAAGGCGCCGGCCCCGCTCGCCTCGGCGGCGGCGATGAGCGGCTCGAGCGAGTCGCCGCCGAGCAGCGGATTGAGGGTCGCGGCGTCCGCGCGCAGGCCCTCGACCTCGCCCCACGGCGTCTCCACCGAGCCGAAGAGCGCCTGGGCGTAGGCCGCGGCGCTCACCGGGACGTCGGCGCGCTTGCCGTCGGCGATCACCAGCAGCCCGGCCTCCCGGGCGGCGGAGGCGACGGCCTCCAGCGCCCGCCATCCCGGCCAGCCGAGGCGCTCGAAGCAGGCGAGCTGCGGCTTGGCGGCGACACAGGCCGCCCCGGCCGCATCGATCAGGGCGAGGCAGTGCTCGGTGACGGCCTCGGCCGCCGCCTCGGCCGCCGAGGTCGCCTCCGGCCGGGCCCGCGCCTCGAGCCCGGCCGGATCGGGGTCGAGCCCGAGACAGACCTGGCTGCCGCGCTCGCGGACGAGCGCGGCCAACCGGTCGGCGAAGGCCCGGCTCAGGGTTGTTAGCCCCCCTTGACCCGCGACTTCAGCCCGGCCCCGGCCGAGAACTTCGGCACGCGGCCGCCGGCGATCGTGATCCGCTCCCCGGTACGGGGGTTCACCCCCTGGCGCGGACCCCGCTCGGCAACGCTGAACTTGCCGAAGCCGGTGAAGCTGATTTCCCCGCCCCCCGCGAGCGTGTTGGTGATTCCGTCAAGGAACGTTTCGACGGCGTCCGCGGCGGCCTTCTTGCTGTCGAAGTTGCCGGAGATGCTGTCGACGAACTCAGCCTTGGTCAATGTCTTCCTCCTGATCTCAACCTGGGGTCGGTAATCGCCGCGCAGGGTAACAGCGGCACTAGACGCCTTTGGAGAGCCATTTTCACGCACGTCGATATGCGTGCTCCACGCTCGTGCGGCGGCTGCTCGCAGGGCTGGCCGCATGCCTGGCCCTCGGCGGATGCGAAGAGGGCGATCAGCGGGCCCCTCAGGCGCCGCTGCCGCCGTCGTTCTTCGGCATCAACGCGCAGTCCCTCGAGCCGCTCGCGAACGCCGGGCGGACGGCCGAGCTCGGGCGCCAGCTGCGCTCGCTCGCCGGGCTCGGGGTCGATTTCGCCCGCGCCAATTTCGACTGGGCGATCGCCGAGCCGCGTCCGCCCCGGGGCGGACGCCGCCCACGCCTCGACCTGGCGCCCACCGACGCCTGGGTGACGGCGCTGGCCCGCCGGGGGCTGCGCTGGCAGGTGACCGGCATCGGCGCGCCGACTCCCGCCTGGGCCCGCGATCGCGGCGCACGCGCCGCCGGCTGCGGCGAGCGTTCCCCGCCGGCCCGTCCGCGCGACTTCGGCGCCCTGATCGCGGGGATCGCCCGCCGCTACGGCCGTCGCGGGAGCTTCTGGCGCGACCAGCCCGAGCTCCCGTACGAGCCGGTGCTCCAGTACGAGGTCTGGAACGAGCCCAACTTCGACAGCTTCTGGTGTCCGTCGCCGGACCCCGAGAGCTACGGCCGGCTCTATGCCGCCGTCCACGACGCGGTCCACGACGTCGATCCGGAGGCCGAGGTGATCTTCGGCGGCCTCGCCGCCTTCGGCCAGACCCCGGTGCCGGCGGAGGCCGCGCGCGTCCAGATGCCCGCCGGCGAGTTCCTTCGCCGGGCGCTCGCCGCGGCCCCGGGGCTCGCCTCCGAGGTCGACCTGCTCGGGGCCCATCCCTACGGCCAGATGCCCGCCGAGGCGCTCGACACGCTCGCCTGGTTTCGCTCGACCGCCGACGCTGCGGGGCTCGAGGGCGTGCCCCTGAGCGTGAACGAGATCGGCTGGCGCACGCGGGGCTCGGGCACCGCGCCGAGGGCCGACGAGGCCCGCCGGGCCGAGAACGTCGCCGAGGTGATCCCGGCGATCGCGCGCTCCGGGTGCGAGGTGAACGGCGTGGCGCTGTTCGCCTGGACCAGCCGCGAGCGCGATCCGGCCGACCCCGAGGACTGGTACGGAATCGCCGACCCGGCCACCGGCGAGCCGTACCCGACCGCCGAGGCCTACGCGAGCGCGGTCGCCGGGCTCCGTGAAGGCGAGCTGCCGGGCGCTGCCGAAGGTGCACTGGGCCGGGCCTGCGCTGGGTAGCCTTGGCGCCGCATGGGGCCGGACCGCGACAGCGGCGACGGTGAGCCGAGCACGCTCAGCATCGTCGCCCCGGTGTTCAACGAGCAGCAGGTGCTGCCCGAGTTCTATCGCCGCGTCGCCGCGGCGGCGGCCGGGCACGACTTCGAGCTGATCCTCGTCGACGACGGCTCCGACGACGGCAGCGCCGAGCGGCTCGAGGCGATCGCCGCCGCCGACCCCCGCGCCCGGGTGATCACCCTCTCGCGCAACTTCGGCCACCAGGCCGCGATCACCGCCGGCCTCGACCACGCCCGCGGCGACGTGATCGTGATGATCGACGCCGACCTCCAGGACCCGCCGGAGCTGATCCCGACGATGCTCGACCACTGGCGCCAGGGCTCCGACGTCGTCTACGCCGTGCGCACCGAGCGCGCCGGCGAGACGCGGCTCAAGCTGATCTCGGCCCGCTGGTTCTACCGCCTGTTCTCGCGCATGGCGCAGATCGACCTGGCCCAGAACGCCGGCGACTTCCGGCTGCTCGACCGCCGCGCGCTCGAGGCGCTCAACTCGATGCGGGAGCGCAGCCGCTTCCTGCGCGGGATGACGGTCTGGGTCGGCTTCACCCAGACGGCCGTCCCCTACGAGCGCGCCCCGCGCCCGGCCGGCGAGACGAAGTACACGACCCGGCGCATGTTCCGGTTCTCGCTCGACGCGATCTCATCCTTCTCGCACGTCCCGCTGCAGATGGCGACCGCGCTCGGCTTCGCGGTCTCGGCGATCGCCTTCCTCGGGATCCCGGTGGCGATCGGGCTCAAGCTCGCGGGCCAGTACGTCTCCGGGATCAGCACCGTGCTGCTCGCCGTGCTGCTGCTGGGGGGCATCCAGCTGATCACGGTCGGGATCATCGGCGAGTACCTCGGCCGGGTCTACGACGAGGTCAAGCGGCGCCCGCTCTACATCGTCAAGCGGCGTGTCAACGTCGCGCTCCCGCCTCCCGACCTGCTCGCCCCCGACGCGCCCGAGGCCCTACCGGCCGACGAGACCCGGGTGCGATGAGCGCAGCCGCCTGGGCGCGCGCCCGCCTCGCCGGGGTGCCGCGCCGCGAGCTCTGGGCCCTCGGCGGCCTCCTCGTGCTGAGCTCGGCGGTGGTGCTGGTCTACGTCGCCGCCACCGAGCCGATCGAGCTCGCCGGCGACATGCGCGAGTACCACAGCGAGGGCGTCTTCTTCACCGACGGCAAGCCCTGGTGGACGACGTTGCCGTTCGGCGTCGCCCACGCCGGCGCCTGGAAGGCGCCCATCTACCCGGCCTGGGTCGGGCTCTGGTACGAGCTGCTCGGCGCCTCGCCGGCGCGGGTCGCGATCGTCCAGGGGCTCGTCCTCGCCCCGCTCGGCGTCCTGCTCACCTGGATGCTCGGCCGGCGGCTGCTCGGGCCCGCCGTCGGCCTCGGCGCCGCGGCGATCGTCGCCGTCTTCCCACTCGTGTGGGAGTACTACGGGCTGCTCTACCCGGAGGCGCTCACGGTCCCGGCGGCCCTGCTGCTCTACCTGCTCTTCCTCGAGCGCACCCCGACCCCGAGGCTGGCCGTCGCGGTCGGGATCGTCGCCGGGGTCGGGCTCCTGATCCGCCCGAGCTCGGTCTTCGCCTTCGCCGGCGTCCTCGCCGCCTGGGTGCTGGCCGCCGGCTGGCGCCGCGGCGGGGGGCTGACCGCGCTCGCGGTCGCGGTCGCGGCGCTCACCGTGGTCCCGTGGACGATCCGCAACTACGTGGTCAGCGACGGCGAGCTGATCCCGATCTCGGTCCAGGACGGCGCCGCCTACGGAACCTTCAACGACGAGGCCGCGAACGACCCGACCTACCCGTACGCGTGGCGCTTCGCCCTCCGCGACCCTCCGGCGGTGCTCGAGGGGGGCCCGGTCGGCGACGGCGAGCTGCGCTCGGGGCTCCAGGACGCGGCCCTCGACTACATCGGCGAGCATCCGCTCTCGGTGCTCGAGGCCTTCTACTGGAACGGGCTGTCGCGATTCTGGGACGTCCGCCGGCCGGCGTACGCGGTCGACGAGGCGGAGCCCGAGGGCCGCTCGGAGGCCCTCGCGATCGCCGGGATCGCGCTCTACTACGTGATCCTGGCGGCCGCGCTGGTCGGCCTCTGGCGCCTGCGACGCCGCACGACGCTGGTGGTCCCGCTGCTGGCGATGGCGCTCGCCGCGTCGGTGATCTTCACGATCGCGAGCGCGACCCGCTACCGGGCGCCGCTCGAGCCCCTGCTCGCGATCCTCGCGGTCGCCGCGGTCGCACCCGCGGCACCGCGCCCGGTCGTCCGGCCGGCGGCGGTGTCCGGCTGATGGGCGCGCCGGCGGTCAGCGTCGTCGTCGCCACCCGCGACCGCCCCGAGCGGCTCGCGGCGCTGCTCGTGAGCCTGCGGGCGCAGACGCTCGACGAGCCGTTCGAGGTCGTGATCGTCGACGACGGCTCGGGCCCGCAGACGGCGGCGGTGCTCGAGCGTCAACCCGAGGGGCTCGCGCTGATCACGGTGCGCGCCGGCGGCGAGGGCCCGGCGCGGGCGCGGAACCTCGGCTGGCGAGCGGCGAGCGGGCCGTGGATCGCGTTCACCGACGACGACTGCGAGCCGGCCGCCGGCTGGCTCGAGGCCGGCCTGGCCGCGGCGCGCGCGAACCCCGGGGCGATCGTCCAGGGCCCGACGACCCCGATCCCGCGGGAGCTGGTGCGGCTGGGCCCGTTCGCCCGCACCCGGTCGATCGAGGCGCCCGGGCCCTGGTTCGAGACCTGCAACATCTTCTACGAGGCCGAGCTGCTCGCCCGCCTCGACGGCTTCGACGAGGCCTTCGCCGAGGCGCTGGGCGAGGACACCGACCTCGGCTGGCGGGCCGTCGGGCTCGGGGCCGGGCACGTCTGGGCCGAGGCCGCGGCCGTCCACCACGCGGTGGACGAGCTCGGCCCGCTGGGCACGGTACGCGCGGCGTTGCGCGGCAGCGACTCCGTGCTCGCCTTCCGCCGCCATCCGGGCCTGCGGGCGCGGGCCCTGCGCTGGGGCACGGTCCGCAACCCGAGCCTGCCCCGGCTCGGGCTGGCGCTCGCCGGGCTCGCGCTCGCCCGGCGGCGCCCGGCGGCGACGTTGCTCGCCCTCCCCTACTGCGCCGACCTGGCGCTGCGCTGCCGGCACTTCGGCGCCGGCCCGCTCGAAGCCCCGGTCTACGTGGCGGCCGACCTCGCCGCCGCCTGGACCTCGCTGCGCGGCTCCCTTCGCCACCGCAGGCTGGTGCTCTGATGGCGGTCGCGGTGATCGGCGCGGGCGCGGCGGGGCTGGCCTGCGCCCGGCGGCTGGTCGAGGCCGGGGTCGAGTGCGACGTCTACGAGCGCTGGCCCGGGCTCGGCGGCCAGGCGGCGACGATGGAGGTCGCCGACGGCGTGCGGATCGAGCGCTACTACCACTACCTGTTCACCAGCGACTCGATCGCGATCGACGCCTTCGAGCAGCTCGGCCTCGGCGAGCTGCTGCGCAGCTACCCGTCGAGCGCCGCGTTTGCGATCGAGGGGCGCATCTGGCCCTTCAACGGGGTCGGCGACCTGCTCCGCTTCGGGCCGCTGTCGCCGCTCTCCCGGCTGCGGATGGGGCTCGCGCTCCTGCGGCTGCAGCTCGGCCGCCGCGGGATCGCCGAGTACGAGCGCCAGACGGCGAGCTCGTGGATCCGCGCCAACATGGGCGAGCAGGCCTGGGAGCACGTCTGGGGGCCGCTGATGCGAGGCAAGTTCGGCGAGCGCGCCGAGGAGATCTCGATGGGATGGATCTGGGACAAGATCGGCAAGCGCCGCAGCCTCCGCGACGGCGAGGCGCGCCAGGAGCGCTTCATCTGGCCCACGGGCAGCTTCGAGCCGCTGTTCGCCGAGCTCGGGCGGCGGATCGAGGACGGAGGCGGCCGGGTGCTGATCGACCGCCCCGCCGCCCGGCTGCTGCGCGCCGACGGCGGGCTGGCGGTCGTCCCGGGGGCCGCGGACTCGTTCCGGCGCGGGCTCGACCCCCGCCGCTTCGACGCCGACGGGCCGCCGCGAGCCTACGAGGCGATCGTCTGCTGCGTCCCCAACCACGTCTTCGCCGAGCTGCTCGACCCGGGGCTGGCGGGCGAGGTCGGCCCGGACTACCTCTCCCGGCTCGAGGCGATCGAGTACTTCACCGCGCTCAATCTGGTGCTCGAGCTCGAGCGCCCGTTGACCGAGCACTTCTGGGTCAACATCGCCGACCGCCGCTACCCGTTCGTCGGCCTGATCGAGCACTCGAACTTCGTCGGCACCGAGAACACCGGCGGGCGGGTGTTCTCGCACGTGACCAACTACCTGCCCGCCGACCACGAGCTGCTCGACCTCGACGCCGAGCAGCTGCTCGACCGCTACGCCGACGGGCTGCGGATGCTCAACCCCGCCTTCGACCGCTCCTGGGTACGAGGAAGGTGGCTTTTCCGCGAGCCGGCCGGACAGCCGATCGTCAAGGTCGGCTACCGCGAGCTGATCCCGGCGCGCCAAACGCCGGTCGCCGGCCTGCTGCTCGTCAACACGACCCAGATCTACCCCCAGGACCGGGGGATCAACTTCGCGATCCGCGACGGCGAGCGCGCCGCCGACGAGGTGGCGGAGCTCCTCCACTCCTAGCCCGCGGAGAACGAGCGCCACCGCAAGCGCGACTGGTCGAAAACGCTGAACTATTCAGCGTTTTCGCCACTCGGCGAGCGGCGCCCGCCGGAGGAATCTGGCCGCGCGGGGCGAAGACCGCCGCTCAGGACTGCGTTTACATCGACCACGGAAGGAAAGCCAATGCCGTCACGCGAATCCGCTCACGCCGGCGACTCGGGATGGGCCGCGTTCGCCGGGGTGGTCATGTTCATCGCCGGATCCCTCGACGCGCTGTGGGGGCTCGGCGGGATCCTTAACGACGACGTGGTCGTCGTCGGCGGCCAGGGGGCGCTCGTCGCCGACATCACGACCTGGGGCTGGGTCCACATGCTCCTCGGCGTGGCAATCGCCGTCACCGGCGTCGGCCTGCTGGTCGGCAATCCCGCGGCTCGATGGTTCGGCGTCCTCTTCGTCTCCATCAACGCGATCTCGCAGATCGTGTGGTTCCCCGCGGCGCCGCTGTGGGCGTTCCTGCTCATCCTCCTCGACATCACGATCATCTACCAGCTGACCGCACGCTGGAACGTCCAGGCGCGCTGGGACTGACGCGCGGACCCTAGGCGCGTGTCGCGGCCGCGGGATCGGCGACCGACGACTTCGGATCGATGAGGATCTTGGCGTGGGCCTCCGGGTCGCCGAGCGCGTCGAAGGCGCTCTCGACGCCCGGTAGGCCGACGACGCCGGTGACCACCGGGGCGGGGTCGACCTTGCCCTCGGCGAGCATGTGGAGGGTGTCGCGGAACTCCGGCGGCGTATAGCCGATCACGAACCGGAGATCGATCTCCTTGTTGATCGCCATCGCCGGGCGGATCCGGTCGGCGCCCATGCACACGCCGACCACGACCACGCGCGAGAACAGCGGCGCGCTCGCGATGATCTCGTCGATCACACCGGGGATCCCGACGCACTCGAAGACCACCGGTCGCTTCGGCTTCACCCCGAGCCGCTCGGCCGTGCGCCAGACGTGATGCCAGGGCACGGGCGCGCGCCTGAGCTTCTCCATCGTCCCCAGGGCGAGCTCGATCGCGTCCGGCACCGTGTCGAGGTGGCCGGCGTCCGCGGCAGCCGCGTACGGCGAGCCCGCGGACGGGTCCACGACGACGTCCGCCCCGCAGGCGGTGGCGAGCGCTCGCCGCCCGGCGGAGAAGTCGCTCGCGATCACGGTGCGGACCCCGCTGGCCTTGAGCATGCAGACGACCGCGAGGCCGATCGGCCCGCAGCCGATCACGATGCCGACGTCGCGCTTGCGGATCTCGCCGCGGCGGACGGCGTGCAGGCCGACCGCCATCGGCTCGGTCAGCGCCCCCAGATCGGGCGGCAGGCCGTTGGGCACCGGCAGCATCAGCGACTCCTCGACGACCACCTGCTCGGCGTACGCGCCCGGCGCCGCGGCCGAGAGGCCGACCGCGTGCACCGCGCCCGCGCGCCGCACGAGCGGCAGCGCCACGACGGGGGCGCCGGTCGGTGTCTTGCGCCGGCATCCCGGCCCGTACTCGGCGACCTCGCCGCAGAACTCGTGCCCGAAGACGACCTTCTGATCGGAGCGCATGAACCCGTCGTAGCCGGCCTCGACCATGACCTCGGCGAGCTCGTCGCAGTGATGGCGGGCGTGGAGGTCCGAGCCGCAGATGCCGCAGCGCAGCACCTCGATCAGGACCTGGCCCTTTGCCGGCCGGGGGCTGGGCAGGTCCTCGACCGCGAGGCTCGCGCGCTCGCAGCTGACGACCTTCATCGGCGCTGGCCTGTTCGACGGGACAACAGGCCTCGCACCTTAGCCCTGCTCGCCCATCCCCCACGCCGACTGGCGCAAAACGCCGGATAGTCCAGCGAAATGCGCCAGTCACGGCTCAGCGCAGCTCGGCGAGCAGCGAGAGGCCGAAGGGGAGCGAGAGGCCGGCGGCAATCGCGCGCCGCTCGAGCCCCAGCGGCAGCTCGAGCGCCCGGTTGAGCGGCGCCGGCGGGATCTCGAGCCCGTCGCCGCGGTCGAAGCGGCGGGCGAGTGCGGCCGCCGGGAGCAGCAGCGAGTTGAAGTGCGTCAGACGGGCGACCGCCCAGCCGCCGCCCGTGGCGGCGGCGCGCAGCGAGGCGCGTGTGTAGCGGCGCCGGTGGTGGTTGAGCTCGTCGTGGCGGCTCCAGAGCCGCGGGTGGGCGGGCACCGTGACAACCAGGGCGCCGCCGGGGCGCACCACCCGCCGCAGCTCGGCGAGCGCGGCGCGGTCGTCGTCGAGGTGCTCGAGCACGTCGAGGGTGAGCGCGAGGTCGAACTCGTCGTCGGCGAACGGCAGCGCCTCGAGGCCGCCGTCGAGGACCTCGCCGCCGCCCCGGGCGAGCGCCCGCTCGCGGCTGGTCGCCGAGGGCTCGAGGCCGACCGCGGTCCCGAGCCGCGCGAGCTCGGCGAGCACCGCGCCGCCGCCGCAGCCGGCGTCGAGGATCCGCGGCCGCGGATCGACGCCGAGCGACCGGCGGGCGGCCTCGAGGACGATCGCGCGCCGGCCGCGATACCACCAATGCCCGTCCTCGGCGGCGAGCGTGCGACGCTCGAGCTCGGGGTCCATGCTCAGCCCGGCCGGGGCGGGCTCAGGGGACGAGGCCCTCGACGTAGGGGACCTCGAGCACCTTCTCGTGCATGACCGGGCCGTGGCCGAAGTAGCGGTCCTCGCCGAAGAGCTCGCCGTGGTCGGAGGTGACGATCACCCAGGTGTTCGAGGGCAGCTGGTCGAAGAGGCGCGCGATCACCCCGTCGAGGTGCCCCACGGCGTTGATCTGGCGCTCGTGGAGCTCGCGCATCCGCGCCCGGTCGAAGAACTCGCGCGGCTCGGTCGGCGCCTCCGCGTCCTCGTCCAGGCGCCCGAGGACGCCGTGCACGCCGGAGATCCGCGGCCACTCCGACGGGTCCTCGTCGGCGAGCGCGTAGGGGTAATGGGTCTCGCCGGCGTTCAGGAGCCAGAACGAGGGACGGGCGTCGTCGAGCTCGAGCCGCGGCAGCATCGCCGCCATGTCGTTGTGGGTCGGCATCAGCTCGTAGACGTCGAAGTCGCGGTTGATAGCCGTGTGCGGGTTGAGCACCGGCATCGAGACCAGCGCGCCGGTGCAATAGCCAAGCGTGTGCCGGAGGTAGGTCGGCATGAAGATCGACGGCAGCACCCGCTTGAACTCGATCCCCTCGACCCCGAGGCGCTCGGCGTAGCGGCGGAAGTCCTGCTTGTAGTACTCCGACGCGTAGACCTCAGGGGGGCTGGTGTGCGGGAGCAGCCCCATCAGCAGGTTGTAGTGCGAGGGCGCCGTCCAGGTCGCGTAGCTCCAGCGCCGCTCGACCGGTCCGAGCTGCGCCAGTGTCGGCGGAGCTGCCTCGATCCAGGAGTCGTAGCGGAGGCTGTCGAGGACGACGACGACCAGGTTGCGCGCCCCGGGCGGGGGCGCGGGCCGGTCCGCCCGGTTTGCCTCGGCGCCCATCGCGCGCCACCATACGACCTGTGCCGACGGTCGCGGTAAACGGGCTCGAGCTGGCGTACGAACGCGCGGGCGACGGGCCGCCGCTGGTGCTCGTCCACGGAGTGCTCTGCGACAGCCGGGCCTGGCGCCCGCAGCTCGCCGGGCTCGCCGACGAGCTCGCCGTCGTCGCCTGGGACGAGCCGGGCGCGGGACGCTCGGCCGAGCCGTCGGAGCCGTTCGGGCTCGCCGAATTCGCCGCCTCCCTCGCCGGCTTGATCGAGGCGCTCGGCCTCGGACCGGCCGTGGTTGCCGGCCTGTCGTGGGGCGGGATCCTCGCTCAGGAGCTCTACCGGCGGCGGCCCGAGCTGGTCGCCGGCCTGGTGCTCGCCGACACGTACGCCGGCTGGGCGGGCTCCCTGTCGGCGGAATCATGCGCCGACCGACTCGCCTCGTGCATCCGCCAGTCCGAGCTGCCTCCGCAGGAGGTCGCCGATGCGTGGATGCCCGGCCTGTTCTCCGAGAGCGCGCCCGCGGCGGTCGCCGACGAGCTCGGCGCGATCATCCGCGACTTTCGTCCCGCGGGATTCCGACGCGACGCCCACGCGGCCGCCGCCGCCGACCACCGCGACCTGCTGCCGCGGATCGAGGTCCCGACCCTGCTCGTCTGGGGCGAGCACGACGCCCGCTCGCCGGTCGCGATCGCGGAGCGGATGCGCGACGCGATCCCGGGCGCGCGGCTGATCGTGATCCCGGAGTGCGGGCACGTGAGCAACCTCGAGCAGCCGCAGCGCTTCAACGACGAGCTGCGAGCCTTCTGCCGCGAGCTCGGCTCCTAAGCTGGCGCCCGGTGCTCCCGAACATCCTCCTCGTCGTCCTCGACACCGCGCGCGCCGATGCGCTCGAGCCCTACGGCGCGCCGCCCGGCGCCACGCCGGCGATCGCGGACCTGGCGCGGCGCGGCCGGGCGCTGGGCGGAGTCCACGCCCCCGCCTGTTGGACCCTGCCCTCGCACGCGGCGATGTTCACCGGCCTGCTCCCCCGGGCCACCGGGATCCTCGATCTGCCCGAGGGCTCGCCGCTCGCCGCGCGCGAGGTGCTCGCGGCACACCGCGACCGCTTCCTCCCCCACGTGCTCCGCGCGCACGGCTACGAGACCCGGGCGTTGAGCACCAACCTCTGGGTCACGGTCGACTCGGGCTTCGGCCTCGGCTTCGACGAGTTCAGCTACATCGGCTCCGGGCGCCAGGCGCACCTCGACCGCACCGGGCTTCGGGACCGCGTCCGCTGGGCGCGAGAGGCCGTCCGCGCGAAGACCGACGACGGCGCCGCCGCGGCCGGAGCCATGCTGCGTTCGTGGCTCGACAGGCAGGGCAGCAAGCCCTGGTTCTGGTTCGTGAACCTGGTCGAGTGCCACTCCCCCTACCTCCCGCCGTGGCCGTACGACGACCTCGGTCCGGTCGACCGACTGCGCGCGGGCGAGGAGGCGCGGCGCCATCTGACCCTGAGCGGGATCTGGAAGGCGTGCGCCGGCGGCTTCGACGTCGCCCCGGCGGCGCTCGAGCGCATGCGCCACCTCTACGCCCGCTCGGTGAGGCTGATGGACGACTGGCTGCGCGACCTGCTCGCCGAGCTCGACCGGCGCGGGATGCTCGAGGGGACGCTCGTGATCGTCACCTCCGACCACGGCGAGAACTTCGGCGAGGGCGGGCTGATGGGCCACGCGTTCTCGCTCGACCAGCGCCTGCTCCGCGTCCCGCTGGTGATCGCGGGGCCCGGGGTCGCCGACGGCGACCCGGGCGTCGTCTCGCTCGCCTCGCTGCCGCGGATCATCGCCTCCGCACTCGACTTCGACGTGCACCCGTGGGCCGACGGACTCCCGCCCGACGGCGTCGCCGTGGCCCAGTTCGAGCCGCCGGCCCCGGCCGACGACCCGCGTTGGGGCCCGGCGTTCGAGGAGTGGGGTGTCGACCCGGAGGCGGCCGCCGAGCGCGTCGGTCGGCCGCTGATCGCCGCCACCGACGGGCGGCGAAAGCTCCAGCGCCGCGGCGAGCGCGAGGAGCTCTTCGACCTCGCCGCCGACCCGCTCGAGCTCGCCCCGCGCGCCGTCGAGCGAGCGGACGGGGAGGCGATCGCGCCACTGCGGGGCGCGCTCGACCATCCCGCGGCGACCGCGACGGCCTCGACGCCGCCTGTTGCCGGCACCCCGCAGATCTCCGCGGACGAGCGCGCCGACCTCGAGCGCCGGATGCGCCTGCTCGGCTACATGTAGGGCCCGCCGGTGCGGTGCCCCGGCGTGCGCCGCGAGCGCGGGGCCGGGTATTGGCAGTGAAGGGGGCGGTGTTCGGACGGCGAGAGGTGACTTGACCACCCCAAATGGTGGATAACTCATCACTCGCGGTCCGAACCCTCGGCACGGGACCCCTCGCCAGCGCCCGCCGCTCCCTCCCTCACCGCCAAGCCCCGGCTTCGACGCCACGGCCGCACCGGAGCGGGTGGCGGCGCCGGGCACTACCCAGGCGCGGGCGCGGCGCGCATCCCGCGGCGCAGATAGCCGAAGAGCTCGCTGAGCAGCGAGCGCTCGAAGGCGATGGTGCAGACGACCGTCAGCGCGATGTACAGGCCGAGCTCCCCCAGCGCCAGGCCGAGCGTCCGGTCGACGTCGGTGAGCCCGCGCAGGGCGAGGATCGCGACCGCCGGCAGGACGCTCGGGGCGATCGAGCGGATCAGGTGGCGCCAGATGCGGAAGCCCGCGAACAGGCGGCCGAGGTAGTGGCCGCGGACGCCGAGGTCGACGCAGACCGCGACCGCCATCCCGGCCGCGTAGCCGTCGAGGCCGGCGACGATCATCAGCGGCGCGGTGACCACGGCGAAGACCCCGAGCTGGACGAAGCTCGAGACCGCCATCGGGCGGTTGTCGCCGATCGCCGAGTAGAAGATCACCCAGTTGAAGGCCACCTGGCGGACGGCGATCGTGAGCCCGAAGACCTGCAGCAGGACCTCCGCCTCGCGCCAGCGCTCGCCCAGCACGAAGCTGATCAGGTCGGGGGCGAAGAGCGCCAGCGAGACGCCGAACGGAAAAGCCCACATCAGCGCCAGCCGGTTCGACTTCTCGAACGCCTCGAACAGCAGCGCGGTGCGGTCCTTGACCGCGCACACCGCCGGGTAGATCGTCCGCCGGATGAGCGAGTCGAGCCGGTCGGCGAACATCGAGAACGTGGTCGCCAGCCCCAGCGCCCCGAGCCCGGCGAGGCCGACGGTGAAGTTGCCGATCAGCACGGCGGCCTGGACGATCACCAGCCCGCTGGCGCTGGCGGCGAGCAGCGGCCAGGAGAAGGAGAAGTACTCGCGCAGGGTGCCCCGGTCGTAGCGCAGCCGCAGCTCGTACGGCGAAGTGGCGACCGCTGCGATCCCGCCGCAGATGCTGCCGGCCACGGGGCCGAGCACCAGGCTCCAGTAGCCGAAGCCGGCGATCGCGAGCGCGATCGTGACCACCGCGCCGACCAGCGGATCGATCGACTCGAGCACCCGCTGGCGGACGAAGCGCATCTGGCGGTAGGCGACCCAGATCGGCGCCTCGGCGGCGCTGATCACCAGCGACGAGGCGAGCACGATTCCGGGGAGGATGATCTCGGTGTGCCCGTAGATCGCGCCCAGGACCGGGAAGGCGACGCAGGCGATGACGAAGAAGATCGCGCTGTAGGCGAGCTCGAGCGTGAACGCCTTCTGAAACGCAGCCTCCTGGTCGGCCTCGTCTTGCTGGACGAACTTGTCGGCGATGCCGATCTGCTTCAGCCAGGCGAGCGTGATCAGCGCGGTGACGATCAGGCCCCACAGGCCGTACTCGGTGATCGTCAGGAGCGCCGCGACCGCGACCCGCTGGGCCAGGCCGAGGACGCCGATCCCGGCCTGGAACAGCGAATTGATGATCGCCCCGCGCGCGGTGTGCTCGCGCAGGCCGCGACCCTCGAGCGCGATCCGGTCGGTGAGCGGCTCGACCGCCGTCTCGACCGCTTCGTCCTCGACGATGCTCGCCGGGGCCGCGGGCTGCTCTGACATCCGCTAGATGATCGCCCCAACCGGGGCGCCGCCGCGCCGTCGGCGCCGGGCGCGGGCGGCGAGGATCGCGAGCCTCCCGCGCAGGCGCGCGAGCCGGCCCGCTGCCCCGGGCTCGTAGGCGAGCAGGTGCGAGCGCCCGTGGTGGATCCCGTACGAGCGCAGGCCTGCGTCCGCGGCGTGGCGGCCGATCGCCGCAATCGGCAGCTCGCGGTGGCTCGCCGGCTCGCGCTCGGCGGGGCCGGGCTCGAGCAGGTTGACGACCACGAGCGCGGCCCGGCTCTCCATCTCGGCCAGGAACGCGAACGGGTCGTCGACGTGCTCGATCACGTCGAAGGCGTAGGCGGCGTCGAAGCCGTCCGGGACCTCGCGCTCGAGGTCCCACACGGGCGCCTCGAGCCCGCGGCGAGCGAGGCGCCAGCGCAGGTAGGCGACGGAGGGGTTGTCGAAGTCGGCGAACTCGACCCTGTAGCCGGCGTCGAGCAGGGCCAGTCCGTCGGAGCCGATCCCGCAGCCGTAGTCGAGCAGGCGCGCTCCCGGGGCGACCAGGCGGACCAGCTCGCGCAGGTAGGGGAGCTTGGTCTGCGTCATCGCGAACGCGGTCAGGTTGTAGAGGTAGGACTCCGATTCGCGGTAGAAGGCCCGCTCGTCGGCGTAGCCGGCGAACTCGCGCTCGAGCTCGCCCTCGTAGTCCTGCAGCCGGCGAAGCTCGAAGCCGGCGCCCAGGTACTCCTCGAGCTCGGCCCGCTCGCGCGCCGCGGAGAGCTCGAGCGCCGCCATCGCGGCCACGATAGCGGCGGCCAGGCGGCCGCCGTGCGGTTGCCACGCGTGTACTAAGTTGGCCGCGTGAGCGGAGCGGTGACCGCGGCGGAGCTGCGCGAGCAGGTCGAGGGCCGCCAGTGGTACCACACCCTCGAGCTGGCGCCGGGGCTGCGGACCCCGGGCTGGTTCGACCTCCGCGAGCTCGCCGCGCAGATCCTGCCCGGCTCGCTCGCCGGGCGCCGCTGCCTCGACGTCGGCACCTTCGACGGCTTCTGGGCCTTCGAGATGGAGCGCCGCGGGGCCGCCGAGGTGGTGGCGATCGACGTCCTCGACCCGCGCCGCTGGGACTGGCCGGCGAACTCGACCGAGGAGGTGGTCGCGGCCCTGGCCGAGCGCAAGCGCGGCGGCGCCGGGTTCGAGCTCGCCCGCGAGGCGCTCGGCTCGGCGGTCGAGCGTCGCGAGCTCAGCGTCTACGAGCTCCAGGCGGCCGACCTCGGCAGCTTCGACTTCGTCTACCTCGGCAGCCTGCTGCTGCACCTGCGCGACCCGGTCGGCGCGCTGACGGCGGTGCGCTCCGTATGCGCCGGCGAGGCGGTGATCGTCGACGCGATCGACCTGGCGAAGACGCGGCGCTTTCCCCGTCAGCCGGTCGCGGTCCTCGACGGGCGCGGCCGCCCGTGGTGGTGGAAGCCGAACCTGGCGGCGCTCGCGCGGCTCGCCGAGGCGGCCGGCTTCGAGCTCACGCGGCCGCCGCGGCGCCTGTTCATGCCGCCGGGAGAGGGCCATCCGCGGCGCTTGACGAACCCCCGCCTGCTCACGTCGGCGGCGGGGCGCGAGGAGCTGCTCGCGAGCTGGCGCGGCGACCCGCACGGGGTGATCGTCGCCCGCCCGGCCGCGGGATGAGCCCGCGCCTGAGCGTCGTCCTCTCGACCCTCGGCAACTACGCCGGGCTCGCGCGGGTGCTCGACGGCTACGGATCCCAGGACGCCAGAGCGAGGAGCTTCGACGTCATCGTCGTCTCCGATCGCGCCGAGCGCGAGCCGGAGTCGGTGCAGGCGGCGATCGGCGAGCGCGCGTACCCGGTCCGCCGGCTGACCGCCGAGATCCCCGGGCTCTCGGCAAACCGCAACGCCGGCTGGCGCGCGGCCGAGGCGCCGCTGGTCCTGTTCACCGACAACGACACGGTCCCCGAGCCCGGCCTGGTCTCCGGCCACCTCGCCTGGCACGGACGCGAGCCGGCGCCTGAGGTGGCCGTTCTCGGGCACGTGCGCTGGGCGCGCGAGGTCCGGGTGACCCCGTTCATGCACTGGCTCGAACACGGAGTCCAGTTCGACTATCCCTCGATCGACGGGATCGACGCGGGCTGGGGGCGGTTCTACGGCGCCAACGTCTCCGCCAAACGGGAGTTCGTCGAGCGGGTCGGCGGCTTCGACGAGGTCCGGCTCCCGTACGGCTACGAGGACCTCGACTTCGGCTACCGCGCGCAGGCCCAGGGCCTGCGCCTGCTCTACAACCGCGACGCCGTGGTCGAGCACCTGCGCACCTACGACCTGCCGTTCTACAAGCGGCGGGTACGCCGGATCGCCTTCGCCGAGCGCCGCTTCGTCGCCAAGCATCCCGAGCTCGAGCCCTGGTTCTTCCGCATGTTCAGCCACGCGGCGAAGCTGCCGCGCGGCCCCGGCCGCGGGCGCCACCTGATCCGCCACGTAGACCGCTCGACCCCCGTGATCGGCGCCCGCGCCTGGGACAGCGCCGACCTCTACTACCGTCAGGAGCTGGCGCCCGACTTCCTGTCCGCCTGGGCCGAGGCCGAGGAGGAGGACCCGCCGATCTCCGGCGGCTCACCGCCGGGCGGGCCGAAGTAGTCGATCGGCCGCGCCGGCGCCCCGACGGCGACCACGTTCGCGGGCAGCTCGCGGGTGACGACCGAGTTCGCGCCGACCACCGTGCCGGCGCCGATCCCGGCGATGACCGTGCACTTGGCCCCGGTCCAGACACCGTCGGCGATCGAGATCGGCCGCAGGTCGTAGCCCTGCTCGACGATCGGCCGCTCGAGGTCGCCGAAGCGGTGGTCGCCGTCGACGATCGTCGTCGCCTGGCCGAAGATGCAGCGCTCGCCGATCTCGATCCGCCGGCCGCACTGGATCAGCACGTCGTAGGTGAAGGCCGAGCCGGCGCCGATCGAGACCTCGGAGTGCCCGTCGGCCAGCTCGAGCCGGAAGCCGCGCCGGAACTCGACCGCCTGACCGACCCGCAGGGTGCCGCCGTAAGGGGCGTGGATCCCGAACCCGGGCCCGAAGTGGACCGGCTCGGAGATCTCGAACCGAACCTGCGGGTTGCGGGCCATCACCCACCACTTGCGCAGCCGGGACATCAGCCGCGGGCCGCCGCGATAGCCGGCCCAGATGACGCCGGCCTGGACGGGGCCGCGCAGCCGCCGCAGGCCGCGGCTCATCCCGCCCCCCTCGGCGCGGCCGCGTGGACGACGACGTGCGGGACCGAGTGCCGGCCCTCGCGCAGCCGCATCCGGAAGCGCCCGTGCTCGCGCACGTCCTCGAACCCGGCGCAGCGGACCATCGCCAGCCAGGCGCGAGGCGACGGGCGCCACCAGGTCGACCAGGGCGTCTCGCCGCGAAACTCGGCCGCGCCGAACGGCAGCCAGGCCAGCCGGCGGCTGTACTCCTCGGCGAGGATCAGGCGGCCGCGGCAGAGCGCGGCGAGCCGCTCGAGCGCCAGCATCGGGTCGCGCAGGTGGATCAGCACCGAGCCGCAGAAGACGAGGTCGAACCCGCCGCCGAGCGCCTCGGCGGTCGCGTCGTAGACCGAGAGCCCCACCCGGCGCACGTCGCTGTCCAGCGCCTCCCGCGCGACCTCGAAGCCCTCGCCGCGGCGCCCGTCGGCCGCGGGCCGCAGCCGCGGCGGCCAGTCGAGGTCCTGGATCGAATCGACGTCGAGCGCCACCACCTCGGCCCCGCGGCGCTCGAGCTCGAACGCCCAGAAGCCCTCGAAGGTGCCGACGTCGAGCGCCCGCAGGCCGGCGAGATCGGCGGGGATCCCGTAGCGCTCGACGTAGGGGCGGAGGTCGAACATGCCCGGCGTGACGACGCCCGGCCCGAGCTCCTGGGTGTGGTACCAGCTGATCTCGGCCAGGCGCTCGCTCACCGCGGGCAACGCTACCCCTAGCCGCGGAGCCCGGCGGCGTGAAGGCGGACGTAACGGGCCTCGAGTTGCCGTCGAGGGCCGAAGCGCCCCGGCCACAGGCGTGCGAGCGGGATCAGCGCCGCCAGCCGCAGCCCGGAGCCCACGGCGTTGATCGCCGCGTACGCGCGCGCGGCGGCCCGGCCCCGCCGCCGCGCCATCCAGTCCTGGGCGGCGGCCATGTGCTGGGCGGCGCGTTCGTCGTCGGCGAACTGCTGGCTGGTCGCCGCGGCGACCTCGTGGCGCACCCGCGCCCCCGGCACGAACCAGGTCGGCCATCCGGCCCGTGCCAGCCGCCAACCCAGGTCGAGGTCCTCGGCGTACATCCACTGCTCGGTGTCGAAGCCGCCGACGGCGTCGAAGGCCGCGCGCCGCACGAGCACGAAGGCCCCGTGGGCCCAGTCGATCTCGCGCTCGCGCGCCGGGTCCCAGCGGCGCTCGAGGCAGAGGCGGTCGCCGAGCCCGGGGACGATCGCGGCCGCCCCGGAGTTGAAGGCGAGCGCCAGCGTCAGCGAGGGGAACGCGTGCACCGAGTGCTGGGTCGAGCCGTCGGGAACGATCAGCGTCGGGGCCAGTGCGCCGGCCTCCGGGTGCTCGGCCCCCGCCTCGAGCAGCGCCGCGAGCGCCCCCGGCCGGAGCTCGATGTCCGCGTTCGCCGGCGCCAGCCAGGAGGTCGAGGTGCGCTCGGCGACCATATTCACCGCCGTCCCGAAGCCGAGGTTGCGCTCGCTCGCGATCAGCCGCACCCACCCGAAGCGCTCGCGGACGAGGTCGGCCGAGCCGTCGTCCGAGGCGTTGTCCACCACCCAGACATCGGCCAGGCCGGCGTCGGCGTCGGGGCGCATCGACTCGAGACAGCGGCTGAGCAGCTCGCGCGTGTTCCAGGAGACCACGGCGATCGTCACCCGCGGGTCGCTCATCCCGCCACCCGTGCGAGCGCCGCGGCGACCGCCTCGTTGAAGCGCCGCTCGTCGTGCCCGGCCGCGGTCTCGAAGCCGGCGGCGCGCAGTCGCCGGCGGAGCTCCGGGTGGCCGAGCAGCCTGCCGACCGCTTCGGCGACCGCCTCGGCGTCGCCGGGCTCGACCAGGAGGCAGTTCTCACCGTCGCGCAGATATTCGGCCGAGCCGCCGGTGCCGGTGGCGATCACGGGCGTCCCGACCGCCATCGCCTCCAGGGGCACGAGCCCGAAGGGCTCCGGCCACTCGACGCAGAACAGCAGCGCGTCGGCGGCCGCGTAGGCGCCGGCGAGCGCGGTGCGCGGAAGGCGTTCGAAGCGCACCCGGGGCCCGAGGCCGCGCTGTGAGGCGATGCGCTCGAGGCCGGCGAGGTGGACGTCGTCGCCGGGGCCGACACAGCGCAGGGTGCACCCGGGGAGCGCCGCGAGCGCCGCGATCGCGGTCGCGATCCCCTTGCGGCGCTCGATCCGCCCGAGGCAGAGCAGGCTCCCGTCCCAAGCGCGCTCCTCGGCGGCCGGAAACTCGCCCGGATCGATCCCCGCGTGTACCACGGGCGCCCCGTCGACGGCGAGCCCGCCCGCGAGCGCCCGCTCGCGCAGGTAGGCGCTGACGAAGATCCACTCCGCGACCCGCTCGAGCCGCAGCCGGCTCGGCACCCCGGTCAGCGGACCCGCGGCCCAGGCGAGCGCCGGCCGCCCGAAGGTCCGCTGCCAGCCATCCACCAGCGGGCCGTAGGTGAGCCACTCGTCGACGACGACCCCCACGGCCGGCACCCCGGCGCGGCGGCCGCGCTCCAGCAGCGACATCGACATCCCTCCCATCGCCCACCAGGCGATCGCGTCGGGGGCGAACTCCTCGAGATGGCGGTCGAGCGCGCGCAGGTTGTGGCGCTCGAGGGCCAGCCGCTCGCGCACCGACAGATGCGGGAAGTCGTGCTCGCTCCAGTACCAGCGCAGCTCGCGGTGTACGTCCGACCCCTCGTCCACCGCGGGGTCGGGCTGCGCCTCGCGGTGATCGGTGGTCAGGACCCGGACCTCGTGCCCGGCCGCCCGCAGCTGCTCGACGCTCGAGCGCCACATGAGCTCATAACCGCCCTGGTGGTGCGGCGGATACATGTTCCCGACCGTGAGCACGCGCATCGCGCGGCCAGGATAGGCGCGGCCCGAGCTCCTCGGCGCGGCCGCGAGATCGCGATCCGGCAGACGCCGGGTGCGAGCCGGGGCTCTCCGCTGAGGGCCTCCCGGATTTGTGGTCAAGTCCGGGAGGCCCCAGAGGATGCCCGGCGACCCCCAGGGAACGCCCTGTCACGCCGGAGGTAGGCGCCGATCCGCGCGACTAACCAGGATGTCTATCCCCCCTGACCCACGCATTCCCGGACCTCCGCCCTGAGCTTCGGTGGCACATCGTCGGGGAGCTCGTCTGGAACCGGCTGTCCGGTGTGTCGGAAGACCGCATCGCCGAGGCACGATTCGCGGGTTGGCTGGGCCCCGTGGTCAGGGCCGGCCGGCGCCCGGATCGCGTCACCGTCCTCCGGCCGCGGGACCTGGGCCGGTCGAGTCGATGGGCACCATCGGTCACCGTTCGGGTGCGTCCCTCGCCCGCCGACGTCCTTGCACCGGTCCCGCAGGGCAACGGCAGCGTTCACCGGTCCGTCGAAGCCGATCGCCTGCGGCGCCTCCCCGGGCCGGGCCTTCCGGCCGACCCAGAAGACCCAGTGGGCGTCGGGGTAGGCGGTGAACGCTTCCCGCCGCAGCGCGAGGACCTTCCCCGACCCGTGGACGGGGTGGTCCGGGTCGCCGGTGAGGAGGTCAAGCACGTTGCCATGAGGCCGGACATGCGGTGGGAAGTCCGGGCGGCGCTCCCAGCCGAGGTAGTAACCCACCTCCTCGCGCTGCGCCGGAATCACCTTGAAGCGCCCGCGGATGCCCGCTTGCCGGAGGGTCCGCGTCATGCGGGTCTCACCCGCCTCGCTGGCGTCGATCGGGACCGTGACCCAATCTCCCTCGGCCGGTGGAAACACCGGCTTTGGCGGGGGCTGCAAGCCGAGTTCCCCACACCGCCCGTAGCCGTCGGCCACCGCGTTTCCGTACTGCTCGAATACGCCACCGAGCCCGACCAGGTCGTCGGCCGTGACGTCCTTCGCGCTGTTCGGGTCGCTTCCTGATCGTGGATGAACCGCGATCAGAATCGTCGGCGAGTAGCGCGGCTGGTCGATCTCGGTGCTCACGATCGCTCGCTTGCCGGCACCGGACTGAAGCGTCAGGCCGGCGCGGATACGGCCTCTCTCGGGCAGCTTCAAGTGGACCACCCGAGCGGCAGCCGGCGCCCCGTTTTCCGGGTGGTAGACGATGCGGACGCCGAAGCCGGCCCGTGTGGTGCCGCCGGTGCAGTTGGAGATCAGGCTGATCGTCCCGGCCCAGGTGCCTTCATGGTCGGGCGACCCGGGCACCGAGATAACCCGCACACGCTCGATCCCGGCCTGCTCGAGCTCGCGGTTCATCTCCTCGGCGCTTGCATCCGGATCGGTGATCGTCAGCGTCACTCCGTTGGGCCCGCGCTCGATCGCGAGCGCCCGCTCGGGCCCGGGGGAAACGCCTTCGCTCCCACCGAACAACAGGACCGCGATGCCCGCCGTCGCGAGGATTGCGGTCGCGGCGACGACAGCCGTGCTCGGCCGCACCGATCGCCGTGGTTTACGTGTGGCAAGCCCGTCCAGAGCACGCCGCTTGACCGCCTCGCGCATCACCGCCTCGGGCGGGTCCGGGCTCTGTGCCGGGTCCTCGCGGCGCAGACGATCGAGAATCGGGTCGTCTTCGGCACTCATGCCGGGTGCTCGTTGGTCGCTTCCTGGGCGTGGTCGGCCATCACCTGTTCATGGCCGGCCGAGTCCAAATGTTTCTCCAGCTCGCGGCGAGCCCGGTGGTAGCGGACCCGAAAGGTGCCCGGTGGGCAACCGAGAACCTCGGCCGCTTCGCTCGTCGAGAGCCCATCCCACGCGATCAGTCGAAGAACCTCGCGCTGAGCTTCGGAGAGCTTGGCGAACGCGCTGATGATGTCCGAGCGTCGACCCACCAGGTCGGCGGGGTCGCGCCCGAGGCTCTGGCGCTCCAACGTCATCCGCCTCCACAGGCGTCCCCGGCGGCGCGCGGTCCGCCGATGGGTGGAGATCACGCGCAGGCACACCCCGTAGAGCCACGGAAGCGCCGGATCGGGGATGTCGGCCCGTCGGCGCCATGCGGTCATGAGGGTCTCGGCGAGGATGTCCTCCAAAGACGCCGGATCAGCCACCCGCCGGCGCGCAAAGGCATACAGCGAAGCGTGGTGAGCTTCCACCAACTCGCTGAAGCCCTCGGTATCGAACCCGGGACGCTCGAACGAACCCATCATCTGCCTATGGCCGGCTGGGCAAAGAAGTTACGGCGAAGAGCAAATGTCGCGCTTGGCCGAGCTCAGATCAGCACCGAGCGGGCGCGGGCGCTGCCGATCGCGAGCGCGCCGGCGCCCACCAGGTCGGCCGTCGCCCCGGCCGCGGCGACCAGCGGCGCGCGGCGACCCCACGGCCGCGCCTCGGCGGCGACCATCCAGAGCCAGGGCAGCGCCGCGACCAGCGGCGCCCGCGAGCGCAGCGCGAGGCTCGCGCCGGCTCCCGCCATCGCCGCGTCGAAGGCGGCGGAGCGGCGCGAGAGGAAGGCGCGGGCGAAGAACGCAGAGTCGCGCAGCTCCGGCATCCGGCGCGCGATCGCGGGGAAGTAGACGAGCCGGGCCCGCTCGGCGACGAACTCGAGCGCCCCGCGGCGGAACACGGCGTGGTAGACGAGCGCCGCGTCGGCGAACCGGGTCCGCGCGCCCGCGCGCCGCGCGCGCCAGCCGAACCAGGCGTCCTCGGCGAGCGGCTTGCCGAGCCGCGCCCCGAGCCAGTCCTCGAACCCGCCGAGGCGGTCGAAGAGCGACCGGGCGCAGAACAGGCTCGCGCACTCGTAGAGCCCGGCCTCGCCGACGACCCAGACGGTGCGGTCGAACGGTCCCGCCGCGGTCAGCGGATCGGCGTGGACCGCACCCTGGACGAGGTCGGCGCCGGCGAGCGCCTCGAGCCCGGCGGCCAGCCAGCCGGGGGTCGGGACGCAGTCGGCGTCGGTGAACGCGAGCGCCTCGCCGGCGGCCACCGCCACCCCGGCGTTGCGGGCCGGGCCGGGGCCGACGCCGCGCTCGCGCACCAGGCGGACGTCCAGGGGCGCCCGTTCGACCACCGCCGCGGTCTCGTCGGTGGAGCCGTCGTCGACCACGATCACCTCGAACTCGGCGTCCGTCTCCTGAGCCGCGAGGGCGTCGAGCGTGGCGCCGAGGGTCGCGGCGGCGTTGCGGGCGGGGACGATGACGCTCGCGGCGACCACGGCGACGACAAGCTAGCGGCAGACATACTCGGCCGGATGACCGAGATGCGCGACTTCTGGGATGCGCGCGCCGCCGAGGACCCGTACTACTTCGTCGACAACCGGCTCGCCTACGGCGATCCGGACACCGACGAGTTCTGGCGCGACGGCGAGCGGCTGGTCGACGAGATCCTCGGCGTGCTCGGGCTCGAGCTGCGGCCGAGCGACGAGCTGGTCGAGATCGGCTGCGGGATCGGGCGCATGACCCGGGCGCTGGCGGCCCGCTGCGGCTCGGTGCGGGCGCTCGACGTCTCGCCGCGGATGCTCGAGCTCGCCCGTGCCCACAACCCCGAGCTCGCCAACGTCGAGTGGCTGCTCGGCGACGGCACCACGCTGGCCCCGATCGCCGACCGCAGCGCCGACGCCTGCTTCTCCCACGTCGTCTTCCAGCACCTCCCCGACCCCGCGATCGCGCTCGGCTACGTCGCGCGAGATCGGCCGCGTTCTGCGCCCCGGGGGCTGGGCGGGGTTCCAGGTATCGAACTCGCCCGAGATCCACCGTCGCCCGTCCCCGGCCGCCCGCGCCCGGACCTGGCTCCGAGCCGCCCGCGGGCGCGGGCCCCGCGGGCAGGGCCATGAGGCGTGGCGGGGCTCGGCGGTCGACCTCGCCGAGCTCGAGTCGGTCGCCGGCGAGGCCGGGCTCGAGCTCGAGCGGACGGTCGGCGCCGGGACCCAGTTCTGCTTCGTCCGCCTCCGCGCTCAGCGACCCAGGGCCGTCGCGTAGAGCGCCTCGTAGCGCTCCACCACCCGCGACCAGTCCCAGCGCCGCGCGTGCGCGCGACAGGCGTCGGCGGTCGCCGGGTCGGCCGCGAGCGCGAGCGCCTCGCCGAGCGCGCGTGCGAGGTCGCGCGGGTCGCCGGGCTCGAACAGGCGCCCGACCCGCTCGTCGTCGACGATCTCCGGGCACGCGCCGGAGCGCGCAGCGACCACCGGCGTCCCCGCGGCAAGCGACTCGACCAGCACCAGGCCGAACGCCTCGTCGTCGGAGGGCAGCACGGTCGCCGAGGCGCCCCGGTAGGCGGCGGCGAGCTCCGCGGTGCCGGCCGCGGTCGCGACCTCGATCCCCGCCCCGCCCGCGAGCGCGCCCGGGTCGCCCGCGAGCACCAGCCGGGCGCCGGGCACCTCGGCCCGGAGGAGCCCGAACCCCTCGGCGAGCAGCGCGCCGCGCTTGCGTGGGTCGGCGAGCGAGGCCGGGCAGAGCAGCACCGGCGGCGCCGGGCGCTCGACCGGCCCGGCGTAGTCGGCGAGCGTCACGCCGCCCGGGAGGATCGCCGGATCGGCGAGCGCGTACCGGCGCAGCGGCTCGGCCGCCGCCTCGGAGAGCGCGCTGACGGCGGCGGCGCCGTCGGCCGCCGCCTTCAGCATCTCGAGCCGGTGGCGGCGCCGGACGAGGTACTCGCGGTTGACGACGCCGTGGATCGAGAGCACGTACGGCGGGCCGCCGAGCCGCGACGCCTGCCTCGCGGTCCAACCGTCGACCGGGTAGAGCGCGTGCGCGAGCTCGTAATCGCCGCGCAGGAGCCCGGCGAGGGTGGCCGGGATCGCGCCGGCGTACTCGTCGTACCAGTGCATCCCGGGCAGCGCCGGGACCCGGCGCCCGCGGACGACGCGGAAGCCGTTCTCGCGCGTGTCGGCGCGCGCACCGGCGTGCGTGGTCAGCAGGGTGACCTCGTGGCCGCGGCCGGCGAGCGCCGCGGCGAGGTCGTGGGCGAGCCGCTCGGAGCCGCGCCGGACCTCCGGCCAGTACGTCGGATGAAGCAGGGCGATCCTCACGATCCGCCTCAGATCACCGCGACCCTGTTGCGAACCGCCGACGGCAGCCGGGCGGCGATCTCGGTCGCGTCGAGGGCGGCGAACAGCGGCATGGTTGCGAGCCCGCGCGCGAGCCGGCGCGGATGCGGCTGGCGCCAGTTGAGCCGCGCGGCCAGGTAGGGGACCGTCGCGAGGGCGGCGAGCGGCAGCGAGCGGCGCGCGAGGGCGAGGCCGGCGATCGCGACCGCGAGCGTCATGTGCTCGCGGTTCCAGAAATGGCGGCGATGAAGCGAGTCGTGGAGGCCCGGGTGCCGGGCGACGACCGCCGGCAGGTCGCGCCAGCGCGCCGCCTCCGAGAGCGCCTGGCGGAAGGTCCGTGAGATCACCGCGTGCCAGACGAGCGCCTCGCCGACGAACCGGGGCTCCGCCCCCGACTCGATCGCCCGCCAGGCGAGGTCGGTGTCCTCGCCGCCGAAGTCGTAGGCCTCGTCGAAGCCGCCGAGCCGCTCGAGCAGCTCCCGCGGATAGGCCATGTTGCAGGTCTCGAACCAGCCGCCGGGAGCGGGCACGTCGACGCTGCGCGCGAGCCCGTGGAGCAGCTGGCGCTCGTCGGGGTCGGGCGCGGTGCGGCCCTGGAGGAACACGCGCGGGCCCGCGGCGGCGCCGAGCAGGGCCTCGAGCCACCCCGGAGCGGCGCGGCAGTCGTCGTCGGTGAACGCGATCAGGGGCGCCTCGGTCGCGCCCCAGCCGAGGTTGCGCTTCGCGGTCGGGCCGGCGACCCCGGGCAGGGCCAGGTAGCGGACCCGGATCCGCGGCGGAGGTATCGCCAGGGGCTCGACCGCGTCGGCGTCGCGGACGACCACCACCTCGAACCGCTCCGGCTCGAGCTGGCCGGCGAGCGACTCCAGTGCGAACGCAAGCCGCGCCTCCCTCCCGCGGGTGGGGATGACCACCGCAATCTCGGGAGCCGTCGCGCCCACGGCGCAGGCAATTTACTGGTAGGCATGCCGTCAGTGAGAACGACGATCGCCGTCGTCGTCGCGACGCACGATCGCCCGGCCCGGCTCGCGCAGCTGCTGCGGGCGCTCGCCGCGCAGGAGCGTGCGGCCGACGAGGTCGTCGTGGTCGCCGACGGCTCCCCCGCGTCGACCGGCGAGCTGCTCGCCGCCGAGCGGGCGCGCGGCGACCTGCCGCTGCGGGTGATCGCCCGCCCGCGCGCCGCCGGGCCGGCGACCGCGCGCGACGAGGGCTGGCGCGTCACCGCCGCCGACCTGGTCGCGTTCACCGACGACGATTGCGCGCCGGCGCCGGGGTGGCTGGCCGCGGCCGAGCGCGCGGCGCTCGCCGACCCGGGCTGCTTCGTCCAGGGCCGGACGCTGCCGAACCCGGCCGAGATCGGCGACCGGGGCCCGTTCTCGCACACGATCTCGGTGGCGGAGCTCGACCTCTCGTTCCCGACCTGCAACATCGTCTACCCGCGCGAGCTGCTGGAGCGCATCGGCGGCTTCGACGTGCGCACCTTCGGCCGCGAGCCGGGCGGCGAGGACTGCGACCTCGCCTGGCGGGCGATCGAGGCGGGGGCGCGGCCGCAGTTCTGCGCCGAGGCGCTCGTCCACCACGCCGTCGAAGACCTCGGCCCGCTGGGCAAGCTGCGCCTCGCGGCGCGCTGGACGACGCCGATGACCGCCTATGCCCGTCACCGCGAGCTCCGGCGCCAGAGCTTTCGCTTCGGGATCTTCTGGAAGCGGATCCACTGGCTCCTCTTCAGAGCCCTGGTCGCCGTCGTCCTGCCCACCCGCTGGCACGCGGTCCGAGCCTGGCTCGCCTATCCGTACCTGCGCGACGTGTGGGCCCGCGGGCGGGTCGAGGGCGGCGGGCCGCTGCTGGCCCCCTACTTCGTCCTCCACGACCTGATCGAGGTCGCCGCCGTCGCCCGGGCGGCGGTGCGCACCCGGACGCCGATGCTCTAGACCACTCGCGCGCGGTTGTCGCCGAACCGGTAGCCCCACCAGCTGGCCGCCGCCACGGCCCCGTCGACGAGCTTGAACGCGGCGCGCTCGAGGCGCAGGGTGAGCGCCCAGGCCAGCGCTCCACCGAGCGCCCGCACGAGGGGGCGGACCAGCGGCGGCGCCGGGGCCACCGGCCCGTAGGAGGCCCGCAGCCAGCGACGGCCGGCGCCGTAGCCGGCCGCCTGGCGGACGACGGCGCCCAGGCGCTCGGGGTCCCGATGGGCGACGACCGCCGACGGGCGGTACTCGAGCTCCCAGCCGCGCTCCTGGATCCGCCAGCAGAGCTCCACGTCGGCGTCCGAGCGCACCTCGCAGAAGCCGCCGACGGCCTCGAACGCGTCGCGCAGGACGAGCAGGTTCGCGGTTGTTCCCGCAGGCCGCGGGCCGAGGGTGAGCTGATGGGAGGCGATCGGGCCGCGGCGCGACCTTGCCCAGCGGGCGAGCAGCGCCCCCTGCGCCTCCGACCCCTGCGCCTCCCCGGCGACCAGCCCGCAGCGCTCGCCCGGCTCGGGGTCCGTGAGCCGCTCGAGCAGGTCGGCCGGTGGCTCGCAGTCGGCGTCGGTGAACAGCAGCCAGCCCCCGGTGGCGACCGCGGCCCCGGCGTTGCGCGCGTGGAAGGCCGAGCGGCGCCCCGGCGCCCGCACGACCCGGGCCTCCACGCCGGCGGGAGGCCGGACCACCCCGTGGGCGGTGTTGTCGGCGACGATCAGCTCGTCGTCCGGCTCCAGGTGCAGGCGCGAGAGCCCGGCGAGCATCGCCTCCGCCTCCTCCGCCGCACCCTCGAACGGCACGACGATGCTGACCGCCGGCCGTCCCACGAGCGGCTACATGCGCTCCGGCGCGCTCACCCCGAGCAGCCCGAGCGTGGTCGCGATCGTCCGCATCGTCGCCACGCAGAGCCCGAGCCGCGCCGCCTCGGCCCCCGGCTCGGGGGCGCCGACCACGCGGCAGTCGCGGTAGAAGGCGTGGAAGTCGGCGGCGGTCGCCATCGCGTAGGCGCAGAGGCGGTGCGGAGCGCGGCGGTCGGCGGCGACGCGCACCTCTCCCGGCAGCTCGAGCAGCCGCCTGACCAGCGCCCGCTCGGCCGGCTCGGCGGCGGCGCCGAGCGCCGGCTCGCCGGCGCCGGAGGCGGCGATCGCGGCCTCCTCGGCGACCACGCCCTCGGCCGCCGCCTTGCGCAGGATGCTCGCGACCCGCGCGTGCGCGTACTGGACGTAGTAGACGGGGTTCTCCTGGGAGGCGGAGCGCGCCAGGTCGAGATCGAGATCGAGCGGGGTGTCGTGGCTGCGCTGGAGGATGAAGAAGCGGGTCGCGTCGACCCCGATGTCGTCGACCAGCTCGTCGAGGGTGACGAAGTCGCCGCGGCGCTTCGACATCCGCGCCCGCTCGCCGCCCTCGACGATGCTCACCATCTGCATGATCAGCGCCTCGAAGCGGTCCGGGTCGATGTCGAGAGCGGCGAGCGCCGCGCGCATCCGCCCGACGTAGCCGTGGTGATCGGCGCCGAGCACGTTGATCAGCCGGTCGTGCCCGCGCTCGACCTTGTCGAGGTGGTAGGCGATGTCGGGCGCGAAGTAGGTCGGCTCGCCGTCGGCGCGGATCAGCACCCGGTCCTTGTCGTCGCCGAACTCGGTCGTCCGCAGCCAGACCGCGCCCTCGCTCTCGTACACGTGGCCGTGGCCGCGGAGCTCGTCGACGGCGTGCTCGACCCGGCCGGAGTCGCGCAGCGCCCGCTCCGACGACCAGGTGTCGAACTCGACCCCGAAGCGCTCGAGCGTCGCCCGGATCCGATCCTTCATCGCATCGGTCCCGAGGCGCTCGAGCCGATCGACGTCGTCGGGCCCGGCACCGGCGGCCGCGAGGTCGGAGGCGAGCTCGGCGACGTACTCGCCCTCGTAGCCGTCGGCCGGCGGCTCGGCGCCCCGCATCCGGGCGGCGATCGACTCCGCGAACTTGCGCACCTGGGTACCGGCGTCGTTGAGGTAGTACTCGCGCTCGACCCGGTGGCCACTGTGCTCGAGCAGTCGCGCGACCGCGTCGCCGAAGGCCGCGCCGCGGCCGCTGGCGGCGGTCACGGGGCCGGTCGGGTTCGCGCTCACGAACTCGACCAGGACCCGCTCCGGCGAGTCACTGGCGCTCGCCCCGAGCCGCCCGCCGACGGCAAGCAGCTCGCCGACGGCCTCACGGTGCCAGCGATCGGAGAGGAAGACGTTGAGGAAGCCGGGGCCGGCGACCTCGATCCGCTCGGCGCTCGTGCCGAGGATCCGGTCGAGCTCGGCGCGCAGCCGCTCGGCGACCTCGCGGGGCGGCGCCCCGGCGGCCGGCGCCACCAGCATCGCCGCGTTGGTCGAGTAGTCGCCGAGCTCGGGCTTGGGCGGGCGTTCGAGGCTCAGCTTCTCGCCGGGGTCGGCGTCGAGCGCCGCGGTGGCGCCGCGCACGGCCTCCCGCAGCTCGGCGATCGGGTCGGATGCGGGAGCGGTGCTCACGCGCCCGATACTAGGGCGGCGACTAAGCTCGGCGCCGATGCGAGCCCTGGTCACAGGCGGCGCCGGGTTCATCGGTTCGCACGTCGTCGACGCGCTCGTCGCCCGCGGTGACGACGTCGTCGTCCTCGACGACCTCTCCAGCGGCCGCCGCGAGAACCTCGCCGGGCCGCTCGCGGCCGGCGCCCGGCTGGTCGAGGCGAGCGTCACGGACGCGGTCGCGGTCGCCGCCGTCTTCGAGGACTTCCGGCCGCAGCTCGTCTGCCATCTCGCGGCCCAGATCGACGTCCGCCTCTCGGTCTCCGATCCCGTTCACGACCTCGGTGTGAACGTCGGCGGGACGATCAACCTGCTCGAGGCCGCGCGCGCCGGCGCGGTCGAGCGCTTCGTCCTCGCCTCCACCGGAGGCGCGATCTACGGCGAGGGCGAGGGCCGCGAGCTGCCGCTGGACGAGCGCGCCGACTGCCGTCCCGACGCCCCCTACGGCCAGTCGAAGCTCGCCGCGGAGGGTTACGTCGGGCTCTACCGCCGGCTGCACGGGTTCGAGGCGGTCGCCCTGCGCCCCGGCAACGTCTACGGACCGCGCCAGGACCCCTACGGCGAGGGCGGCGTGGTCGCGATCTTCAGCGCCGCGCTGCTCGCGGGCAAGCAGCCGAAGGTGTTCGGCGACGGCGAGCAGACCCGCGACTACGTCTACGCCGGCGACGTCGCCACCGCATTCCTCGCCGCCGCCGACCACGGCGGAGACGGCCCGTTCAACATCGGCACCGGGACCGAGGTGAGCGTCAACGAGCTCGGCCGCCGGATCGCCGCGATCGTCGGCGTCGAGTTCGAGCCCGAGCGGGCGGAGGCGCGCCTCGGGGAGGTCCGGCGAAGCTCGGTCGCGCCGGGGCGCGCCGAGCGCGAGCTCGGCTGGCGGCCCGCCCACGGTCTCGATCGCGGGCTCGAGCTCACGGTCGACTCGTTCCGAGTCTGATGCTGCGCCGTGGGTGAGCCGCCCTCCCTCGACGTCGTCATCGTCGCCTACCGCTGCCGGGAGCTGCTGCGACGCTGCCTCGACGCGGTGCTCGCCAACCCCCCGGAGCGGGCGATGACCGTGACCGTGCTCGACAACGACTCCGGCGACGGGACCCCGGAGATGGTCGCGAGCGACTACCCCGACGTGCGCCTGTTCGCAAACGACGCCAACCTCGGCTTCAGCGCCGCGAATAACATCGCGATCCGCGCCACCGCCGGCGACTACGTGCTCGCGCTCAACCCGGACACCGAGGTCACCCCCGGGGCGCTCGAGCTGCTCTGCGCGCTGCTCGACGAGCGGCCCGAGATCGGCATCTGCGGCCCGGCGCTCAAGCAGGCGGACGGGACACCCGACCATGCCGCGCGGCGCTCGTTCCCGACCCCGCTCAGCGCCCTCGGCCATTTCAGTGGGATCGGGCGCCGCCGCGAGACCGGCGCGCTCGCCGCCTACCGGGCGCCCGAGGTCGAGGTCGGGCCGGTCGACGCCGTCAACGGCGCCTTCATGCTCATGCGCCGCGCCGCGCTCGACCGGGTCGGCCTCTTCGACGAGGGCTACTGGATGTACATGGAGGACCTCGACCTCTGCTACCGCTTCGCCGAGGCCGGCTGGATCACGTGGTACGAGCCGTCGGTGAGCGTCAGGCACCTGAAGGCCGGGACGAGCGGCAAGCACCGTTCGCCGCGGCTCAACTACGCCTTCCACTACGGGATGCTGCGCTTCTACCGCAGCCACTACGCCCCGCAGCGCAACCCGCTGCTCAACGCGGCGGTCTACGCCGGGATCGCGGTCAAGCTCGCCGCCTCGATGCTCGCCAGCGGGCTGGGCCGGGCCCGCGAGCGGCTCAGCTGATCGTCAGCTTCTTCTTCGCCTTCTTGCAGACGTACTTCTCGCCGCCCTTGGTGACCTTCTTCTTCTTCACCTTGGCGGTGTAGGTGCCGGGCGACGCGGGGCTCGAGAGGATGATCTCGTACTTGCCCTTCCCGTCCGTCTTGTCCTTACCGCCGTTCGGCGAGACCTTGACCTTGCGGCCCTTCTTGCACGCCTTCTTCACTTTGCTCGGCGCCTTCTTGGCCTTCACCTTGCCGTAGAAGCGCGCCGACTCGTTGTAGGGCGGGTTGCCGCTCGCCTGGTACTTGAGCGTGACCTTCGACTTGACCTTGGTCGTCCCACCGCCCTTGGCGGCAAACGCCACCGACCCCACCGCGATGCAGAGTGCGAGGGCCAGTACGACGACGATCAGCCTCTTCATCCCATAACTCCCTTCGAAGGTTGCAAGCTCGCTCCTACCTACCTACGCGCGCTGGCGGAGATGCTGACAGCAATCCCTAACCACTGCGCCAGGTGAGGCTGTGCTCGCCGTCGACCACCGCTCGCAGCCGCTGCTTGCCCCCCAGGCGAAGCTTGGTCTCGAAGACCTTGCCCGCGCCCACCCGGACCTTCCTCACCGCCCGCCAGCCCCCCCGGGCCTTGCGCTGGATCGCGAGCCGGCCGCCGCTCGGCGACATGCCCCAGGCGCGGACGCTGCCCTTCGAGGTCCGGTCGGTCACGAACGGGAACCGGAACGCCGTCAGCGCCGGCTTCGGGCGGTTGCCGTGCGTGTAGAGCCCGGCGTAGACCTGGAGCCGGTTCTTGCGGTCGTAGTCCGGGTCGCGGACCTGGAGGTTGATCACCACCTTGGCACCCTGACGCCAGAGCAGATACAGAGCCTCCTCGAGGTACCGGGCCTGCTTGCGCGGCCGCAGCCCGTGCGGGTCGGGCGGCTTGGTGCTCCACCAGATCTCCGTCGCCCACAGCGGATGGTGCCCACCGGTCCCGAGCGTGTGGTGGCGCTTCGCGGCGCGGAGGATGCGACGCAACTCGCCGAAGTCCGCGGTCGTGGCGTCGTCGGGGTCGATCGCGGAGCGCGTCGGCCGGGCGGTGGTGTTGATCGGATGATGGGCGAGCACGTCGAACTTGGGCTTGCGCGAGCACTTGCCCTTGCGCAACCGCTTCTTCCCCTCGAGACAGAGGACCTTGCGCAGAAAGGCGAGCGGCCGCGTGCGGTCGCCGCCGGGCTCGTCGCCGTAGGGAGCCGTGCCGCCGGTGATCACCACGTTGGCGCGGTCGACCCCCTTGACGCCGGCGTAGAAGGCGTTCAGGAGCCTGCCGTAGATCTCGGGCGCGGTCGACCGCTTACCGCGGTACTGGGGGGTGAGGTATGTGCTCAGGTTGGGTTCGTTCCAAGCCTGGTAGTAGCGCACGCGCGGAAGTCCTTCGTAGCTGCCCGAGTAACGGATCGCGACCGCTCGCGCGAACTGGCCGTAGGCCCCGGGATCGGGCCGCCAGCTCCCCGCCGGCGCGGATGCCGGGCGGCCCGCCCCCTCGGCGAACCCGGGCGCGACGCCGACCGTAAGCAGCGGCTCGAGCCCCTTGGCGCGCGCCGAGGCGATCGCGGCGTCGTAGGCGCGGAAGTCATAGGCGGGGTCTCCGGGATCCGCGGCGTCTCCGGGTGGCCGGCCGGCGGCCGCCGCCCACGAGACGCTGATCCGCACGAACCGTGCCCCGGCGCGCACCGCCTGGTCGAGCCGCGCGTCCCGATCGGCGGAGACGAACTCCGGATCGGCCAGCCCGGTGGCGAACCGGGCCGAGGCACGGTCGGTCGGCGCGGCGACCGATAGGGCCACGAGGAGTCCGAACAGACACACCGCCGTCACGGTCGCCCTGCGCTTGCGGGATCCGGCGAGCAACTGCTTTCGAGGATAGGTCGTGGTGGCGTTCGCCGCAAATCCGCTTGCTACCTTGCGCCTGCAGGGACCCCGGTCTCTGCAGGCGCATCGCTGAATGAACAGAGAAGTCACCCAGGACCAGATCCTCCGCGACCTCTTCCGGTTGCTACGCCGGCAGGCGCCGCTGATCATCGCCGCGGTGCTGGTCGCCGTCGGCGCCGGGATCGCGTATTCGCTGCTGCGCACCCCCGTCTACAAGGCGACGTCGACGATCCAGTTCAACGACCAGAGCCGCGACCTGAACGCGCTCGGCACTCCCGTCTTCCCGTCGGCCAATCCGGCCCAGGGGGCGGCCGCCGACGCCGAGGTGATCACCTCCAACCAGGTCGTGAGCGCGGTCGAGGAGAAGGTCGACTCCGACCTCACCGAGGACGAAATCCGCGACTCGGTGCAGGCGGCCGTGGACCCGGACTCGAACCTGGTGACGATCGAGGTCAGCGCAGACGACGCCGACCTCGCGGCGGCGCTCGCGAACGGGCTCGCGCGGCAGACGAAGAAGGTCGTCACCGAAGCCGAGATCTCGCGCCTTCGCGAGACCATCGACCGTCTCAAGGAGACGATCAAGGACGAGCCTGAGGTGTCGGCGAATCGGACCGTGACACTCGACCAGATCTCCCAGCTGCGGACGCTGGCCACCTTCGCGCGGCCGGTGACGGTGGCCGAGCCGGCGCGCCCCCCGACAGCCCCTCGTCACCGAAGCCCGTGCGCGACACGATCCTGGCCGGGATCCTCGGATTGATCGTCGGCATCCTCGCCGCCTTCCTGCGCGACTCGCTCGACCGCCGGCTCACCGACGCCCACGACGTCCAGCACCAGCTCCAGGTGCCGATGCTCGGCTACGTCGAGGCCGATGCGCTCGGCGGGGTCGGGACCAGCGCCAACGGCGGCGGCTCGGAGGACGACCGCGGCATCGAGCCGTTCCGGATCCTGCGCTCGAACCTGGAGTTCCTATCCCCCGAGCGCAAGGTGCGGACGGTGGCGGTCACCAGCCCGGTCGCCGAGGAGGGCAAGTCGACTGTTGCCGCCGGGCTCGCCAGCGCCGGTGCCCTCGCGGGCAAGCGGGTGCTCCTGGTCGAGTGCGACCTGCGCCGGCCGGTGTTCGCCGAGCGATTCGGGATCGCCGCCCAGCCGGGCCTAACCGACTGGGCGGTCGGGAAGGCGAAGCCGGCCGAGGTGCTCAGGCAGGTGAACGTCGACCCGCACGCGCGCACACCGGCCGAGGAAGAGGAGGCCGCGCAGCTCGAGATCGCCACCCCGCTGCCGCTGACGGTGATCCCCGCCGGCAGCTGGGCGCCGCGCCCGGCCGAGCTGCTCGGCTCGGAGCGCTTCCAGGGATTCCTCGAGCAGGTCGGTAAGGCCTACGACCTCGTGGTCTGCGATTGCGCTCCGCTGCTCCCCGTCGGCGACACCCTCGAGCTGATCCCCCAGGTCGACGCGGCCCTGGTCTGCATCCGTCTCGATCAGACCACGCAGGAGCAGGCGCTCGCCGCGAAGGCCGCGATCGAGCATTTCCCGCCTCGGCCCATGGGTCTGGTCGTGACCGGGGTCCGCCCCGGGCGCGAGGGCTATTACTACGGCTACTACTCCTCGCCCCTGTCTCGCGTCGCGGCGTCGCCGGGCGAGCCCCGGGGGTAGCGAGGGCTGGTAGGTGACGAGCGTCTCGGACGCCGTCGACCCCACGCCCGATAGCGGCCATCCTCCGGGGAGGCAGCTCCTCGGCCAGGGCTCCGTCTACACCCTCGGCGTCGCGCTTCAGCTGGGGGCGGCCGCTCTCGCGATCCCGGCGGCCACGCGTCTGCTCGGGTCGGCGGAGTTCGGCGATGTCGCGTTGGCCCTTAGTGCGCAGACGGTGCTGATTCAGGTGGCCGCCGTCGGCCTGCCGCTCGCGATCCTCCGCTTCTACTTCGACCGCGACGGGTCGCTCGACGGCGAGGCGACCGCCAGGGCGTTGGTCGTCAGCACGGCGATCATCGCGGCCCTCATCGTCGCCCTGGTCCTGCTCACCGGCATCGCATGGGCGCCCGCCCTCGATCCCGAGAGCCCGGAGACCCTCCTGGTCGGCGTGAGCCTCGCCTTCCCGGGGGCCGTGATCGGCGCCTGCATGGGGCTACTCCGCGCCCAGGAGCGGCCGCACGCCTTCGTCGTCGTCGCTCTCACCGCGAGCGTCGGGGCACAGCTGCTGGGAATCCTCGGCCTGCTCGTAGAGCCTCAGCCGCTGAGCTACCTCGCGGGCTTCGCCGTCGCCCTGATCGCGGCGGCCGTCATGGCGCTGCGCCTGACCGGAGCGTGGCGGAGTCGCCCGGCCTCGCGCCCGACGCTGCGCTCGGCGCTGCACTTCAGCGTGCCGACGGTTCCGAACACGGTCTCCGTCTTCGTACTCGCCGTCGGCGATCGCTTCGTCATCCAGGCCATCTCCGGGTCGAGCGCGGTCGGCAAATACCAGATCGCCTACGCGTTCGGGTCGATCGGAAACGCACTTGTCACCGCCCTTCAGAACGCGTGGATACCGATCACCTTCGCGGCGTCAGAAGGGGTGCGATGGGCGTCTCTGGCCGACACCGCCGCAACGGTGACCCGCCTCACCGCGTTCACGTGTGGCTTTCTCGCGCTCGTCGCGGACGCTGCGTTCAGCGTCATCGTGCCGGACAGCTACTCGCCCCATCTGCTCGCGGAGGTCGCGGCCCTGGTCGCCCTGACGAGCCTGCCCGTCGCCGCCTACCTGTCACGCAGCCAGGTCCTCTACTGGACGAAGCACACACGCCCGCTTCTGTGGATAACGCCGCCGACCGCGGCGTTCAACCTGGCACTGGTCGCGATTCTGCTGCCGCCGTTCGGGCTGCGGGGCGCGGCCGCAGCGAGCGTGATCGCGATCTTCGCGCAGGCGGTCCTCACCCACGGGGCGGCCGGGCGAGTGGCGCGGGTCCCATGGCGATTGCGCCGAGATCTGGGCTCCTACGCGATCGGGGCCGGCTCGGTGGCGTTGGCCCTGCTCCTCCCCGACGACGCCGCCGGCACGACGATCCGGCTGCTCGGCGCCACCCTGTGCGGCCTGGCGTTCGTCGTTGCCGTCATCCACGAGCTGAGATCAGGACCTCCGAGCCTCCGGGAAGCCGGAAGCTGTGTAGGCCCGGGGGGCGTCGAGGGTCCGGTTATCGCCGAACAGCAGTGAATCGCGGCTTCCACCGGTACCGGCGACCGGGCTGAAAATCGCTGCTAGCGTGGCCGCGTGCTCCCGCAGTTCATCGTCATTGGGGCAGGGAAGAGCGGCACGACCAGCATGTGGTCCTACCTCGCCGAGCATCCCCAGATCTTCATGGCGCAGAAGCACGAGCTGAACTTCTTCAGCGAGGCCGATTGGCGCGAGCGGCTGGATTGGTACTCGAGCCAGTTCGCCGGCTCCTCGGAGCCGCTGCGAGGCGAAAAGTCCGTCTACTACACGATGTACCCGTTCAAGCCGAGCGTCGCGGGGCGCATCCACGAGGTGATCCCCGACGTGAAGCTGATCTACCTCGTGCGCGACCCGATCCCGCGCATCGTGTCGCACTACGTGCAGGCCGTCGTTCAGGGGGTCGAGCAGCGGCCCCTCGACGAGGCCGTCGTCCCGCTCGACGATCCGGCCAACTGGTACGTCTGCACGAGCCGATATGCCAGCCAGCTCAGGGAGTACCTGCGCGTCTTCGCGCGCGAGCAAATTCTGGTCATCGACCACGCCGACCTCTCCACCGAGCGCGAACCCACCCTGCGGCGGGTCTTCGAGTTTCTCGGGGTGGACGAGACGTTCCGCCCTGACCTCGAGCGCACGTTGATCACACGAGAGCGGCAGCGAAAGCCGACGGCGGTCGGCTGGCGCCTGAGCCAGAGCGCCGCGGCCAACGTGATCCGGCGCCTGCCCGCGCCGGTGGGTGCCCCGCTGGCGGAGACGGCGCGGCGCGTCTTCTACCGCCCAGTCGAGCAACGTCCGGAGCTCGACCCCGTACTGGAGGAGCGGCTGACCGAGCTTCTGCGGCCCGAGGCGGAGGGGCTGCGCGAGATCACCGGTCTGCCGTTTTCATCGTGGGCCGTCTGAGAGCCAGGCGCGAGGAGGTGACTTCCCCGCAGCAAATCCAGCACGACTTCTACACCGCGACCGCGGACCGCTACGACGAGATGCACGTCGCGCCGAACGACGAGCACCACACCGCGCTCTCGCTGATCTCGGCGCTGATCGACGGGCTCGCCTACGGGAGCGTCCTCGACGTCGGGGCCGGGACCGGCCGCGGGGTCGCGCATTTCATCGGCAGCCACGACGACCTCGAGGTGCGCGGGGTGGAGCCCGTACGGGCGATGATCGACCAGGCCGAGCAACGCCACGCCGTTCCGGCCGGACGGATCGTCGAGGCGAGCGGCGACCGGCTCCCGTTCGCGAACGGGAGCTTCGACGCCGTCTGCGAGCTTGGGGTGCTCCACCACGTCGCCGATCCGAACTCGATCGTCGCCGAGATGGCCCGGGTCGCGAGGCGCGCCGTCTTCCTTTCCGATGAGAACCGGTTCGCCAACGGTGGCGGCCTGAAGAGAGCGGTGAAGTACGGGCTCTATCGAGCCGGGCTGTGGCCGCTCGCCCATCGCCTGGCGACCGGCGGCCGCCCGTATCACCTCAATCCCGGTGACGGAGGGGTGGCTTACTCCTACAGCGTCTACGACTCGCTGGCGATGCTCAACGAGTGGGCCGATCGGGTGTTCCTGATCCCGACCGTGCCTGCAGGGACGGGGTGGTTCCATCCTCTGTTCGGCGCTCGAAACCTGCTCCTCTGCGCCCTGAGGGACGGCGACTGAACGCCCCGTGTGCGATCCGACCTTCTTCATCGTCGGCGCCGCCAAGTGCGGCACATCGAGCCTTCACTTCTACCTCGATCAGCACCCTGAGATCTCGATGTCCTCCGTCAAGGAGCCTTCGGTCTTCTCGACCCCTCGCTGGGCGGCTCGCTGGGACAACCACGAAGGGCTGTTCGAATGCGGGGCGCGGGTTCGAGGCGAGGGCTCGACGACCTACAGCCGGTATCCGGTCGAGGGGGACGCGGCGGAGGCGATCCATGCCGCGATCCCCGACGCGAAGCTGATCTATCTCGTCGGAGAGCCGGTCGAGCGGACGGTCTCGGACTACATGCAGGCGGTCGTGATGGGCTGCGAGCAGCGGCCGTTCGAGGAGGCGGTGCGCGAGGTCCCGTTCGACGATCCCGAGAACTACTACCTCTGCGCCAGCAAGTACACGATGCAGCTCGGGCGCTACCTGAGGCAATTCGACCGCTCCGCCCTGCTCGTCATCGAGCAACGCCGTCTTCGCGAGGACCGGACGGCGGTATTGGCTGAGGCCTTCCGCTTCCTCGGGGTCGACGCCGCCTTCAGCTCGCCGCTCTTCGAGCCCGAGATCGGCACCCGCGACGATCAGCCGCGCTACAACGGCCTGGAGTTCCGGCTACGTCACTCGCCGCTCGGGCGGGTCTACCGCAAGCTGCCCGTCGGGCTGAGGCTGCGGGTGGGGCGCACGCGTCGGCGGGCGCTTCCACGACCGTACACGCGGCCGATCCTGGATCGCGAGCTCCGCGCGGAGCTCGATCAGCTCCTGGGCGCAGAGCTCGAGGGCGCCCTGAGGATGGCGGGCTCCTCCGAAGAGCGGCGGGCAGCAGCGCGGCCGTGACACCTGCGCGCCCGCGCGACCACGCGGTGGAGAAGCTTCCCGCGCCACTGCGCGCATGGGCGCCGACTCGCCGGCTTTCCTTCCGAGGGCGCGGTCGCATCGGGGCGGCTCTCGTCCGCCGCTTCGCCGAGCGCGACGTCCCCTACCGAAACCCGGACGGTCTCGCCCTGGCCGTCGATCCCGACGACTTCTTCGAGGCCATGATGCTCCTTGGCGCCTATGACCCACCGCTCTGCGACCTGATCCGGCGTCACGTCCGACGTGACACCGTCGCGCTCGACGTCGGCCATCACATCGGCTATGCCACGCTCCAGATGGCGGCGCTCGGAGCCGAGGTCCACGCCTTCGATCCGGATCCGAGAGCCCACGACCGCCTCCGCCGTCACCTCGAGCTCAACGATGCCGAGAGGGTGACCCTCGATCGCCGGGCGGTCACCGACCGACTCGAGGAGGTCGAGCTCGGGATCAACGAGCGTCTGGGCTGGTCGTCGACCAAGGCCGTGAAGCCGGTCGAAGCCTGGATCAGCGTGCAATCGGTGACGATCGACGCGTATCTCGAGGAGCGCGGGATCGCGGCGGCCGGCCTCAGCTTCGCGAAGATCGACGTAGAGGGCGGGGAGCTCGAGGCGCTGACCGGGATGCGCGCCACGCTCGAGGCCGGCTCCCCGGTCGTCGTCGTCGAATTGATCCCCGGGCGGCCGCATGAGCGTGCCACCGAGGTGGTCGCCTACATGGACTCCCTGGGATACGCGGCCTCGGGCGCAGCCGGCGACGTGGTGTTCACGAAGTCGTGAGCCGCGCCCCGGGCGCGGCGCTTCTCAGGCGTCGGCCGCCTCCTGATCGGCCGCGGCGGCTTCGGCCCGCTTGCGAGCCTTCCGGGTCTCCCGCAGCTCGCGGAACACCGCCGCCCGGCCGGGACAGACCGAATCGGGCGCCACGTCCTCGTCGACGTACCCGCCGGCGCCCACGACCGTGCCGCGACCGATGGTGATCGGCCCCAGGATCCAGGCGTCGCCGAAGACGATCACGTCGTCCTCCAGCGTCGGCGAGAGCTTGGTGTCGCCCGGCGGGCTCGGCACGGCAAGGCCGATCGACACGTTGTGCATGAGGGTCACGTTGGTGCCGATGCGCAGGCCCCACCCGATGTTGATCCCGACCGGGTGGGGCAAGACGAGACCGGGACCGATCTCGATGTTGCGCTGGACGTCGATCGAATGCTTCGAGATCAGGATCGTGCGCCAGAAGCCGAGCAGGAACCGGGGGCCGCTCAGGGCGATGCGCATCAGGGCCGTGGCGTGCAGGCAGGGGTTCATCACCATCCGCGGTACGAAGAGCAGCGCGAGGTTGGTCGGGGACTGCGGCTTGTTCGTGGTCCTGATCTCCCAGCGCTTGCGCATCGGCGTCGGGCAGTAGTAGGCGACGTAGTCGGAGATGACGAGCGCCAGCAAACCGCCGTCCGGCAGCGGCGCGTCGGGATCGAAGCGGCTGATGATTCGACGAAGCATTGGCCGGCGAGCGGCAGCAAGCCTAGCCTGGAAACAGGCCCCCGCACCCCACCAACCTCCACGCGTCCCGCGGGCACTCTTTACGATGCCGCGTCCGTGGCGCACACGTCGACCCAACCGGCGCCGCTGCGCCAAAGCCTCCCGGAACGGGCGATCACGCGGATCCTCGCGCACCATCCGTTCATTCGGATCTTCGGCTGGTTCGGCCTGCTGCTGCACGGCGATCCGTCGATGGTGAGTCGCTGGATGTGGATCCGGCGAAGGCTGCTCGCCGGCCCCGGTGTGAGGACCTGTGACGCGGGCTGCGGCTCGGGCCTGTTCACCCTCTACGCGGCCAAGCGTGGCAACGACGTCACCGGGATCTCGTTCGAGGAGGAGAACAACGAGAAGGCGACCGAGAGGACGGACGTCCTCGGGCTCTCCGCCCGCGCCCGCTTCATCACCGGCGACCTTCGGGAGCTCGATCGGATGGCGCCCCGGCTGGGCACGTTCGATCAGGTTCTCTGCATGGAGGTGATCGAGCACATCATCGATTCGCCCAAGCTCGCTCGCGACCTCGCGTCGATAACCAGGCCCGGGGGCCGGCTCCTGCTCACGACCCCTTCGCTGGACCATCGCGCGAACGTCTTCGGCGATGACATCTCGGAGGTCGAGGACGGCCGTCACGTGGTCTACGGCTACAGCCACGAGCAGTTGCGGGAGATCCTCGGCGCCGCGGGCTTCGAGATCACCGCCGCCGAATACGTGGTCGGACCCGTGTGCCAGGCCGTCCTCTACGTCATGTCGATGGTGGGGAGGATCAGCACCGTCCTCGCCTGGGCCGTGACCCTGCCGCTGCGGCCGCTCGCCCTGCTCGACGCATACGCGGTCCGCTTCATCCGCTTTCCGAGCTACTGCGTTGCCGTGACGGCCGAGCTTCCCCCGGCCCGCGAATCGTCGTCGACCTGAGACAGCGCCCGGTAGAGGCGCTCGAGGCCCTCGCCGTAGTCCTCCTGCCGGTGGCGCTCGGCGACGACCGCCGCGTTGTGATTCCCGATCAGGGCCAGCCGCTCACGGTCGCGGTCGGCGACCTCGATTGCGGCCGCGAGAGCCTCGGCGTCCCCGGGCGGAACGAGCGCGCCATGGATCCCGTCCTCGACGATCGAGCCCGAGTTCGGCGTGGCGATGACGTAGCAACCGCAGGCCAGCGCCTCGTACACGGCGCGGGCCGATCCCTCGGCGTAGGACGGGAACACGAACACCGGGACCTCGAGCATGCGGCGGGCGAGCTCCGGACGGCTCAGGGTCCCGAGCTCGACGACCCGCGGATCGGCCAGGAAATCGGAATGCTCCGCCTCGACATCGGCCGTTATCGGCCCCGCGATCAAGAGCTCCCAATCGACCGAGTCCAGCTCCGCGAGCGCCTCGACGAGGACGTCGACGCCCTTGCGGCGCTCGAACCGGCCCGCGAACAGCATCCTCAACGTGCCGCCGGCCGGCTCCCGATGGACGTCGCCCACCGCCGCGAGGAAGTTGTTGTCGACGCCCAGGTAGACGACGTGGACGCGATCAGCAGGCCAGCCCATGGCCACATACGTCGCCTTGGCGAACTCCGAGTTGACGAGCACCGAGTCGGACGCGTCGACATCCGCGAGAAAGCAGCGCTCGGCCGGGCTGAGCTCGGGGTCGTCCGTGGCCGCCGAGGAGCCGCCGTCGAGCCGCGCCGATCGCCCCCGGTTGCGGATCAGCTCGTCCATCACGACCGGGTGGGCGATGGCGTGATCGCAGATCACGTGCATCCCGAGCTGCTGCGCGAGCGGGATCGACGACTGACCGAATCCGGCGCGGAAGTGGTAGACGCGGGCCGGCCCGACGCGACGCAGCTCGCGCGCCGCGAGCCGGCCGTAGAAACCGAACGTGGACACGGCCGCGGGCTCGTACCATCGATGCAGGATCGGAACCCTCGCGACCGCCGCGACGATCTCGTAGAGAAGCTCGGGGAGCCAGAGGACGCGCATGCTGTCCCGAGGGATCGCCTCGTCGCGTTCCATCAGGCGGCTGATCCGGCCGCGCTCCGAGAGCCGGAGCAGCCGGAGCAACCGCTTCAGCCGATCGGTTGGGTATGCACCGACGAGGAAGCGCGCGAGCAGGCCGCGGTCGTAGGCCTCCCGCGCCGCCGTCGTTATGTGGGTCTTGTGGAACCCGGACGAGACCACGACCATGGCCGCGACACCCTAGTCGCCCGCCAGCCCACGTAGGCCGATAAGGAGCGAAGCCGTTGTCGAGAGATGCAATCCGGGCCCGGTGGGCGCTGGTGGCCGTCGGGCTCCTGCTCGGATCGTCGCCGGCCGGATGTGGCGGCGGTTCTGACCAGCCCGATACCCAGTTCGGCTTCAACGAGGACATCGTCCCGGGCTCGTTCGAGCTTCAGGCAGACGTCGGGATGCCGGTGATCCGGTTCAAGGTTCCGTGGAGCTCGGTCGAGGCGCGGCCCGGACACTGGCGCTTCTCCAGCTTCGACTCCCACTACACCCGGATGCGCGCGGACGGCCTGCACCCGTTGATACTGGCCGTCGGGGCGCCCTGCTGGACCGGAAGCCCCGGTGACGCCTGCTCGGGCGTTCCGTCCCCCGCCTTCGACCCCGCGTGGTCCGAGTACGTGCGGCGCCTCGCCGCCCGATACCCGGACGCGGTCGGGATCGAGGTGTGGAACGAGCCGAACGCGGTTCGGATGTTCCCGCCACGTCCCGATCCGGCGCGCTATGTGGAGCTGCTGAACGCCGCATATCGGGCCGTCAAGAGCGTCGAGCCTCAGATGCCGGTGATCTCGGGCGGACTGCTGCCGAACCCGACCACCCATCGATACGCGATCGGTGACGCGCAGTTCCTGCGCGCCATGTACGCGGCCGACGCGTCGATGGACGGGATCGGAGCCCACCCCTACCCGCTCGCCGCTGTGCCGGGCGGCCGGAGTCGATACGACTTGGGCGCGATGGAGCAGGATCTGCAGAGGCTGCGAGCGGTTCGGGACGCGGCCGGTCGATCGTCGACGCCGATCTGGATCACCGAGATGGGCGTCTCGACGCAGTCCGGCACGGTCTTTCCGCCGGGCGTCACCGGCGCCCGGCAGGCGGCCGACCTGCTGGCGATGGTCCGCGCCGCGGACGGGGATCCGGATGTGCGGCTCGCCCTCGTCCATCGGCTCGTGGACGCCCGCTGGGCGCCGGGGGCCGGTCCGCTCGCTCGGCTCGAGTCGGGGTTCGGGGTCTTCCGGGCCGACGGGACGCCGAAGCCGGCCGCGTGCGCCCTCAGTCACGAGTTCGGTGGCTCGCTGTCGTGCTGAGCGAGCCGAGAAACGCGGCCCTGAGCGGCCCGCCGCCCTCGGTCCGCTACGGCGAGCAGTGGGGGGCCGAGTTCTGGCGGTTCGTCAACGACGCGCTGCGGCCCGGCGTCAACGTGCTCGACGTCGGCGCCGGGCGGCGGCCGACGATCGCTCCCGAGGACCGACCGGCGGATTCGTACTACGTCGGCCTCGACCTCTCGGCCGAGGAGCTCGACATCAGTCCGGCGGGCTCGTACGACGAGACCGTCGCGGTCGACATCCAGCAGCCGGTGCCGGGCCTGGTCGACCGGTTCGACCTGATCGTGGCCTGGCAGGCACTGGAGCACGTCGGCGACCTCGCCGGAGCCCTCGACAACCTCCACCGCTATGCGAGGGCCGGTGGCTGGTTCGTCGCCTGCCTGTCGGGGCGGAACGCGGCGTTCGCGATCGCGAACCGGGCGATGCCGGACCGGGTCGGCCGCGGGCTGGTCGCGCGGCTCATGCGCCGCCCCGTCGACACGGTCTTTCCGGCCCACTACGACAGGTGCGACGATCGCGGTCTTCGCGAGACGCTCGCCGGCTGGGATACGGCCCACGTGATCCCGCTCTGGCGGGGCGCCGACTACTTCGACCGCTTTCCGCGCCTCCGGGCGCTCTACGTTCGCTACGAGGACTGGGCATTCGCAAACCGCCGGGCGAACCTCGCAACCCACTACGTGGTGGCAGCCCGCAAGGGCGTGAGCTCGTGACCGAGCCAGCCGACCGGACGCCGGAGCCAGGCGGCGGTCGCGGCTCGACCCGCATCCTCGGCCTCGTCGAGGGCGACCCGACGAGCGCGCTCTCCGGCGTCGGCCACTACCTGCTCGAGGCTCTCGATCGACGCTTTCCCGGTGTCCGAATCGTCGACTATGCGCCGCACGGCGCCCGGCGAGCGGCGCTCGCCGCGGCGAACTTTCGTCCTTCGCGCGCCGCCTGGCGCGCACGGTTCCACACCAGTCGCCGCGCTCATCGGACCCTGTCGAGGATCCTCGCCGATCGCCTCGCCGACGTCGACGGCGACTTCGATCTCGCCCTTCAGGTCCACGGCTGGGTCGATGGGCAACCCCGGCCGTATGCGTTGTTCGTCGACCAGACTCGCCTCATGGCCGAGCGCGGCTGGCCCGAGTGGATGCCGTTCGGTCGCGGCGAGCGCGCCGAGCTGCTGGCGCTCGAGCGGCGCATGTACGGCGACGCCGCCCATCTCTTCGCCATGGGCCGGCCGGCGGAGGATTCGCTGGTCGGCGACTACGACGTCGATCCGGAGCGGGTCTCTGTCGTCGGCGGCGGGCTCAGCTTCGAGACGATGCCGGCACCCGCGGAGCCGACCGCCGAGCCGGTCGTCCTATTCGTCGGCCGTGACTTCGAGCGCAAGGGCGGCCCCGGCCTGCTGGAGGCGTTCGCCCTCGTTCGCGGGCAGCTCCCCGACGCGAGGCTGGAGATCGTCGGCGCACCCGGCCGTTTCGAGATCCCGGGGGTGCGCACCCACGGCAAGGTCTCGGGCCGCGACCGCCTCCAGGAGCTCTACCGCGGTGCGCGCGTCTTCTGCCTCCCATCGGTGTACGAGCCCTACGGCCTCGTCCTGATCGAGGCGATGGCTCACGGGGTCCCGTGCGTCGGCACGGCCGTGCAGTCGATCCCCGAGATCCTCGACGACGGTCGGGCCGGGTCCCTTGTTGCGCCCGGGGACCCCGAGGCCCTGGCGGAGGCCATGCTGAGCGCATTGACCGACGACGACCTCGCCCGACGCCTCGGCTCGGCCGGGCGACGGCGGGTCGCGGATGCTCTGACCTGGGACCACGTCGCCGAGCGGATGGCGCCGGCGCTGTCGGCGTCCGCCAACGGCGCGAGCTGAGCGGCTCAGCCCAAGAGCGCGACCGCGTCCAGCTCGACCCGACCGGCGATGTCGGTGACCACGAGCTCGTAGGCATGGCCGGGATCGAGACCGGAGGGGGCGTATACGACGCTCCTCGAGCCAGCGCCGTCGTAGTCGAGATCGATCTCCGTACAGGCCGCCTGCGTTCCGGCGGTGACGTCCGCGAGGCATGCCTGGGTCGTCCCGGATCCGGCTGCCCGGCGCATCACGAGGCCCAGGGCGCGACCCGAGAACTCGAATGAGGCGCTCGACCCGGGCTTGCGCGTCGGCCTCGAGTAGCCGCCGTAGACCCTCGCCGTCGGCCGGCTCGTAACCCATCCCTGGGAGTAGGAGATCGCGCTGTCGTCGGCCACCAGCACGCTGGGCGCGACCGCGTCGGCCGTCTCCGCGCGACCGACGTTGCCGGCCGCGTCGCGGGCGAGCACCCGGAAGCGGTAGGACGTCCCTGCGGCGAGCGCGCGGTCGACGCTGCGCGCGGACACCCACCCGGTCGCGCCCCTCCACGCGCCGCCGTCGACCTGCTGTTTCAGGTTGTACTCGAGCTCGGCGCCCGCAGTGCGGTCGTCGGCCGCCTCCGGCCAGCTGACCCGCGCCCGCACCACCGAGCCGCCGCGCGCCAGAGTGACGTCGGGCCGCAGCGCGACGACCGGCGCGGAGGCGCGCGGCCTGGCGGTGTCCGGGGCGTCGTCCAGGCATGCGACCGTGACCGCTACCTGGGCGGTGGCCCCGCCGTTGAGCGTGTAGGAGAAGCCGTCGGGCGTGTCGGCGCCGGTGTCGTTGCAGTAGTCGGGATCGGGCTGGTAGGTGAGCTCGGGCGACGGGCCGGCGATCGCGACCGTGCCGTGGGCCGGCTCGGTGACCGACTCGATCGCCATCGGGCCCCCGTCGACGTCGGCATCGTTGGCGAGCAGGTCGATGGTCGCCGCCGGATCGTCCTCGGTCACGGTCGCGGCGTCATCGCCTGCCGTCGGCGGGTCGTCCAGGCAGGCGACCGTGACCGCTACCTGGGCGGTGGCCCCGCCGTTGAGCGTGTAGGAGAAGCCGTCGGGCGTGTCGGCGCCGGTGTCGTTGCAGTAGTCGGGATCGGGCTGGTAGGTGAGCTCGGGCGACGGGCCGGCGATCGCGACCGTGCCGTGGGCCGGCTCGGTGACCGACTCGATCGCCATCGGGCCCCCGTCGACGTCGGCATCGTTGGCGAGCAGGTCGATGGTCGCCGCCGGATCGTCCTCGGTCACGGTCGCGGCGTCATCGCCTGCCGTCGGCGGGTCGTCCAGGCAGGCGTCGCTCGCCGCCAGGGCGCCGCCGAGCTCGCCGCTGAGGGCGCATGCAGCGGGCTTCGGCGAGCCGTCGACCCGGAAGACGCCGAAACCGGCCTCGACCTCGGCGTACGCGCCCCCGAGCGCGAGCGGCACGTCGACGAGGCGGTGGATGATCGCGACCCGTACGTCCGCGGCCGCCCTGATCGCGCGCACGATCGCGACCATGTCCGAGGCCTGTTGATCCTCGCTGACGGCGGCCGGGAAGCCGGCCATGGTCCCGGTCGATTCCCCCACCTCGGTGATCCAGATCGGTGTCGAAGCGTCCCCGGCGGCGTCGCGCGCGGCGCGCACACCGGCCAGGATCCGGTCGAGCACAGTCGGGTCGTAGACCCGCGGCGGTGGATCGAGCCCATCCGTGCGCGGATACGGGTGCACCCCGATCCCGTCCATGTAGCCCTTCGCACCGGCGGCATACATACCGGCCAGGAACTGGTCGTTTCCCATCCCGAACGAACCCGTCCCGCGGCTGACGAAGAGGCCACCGGAGACCACGGGCATTGATGGATCAACGCCCTTCACGGCCACGTATGCGGCCTTCAGCAACTCCGTGTACCGCACCGGACTCGGGTAGGGGAGGAAGGCGGGCGTGATGTTGGGCTCGTTCCAGATCTCGACCCCGACCGACGCTGGATATCGGGCGGCAAGCCGCCCGACGAACTCGGCCCAAGCGGCGTCGTAGGTCGGGTCGGGGGGTGTCGCGCCGACCTCGGAGCAGGGCGTCGACGGATGGGCCCAGCAGGGCGCGGCGCGCGCAATCAACAGCGGCTGCAGGCCCGCCTGGACGAGGGATTGATACTGGGCGTCGATTCGCGACCAGCTCCAGCCTCCAGGGCTCGGCTCGACCTCGTTCCAGTTCACCGAGAGTCGGCGGATCGGGGCCCCGAGCTGCGCCTGCAGCGGGTAATGCGCGGGGATCTGCCACTCGTTGAAGCCGAAGCGAACCTCGGCCGAGGCCGCCGGGGCTGTGGCGGCCAACGTCAGCAGGAGGCCGGCGCAGAGCGCCAGCAGCTGGTTTTTCGCGCCCCCGTAGAACGTCATGACGCCCATGCGCCGCCGCCTCCGAGTTCGTGAGGACCGAGGATCGCCGATCCGGCCGTCGCCGACATCCGCCCAAAGCCGCGGATCGGGGGCGGAGAACTACTGAGACCGCGTGGCCGCCGCCCGGTACATCTCCGCAAGTTGCGGGGCGACGACGTTCCAGTCGTACAGCGCGGCGAAACGCCTCCCCTCGCCCCGGAGCGCGTCGCGGCGGCGATCGTCCGCGAGCAGGCCGGCAAGGGCGGCGGCGAACACACCGGGAGACGCCTCGGCGACAACCCCGGCGTTCGCCGCGGCGACGTCGCCGGCAAGGTTCACTGCGGGCGAAATGACCACCGCACAGCCGGCGGCCATCGCCTCCACCACTGCGATGCCGAAGTTCTCGGTGTGCGAGCTCAACGCCCAGATGTCTGCGCTCGAGAGCGCCGCGAGCCGCTCCTCGCCATACACCGGCTCGATGAAGTCGAGGTCCCGGTCGAGGCCCAGCTCGGCCGCCAGCTGCACGAGGCCCGGGAGCATGCCCTCGTCGTCCGGCCCGATGATCGCGAGCCGGCAGTCGATGTCCCTGCGCAGCTCGCCGAATGCTCGGATCAGGACGTCGACACCTTTCTTCTGCGTGATCCGGCCCAGGAAGACGATCAGCGGCCCGCGGTAGCCCCCGAGCCGCTGGTCGCGAAACAGCTCCGGATCGGGCGGGCTCGTGAACTCGTCGACGTACAGGCCGCAGGGCACGATCGCGCGCGGCACCTGTGGCGCGACGTCGGCGACCAGGTCGCGCTCGGCCAGGGTGGTCAGATGAAGCAGCGACGCTCGTTCGAGCATCGACCCCTGCCAGAGCAGGTCGGTGACGTACTTGCGCGCCCGCCCCCGCCGGCGCAGGTAGGGGTCGAGCCCTCCGTGGGGCGAGACGACGTATGGGACCCCGGCGCGGTGTGACGCCGTGTAGGCGGCGTACTGCGGGAACTGCCAGAGGTTGTGGATGTGGACGACGTCAAAGTCCGCGGCGGTTCGGAGCAACTCGCGCCGAAGCTCGGGCGAGAACCCGAGGCGGCGCGGGAACCGCGCCGGGAACACGTGCAGGTCGCTCGCCGCCAGGCCCGGGTGGACGTCGGCCGCCTCGATCCGGCCCTGGCGCTGGACCCAGCCCCAGGGCGCGAGCGCGAGATCGGTCGCCAGCACCCGGACCTCCACGCCCACCCTCGCCAACTCGACCGCGCTCTCGCCGACGAACGCCGGGGGACCTCCGGTTCTCGCAGCGGCGCCGACCAGGACCGAGAGAACCCGCACCGCGGCCTATTCAGCCCGGCGCAGCCAGAACGCCGACGGGCGGATGTCCGGGCCGGCGCTCGGGATCAGCGCCGCGACGCGATCGGGGTAGCGGCGCTGGAGCGCGTGCGCGGAGAACAGGATCTCGAAGGTCGTGTTGAAGGCCAGGAAGGCCTGCAGCAGGTACTGCTCGGCCCAGTAGAAGCTCCGCTCCTCGACGAGCTCGCGCGGGTACTCCCAGGGGATGAAGATGTCGTGGAAGTGCACCAACACCCCCGGGCGCAGGGTGGGCAACAGGTCGAGCACGACGTGGTTGACGTCGCTGCCGATCTTGACCGTGTGGGTGGTGTCAACGAACAGCATGTCGCCGGCCCCCAGGCTCGCGAGCTCGTCCATCGGCACCTCGTTCGCCCGGATCGGGCGGAGGATTGCGACGCGGTCGAGCTCGGCTCGGAGGTCGGGGCGCGGGAAGGGGTCGAAGACCAGGTGCTCGGAGGCCGCTGCCTCGCCGCCTCGCCGGCGGGCGTCGGCGATCACCAGCGTCGACATCCCGGAGCCGAGCTCGACGATCCGCCGCGGGGAGAAGCGGCGCACCATCGCGTACAGGGTCTCGGCGTCGACGCTCTCGTAGAAGCCGTTTTCGAGGTGGAAGTCGCCGGACGAGCCGGTCGGCGCGCGGGACGGTGCGTACTCCGCCAGGTGCGCGCCGAGCTGGCGCTCGACGAACTCGAGCTGTGACGCGGGATCGAAGCGCACGCCCGGCAGGTCGCTGACCCGGCTCCAGGTGCCCTCGGGAAGCTCGGCCAGGTCCGGGATCGCGCTGTAGTAGTGGCGGCGCACCAGGTCGTAGCCGAGCGCGCGCGAAGCCGACTTCACCGCACGCGAGATCCCCACGCGCCGCGCCAAGCCGCGCAGCCTCCCCGGTGACGCCCGCCCCATATGGCGCGCGATTCTACCGTCCTGCGTAAAGTCATCGGACGGATCGCCAATAGGAAGTTAGCGGAGGGAAACGGGGGTTTCTTGTGGATGCGATCGTAGTCACGCACAACAGTGCCGAGGACATTCGAAGGATGGCGTCGAGCGTCAATACGCTCTCGTCGTTCGGCCGCGTCATCGTGGTCGACAACGCCTCGACCGACGACACCCGCACGGCTGCGAGCGAGGCTGGACTCGAGGTCATTTCGCTGCCGCTGAACCGGGGGCTCGGGGCAGCCGTGAACCTCGGGGTCGAGCGCAGCGAGGGCGACTACTTCGCCCTGCTCAACCCGGACGTGCGGTTCGACACTCCGGACGCGGTCGAGCGCCTCGAAGAGCATCTCGAGGACCCGTCCGTCGGCGCCGTCGCGCCGGCGCTGGTGCTGCCGAGCGGGGAGCTGCAGGACTCCGCCCGGCGGGTGCCGACGCCCGCCGACCTGGCGCGGCGCCGGATCTTCGGCCGAACGCCCGACGCCGTCCGGGCCACGCAGCCCGTCGGCGTCGACTGGGCGGTCGCGGCCTGCCTGGTCGTGCGCCGGACCGCGTTCGAGGCTATCGCCGGTTTCAACGAGCGCTACTTTCTCTATTTCGAGGACGTCGACTTGGGCGTGCGCATGCGAGCCTCCGGCTACCGGGTGCTGTACGACCCGACCGTCACGGCCTTCCACGCGCACCGCGCCGCGAGCCGCACGAGCCTGACCTCGCCGGAGGCGCGCGCGCACATCCGCAGCGCCTGCACGTTCTATTTGCGGAACCCGAGGTTCCTGATCCCGCGCGCGAGCGAGAACGGCAGCGGCCGGCTCGCGGCCTGAGGCGAGATCAGCGGGCGGAGGGCTGCGGCGCCGGCAGGCCGGTCGCCGGCTGCGGCCAGGCCGGCGCCGGGTCTCGTGCCATCGCCTCGCTGCCGGTGCTCCAGGCAACGAGGGCGACGGCGGCGAACCAGCCGTACTGCTGGAAGAACAGCGGCGCGGTCATCGCGTAGACGAGGAAGGCCGCGAAGGCGGCGAGCAGCGCCCAGCCGATCAGCCGGTCGTCGTCCGTCGGCGCCGCTAGCAGCGCCCGCCAGCCCGCGGCCAGCAGCGCGCCGAAGACCACCAGGATGCCGAGCAGGCCGAAGATCCCGGCGCCGTACCAGGCCGCAAGAGGCGCGCCGTGCACCTGATAGGGCGTCGTGCGCCCGCCCGAGAGCACCGTGACGACCGTGTCCGGAGGGTCGAGGCCGGCGCCGATCAGCGGGTCCTCGGCGATCTGCGGCCAGACGGTGCGGACGATCTCGATCCGCTCCTCGCCGCTGCCCGAGAGGGGGTCGGTTCCGGATGGGCTCGTCACCTGCTCGATCCGCTCGGTCGGGGAGGTGACCGCGCCCCCGGTGACCGCCACCGCCGCCACCAGGGTGACCCCGAGGGCGGCCACGATCGCCACTCGCGTTGAGGCCCGGACCGCCGGCGAGCTGAGCCAGAACACGATCGCTACCAGGGCACCGGCCATCGCGGCGACCGAGGCCGAGAGCGCCATCCCGGTCGCGATCAGGGCGACGACCAGCCAGCGCAGGGCCCGCCCGACGGATCTCGTCCCGGGCGCCCACCTGGTCGCCAGCATCAGCGCCGGCACGAGGGCGACGCTCGCGGCACCCCCGAGATCGTTCGGGTGATCGGTAAATCCGGTCGCCCGGTTGCCCTCAAGCGCGCCGGCAATCGCCTCGATGCCGAAGACCTGCGTGATCGACGCGAACCCGCTCACGGCCGCCGAGACCGTCCACAGGGTGACGGCGACCAGCAGCTGGCGCCTGCTGCGCAGGACCATCGCCCCGGTCCAGGCCCAGAGCAGCATCACGTAGACCGCGTGCAGGACCTCGGTCCCCGAGTCACCGGGCCCGCTGGCACCGAGGGAGCTGATCGCTCCGCCGAAGGCGAAGATCGCGACTCCGGCCACGAGCGCCGCCGGGACTCGGGCGACCCGGTGGCCGCGGAGGACCGCGAACGCGCAGCCGGCGAACGACCCGATGAAGAAGATCTCGGCGATCGTCAGCCCGAGCGCGGGCCGCCAAGTGGCCTCGGTGACCGTCAGCGCGCCGAGGTAGAAGAGCGCTCGTTGAACTCGCAGGTCGCGGTCGGTGGTCCCACGTACCTGCCCCCAGATCGCTCCGGCGGTCGTCGCGAGCTCGCCCGCACGCCCGGAGGATGCTCCGAGTGCCCCGCGCAGGAGCAAGAGCGCGAGCGCGCCGCCGCAGACGGCGAAGACGACGATCGTCTCGGCGAGCGAGAGCGCGGCGGGGGCGATCCCGATCAGCGCCGCCCCGAGCAGCGCGAGGACGACGAGCAGTCGAGACGAGCCCCCGGCCGGCCCACCTCGCCGCGAGGTGCTGAGGGGCATGCGCACGGCAGGCGAGTCTAGATCAGCAACTCGCGGCGCAAGCCGGTCAGCCGACGCCGGCGACGCAGGCGCGCGCGGCCCGCGCCGGCGGATCCGAGGCGGAGGCCTCGAGCGCTCCCAGGTCCACCGGCGGCCCGATCGTCGACGCCTCGACGGCCGCGCGGTCGAGCGGCGCGACGATCCCGGAGCCCTCGAAGTACGCGACTGCGGCGAGCCCCCAGGTGGTGAGGCGGCCGTCGACCTCGCCCGCGACGTAGTAGCCGCCTCCGCCGCGCCTGGCGACGGCGCTGATCCGATCGACCTCCGCGCCCCGCGCGGCGCGGATCGCCCGCGCGGACTCGCCCGCCGGTAGGCACGCGAACCGCTGCGCCGCGGTCGAGTAGTCGCAGGCGCCATAGACGTAGGCGAGGCAGCCGCGCCTGGTCGCCTCCGCGGTCGCCGGATCGAGCGCCAGCAGGCGCGCGCTCTCGTACGGCACCGCGGACGGGAGGCTGAGGCCACGGAGGCGATCGAAGCTGCGGCGCGCACCGCCGTGGTCGTCATCGGCGACCTGCACCTGGGCCAGCGCCAGCCACAGGCGCCAGTTCGTGCGCTCGCGCTCGATCGCCGACCTCAGATCCGAGGCGGCGGCCCGGAGGTCGCCGGTGCGCGCCTCCGCCGCGGCCCGGCTCGCGTACGGAGTCGCCGCCCAGGGCTGGGCGGCGATCGCGTCGTCGTCGAGCTGCTCCGCCTCGGCCGCGCGACCTTCCGCGAGCTTCCCGGCGGCCTCGCGCACCCGAGCCGTGGAGGCGAGCCCGGGGATCTGGATCAGCGCCGCCGCAACGCACGCGGCGACGGCCACCGCGCGCACCGGGATCGCCATCCTCCGTCGAGGGTCGCGCTCGCTGTGCGCCGGGAGCATGATTCCGATCGCCGCGAGGCCAAGCCCCGCGACCGCGGTCAGCTCCCACATCCAGTCGACGCCGGCGTGGAGGCAGAACACGATCGCCCCCGAGCACATCGCTACCGCGGCGGCGAGCTCCGGCGGGCGTCGCATCCCGATCCGGGCGCGAATCGCGAGCGCCACCCCGCCGCCGAGGAAGGCGAGCAACAGCAACAGCCCAGGAAGCCCCAGCTCGGCGAGCTGCTCGAGATACAGCGAATGCGCGTCGCGCATGAACTCGGGCGCGGTCCCGTGCCGGCTCCAGTAGTACTCGAACGTGCCCGGCCCGATCCCGCCGAGCGGCTCGGATGAGAAGGCGTCGAGCGCCGCGTCCCAGACGTCCTCGCGGGTGCCGCCCGCGGTCGCCAGCCGCTGTGCCGGGTCGTCCTCGGCGACCGCGACGGTGCTCTGGTCGCGGAATTCGTCCCAGGCCCGCGAGAGCGCCCCGCCGCCGCCGGCGATCAGCGCGACGACGACCGCCGCCGCGATCGCTATCGGCGCCCAGCGCCGGACGACCGCCCGTTGCAGGCGGGCGCGGTCCAGCCTCACGACCGCGGTGACGAGCGCCATCGCGGCGCAGACCAGCGCCGCCGCCGCGAGCGCGGCGGCGACCGCCGGACCGCCCTGGCCCCCGGTGCCGGCGGCGATCGCCGGCTCGCCGCGGATCACGAGGATCACGACCACCGCCCCCACCCCGGCGACCAGCGCGTGCACCGCCGCGGTCCAGCGATTGCGGCTGAGCGCCAGGACCGCGACCGCTCCGACCGCGATCCCGATCGCGCCCGCGCGGGAGTAGGTGAGATAGACGCACGCGACCGCGACCGGCACCGCGCCCAGGCTGATGCAGCGCAGCCAGATCCGTTCGAGGTGGGCGCTGTACGCGAGCGCCATCGCCGCCGCGATCGCGCCCCAGGCGGCGACCCCGTTCCAGTAGTCCAGCGGATAGCTGAGGCGGTCGCTCCCGTGGGCCAGCGCGACCGCGTCGGTCGGCAGAGGCCCCGGGGCGATCCGGGTGGCGACCGCGAAGGCGGCGATCGCGACCGCGGCGGTCGCCAGGCCCCCAGCCGCGGCGCGCCACGTGTGCCTGTTGAGCGAATACAGCGGCAGGGCGACCATCCCGATCAGCAGCAGCAGCCGCGAGAGCTCGTCGAAGGTGCGCTCGGCGCTCGGCGACCAGGCGAGGCTGAGCAGCGTGAGCAGCGCCAGCGCGCCGGCCGCCCCCAACGGCACGAGCTTGAGCCGTCCGAGACGACCACGGGGCAGGACACCGAAGGCGAAGCCGAGCGCGAGCGCGCTCCAGACGACCAACCCGACCTCGTGGCGAACGATCAGGTCGTACGCGCCGCCGCGCAGCGCGAGGTAGATCGGCAGCCCGGCGGCCACCGCGAAGATGACGATCCGGCGGGCCCGCAGCCCGGCCGGGACGGCGTGATCTCGGCGCCGCGATGGGCGCGCCGAAGCGGCTCCGGGCGCATGGGGTGGATGTAGACTCGCCATCTCTCTCAGGGCGCCAAGCGCAGGGGGGCGCGGGCCTTACAGCCGTGAATGATCGTCGCCACAGATTGCTCTCCCCGCTCGCCCTGCTGGCGCTGGTCGGCAGCATCGTAGTCGCGGTCCCGGTGGCCGCGGCGCAGACCGCGGGCATCGATCAGTACCAGCCGAACCCGGGTAACGACGGTGGCTCCGGCGGCGCCGGGGGCGGGGACGGCCCCGGCCCTGGGGCCGGTGCCGAAGGCCCGAGCGGGGCGACCGCGCCGGGCGGCGGTACCGAAGCGAGCGACGGCGACGCGAGCGGCGGCGGGTCGCGCGCGGCCGGCGACGACGACGATCGAAGCGGTGGCGCCGCGCCCACCTCCGCCGGCCCCGCGGAGGGCGATCTCGGCGACATCCCGTTCACCGACTACCCGATGACTCCGCTGCTGCTGGCGGTAATCCTGCTGCTTGCCGCCGGCCTGATCGCGCGTGTGGCGACGCTCGCCGCGCGGCGCTACCGCGACTCCTCCCCCGCGCCCTGAGCCCGCGCCGACGCTAGCGACGGTTGTCACTTGAAACCTGAGCCCGGGGTCCTTAGGGTCCTCGGCCGGGTTCAGGGTGGCTTCTCGCGGCGATGCCCGGAGCCACGACACGAAGGGGTTTGGGGAGGAGACGGTCAATTGGCTCACGTGGACGCCGAAGGGGGTTGCCGGCCGAGTGACTCCTGAATCGATCGAATCAGGCGCCGTCGCCTCCTTCCGGGGTGGATTCGAGCCGATCCCGTCCGCGATCGGGCTCGAGCCCTCCGGCGCGACGCGGGCGCGCTCGAACGGAGCCGAGGGTGCCCGCTGGCGGGTCATCTGGCGCCGCGACGCGACCTTCCGCCGCGCCCTCGCGGCCGCCGACGTGCTCGCGGTCGCGCTGGCCCTCGCCCTCGCCGTCGTCCTCCTCGGCGACGACCAGCCACGCCCCGCGGCGATCGCGATCCCGATCGCCCTGGTGGTCGCCGTGAAGGCGATCGGGCTCTACGACCGCGATCAGCACGTGCTCCACAAGAGCACCCTCGACGAGGTCCCGGCGCTGTTCGGGCTCGCGACCGTGACCGTGCTCGTCCTCTGGCTCCTCGACGGGACGGTCGTCGACGGCACGCTCGGGCGCCAGCAGGTGCTCGGCGCCTGGGTCCTGCATGTTCGTGATGCTCGTCTGCCTGCGGGCGCTCGCGCGTGTCTTCGCCGGCTGGCTGGTCCCGGCCGAGCGCTGCCTGCTGGTCGGCGACCGCGCCGCCGGGGCGTTCGTCCGGGAGAAGCTCGTGCTCAGCCCCTCGGTGAAGGCGGAGCTGGTCGGCGTCGTCCCGGCGGTCGAGACGGCGGACGGCGGTGAGGACGGACGGACCGAGTTGCCGCCCGACCTCGCCGAGATCCTCGAGGTGCACCGGATCGACCGGGTGATCCTCGCCACCGCCACGCCGGGCCGCGACGCGCTGCTGTTCGTGATCCGCGAGCTGAAGGCGCTCGGGGTCAAGGTCAGCGTCTTCCCGGACGCCTCGCGAGTCGCGGGCTCGTCGGTCGAGCTCGACCATCTGCACGGGATCACCCTGCTGGGGATGCGCCGGTTCGAGATCGGGCGCTCGTCGGCGGCGATCAAGCGCGCCCTCGACGTCGCCGCCGCCGGTGCGGCGCTCGCGCTCCTCTCCCCCCTGTTGATCGCCGTCGCGATCGCGATCAGGCTCGACACGCCCGGGCCCGTCCTCTTCCGCCAGCGGCGGATCGGCCGCCACGGCACCGAGTTCGAGATGCTCAAGTTCCGCAGCATGGTCGAGGGCGCCGACGAGCGAAAGGTCGAGCTCGAGCACCTCAACGAGGGCGCCGCGGGCCTGTTCAAGATCCCCGGCGACCCCCGGGTCACGCGGGTCGGGCGCCTGATACGGGCCTGGCAGATCGACGAGCTGCCGCAGCTGCTCAACGTCCTGCGCGGCGACATGTCGCTGGTCGGCCCGCGGCCGCTGATCCCGGAGGAGGACCGCCGGATCGAGGGCTGGTACAGGCGGCGCCTCGACGTACCCCCGGGGATGACCGGGCACTGGCAGGTGCTCGGCTCGTCGCGGCGGGTCCCGCTGAGCGAGATGGTGAAGCTCGACTACCTCTACGTCGCCAACTGGTCGCTCTGGGGCGACGTCAGGCTGCTGCTGAGGACCTTCGGCTTCCTCCTCCGCCAGCGCGGCGTCTAGATGAATGATTCCCAATCTCCGCGCACCCGGATGACGCACGGATACCGTCGCCGGATCGCGCCCGTCGGGACTCGCCCATGCCCACCGGCATGGCCTTCGCCCGCCGGCCACGCCCGGCTCGGTCCCGTGCGCCCCCGGGCACACGCTGATTCGGAATCAGTCATCTAGTTCGGGCGCTCCTCCTCGTACGCCAGGGCCGCGCCGATCCGCTCGACCGTGGACGGGTGGGTGCCGAAGAGGACGCTGTAGACGGCCGGCGGGTCGGGGTCGGAGAGGTTCGTGCGCGCGAGCTTGACCTGGACGTCAGCCAGCGCCTGGGGGTCGTGGGTGAGCTCCAGCGCGAACTCGTCGGCGCTCGCCTCGATCTCGCGCGAGAGCTGGTTGCCGGGCACGTTGAGCACGAACGAGGTCAGCGCCAGGGCGAGGATGTAGCCCGGCACAGCCGCCGGGCTCGCCGGGTCGGCGCCCGACCGGCGAGCGATCGCGAGCGCGACCTCGCGGGCGAAGAGCAGCCCCAGGGGGGCGACCAGGGCGACGTAGAGGATCCCCCGGCGGATGTCGTCGTGGGCGACGTGGCCGAGCTCGTGGGCGACCACGGAGCGCAGCTCGGGCCGGGCGGCGCGGTCGAGCAGGTTGTCGTAGAGGACGACGCGCTTGGTCGAGCCGATGCCGTCCACGTAGGCGTTGAGCGCGGTCCCCCTGCGGCTGGCGTCGACGCGGTAGACGTGGCCGATGTCCACCCCGGCCTCGCGCCCGAGCTCGAGCACGTCGGAGCGTGCCCGGCTGCCCTGTGGAAGCTCCTCGAAGCGGTTGAAGATCGGCGACAGGACCACGGGCGCGATCCAGACGAAGACCACGGCCAGACCGGTGGCGACCGCGGCTCCCGGCAGCCACCAGCGGCGCGGGAAGCGCCGGATCAGCGCCAGCAGCAGCACCGCGCCTCCCGCGGTGATCAGCGCCGTGATTCCGGCCGCGCGGGCCACGTCCCACAGCCACGAGCCCAGCGACTGGGTCGAGAGGCCGGCGTCGACCGCGCGCTCGTGCGAGGCGAGGTTGATCGGCAGGGTCGCGACCGAGGTCAGCACCGCCACGCCGGCTCCCGCGGCTGCGGCGCCGAGCAGCGGACGGCTGGCGAGCCGGTCGAGCACCCCGCGCAAACGGGCGGGACGCCCGAACGCGACCGCGACCAGGACCGCGGCCTCGGCCACGATCCCGGCGATCAGCAGCAGCCGCTGCCCATCGCGGTACGCGCCGGCTCGGTCGAGCTCGGCGCGGCTGAAGTAGTCACTCTCCGCCACCGGAACCGGGTCCGGAGGCTGCTCGCGCGGCCCGAGCAGCCACACCGCCGCCTCGGCGACGATGATCATCGCCACGGCCGCGCCGCCGATTCGGGCCGCGGTCGAGCGCGGCAAGCGTGAGGTAGCCGAGCCGAGGCGCCGTTGAGCCGCCTGTCTGAACCCCGCCGAGCTCATCCGCGCTTACGATAGTCCGCCGTCGAGGTCGCCGATCGCCCTCCGATTCGTGTATCGAGGCGGGCCCTAGATGCGTCTCGCCCTGCTCAGCGACATCCACGCCAACCTGCCGGCGCTCGAGGCGGTGCTCGCCGAGATCGCCGCCGCCGAGGTCGAGCTCACCTGGTGCCTCGGCGACGTCGTCGGCTACGGCGCCCAGCCCGACGAGTGCGCGGCCCTGGTCCAGGAGCGCTGCTCCGTCTGCCTGGTCGGCAACCACGACCTCGCTGCGCTCGACGCGCTCGACATCTCCACCTTCTCCCCGGCCGCGGCCGCCGCGGTCCGCTGGACGCGCGAGCGGATGTCCCCGACCACCCGCGATTTCCTCGCCGGCCTCGACCCCGCCGACGAGAGCCGGGAGGTCGGCCTCTACCACGCCTCGCCGCGGGATCCGATCTGGGAGTACGTGCTCTGGCCCGACCAGGCGGCCGAGTGCATCCGAGCCCAGGCCCGGCGGGTGAGCTTCATCGGCCACTCGCACGTGGCGCTCTTCTTCGCGCTCGCCGAGGCGACCGGTGAGACGGAGGTCGCCGACGATGCCCGCGGCGCCCAGGCGGCCGCCGGGACCAGCCTCGAGATCCGGCGCGGCCGCTGGCTGATCAATCCCGGCAGCGTCGGCCAGCCGCGCGACGGCGATCCGCGCGCGGCGTGGCTCGAGCTCGACACCGACGCCTGGCACGCGACCTTCCACCGGGTCCCCTACGAGATCGACCGGGCGGCCGACGCGATCCTCGCCACCGACCTGCCCGAGCACCTCGCCCGGCGCCTGTATGTGGGGCAATGATTCCCCGTGAGCCGCCGAGACCACTGTCTAGACTCGCCGCGATGCGCGGGCGAACCCGAATATCGCTGCTCGCGTGCCTATTCGCACTTGGGCTGGCGGGCTGCGGCTCCAACGACGGCACGATCCCGGAGAACGACGCGGCGACCCTGCTCGCGCTGCTCGACACGATGGACAACTACGTCGACTCGGGCACCTGCGAGCAGGTGCCGAGCACGGCCGAGGAGATCGCGGACCAGGTCGACGGCCTCCCCTCCGACGTCGACACCGAGGTCCGTGACGCGCTCGTGAGCGCCACGGCACGCCTCGACGAGCTCGCCGCGAAGCCGGGCGAGTGCGAGGAGGTCCCGGCCGGGACCACGGACACCGGCACGGTCGAGACGACGACCTCGACCACGACCGCGGAGGAGACCACCTCGACCACGACCGACGAGGAGACGACGACCGAGGACGAGACGACGACCCAGGACGAGACGACGAGCACCGAGAGCCCGAGCGGCAGCCCCGGACCGAGCGACGAGGACCTGAGCCCGCCGACGGGTGATCAGGGTCCCTCCGGTGGGGGCGATACCGGTGGCGGGGATACCGGCGGCGGCGCGCCGCCGAGCGGCGGCGTCGGCGCGGGCGGAGGCTCGGGGGCGAAGTGAACGCGACGATCTCGGAGCGCTACGAGCTCGGCGACCGGCTCGGGTCTGGCGGTATGTCGACCGTCTACAAGGCCACCGACCGGGTGCTCGAGCGCACGGTCGCGGTCAAGATCCTCGCCGAGCACCTCTCCGACGACGACAAGTTCGTCGCCCGCTTCCGCCGCGAGGCACTCGCGGTCGCGAAGCTGATCCACCCCAACATCGTTCAGGTCTACGACACCGGGGTCGACAACTACCGCCACTACATCGTGATGGAGTACGTCGAGGGCAAGTCGGTCGCCCAGCTGCTGCAGACCAAGGGCCGGCTCGGCGCCGACGCGGCGGTCGAGATCGGGATCCAGTCGTGCGCCGGGCTCGAGTACGCCCACCGACAGGGGATCATCCACCGTGACGTCAAGCCCGGGAACCTGATGGTGATCGGCGGGCCGGCGGGCCGGCGGCAGCGCGGCAGCTCCGCCCACGAGCCTCCGACCGGCGAGATGACGGTGAAGCTCACAGACTTCGGGATCGCCCGGGCCAGCGCGCAGACGCGGCTGACCCAGGTCGGCTCGGTGGTCGGGACCGCCGCCTACCTGGCCCCCGAGCAGGCCCGGGGCGAGGAGGCCACACCGGCCGCCGACGTCTACGCCCTCGGCGTCTGCCTCTACCAGCTGCTCACCGGCCGGCTGCCGTGGGAGGGATCGACGCTCGCCGAGCTCGCCAACCGGCGCGAGAACGAGAGCGCGCTGCCGCCGAGCTCCTACGACCCCGACGTCCCCGAGACGCTCTCGGTCGCCGTCCTGCGCTCGCTCGAGGGCGACGCCTCGGCCCGCTACTCGTCGGCGCGCGAGCTCTCGCGGGCGCTGGAGGCCGGGCTGCGCGGCGAGGAGCCGGCGCCGGCCTCCGACGAGCTGCCGACGGACATGCTCGCCGGGAGCGCCGGGACCGTGGCCACCCGCCGCATGGACGTCGACCCGCCGACCCCGATCTCTCCCGAGCCCGTCCTCCCGGCCCGGCCGGCCCCGCCCCCGGCACCCTCGCCGCGCCCGACCGCCGCCCCGCGGGCGCCCCGCCGGCGCTCCGGCGCGTCCCGCTTCTTCCGCGCCATCGGCGTCCTGCTGCTGATCGCGATCCTCGCCGCGATCATCGCCGGGGCCGTGCTCCTGCTCACCGACGCGGGCCAGCACACGAGCATCGGCGAGACGATCAAGGACAACCTGAACGACCAGATCCAGGCGATCAAGGATCTGGTCGAGGGAAATACTGAATAACTCGCGCCACGTCCTCCGGAATAACTCGCGCCACGTCCTCCGCTCTCGCTCGAATCAATTGTCCGCGGCTACGCCGCGGACTTTTTTTTGTGCTTCCGCGTCCGGGCGTGCGCGGCGTCTACTCGGCCGCCCACGGTGGGGCACCATCGAGGATGGCGGTCCGGTAGGCGCCGAAGCGCTGGGCCTTGATTGCGGTGCGGGCGCCGGCCATGAGGCGCTCGAGGAAGGTGAGGTTGTGGAGGGTGAGCAGGCGGGCCGCAGTCGGTGGCTCGGCGCGAGCCAGGTAGTGCAGGTAGGCGCGGCCGTTGGCGGCGCAGGTCACGCAGGGACAGCCGTCGACCAGCGGCCCGGGGTCGGTCGCGTGGGCGGGGCGGGCGACGTCGTAGCGAAAGCGCCGCTCGGGCAGCGGCGCGAGCGCCATCCCGTGGCGGGCGAGCCGGGTGGGGACGGCGCAGTCGAAGACGTCGATCCCGAGCCCGATCCCGAGCAGCAGGTCGTCGGGCTCGCCGATCCCGAGCAGGTGCTTCGGCGGCTCGGACGGCAGCATCGGAAGGGTCATCTCGAGCACCCCGTGCATCTCGGGCTTGTCGCGCCCGAGGGTGCCGCCGATCGCGAGCCCGTCGACGCCGGCGCCCGAGACCGCGTCGGCGGACTCGCGGCGAAGGACCTCGTGAACGCCCCCCTGGACGATCCCGAACACGGCCTGGCGCCGGGGCCCGTGGTCGGCGTGCCAGGCGAGGCAGCGGTCGAGCCACCGGTGCGTGCGCTCGGTCGAGCGGGCGGTGTACTCGCGGTCGGCGTGATACGGCGTGCACTCGTCGAAGGCGAGCGCGATGTCGGAGCCGAGCGCGGCCTGGACGCTCATCGACTCCTCCGGGCCCATGAACCGCTCGGACCCGTCGAGGTAGGACCGGAAGGCGACCCCGCGCTCGGAGATCTCGACCACGCCGCCGCTCGACCCCGAGCCGCCGCGACGGCCCTTGATCTCGTCCGCGACGTTGCCGTGGGCGAGCGAGAAGACCTGGAAGCCGCCCGAGTCGGTGATCAGCGCGCGCTCCCAGCCGATGAACCGGTGCAGGCCGCCGAGCCCGGCGATCCGCTCGGCCCCGGGCGAGATGAAGAGGTGGAAGGTGTTGCCGAGGATGAGCTCGAAGCCGAGCCCGGCGACGTCGCCGAGGTCGAGGCTGCGAACCGCGCCCCGGGTCGCCAGGGGGATGAACGCCGGCGTCTCGACCGGTCCGTGCGCGCAGATAAGCCGCCCGGTCCGGGCGACCCCGTCCCGCGCCGTGATCTCGAAGTCGAGCCTTTCCGGGTCGCTGCGCACGACCCGGAAGCCTGACTACTTCCCGGTCGCGGTGCCGTGGCTAGGCTGGCGCGGTGGCGGCGAGCTCCAGCCGAGGCGACGGCGAGGCGACCTCGGTGCTCGCGTCGGATTGGTACGCCGAGATGGTCGGCGCGCCGCTCGAACCACTCGACCGGGCGCTCGCGGAGGCCTATCCGGCTCCGCTCCTCGCGGCGGCGACCCGCCTGCCCGCGCTCCGTGGCCTCCTGGCGTTCCACCACGCCCGGACGGCCCGCGGCCTGGCGCTGATCGCGGCCGAACCCGGGACCATGACCCTGCTCCTCTGCGAGGCGTGGTTGCGGCGCCGCCGCGCCGTGGTCCTCCTGGAGCTGATCGAACGGCGTCCCCGGCGCCGCCTGCGGCGGCTCGCCTACCGCGCCTGGAACGTGGCGGTCCTGGGCCCGACCATGCGGCGGGCGCTCGCCGGCGCTCAGGTGCTGACCGCGGAAGAACAGCGCCACCGGGCGGCCGAGCTCGGACCGGGCATCGCCCCCGTGCGCCTGATCGGCTGGGCGCGCTCGAGCGGCTCGGCGCCAGAGCCGACCCCCCGCGCGCGCGCCGGGGTGCTCGCCTCAGGGCGGGCCTGGTGTGACTGGGAGACGCTCTTCACCGCGGCTCGCGGAGCCGACTGGCCGCTGACCGTCGTCTGCGGAGCCGCCGACCGGGAGCGGGTCGCCGAGCTCAACCGCGACCGGCGCGCGCGCGTCCTCAGCGAGATCCCGCTCGACGAGCACGATCGGCTCCTGGCCTCCGCGGCCGTCTGCGCGATCGTCCTCGACCCGGCCGCCCCGAGCGCCGGCCACGTCCGCCTGATGGAGGCGACCGACGCCGGCACCCCCGTGGTCGCCACCGACGTCCCGGCGCTGGACGGCTACATCGAGCGCGCGGAGACGGCTCGGGTGGTGCCGCCCGCCGACCCGGCCGCGCTGCGGGCGGCGATCGAGGCGCTGCTCGCCGCGCCCGAGGAGGCGGAGCGACTCGCCACGGCCGCCCGCGCGCGGGCCCGCGGCTGGACCTACGACGAGTACTTCGCCGCGATCCGGGAGCTGATCGAGGATTCGCTCGGGCCCGAGCGCCGGTCGGACGAAGAGCGCTAACGGCCGAGCAGGCGCTGTCGGTGTCGCGACCTGCTGCGCTTGCGTCGGACGGTCGCGCCCGCCGCCGCCTCCTGGTCCGCCGGGGCGTCCACCATCCGCTCGCTGCCGTCGCGATCGGTGTGGATCAAGACGCTCTGATCCGCCGGGCGATCCACCCGAGCGTCGATCCGATCCACCAGCCGGCTGAGCCATCCCATGATCGGAGAGTCTGGCGGCGCCGCCGATCGCTGTCAATCGGGGCTGGAGCTCGTGCGGGGCGTTCGCTGCGACGTGGCCGAGAGCTGGGACTAGTTTGGGCGCGAAATAATCGCCGGCGTGGCTTCCCCGGCGATCGAACTCAGGCGCGCCGGCCTCGACGACCTCGACGTCATCCTCTCGACCTTCCTGATCGGGCTCGAGTCCTACGCCGCCTTCGCGCCCCCGGGGTGGAGCCCGGGGCAACTCCCGGACGAGCGCGAGCGGACCGCGGACCTGCTCTCCGATCCGGACACGTGGACGGCGCTCGCGCTGGCCGCCGGCGAGCCGGTCGGACACGTGGGCGTGATTCCCGCGCGCGAGCGGGCGATCGGCGAGCGTGCCCACGACTGGCGCGACCGGCCGCCGCTGCCCGGGGTCGCCCACCTGTGGCAGCTCTTCGTTCTCCCCGACTGGTGGGGGACCGGGGTCGCGGGGACGCTCCATGAGGCCGCGGTCGCCGAAATCGGCGCGCGCGGCTATCAGCGGGCACGCCTGGTGACGCCCTCCGACCACGCGCGGGCCCGGCGCTTCTACGGGCGGCGGGGCTGGGTGCCGACCGACGAGGGTTGGGATCCCGGCCTCGGCCTCGACCTGGTCGAATACCGGCTCGAGCTCGAAGCGGGCAGCTAGGCCTCGGCGACCAGCGAGCGGCCCGTCATCGGCGCCGGAACCTCGACGTCGAGCAGACCCAGCGCGGTCGGGGCGACGTCGGCGAGGATGCCGCCCTCACGTAGCTCGAGCCCCTCGATCGTGACCACCAGCGGGACCGGGTTGAGGGAGTGGGCGGTGTTCGGCGAGCCGTCGGGCTCGAGCATCTGCTCGGCGTTGCCGTGGTCGGCGGTGACGATGCAGGCGCCCCCCGATTCGTGCACGGCGCCGACGACCTCGGCCAGGCAGGAGTCGACCGCTTCGATCGCGCTCACCGCGGCCGGGATGTCGCCGGTGTGCCCGACCATGTCCGGGTTGGCGAAGTTGATGATCCCGAACCGGTAGCCGTCGGCCGACCAGCGCTCGCGAAACTCCCGTGCCGCCGCCTCGGCGCTCATCTCGGGCGCCTTGTCGTAGGTGGGGACGTCGCGGGGCGAGTCGACGAGACAGCGCTCCTCCCCCTCCCACTCCCGCTCGCGGCCGCCGTTGAAGAAGTAGGTGACGTGCGCGTACTTCTCGGTCTCGGCGACGTGTAGCTGGCGCATGCCGGCCCCGGCGAGCACCTCGGCGAGCGTCGTCTCCGGCTGCCGGGGCGGGAAGGCGACGGGATAGGTCCAGCCGTCGCGGTAGGAGGTCAGCGTCGTGAGCTCGATCTCCGGCGCGTCGCCGCGGTCGAACTCGTCGAAGTCCGGGTCGCAGAGCGCCATCACCAGCTGGCGCGCGCGGTCGGGCCGGAAGTTGAAGTGGATCGCGACGTCGCCGTCGGCGGCCCCGTCGTAGTCGCCGATCACGGTCGGGGGGATGAACTCGTCCGTCTCGTCGTCCTCGTAGGCCGACGCGACGGCCTCGGCGGCGCTCGCGGCCCGCCGGCCCTCGGCGTGGACGATCGCGTCGTACGCGCGCTTGGTCCGCTCCCAGCGCCTGTCGCGGTCCATCGCGTAGTAACGCCCGCTCACGGTGCCGACCGTCCCCGCGTGGCGGAGCCAGCGCTCGAGCTCCTCGACGTAGGTGGGCGCCGAGGTCGGGAGCGTGTCGCGACCGTCGGTGAACGCGTGCACGACGACGTCGGGCACCCCCTCCTGCGCGGCGAGCTCGATCAGCGCCTCGATGTGGGTCCAGCCCGAGTGCACGCCGCCGTCGGAGACGAGACCCATCAGGTGCAGGCGCCCTCGCGGACTTTTCCGGGCCGCCTCGCAGGCGGCGAGCAGGACCTCGTTCTCGAACAGCGAGCCGTCGGCGACCGCGTCGTCGATCCGCGCCAGGTCCTGTTTGACGACCGCGCCCGCGCCGAGGTTCATGTGACCGACCTCGGAGTTGCCCATCTGCCCGTCGGGGAGGCCGACGTCGCGCCCGCCGGCGGAGAGGGTCGTATGCGGGTAGCGCTCCCAGAGCTCGTCGAACACCGGCGTCTCGGCGAGCGAGACGGCGTTGCCCGGGCCCTCCTCGGCGAGGCCCCAGCCGTCGAGGATCACGAGGCAGAGCGAGGGCACCGGCGGCGACGAGGGGCCGTCGGGGATCACGGGCGTGCGGCCGCGCAGATCGCGGCGAAGTCGCCGGAGTCCAGCGACGCGCCGCCGACCAGGCCGCCGTCGATCGACGGCAGTGAGAAGAGCTCGGCGGCGTTCTCCGGCTTCACCGAGCCGCCGTAGAGGATCCGCACCCGGGCGGCGGCGCCGGCGTCGCGGGCGCCGATCAGCTCGCGGATGAACGAGATCGCCTCCTCGGCCTGCTCGGGGGTCGCTGTGCGCCCGGTGCCGATCGCCCAGATCGGCTCGTAGGCGATCACAAGCCGCTCGAGCGCGGCGTCCTCGACCTCGGCGAGGTCGGCCTCGAGCTGGCGGCGAAGGACGGCCTGGGTCTGCTCGCCGTCGCGCTCGGACTCGGTCTCGCCGACGCAGAGGATCGTCAGCATCTCGGCGCTGAGCAGCGCCGGCACCTTGCGCGCCAGCGCCTCGTCGGTCTCGCCGAGAAGCTGGCGGCGCTCGGAGTGGCCGACGATCGCCCCGGCGACTCCCAGCTCGGCCAGCATCGGAATCGAGACCTCGCCGGTGAACGCTCCCTCCTCGGCCTCGTGGACGTTCTGGGCCACGATCCGGACCGGCGAGCGCCGGGCGTGGTCGACGGCGACCGCCAGCGAGGTGAATGGCGGGGCGACCGCCACCTCCACCCCGTCGAGCTCCCCGAGCTCGCCGACGAAGCGCTCGAAGAAATCGGCGGTCTCGGCCGTCGTCTTGTGCATCTTCCAGTTCGCCGCGACCAGCGGGATGCGCCGCTCGTTAGGCGCCTCATTCGGCATCGCGCAGCACCTCCACGCCGGGCAGCTCCTTGCCCTCCATCAGATCCAGTGACGCCCCGCCGCCCGTGGAGAGCCAGTCGACCTCGTCGGCGAGGCCGAAGGCGGCGAGCGCCGCGGCCGAGTCGCCTCCGCCGACCACCGTGAACCCCGGTGCGTGCGCCACCGCCTCGGCGATCCCGCGGGTGCCGGCGGCGAACGGCTCGAGCTCGAAGGCGCCCATCGGCCCGTTCCAGAACACCGTCCCGGCGGCCTCGATCTCGCGCGAGTACTCCTCGACCGTTCGTGGCCCCACGTCGAGCCCCATCCAGCCGTCGGGCACCTCGGTCCCGTCGACGACCCGGTGCTCGGCCCCCGCATCGAAGCGGTCGCCGATCACGAGGTCGACCGGGAGCCGCAGGGCGTGCCCCGACTCGCGCGCCTGGACAAGCAGCTTCGCGGCCTGGTCGGCGCCCTCGTCGTCGACCAGCGAGTCGCCGGTCGCGGTCCCGAGCGCGCGGTAGAAGCTGAAGCACATCGCCCCGCCGATCAGGATCGAGTCGGCGGTCTCGAGGAAGCGGCTGATCACGCCCAGCTTGTCGGAGACCTTCGCGCCGCCGAGCACCACGCACAGCGGCCGCGCCGGGTCGTCGCGGACGGCGGTCAGCTCGCGCACCTCGCGCTCGAGCAGCAGGCCCGCGTACCCCGGCAGCCGCTCGGCGACCCCGTGGGTGGTGGCGTGCGCACGGTGCGCGGCGCCGAAGGCGTCGTCGACGTATACGTCGCCGAGGCGGGCGAGCGCCTCGGCGAGCTCCGGGTCGTTCTTCGTCTCCCCGGGCTCGTAGCGGCTGTTCTCGAGCAGCAGCACCTCGCCGTCGCCGAGCGCCTCGGCCGCGGCCTCCACCTCGGCCCCGACCACCCCGGGAGCGGTCGCGACCTCGGCGCCGATCAGCTCGCCGAGCCGGGCGCCGACCGGCGCCATCGAGAGCTCCGGCTCGCGATCGTCCGGGCGGCCGAGGTGCGAGACGAGCACGACCGCGGCGCCGCGATCACGCAGCAGCTCGATCGTCGGCAGCGCCGCCCGGATCCGGGTGTCGTCGGCAACCTCCCGGCCGCCGTTGTCGCCGGACAGCGGGACGTTGAAGTCGACCCTCGCGAGCACCCTGGCGCCCTCGACCGGGGCCTCCCGAACGCTGGCTTTCTCGAACCTCCCGCGCTCGTTCAAGCTCGGGACCTAGGCGGCGGCCGGCTCGCGCTCGAGCACCTTCGCGGCGAGCTCGACGCAGCGGTTCGAGTAGCCCCACTCGTTGTCGTACCAGGAGAAGACCTTGACGAAGCTCCCGTCCAGGACGATCGTCTGCCCGGAGTCGAAGATCGACGAGTGCGGGTCCTTGATGATGTCGGTGGAGACGATCGGGTCCTCGGTGTAGGCGAGGATGCCGGCGAGCGGGCCGGCGGCGGCATCCGCGACGGCGGCGTTGATCTCCTCGACCGAGGTGTCACGCGACGCCTGGAAGGTGAGGTCGACGACCGAGCCGGTCGCGACGGGCGCCCGCACCGCCATCCCGCTCAGCTTCCCGTTGAGCTCCGGCAGCACCAGGCCGACCGCCTTCGCCGCCCCGGTCGAAGCGGGGATCAGGTTGAGCGCCGCCGCCCGCGCCCGGCGCAGGTCCTTGTGCGGCATGTCCTGCAGGCGCTGGTCGGCCGTGTAGGCGTGGATCGTGGTCATCAGCCCGCGCTCGATGCCGACCGCGTCGTTGAGCACCTTGGCCACCGGAGCCAGGCAGTTGGTGGTGCAGGAGGCGTTGGAGATGATGTTGTGCGACTCGGGGTCGTAGTCGCTCTCGAAGTTGACGCCGAGCGCAACGGTGACGTCCGGGTCGGTGGCCGGGGCCGAGATGATCACCTTCCTCGCCCCCGCCTCCAGGTGCTTGCCGGCGTCCTCGCGCTTGGTGAACAGGCCGGTCGACTCGATCACCACGTCGACCCCGAGCTCCTCCCAGGGCAGCTCGGCGGGATCGCGCTCGGCGAGCACCTTGATCTCGTCGCCGTCGACGATCAGCGCCGCGTCGCCCTCGGCGACCTCGCCCGGGAAGCGCCCCAGGATCGAGTCGTACTTGAGCAGGTGGGCGAGGGTGCGCACGTCGGTGATGTCGTTGACGGCGACGAAGTCGAGCTCCGAGCCCGCCTCGTAGGCGGCGCGGAAGAGGTTGCGCCCGATGCGCCCGAAACCGTTGATTGCGACCTTCACCTTCGCCATCCGTTCTCCCCCGGTCGTCAGTTCTGTACGGCGATCTCGATCCGGTGGCGATCGGGATCGAGCAGGTACGCCGAGTAGTAGTTGCCACCGTACTCAGGGCGCGGGCCCGGCGCGCCGTCGTCGGCGCCCCCGGCGCCGACTCCGCCCTCCCATGCCGCCTTGACGGCCGAGAGGCCGCTGGCTGCGAAGCAGACGTGGCCCGATCCCGCCCCCTCGGTCCCGCGCGCGTGGGCGAAGAAGACCGGGCGGACGATGCCCCAGGCGATCACCCGCTCGTCGTCGAGGTGGCGGCGCCACCCCAGCGAGCCGAGCACGGCGTCGTAGAAGCGCCCACTGGCCTCCAGGTCGGAGACATCCACGGAGACGTGATGGATCACCCCCAGGAATCTATCCGGCGAGGGCCCTCAACCGCCCCGCGGCGTCCAGCGGAAGAAGCGGATCGCGAGCACGAGGCCGAGCGCCCCCCACCCGGCGACCACGGCCAGATGGCCCCATTCGAAGCCCGAGCCGGCGGTGAGCGGGTCCCACGCGGCGAAGAACGCCTCGAAGAAGTGGCGGATCGGGAACAGGTTGGCGAAGTGCAGCACCCCGTCGGGGATCTCGGTCTCGGGGATGAAGACGCCCGAGAGGAAGTAGAGCGGCAGCACGGCGACGTTGGTGATCGCCGGCGCGGCCTCCTCGCTCGGGATCGCCGCGGTGAGCGCGATGCCCAGACAGCAGAAGCTGGCGGCGCCTATCGCCAGGGTGACGAGCACGGCGGGCAGGTGCTCCCATGGGATCTCGACGTCGTAGAGCAGTCGCCCGATCGCCGGCACCACGATCAGCATCAGGACCGAGATCACGATCGCGTTGCCGACCCTGCCGGCGAAGAAGACCCAGCTCGGAAGCGGCGTCCCGCGGCCGCGCTTGAGGATCCCGTTCTCGCGGTCGACGGTGAGGCGGATCGCGACGCTCTGCAGGGTCGCCGAGACGATCGCCAGGGTGAGGATCGCCGGGATGTAGTAGGTCGTCGTCCGCAGGCCGCCGAGCTGCTCGAGCGTGTCGTCGCCGAAGATCTCCTCGAAGATGAACAGGAACATCAGCGGCAGCGCGACGGTGAAGAAGACCGCGCCCGGGTTGCGCCAGAACGACTTCTGGTCGTAGCGGAACTGGTGCAGCGCCAGCGCCGGCCCGCTCACCGGTCGTCCCCCTCGGCCGCGCCCTCGCCCCCGCCGCCGGTCGCGGTCAGCTCCAGGTAGATGTCCTCGAGGCTCGGGCGGTGGACGCGAAGCGCGTCGAGGTCGAGCGACCGCTCCAGGGCCCAGCCGGTGAGCCGGTTGAGGACCTCGACAGGCGTCCGCGTCTCGATCACCAGCTCGCCGCCGGCCCCAACGGGCTCGCGCACCTGCACCGGCAGATCGCCGGGCGGCGTCCCGTTCGGCAACCGGAAGCTGATCGTCGTCGGGCGCTCGTCGCGATCGCCGAGCTCGTCCGGGCGCCCCTGGGCGACGATCCGCCCCTCGGCGATGATCGCCACGCGGTCGGCGAGGTGCTGGGCCTCGTCCATGTAGTGGGTGGTCAGGAAGACGGTCTTGCCGAGCCTGCCGAGGCCGGCGATCACGTCCCAGGCCTGGCGCCGGGCCGACGGGTCGAAGCCGGTGGTGGGCTCGTCGAGGAAGAGCAGGTCCGGGTCGCCGATCAGGGCGACGCCGACGTCGAGGCGGCGCAGCTGGCCGCCGGAGAGCCGCCCCGCCCGGTCGTCGGCCTTCGCCCCGAGGCCGACGTGCCGGATCGTCTCCTCGATCCCGAGCGGGTCCCGGTAGTAGCCCGCGTACAGCGAGAGCGTCTCGCGCACTGTCAGCTCCGGGCGCATCCGGCACTGCTGGAGCACGATCCCGATCCGCTCGCGCCACTCTCGCCCGGCGCTCGCCGGATCCGTGCCGAGCACCTTCACCTCCCCGGAGCTGCGGTCGCGGTAGCCCTCGAGGATCTCGGTGGTGGTCGTCTTGCCGGCGCCGTTCGGCCCCAGGAAGGCGAACACCTCGCCGGTCTCGACCTCGAGGTCGAGCCCTCTCACCGCCTCGAAGTCGCCGTAGGCCTTGTGCAGGCCAGTGACCGAGATCGCCGCGCTCACCGGGCCGATTGTATGGACGCGGGTCCGCGGCCCCGAACCGGCGTGGGCGGCCGCGCCGAGCGCTAGCCTGGCGCCCGAGTGAGTGGCTCCAGGGTCGTCGTCTGCTTTCACGAGCCGCATCTCGGTGGGGCGACGCGGTCGGTCGAGCGGATCGTCCCGCTGCTCGCCGAGCGCGGCTGGGAGTTCAGCTTCTGGGCCCCCCGGCCGAGCGAGCTGTACGACGAGCTCGCGGCCCGGGGCTGGGACGTCGACGGCGCCCCGCGAACGATCGAGTACAGCGTCCGCGCGTGGCGGATGCCGCCGGGACCGGGCCGACGCCTGGCCGCCGCGCCCGGGTACCTGCGCCGCTACCGCGCCTTCCTGCGCGCGCGACGCCCGGCCCTTGTGCACGCGAACTCGATCCTGACCATGGCCGAGGCCCTCGTCGCCCGCCGCGAGGGCATCCCGACCGTGCTCCACGTGCACGAGATGCTGCCCCTGGACCTTCGCGGCCGGCTCCTGCGCCGCGCCGCATGGCGGCGGCTCGACCAGGTGCTCGCAGTCTCGGCTCCATGCGCTGCCCGTCTCGCCTGGCGCGGCCACCGGCCCCGGATCGTCTACGAGGCGACCCCGATGCCGGCCGAGCCGGCGGCGATCCGCGACGCGCCGCGCCCGTTCACGGTCGGCACGGTCGCCGTGGTCTCGCCCCGCAAGGGCAGCGACGTGTTCGTCGACGCCGCCACCCTGCTGCTCGACCGCGAGCGCGAGGCCTTCCGCTTCGAGATGGTCGGCGCCGCCCACGACGCGGTCCAGCGCGAGTGGGCGCACGAGTTGCTCGACCGCGCGCGCACCGTCGGCATCCACCACATCCCCCGGATCCCGGAGGTGTTCGAGCGCCTCGCCCGGTGGGACGCCTTCGTGCTCCCGTCCCGCGCGGATCCGTTCCCGATCTCGATGCTCGAGGCGATGGCCAGCGGCCTGCCCGTCGTCGGCACCCGCCGGGACGGAATCGCCGAGCAGATCGCCGGCGGGACCGGGCTGCTGATCGAGCCCGAGGACCCGCGCGCGCTCGCCGACGCGATTGCCTGGTGCGCCGCCCAGCCGGCGACGACCCGCGAGCGGATGGGAAGCGCCGCCCGCAGCCGCGTCGGCGCCGCGTTCACGCTGTCCCACCAGGCGGTCGCCATGCACGACGCGTACCTGGCGACGCTGGCGAACGGCGGGGGGCGCTGAGGGAAGGCGCCGCGAGCGACGGGGATTGCGCACTTGACCCCCCTATGCGGTGGTCAATTCACCAATCGGCGGCCCGAGCCCTCGCCCCCGGGACCCTCGCCGGACGCCCGGCCCCTCCCTCACTGCCAAACCCGGCCCCGCACCCCCGGCGCACGCCCCGGGGCACCGCACCAGGCGCCCGCCTCAGGCCAGCTCCACGTCCCGATGCACCACCCGAGGTGAGATGTCGTCGCGCGAGGCGAGGTGGCGGGCGATCCGGTCGGCGACCGTGACCGAGCGGTGGCGCCCGCCGGTGCAGCCGATCGCGATCGTCAGGTGGGTCTTGCCCTCGGCGATGTAGGCCGGGAGCAGGAAGTCGAGCAGCGGCAGCAGGCGGAGGTAGTACTCGCTCGCGAGCTCGCCCGCCTCGACGTGCTCGACCACGGCCGGGTCCCTTGCCGGTCAGCGGCCGCAGGTCTTCGCGGTAGTGCGGGTTGGGGAGGAAGCGGACGTCGAAGACGAGGTCGGCGTCGCGCGGCGGCCCGTTCTTGAACCCGAAGGTGAGCAGCGTCAGGGCAAGGCGCGAGCCGACCCCGGCTCCAGCAGGTCGGCGGTCCACCCGCCGGCGACATCGCCCCCCGAGGCCGCGGCGTCCATGACCACGTCGGCGCGCTCGCGCAACGGGCCGAGCACCTCGCGTTCGGCCCGGATGCCCTCGATGCTTCGTTCGTTCGGGGCCAGCGGATGGCGCCGGTGAGTTCCTTGAGTGGTTGATGAGCGTCTCCTCGTCGGCCTCGAGGAAGAGGACCGTCGGCTGCAGCTCCGCCTCGGTGAGCTCGCCGAGCACCGCCAGCAGGTCGTCGAAGTAGTCGCCGCCGCGGACGTCGGTGACCACAGCGGCGCGGCGTACCCCGCTGCCGGCGTGGACGAACAGCTCGCCGAGCGAGGCGA
>CAWJHV010000025.1:0-172297 GCA_963842795.1 uncultured Solirubrobacterales bacterium | reverse complement strand
CGAGGACCTGGGGCCCTCCCGGCTCGGGCGCCAGCGCCACCGGCCTTCCGAGCGACTCCCGCCGCTCGCCCATGGCGCTGCGGAGCGAGAGCCGGGGGATGAGTGCGCAGGCAACGGTGGTCATCGGTTGATCGAACACATGTTCGTATAGGTTCGCGGATCTGTCAAGCGGGCTTGGCGACGGCGTCAGAATTGACCGTGCATGCGCCCGGTTCGCCTCACCTCGCTTGCCATCGCCGCGCTCACGGCCATCGCGCTCGGCGCCTGCGGCGAGAAGGAGGAACCCGAGATCGGGGCCCCTCCGGAGGCGACGAGGGCGGTCCCCGGCGACGCCGCGCAGGCCGACGTGCGCGTATCGACGCCTGGACACGGACGCTGAGACGCGGCGACATCGATGGCGCGGCCCGGTACTTCGCGCTCCCGAGCGTGGCGGAGAACGGGCCGCAGCTGATCCGGATCAGCGACCACGGCGACGCCCGCATCTTCAACTCATCATTGCCCTGCGGCGCGGTCCTGACGAAGGCGGTCGAGGAGGGTGACTTCACCGTCGCGACCTTCAGGCTCACCGAGCGTCCCGGCCCCGGCACCTGCGGTGAGGGCACCGGCCACAGCGCGCAGACCGCGTTCGTGATCAAGGACGGCAAGATCTCAGTGGCGCCGGGTCGGGATCGGCGGCCAGCAGGCGCCGAGCAGCTCGGCCTGAGCGCCACGGACATACGCATGCGATCCGATTCCGCGGGTTGCGGCGGGTACGCCGATCCTGATAGGAATGAAGTAGGGGGCCAGGCGGACCCCAGTAGTTTTTCCGAGAGAGGAGCGTTCATGTCAAGGATCAGCTGGTCTTGGTCACGCTGTTCGTGGCCGGCTTGTCGATCGGGATCGCAGCCTGCGGCGACGATTCCGACGACAGCAGCAGCGACAGCAGCGGCGGAGGGGAGACCTCGCTCGATCTGACGATCGGCGATCTCATTCCGCTTACCGGTGACCTGGCGGACTTGGGGCCCCGGGCCAGAAGGCGGCCGACCTGGCCGTCGACCAGATCAACACGGCGATCGAAGAGGTCGGCGCGGATCACACCGTGACGATCGAGCACGAAGACGATCAGACGAGCGACACGGCCGGAGTCTCGGCCGCGCGCAAGCTGGTCGGCGACGGTGCCAGCTGCATCGCCGGATCGTCGGCCTCCTCGGTTTCGATTCCCGTAGCCCGGTCGGTCTCGATCCGGGAGGGCGTGCTGCAGATCTCGCCTGCCTCGACGAGCACGGAGATCACCGACCTCGAGGACGACGGGCTCATGAACCGGACCCCGCCGACGGACAACCTGCAGGGCCCCGCGCTGGCGGACACGGTCGAGGAGCAGCTCGGTGGAGCCGAGGGCAAGGTGATCTCGGTGGCCGGTCGCAACGACTCGTACGGCGACGGCCTGACGCAGTACTTCATCGAGGCCTGGGAGGCCAAGGGTGGAGAGGTCACGGCCGACAGCCCCGTGCTCTATGACCCGGAGGCGGCCACGTACGACGCCGAGGCCGGGCAGATCACGTCCGAGGACGCTGACGGCTACGTGATCGTCGACTTCCCCGAGACCTTCGTCAAGGTCGGCCCGGCGTCGTCCGGACCGGGAAGTGGGATCCGAAGACGTCGTTCGTCACCGACGGTCTGATCTCTGGCGATCTGGCCGCCGATCCGAAGAACGCGGACTTCACCGAGGGCCTGCGCGGCACGGCGCCGGGCACGCCCACCACCGGTGAGCCCTCGGAGGCGTTCGACAAGTTGTTCACGTCGTCGGAGCCGAAGGACGTCGATCGTCAGACGTTCGACGGTCAGAACTTCGACGCCGTGATCCTCTGCTATCTGGCCGCGGTGGCCGCCGGCTCGACCGACGGTCAGGACATGGCGGATGCGCTCCAGGCCGTGACCGGGCCGGGCGGCACCCAGTACACCTGGGAGGAGCTGCCCGATGCGGTCGAGGCCCTCCAGAACGGCGATGACATCGACTACGTCGGTGCCTCCGGCGATCTGAACCTCGACAGCAACGGCGACCCGACCGTCGGCGTCTACGACGTGTTCGAGTTCAAGGGCGGCGAGCTGGTCCCGGTCGGCGATCAGATCCCGGCCGAGGCGCCACTTCGTAGCGACCTCGAGGTCAGCGAACTAAAAGGACGGCCGGGGCCTCGGGCGGCCGGGGCCTTCGGGCCCCGGCCGGCTTCGCTCAAGAACAAGGCGCCTCAACGGCGGCGGCTTCGGCTACGCCTCGCTAAGCGGGCGCTTCGTCGGGGTTGTCGACGCGGGCGGTGCCGCCGAGGTAGAGCTCGGCGACCTTCGGGTCGGCGAGCAGCTCCTTGCCGGGGCCCTCGAAGCGGTCGGTGCCGAGGTCCAGGACGTAGCCGCGGTCGGACATCGCCAGCGCCCGGCGGGCGTTCTGCTCGACCATCACGATCGTCACGCCGGCGCGGTTGATGTCCTCGGTCTTCTCGAAGATCGCGTCGACGAACGCGGGGGCGAGCCCCGCCGACGGCTCGTCGAGCAGCAGCACCTGGGGCCCGGGCATCAGCGCCCGCGCCATCGCCACCATCTGCCGCTCGCCGCCGGACATCGTGCCCGCCGACTGGGAACGCCGCTCGCCGAGGCGCGGGAAGAGCTCGTACATGCGGTCGATCTGCTCGGCGGTGGTAGAGCGGTCGAGCGAGCCCATCTCGAGGTTCTCCTCGACCGTGAGGCTCTGAAAGACGTTGTCGAGCTGCGGCACGTAGCTGAGCCCGAGCCGGGTGATGTCGTGGGGCTTGCGGCCGCTGATGTCCTGGTCACGGAAGTGGATCTGACCGGAGCGCGGATGCAGCAGGCCGAAGATCGTCTTGATCAGGGTGGACTTGCCGGCGCCGTTGGGACCGACGATGGTCACGATCTCGCCCTCACGGACCTTGATCGAGACCCCGCTGAGGATGTCGACCTCGGGCACGTAGCCGGCGACGAGGCCCTCGGTGGCCAGGACCATGGGGCGCTCCTGCTCCGGGCTCGGGGCGGCATCGGTCATTCCGGCATGTCCTCGACCACCTTGGCGCCGCCCAGGTACGCGTCGATCACGGCCTCGTCGGCGCGGACCTCGTGCGGCTCCCCGGCCGCGATCACCCGGCCCTCGGCCATCACGATCACGCGATCGGAGTGGTTCATCACGACCTCCATGTCGTGCTCGATGAACAGGAAGGTGACGCCGTCCTCCTTGCGCAGGCGCTGCATGTGGTCGAGCAGGCGGCGCCCGAGCGTCGGGTTGATCCCCGCCATCGGCTCGTCCAGGAGCAGGAACCGGGGCTTCGCCATCAGCGCCCGGGCGAGCTCGAGCAGCTTGCGCTGGCCGCCGGAGAGCGTCCCGGCGTAGGCGTCGGCGAGGTTGGTCAGGTTGAAGACCTTGAGCAGCTCCATCGCCTCCTCGTAGACCTCGCGCTCCCGCGCCCGCGAGGCGGCCGGGCGGAAGATCACGTTGCGAAGCTTCTCGCCGGGCTGGTCGGGCGCCGCGAGCATCATGTTGTCGATCACCGGCATCGCCGACAGCGCCTTGGTGATCTGGAAGGTGCGGACCATGCCCCTGCGCGCGATCACGTGCGGGGGCCGCCCCAGGATCGCCCCGCCGTCGAAGGTCGCCGCGCCGCCGTCGGGGCGGTAGAAGCCGGTGATCACGTTGAAGAAGGTGGTCTTGCCGGCGCCGTTGGGGCCGATCAGGGCGGTGATCGAGCCCTGCTGGACGTCCATCGTCGCCGCGTTGACGGCGCGGATGCCCCCGAAGCGCTTGACCACGCCCTCGGCCTCGAAGATGGTCTCACTCGCCAAGGACCATCTCCTCCTTCTTGCCGAACATGCCCTGCGGGCGGAACGCCATCAGCAGGATCAGGACCAGTCCGACGATCGCGAAGCGCAGCGCCGCGGTGTCCGACTCGTCCTGGAACAGCTGGATCACGCGCGTGCCCTCGAGCACCGTCCAGAGGATCACCGAGCCGACGATCACCCCCCAGTAGTTCGCGAGGCCGCCGAGGATCAGCACCGAGTATGCGAAGAAGGTCACCAGGGGCTCGAAGTCGGTGGGGTGGATGGTGGCGAGGTTGAGCGCCAGGAACCAGCCGGCGACGGCGGCGATCGCGGCCGAGATCGACAGCGATTGGAGCTTGTAGGCGAACGCGTTCTTGCCCAGCGCGCGAGCGGCGTCCTCGTCCTCGCGGATTGCGCGCAGGACGCGGCCCCAGGGCGTGTTCTGCGTCAGGCGCAGGGCGACGGTGACGATCAGGACCGCAATCAGGACGACGACCAGCAGCGGCCCGAGCGACCCCGGGTCGGACCAGCCGAGGTCCTGGAGGACGCTCGAGATCTTGTCGGAGACGTCGAGCCAGGTGTCGTCGAAGCACACGAGCTCGTCGTTGCAGAAAAAGCCCTGGGTCCCGCCGGTGAGCCCGTTCCAGTTCAGGGCCACGACCCTGACCACCTCGGCGAAGGCGATGGTCGCGATCGCGAAGTAGTCGGCGCGCAGGCGCAGCGACGGCAGCCCGACGAGCAGCGCGAAGCCGATCGAGGCGAGGATCGAGAGCGGCAGCGAGAGCCAGAAGCCGATCCCGGTGTTGACGGTGAGGATCGCCATGGTGTAGGCGCCGACCGCCATGAACCCGGCCTGGCCGAAGTTGGTGATCCCGGTGAAGCCGACGTTGAGCTGGAGGCCCAGCGCGAGCAGCGCGTAGATCCCGGCGAGGACGCCGACGTTCAGCCAGAACAGGGTGCTGGTGAGCGAGTTCCAGTCGACCGCGAGCGGGATGGCGGAGTTGAGGTCGATCCCGAGCACCGGCCGCTAGACCGCCTTCGCCTTGCCGAAGATGCCCTGCGGCCTGATGATCAGGACGAGGATGAGGACGAGGAAGGCCACGGCCGTCTTCAGTCCCGGCTCGACGAACATCGTCGACCATTCGGTCACCAGGCCGAGCACCATGCCGCCGGCGAGGGCGCCGAACGCGTCGCCGATCCCGCCGAGGACGACGGCGCCGAAGATCGGGAGCAGCAGCGCGAAGCCCAGCTCCGGCTTGAGGTTGAGGTTGGCGCCGGCGAGCACCCCGGCGAGACCCGCGAGGGCACCGGCGAAGATCCAGGTGTAGAGGATCACGCGGGAGGTGTCGATCCCGGCGGTCTCGGCGAGGTCGACGTCGTCGGAGAGCGCGCGCATGCGCTTGCCGAGCAGCGAGTAGCGCAGCATGACCCCGACAGCGGCGATCACGACGATCCCGATCACGATCGTGATCAGCTGCGTGCGCCCGATCGAGAGCCCGAGGAAGTCCACGGTCGCGGTGTTGCTGACGTCGAGCTGGCGGATCTCCGTCCCCCAGATGAACTGGATGATCGAGCGGATCAGGAAGGCGAGCCCGATCGACATCAGCACCAGCTGCAGCAGGCCGGCCCGCTTGGCCCGCATCGGTGCCCACATCGCCTTCTCGGTCGCGATTCCCAGCACCGCGACCGCGGCCATCGCGACCAGGATCCCGATCCAGAGCGGCAGGCCCCAGGTGACGTTCGCCAGGTAGGCCATGTAGGCGCCGAAGGTGAGGAAGTCGCCGTGGGCGAAGTTGACCAGCTTCAGGATCCCGTAGACGAGCGTCAGGCCGACCGCGCCGAGCGCGTAGATCGCGCCCGTCGAGAGCCCCGCAAGGCCCACCTCGGCCACCAGGTGCGCGCCCTTGATGATGACCATCACGATCACGAGCGCGGCCAGGATCGCCAGCGCGGTGCGGGCAGGGTGGCGGTTGGCCGCGTCCTTGGCCCTCTCGATCGCGGACACGTCCTCCCCGACGGTCAGGGTTCCGGCCTCCATCCGCTGCTGATCCTATCCCGGCAGGGCCCTCCCTAACCCTCGTCGGGGCAGATCGTTCAGCCGGCCACCCCGAGCGCCGACCAGGCCTCAAGCTTGCGCTGGACCGCCACGATCACCGCGTCGGTGAAGTCGGTCGTGCCCGCGTGCCCGCCGATGTCCGGCGTGCGGGTGCCTCCGGCCACGGTCTCGAGCACCGCCTCGTACATCGCCCGCGAGGGCCCGGCGCCGGCGTCGCCGGCGTAATGCAGCAGCGAGGCACCGGCGAGCAGCATCGCCATCGGGTTGGCGAGGTCCTTGCCCTCGAGCGCCGGCGCGGTCCCGTGCGGTGCCTCGGCCATCGCCGCGCTCGGCCGGAGGTCGTCGTCCAGGGCGAGCAGCACGGACTCGGCGCCCGCGATCGAGCCGAACAGGGGCAGGACGAGGTCGGAGAGCAGGTCGCCGTCGCGGTTCAGGCACGGGATCACCAGGGCCGAGTCGGCGGCGCCCGAGACGAGGCCGGCGAGCGTCGCGTCGATCAGGACCGGCTCATACGGGCAGCCGGGGTGGCGCCTGGCGGCCGCGTCCATCTCCTCCTTCAGCATCCCCTCGTAGACGGGGCTCACGGTCCACTTCGGCCCGCCGTAGACCCGACCGCCGATCCGCTCCGCCTCGCGGAACGCGTACTCGGCGACCGCGCGGCAGACCGAGCGGTGAATGGTCTCGAACCGGTGCGCGACCTCGTCGTCGCCCGAGGCCTCCCGCGACTCCTCGGCCCCGTAGGCGTCACCGACCGCCATCCGGCAGACCGAGATCGGGTGGTGGACGCCCGCGACCGGGGTCACGCCGGGGATTCGGCGCCCGGTGCGCACGATCACCTTGCCGTCGAGTGCCTCGCGTAGCAGCCGGTTCGGGCTGCCGACGTCGTCGGCCGCCTCGGGGGTGATCGTCGCCGCCTTCAGCCCGAGCCCGGTCTCGCGGATCGCCTCGGCGGCCTCCCTGCAGACGGCGTTCGCGGTCGCGCGCCGGTTGACGAGCGAGAGGTCGTAGCGGACGATCTCGAGCTCGATCCCGAGCACCTCCGGGGTGAGCACCCGCAGGGCCTGCTCGAGCAGCTCCTGGCCCGTCTGATCGCCCTCGAGCGCGACTATCCTGAGCGGCGCCATGGCCGGACAACTTACGTGCTCATGGTGCGGAGCGGCGGTCGAGCCCGACGACGGCTTTCGCGCCTACGAACCGGCCGGAGAACGGCGCGCGGCCTTCTGCCGGCTCGAGCACGTCGTCCCCTGGGCGATGCGCGGCCCGCACTGGCAGGCGGGCCCGCTGGCCGAGCCGCCGGAGGTCGACGCGGGCGTGCTCCGCTGCTCGCACTGCGACGCCGGGCTCGGCGAGGTCCACGTGCTCCTCGTTCGCCACCGCGGCGACCACCGGATCGGCGACGGCTTCTGCTCCGTCGAGCACCTCGAGGCGTGGGCGAAGGCCGGGGGGCGCTGGCGGTAGGGGCGGTGCGTCGCGTTGCGTTGTGCGCGGTGCCCCGAGGCGAGCTCTGGGGTTCGGGGCCGGGTTGGCAGTGAGGGGGGCGGGATGGGGCGGGGGTGAGGCCTCGGGAACCGCGCGCGCGAGCGTTTCCCGAACTGCGTCGATTTCCGTCCGGGCCCCGGACGGAAAGCGGAACGGTTCGAAAGGGCGGCGGGCTCGAATCCGGCGATCGACGGGTTGACGTGTCCATAGGCATGCGAATCCGGCGATCGCCGGACGGGGGGCGCGACGCCACACGCCCAGGCTCCCGCCGCAACCGCCCGAACTCACCCTCCCTCACTGCCAAACCCTCGGACCCGCGCCCCCGGCGCTCCGCCAGAACGCTACTCCGCTTCCCTGCGCCGCGCCGCGGCGCCCCACGTCTCGCGGCGGGTGCTCGACGGAGTCGTCGCCGGCGTCGGCGGCGAACTCCGAGATCAGCGCCGCGGTCTGCACCGGCTTCTCGACGTTGGGCGAGTGCCCGGCGCCGCGGACCCTCGCCGTGCGCACGCCCGGGACCTCCGCGTAGGCGGCGAGTGAGCGGTCGACGTCGTAGATCTGGTCCTCGGTTCCGAAGATCACCATCAGGGGCACCGCGGTCGTTCGGAGGCGGACGTCGAGCGGGCTCGCGTCCTCGTAGTCCTCGGAGGCCTGGGCGGAGTCGGTGTAGGAGGTGTAGGTCATCGCGTCGTTGTCGCGCGCGACCTGGTCGGGATCGGCGAAGCCGTCGGCCTGGTCGTAGCCGGGCGCGAACGCCTGCTTGTACCCCTCCTCGATCAGGCTGTCGGTCTTCACCCGCCACAGCGCCTCGCCGATCACCGGCGTCATCGAGACCTTGGCGAGGAAGTCGACGTCGCCGTAGCTGGTGTCGGGCGCCTCGTCGACGATCACCACGCGGTCGACGAGCTCGCTCGCCTGCTCGGCGACCGAGACCGCCACGTCGGCGCCGAGCGAGTGCCCGACGAGGACCGCGCCCTGGACCCCGAGCCGGTCGAGCGCTCCGGCGACGAGCGCGCCCTGGTCCTCCATCGAATAGCCCGTCTTCGGCTTCGCCGAGCCGCCGTGGCCGAGCAGGTCGACGCGGATCACGCGGTGGCGGCGCTCGAGCAGCGGGACGATCGAGTCCCACCAGTGCAGTGAGCAGCCGAAGCAGTGGATGAGCACGATCGGCGCGCCCGGTCGCGGCGAGGCCGGCGGACCGGTGTCGGTGGCCTGGACCTCGCCCCCGGGCAGGCTGATGATCCGGGCGCCGTCGACGGTCACCTCGGCGTCCTTCGTCTCGCCGTCGACGACCAGGGTGTTGACCGCCAGCAGGGCCGCGAGCGCGACGAGGACGCCGATCAGGATCTTCCAGCCGCGCTTCACCGCCCGTTTTCGTCCTCGCGTGAGGAGAGTCCGAGCTCGTCGGCGCGCTCGGCCATCGCCGCGATCACGAAGGCGACGTGCTCGTCGAAGTCCACCCCGAGCTCCTCGGCGCCCTGGCGGACCTCGTCGCGGTTGACGCCGGCCGCGAACGAGGGCTGCTTGAGCTTCTTGCGCACCGACTTCGGCTTCATCCCCTCGATCCCGGTCGGGCGAACCAGCGCGCAGGCGGCGACGAAGCCGGAGAGCTCGTCGACGGCGAACAGCGTCTTCGCCAGGTCGGTCTCGCGCGGCACGCCGAGGAAGGTGGCGTGGCCGGCGACCGCGTCGATCAGCTCCGGCGGCCAGTCGAGCTCCGCGAACAGCCGCAGCGCGGTACGGGGATGGCCGTTCTCGGCGTCGTCGAGGTCCGGGTGGCGCTCGTAGTCGAGGTCGTGGACGAGGCCGGTGACGGCCCACAGCTCCTCGTCGGCTCCGCGCTCGCGCGCGTAGGCGACCATCGCGGCCTCCACCCCGAGGAGGTGCTTGCGCAGGGACTCCGATTCGACCCATTCGCAGACCAGGTCCCATGCCTCTTCGCGTGTCGGTTGTGGCATGGGCCCATTGTTACCCTCCGCGCCGATGGAGAAGTTCGTGATCAAGGGGGGGCCGCCGCTCTCTGGCGAGATCACGGCCGCCGGCAACAAGAACGCCGCCCTGCCGATCCTCGCCGCCTGCCTGCTCACCGAGGAGGAGCTGGTTCTCACCAACGTGCCCCGGATCCGCGACACCGAGACCCAGGTCGCGGTCCTCGAGCGGCTCGGGGTGAGCGCTCTGTGGTCGAGCCACAACGAGCTCCGCCTGCGCGCCGACGGGGTCACGGACACGGCCCCCGACGAGGCGCTCTCGGCCCGCATCAGGGCCTCGTTCCTGCTCGCGGGCCCGTTGCTGGCGCGCTTCGGAGAGGCTCGAATGCCGCCGCCCGGCGGCGACTTCATCGGCCGCCGCCGGCTTGACCCGCACCTGGACGCCTTCAAGGACCTCGGCGCCCGGGTCGACGGCGACCGCCCGATCGAGGTCCTCGCGCCGGAGGGCGGGCTGAAGCCGTGCGCGATCTTCATGGACGAGCCCTCGGTGATGGGGACCGAGAACGCGCTCATGGCCGCGGCGCTGACCCCTGGCCCGACGACGATCGCCAACGCGGCCTCCGAGCCGCACGTCCAGGACCTGGCCCGCCTGCTGGTGAAGATGGGGGCGCAGATCGACGGCATCGGCTCGAACGTGATGACCGTCCACGGGCGCGACAAGCTCGCCGGCGCCGAGCACCGGATCTGCGCCGACCACATCGAGGTCGCGAGCTTCATGGCGCTCGCCGCGGCGACCAGGGGCGAGCTGCGGATCCGCGACGCGCAGCCGGACGACCTGGTCACCATCCGCCGCCACTTCCGCCGACTCGGCCTGCAGTCCATGGTCGAGGGCAACGACATCCTCGTCCCGCCGGAGCAGGCGCTCGAGGTCCGCGACGACCTCGGCGACGCGATCCCCAAGATCGACGACGGCCCCTGGCCCGCGTTCCCCGCCGACCTGACCTCGATCGCCCTCGCGCTCGCCACTCAGGCCAGGGGGACGATCCTGATCTTCGAGAAGATGTTCGAGAACCGCCTTTTCTTCGTCGACAAGCTCGTCGCCATGGGCGCTCGGATCACGCTGTGCGATCCCCACAGGGCGATCGTCAGCGGTCCGAGCCGTCTTCACGGCGAGCGCGTCGAGAGCCCCGACATCCGCGCCGGGATGGCGATGCTCATCGCCGCCCTGTGCGCCGACGGCGTCTCGGAGATCGGCAACGTGGTCCAGATCGACCGCGGTTACGAGAGGATCGACGAGCGGCTGCGGGAGCTCGGCGCCAGGATCGAGCGGGTCGCCGTGGAACCGGTGCCCGCCTAGGGCGGGCACCTCAACTGTCCGCGAAATGCTCCGCTTCGCGTCCGCTTCCGCGGGGTTCGCGCAAGGATGCTGGAAATGACGCACCCGATCCCACCCGGAACCCGGGACATCCTGCCCGACGAGATGCGCGAGCTGCGGGCGCTGAGCATGGCGCTGGTGGAGGCGTTCGAGCGCTTCGGCTACGGCGAGGTCGCGACCCCGACGATCGAGTACGAGGAGGTGCTCGCCCGCGGCGACGAGCGCGGCGCCCCGGTCGCTTACCGGTTCTTCGACGAGTCGGGCGAGCTGCTTGCGATGCGCTCGGACATGACCGTCCCGATCGCGCGCCTGGTCGCCAACCGGTACGCCGGCGCGGAACCGCCGTTCAGGCTCTGCTACCTGGCCCGCGCCTACCGTGCGATCCGGCCGCAGCGCGGGCAGATGCGCGAGTTCACCCAGGCCGGGGTCGAGCTGGTCGGCGGGCCCGCGCCCGCCGGCACCGCCGAGGTGATCGAGGTGCTCGCGGGGGCGCTCGACGCGGCCGGCCTGCGGCGGGCGGTGATCGGCCTCGGCGACGCGGACCTCTATCGCCAGCTGCTCGCCGAGCTCGGGATCGGGGGCGAGATACGGACCCGGATCCTCGACTGCCTGGCGACGCACGACCACGTCGGCCTGGAGGTGGAGGTCGCGGCGCTGGACCTCGCCGCGGGTGAGCGCGAGACCCTCACGAGGCTGCCGCTGCTTCGCGGCGGGCCGGAGGTTCTCGAGCAGGCGCGCGGGCTGGGCGGGGCGGCGACCGAGCGCGCGACCAGCCGGCTCGCGGAGACCTTCGCCGCGCTCGCCGAGCGCGGGGTGGCCGACCGCGTCAGCCTCGACCTCGGGCTCCTGCGCGACCTCGGCTACTACACCGGCGCCATCCTCGAGGTCTACGACCCCGCCGTCGGCCACATCCTCGGCGGTGGCGGGCGCTACGACGAGCTCATGGGTCGCTTCGGCCGCGCGCTGCCGGCGGCCGGGTTCGCGCTCCATCTCGAGCGCGTGCACGTGGCCCAGGCCGAGGAGGAGCGGCTCGAGCGGGCCGAGGTCGAAGATCGCTCGGCGGAGGCGGCCTCGTGAGTGGGGTCGCCCGGCCGATCCGGACCAGCGCCGATGCGAGGCTCAGCCTCGCGCTCCCGCGGGGAGCGCTGTTCGCCGGCACCCTCGATCTGCTCGACCGGATCGGGATCGAGACCGGCGACCTGCGCGGCGACTCGCGCGCCCTGGTCTTCGAAGCGGGCGAGCTGCGTCTCGTGACCATGCGCCCCTCCGACGTGCCCACCTACGTCGAGGCCGGGGCCGCCGACCTCGGGATCACCGGCAAGGACGTGCTCGCAGAGCAGTCCGATCGCGCCGTATACGAGCTCCTGGACCTCGGTTACGGCGCCTGCCGGATGGTGCTCGCCGCACGCCGCGGCGACCCGGCCCTCGACGAAGCCGAGCGGCGACTGGGGGCGATGCGGATCGCGACCAAGTACCCGCGCACCGCCGAGCGCCACTTCGAGCGCACGGGCCGCCAGGCCGAGGTGATCGAGGTCAAGGGCTCGGTCGAGCTGGCGCCCCTGGTCGGGCTCGCCGACGGGATCGTCGACCTCGTCGACAGCGGGCGCACGCTGGCCGAGAACGAGCTCGAGATCCGCGAGGAGATCTCCGCGTGCAGCGCCCGGCTGGTCGCCAACCGGGTTGCGCACAAGCTTCGCGCCGCCGAGATCGACGCCCTCGCCGAGCGCCTGCGGGAGGCGACCCGATGAGGCTCGAGCGGATCGAGTGGGACGGCTTGGAGGCCGAGGCCCTCGCGACGCGGGTGCGGGCGCAGGTGCCGGCGCTCGAAGCGGTCGGGCCGGAGGTCGCCGAGATCCTCGCCCGGGTCGCCCGCCAGGGCGACACCGCGCTGCGCGAGCTCTCGATCGCCTTCGGCGAGACGCCGCCGGAGCGCCTGCGCATCGATCCCGAGCGGATCGCCGCCGCCCCGGGCCTGCTCGCCCCCGCGGTCCGCGACGGCCTGCGAACCGCCGCCGTCAACGTCTACGCCGTCGCCAGGGCCGAGCTCGAGCGCCTCGATCGCCCGGCCACGGCCGAGCTCGCCCAGGGCCAGCGGATCGAGGTCGCCGCCTCTCCGGTCGCATCGGCGGGCGTCTATGCGCCCGGCGGGCGCGCCGCCTATCCGTCGTCGGTGCTCATGTGCTGCCTGCCGGCCAGGGCCGCGGGCGTGTCGCGGATCGCCGTCGCCACCCCGCCCGGCGGCGAGGGGCGCCCGGCCGACGCCGTCCTTGCCGCCTGCGCGATCGTCGGTGTCGAGGAGGTCTACGCGGTCGGCGGCGCGCAGGCGATCGCCGCCTTCGCCCACGGAACTAAGAGCATCGAGGCGGTCGATGTGATCGCCGGCCCCGGCAACCGCTACGTCGCCGAGGCCAAGCGCCAGGTCGCCGGCTCGGTGGGGATCGACGGAATCGCCGGTCCGAGCGAGCTGGTGGTGGTCGCCGACGGCACCGCGGCCCCGAACGCGATCGCGCTCGACCTCTGCGCCCAGGCCGAGCACGGCGAGGACAGTCCGCTGGCGCTGATCTCGACCGACCCGGCGCTGCTCGACCGGGTCGCGGAGCTGGTCACCGAGCTCGCCGCCGCCCGCCCCAGCGTCGCCGACGCCCCGCTGGCGCTGATCACCGCCCCCGGGCTCGAGCGGGCCCTCGGCCTCGCCGATGCGCTCGCCCCGGAGCACCTCGAGCTCGCCTTCGACGGCGCCGACGAGTCCAGCGCCCGCAGCCGGGTCGCCGGCTGCGTGTTCGTGGGCTCCGGCGGAGCGACGGCGTTCGGCGACTACGCCGCGGGCTCCAACCACGTCCTGCCGACCGGCGGGGCGGCGCGCTTCGGCGGGCCGCTCGGGCCGGGCGCATTCATGCGCCGGAGCTCGATCGTCTCCATCGGCTCGTCGGCGGCGCGAGAATTGGCGCCCCACGTCGCCTCGATCGCCGCCGCCGAGGGCTTCCCGGTGCACGGCGAATCGGCGACCGCGCGGGTGAGGCGATGAGCGACAGAGAGTCCAGGATCGAGCGCGAGACGGGCGAGACGAAGGTCGAGCTCGAGCTGCGGCTCGGGGGCGGCGAGGTGGAGGCGTCGACCGGCATCGGCTTCTTCGACCACATGCTCGAGCTCCTCGGCCGGCACGGGAACCTCGGCCTGGTCGTCCGTGCGACCGGCGACCTGGACACCGGATCGCACCACACGGTCGAGGACGTCGGCATCGTCCTCGGCCGGGCACTCGATGAGGCGCTCGGCGATCGGGCCGGCATCCGCCGTTACGGACACGCCCTGGTGCCGATGGACGAGGCCCTCGCGGAGTGCGCGATCGACGTCTCCGGGCGGCCGTATTGCCGCTTCGACGCCGAGCTGCCGCCGGTGACGATCGCCGGTTTCGAAGCCGAGCTGACCGAGGAGTTCTTCCGCGCTGTGGCGGCGAACGCGAAGCTCACCGTGCACCTCGGCATCCGCCATGGCACCAACCTCCACCACCTGATCGAGGCCTGCTTCAAGGCCTTCGCGCGCGCCCTGCGCGCCGCGATCGCGATCGACCCGGAGCAGGACGGTGTGCCGAGCACGAAGGGGACGCTCGGTTGACCCGGATCGCGATCCTCGACTACGGGATGGGCAACCTGCGCTCGGTCGAGAAGGCCTTCGAGCGGGTCGGCGCCGAGGCGGTGATCACCAGCGAGCCCGAGCTCGCGGCGGAGGCCGACGGCCTGGTGCTGCCCGGAGTGGGTGCGTTCGCGAAGGCGATGGAGCGGATCGAGGAGCTGGAGCTCGGCGGGCTGATCTCCGAGCGGCTCGCGGCCGGAACCCCGGTGCTCGGCATCTGCCTCGGCTTCCAGCTGCTCTTCGAGTCCTCGACCGAGCTTGGCGGCGCCCGCGGGCTGGGGCTGATCGAGGGGGAGGTGAGCGGGCTCGAGGCTCCCGGGCTCAAGGTGCCCCACATCGGCTGGGAGCCGGTCGCCTGGACGCGACCGTCGGAGCTCTGCGCCGGGATCGCCGACCGGACCCCGTTCTACTTCGTCCACGGCTTCACCCCGAGGCCCGCCGGCGAGGCCGACGTGCTGGCGACGGCGGAGCACGGCGAGCGCTTCGCCTGCGCGATCGAGCGCTCGCCGATCTACGGCGTCCAGTTCCATCCCGAGAAGTCGAGCGTCGCGGGCCTGCGGCTGCTCGCCAACTTCGCCGCCATCTGCTCACAGGTTGGAATAAGGCGCCTCAACAGCGGCGGGGCTCGGCTTCGGCCTCCGGCCTCCGCCTCACAGTGATCCTGTACCCGGCGATCGACGTTCGCGGCGGGCACGCCGTGCGCCTGGTCCAGGGCGACTACGAGCGCGAGACCGCCTTCGACGCCGATCCGAGCGTGGCGGCGCGTCGCTGGATCGATCAGGGGGCCACCGCCCTGCACGTCGTCGACCTCGACGGGGCCCGGGCCGGCGCGCCGGTGAACATCGAGCAGGTCGAGCGGATCTGCGAGGCGGTCGAGGTCCCGGTTCAGGTCGGCGGCGGCCTGCGCCAGGCGGACGACGTCGCCGCGGTGCTCTCGGTCGGCGCCCGGCGCGCGATCCTCGGGACGGCGGCGCTCAGCGACCCGGCCCTGGTCGAGGCGCTCGCCGAGGAGCACGGCGAGCGGATCGTGGTCTCGGTCGACGCCCGCTCGGGCTCAGTGGCGATCGAGGGCTGGCAGCGCGAGACCGCGGTCACGGCCGCGGAGGTGATCGCCGACCTCGCCCGGCGGGGGGTCTCCCGCTTCGTCTTCACCCCGGTCGAGGTCGACGGGACGCTCGGCGGCCCGGCGCTCGACTCGCTGCGTGCGGCGGGCGACGCCGCGGCTGCGAGCTCGGCGGACCTGACCTACTCCGGCGGGATCGGCACCCTCGACCACCTGCGAGAGCTGGCCGCGCTCGAGCTGCCGGCGCTCGGCGGCGTGATCGTCGGCCGGGCTCTCTACGAGGGCCGCTTCGAGGTCGGCGAGGCGCAGGCGGCGTTGGCTCAGCGGTAGCGGCGCTAGCCTCAGCTCCATGTTCTGGCTTCGGGTGCTCGCGATCGCCCAGGTGGCGCTGTTGGTGCGCCACCACGCGACCATGCTCGAGTCGGATGAGCGGGCGCGGCTGGCGAAGCTGGTCGCGAAGTCCCACGGCAGGCCGGGGCGGAACCTCTCCGCGAACGAGCGCGAGGAGATGCTGAGGCTGGTGGGGAAGCTCGAGCCCGGCGCGTTCGCGCACGGCGTCTGGGGCGCGGCGCGCGGGCGCCTGCGCCGCAAGTTCTAGCGGGAGCGCCGAGGGTGGCTCTCAAGCGGGTGATCCCGTGCCTCGACGTCGACGGCGGGCGGGTGGTCAAGGGGACCAACTTCGTCGGCCTCCGTGACGCCGGCGATCCCGTCGAGCTCGCCCGGCGCTACGACGACGAGGGCGCCGACGAGCTCGTCTTCCTCGACATCACGGCCTCCCACGAGAAGCGCGAGACGATCACCGAGCTCGCCCGTCGCACCGCCGACAATGTCTTCATCCCGTTCGTGATCGGCGGCGGGATCCGCTCGGTGGCAGACGCCCAGGCGGTGCTCGACGCCGGGGCCGACAAGGTCTCGGTCAACTCCTCGGCGCTCGCGCGGCCGGAGCTGATCTCCGAGCTGGCGGTGGTCTTCGGCTCGCAATGCGTCGTCGTCGCGATCGACGCGAAAGAACACAAGCCCGCCACCTCCTCGGCTTCGCCTGCGGGGGTGCGGGGGCGATCCCGCCGTTATGACGTCTACGTCAACGGCGGGCGGACGCAGGTCGAGGGCCGGGAGGCGGTCGCCTGGGCCCGGGAGGCGACCGAGCGCGGGGCGGGGGAGGTGCTGCTGACGAGCATGGACCGCGACGGGACCACGGACGGCTACGACCTCGGGCTGACCCGCGCGGTCGCCGACGCGGTCGCCGTCCCCGTGATCGCCTCGGGTGGGGCCGGTGAGGTCGCCCACCTGGTCGAGGCGGTGCGCGACGGCGGCGCCGACGCGGTCCTCGCCGCCTCGATCTTCCACTACGGGCGAATCTCGGTCGCGACCGCGAAGCGGGCGCTGAGCCATGCGGGGATCCCGGTGCGGGAGAGCTCGGAGCCCGGGTAGGCGCTACGGCCCGCGCGAGGCCTGGATCCGGATCTCGCCGGACCCGACAGGAGCCGACCAGACCGCGATCGCGTCGCCTGAGAGATCGTCCGCTACCTGGGGCGCGGCGGCGTCGACGCCTACGGCGGAGAGCGTCTGCACCGGCTGTGGCGTGCCGAAGGTCGAGTATCTGCGTGCCTGGACGCGCAGGTGGGACCCGTCGTGCCGCTGCCAGACCACGACCCCGCCGCCGCCGTCGCCCCCCGCCACCTGCGGCACCGTAGCTCCGTGGCCGGGGGCCGAGAGCGTCTGGACGGGCGAGACCCCGCCGGCGGTCGACACCGTCCGCGCCTGGATCCGGGTGAACGTGCCGTCGGATCGCGTCCAGGTCACGATCCCGTTTCCGCCCGGGCCGACCGCGACGTCCGCGAGGACCGCGTTCTGCCCGGCGGCCGAGAGGGTCTCGATCGTCCCCAGCACGCCGGCCTGGGTGACCGACCGCCCCTGGGCGATGGTGTTGGTCCCGTCCGAGCGCGTCCAGGCCGCGTAGGCCCTGCCGAAGTCGTCGACGCCGACCGTCGGGGGAGTCGCGTTGCGTCCCCCCGCCGAGAGGTTCCTGACCGGCCCGAGGGTGCCGGCGGTGGAGATCGTGCGTCCCTGCGCTCGGGAATTCGCCCCGTCGGACCCGACCCACGCGGCGTAGCCCTCGCCGCTCGGCGTGACGTCCACCTGCGGCTGCGAAGCGCCCGCCGCCGCCGACGAGAGCCGGAGCACCGGACCCGGGAGCCCGGTTACGGGGATCGCCCGTCCGAACACCCGCAGGGTGCCGACGTTCGACCGGTACCAGGCGGCGATCGCATCGCCGTCGGCGTCGACCGCGACCTGCGGAGCGGCGGCGTCGCCGTCGCCCGAGAGGTCGAGAACGGGTCCGAGCGCGCCGGCGGCAGAGATCCGGCGAGCGTGGGCGACCACGTGGCCCTCGAGCTGGGTCCAGACGACGATCGCGTCCCCGTCCGCGTCGACCGCGACCTGCGGGTTGAACGCGCTGTCGCCCGCCGCCGAGAGCGTCTGCACAGGCCCGAGCGAGCCGCCCACCGACACCGTCCGCGCCTGAACTCGCGAGACGTTGCCGTCGAAGCGGGTCCAGACCGCGACCCCGGCGCCGTCGTTCGAGACCGCGACGGCCGGTGACGACGCGTCCGGGCCCGAGATCGTGATCCGAGCGGAGAAGGCCGCGAGGGCGACGGACGCCAGCGTCAGCGCGCCCACGCTCAGCGCGGCCAGAACGCCGATCCTGACCCGAGGTCGCATTCGCCGACGCTACCAGGGCCGCCAGGCGCTCCTCAGCCGGGGTTGCTGTCGCGCGCCTTCTTCTTGGCCTTCTTCGTTGCGTTCTTCTTTGCGTTTTTCTGGTGCTCGTTGCCTTCGCGGCGGGCTGCCCGGTGGGCGGCCTGCTGGCGCCTGCGCTTCGCCCGGTGGGCGGCCTGCTGGCGCTGGCGCTCGGCCTGGCGGCGGTGCGCCTCGCGGCGGCGCTCCGCCTCGCTCTCGTGCTCGAACGCTCGCACCCCCGAGGATCCGGTGAGGTACATCCGCGCCCCGTCGGAGATCACCGGGTTGTACTCGCCGAGATCCGACTCGAACACCTTCCTGCCGGTCTTGACGTTGAAGCCGAACGTGCCCACGTTCGGGCCGAGCACCGCGACGTAGACGACCTCGCCGAGGACGGTCGAGGCGCCGAGGATCACCCCGCCGGTGTCCTTCTGCCAGCGGACCTCGCCGGTCTTCGCGTCGAGCGCGTAGAAGTTCTGGTCCTTGGAGCCGACGTAGACGGTCGGATTGGTCTTCGGCGTGTCGGCGACCGCCGGCGCCCCGTAGACCCAGTCGCCGGTCGAGTGGCTCCAGAGCAGGTCGCCGGTGTCCTGGTCGAAGGAGTACACCCGGGTGTCGATGGAGCCGAGGAAGACGCGGCCGTAGGCGACCGCGAGGGTCGAGTACACGGGACCCCCGCGCCCGAAGCTCAATCCCTGGGTGCTCGACTGCCAGACGTAGGCCCCGTTCGAGGCTCGCAGCGCGAACACCTGGCCCGCGTAGTTGGCGCCGTAGAGGACCCCGTCGTCGAACGCGAGCCCGCCCTTGACCGCGCCCGCGGTGTGCACCTGCCAGTCGGGCTTGCCGCTCTTGCGGTCGAGCCCGTAGACGTCGCCCGACTCGCTGCCGACGATCACGTGGCTGCCGATCACGATCGGCGAGGTCTCGCTGCGCCCGGGGAGGGGGAAGCGCCAGAGCAGCTTCCCGTCGCGGGCCCGCAGCGCGAGCGCCTCGCCCTGGTCGACTCCCGGGGCCTTCTGCAGGGTGACCGCGTAGAGGACTCCGTGCGAGTAGGCCGGCGAGGCGGCGCCGAGGGCGCCGATCTGCTTTCGCCACTCGACCTTGCCCTTGTCGGCGCTGAGAGCGTAGATCTCGGCGTCCTTGTCCTGGAAGTAGAGCGTGCCCTTGGCGACGATCGGCGAGAACTCGAGCAGCTTGCCCGCCTGGAAGCTCCAGACCGAGGCGTCGAACGGCGGACGCACGCGCCTGGTGGGCAGATAGCGGGTCCGCTGCAGGTCGTAGCCGTACAGCGGCCAGTCGACGGTCTTCACCTGCTCGGCATGGCTGGGCGGCTTCTCCTGGCCGGTCTCGAGCGTGCACGGTGGCGGGCAGCTGCGATCCGAGTCGCGCTTGAACGCCACGTAGGCGCCCGCCGCTCCGCCCATGACCACGAGGCTGACGACGGCGATGATCGCGATGTGGCCGCGCTCGGTCCACGCGACCGGAATCTTGGGGAGGGCGGGCATCCGCAAGGGCCGTCATGGTAGGGAAGCCATCCGAGGCCGCCCCCAGCGCAGATCGTGGCGACCAAGCGCGAGATAACCACCGAGAGCCTCGGCGAGAGGATCGTCGCGCTGCCCGGTTTTCCCGCGGTTCGAGCGGCGGCCGAGCGGGCGCAGGCCGATGCCTACCTGGTCGGCGGAGCGGTCCGCGACACGCTGCTCGGCCACCCCGTCGACAACCTCGACCTGGTGGTCGACGGGGAGGGCGCGCGGCTGATTGCGGAGCTGGGCGCGGACGCGGTCGTTCACGACCGGTTCGAGACCGCGACGATCGCGATCCCGAGCGGGCCGGTGGACGTCGCCAGGGCGCGAGCGGAGACCTACCCCCGTCCCGGGGCGCTGCCGGAGGTGCGCCCGGCGACCCTCGCCGAGGACCTCGCCCGGCGCGACTTCGCCGCCAACGCGCTGGCCGTGCCGCTGGCCGAGCCCGGGGAGCTGGTCGACCTGCATCGCGGCCTCGACGACCTGCGGGCCGGGTGGCTGCGGGTGCTCCACGCCGGCTCGTTCGTCGACGACCCGACCCGCGCCCTGCGCGCCGCCCGCTACGCGGCCCGGCTCGGCCTCGAGGTCGAGCCCGGCACCCTCGAGCTCCTGCGCGCCGCCGACCTGAGCACGGTCTCGCGTGAACGGGTCGCCGCCGAGCTCGGCAGGCTCGCGGCCGAGGCCGATCCCCGGCCCGGCTTCGAGCTGCTCGACGACTGGGGCCTGATTCGCCTCGAGCCCGGCGCCGGGGCGCTGATCGACGCCGTCGGCGAGCTGCTCGAACGCCCGGAATGGGAGCGGGTGGCCGCTCGCCCGCAGGCCGTGCTCACCGTCGTCCGGAGCGCGGGGCCCGAGGCCGCGGCGCTGGCGCGGGTGCGGCCCGGATCGCCGTCGGAGGCCGTCGCCGCCGCCCAGGGGCACACGGGGGTGGACCTGGCACTCGCGCGAGCCCGCGGCGCCGATTGGCTCGACGACTACGTCGAGCTCTGGCGCGACGTGCGGCTGGCGATCTCCGGCGACGACCTGATCGCCGCCGGGGTCCGCGAGGGCCCCGCGATCGGCCGTGGGCTCGCCGCCGCCCTGCGGGCAAAGCTCGACGGCGAGGCCGCGAGCCGCGAGGAGGAGCTTCGCGTCGCCCTCGAGGCGGCCGGCTCCTAGCCTTGGTGCGATGGATTGGCGTGAACGCGATGGAGTCCGCTGGCTCGAGGCGGAGCTGCCGCGGGCCCGGGCGGCCTTCTCGACCCGGCTCGGCGGCACGAGTGCGGGGGCGTTCGAGTCGCTCAACCTCGGCCTCTACACCGATGATGCCGAGCGCGCGGTGCGCGCCAACCGCGTCGGCCTGGCCGCGGCGCTGGACCGGGATCCCGAGGGGGTGTTGTTCGGCTTTCAGGTCCACGGCGCCGAGCTCGCGCGGCGCGAGCGCCCGCCGCGGCCGAACCCGTTCGTCGTCGAAGCCGAGCGGCCCGCGGACGGCGACGGGCAGGTGACCTCGAACCCGGAGCTCACGCCGCTCGTCCAGGTCGCCGATTGCCTGCCCGTGGCGGTCGCGGGCGAACGCGGGGTGGCGATGCTGCACTGCGGCTGGCGCGGGCTGGCCGCCGGGATCGTCGAGCGCGGCACGAGCGAGGTGGGCGCGCGGGCGGCGGCGATCGGGCCCGGGATCGGCCCCTGCTGCTACGAGGTCGGCGAGGACGTGCTCGAGTCCTTCGCCGGGCTCGGCGAGGGGATCGCCTCCGGGCGGATGCTCGACCTGCCCGAGGTCGCGCGCCGGCTGCTCGCCGAGGCCGGGGTCGCCGCGGTCGAGTCCAGCGATCTGTGCACGCGCTGCAACCCGGGGCTGTTCTTCTCCCATCGCCGCGACGCCGGGCGCACCGGGCGCCAGGGCGGCCTGGTGTGGATCGATGCCTGAGCCGATCCGCGACATCGACGCGGCGACGGTCCGCGACAACCTCGAGCGCGTCCGCGAGCGTTGCGGTCCCTCGGTCGAGATCCTCGCCGCGACCAAGTACGTCGACCCCGGCGAGCTCGAGCGCCTCGCCGAGGCCGGGATCGAGCTCGTCGGCGAGAACCGCCTTCAGGACCTCGAAGTCAAGCACGAGCGCTGCGGCGAGCTCTTCGCGTGGGACTTCATCGGCAACCTGCAGAGCCGCAAGGTGAAGCGGATCCTGCCCCTGGTGCGCCTGATCCACTCGGTCGCCACCGACTCGGTGCTCGAGCAGCTCGGGCGCCACGGCGGGCCGGAGACCGAGATCCTGATCGAGGTCAACGTCGCCGGCGAGGAGGGCAAGGGAGGCGTCGCCGTGGCCGAGCTCGGCGAGTTCATCGCCAGCTCGCCCGTGCGCGTCGGCGGGCTGATGACGATGCCGCCGTTCGCCGCCGATCCCGAGGCCTCGCGGCCGCATTTCGCCCGGCTTGCCGAGCTCGCCGCCGAGCACGGGCTCTCGCGGCTGTCGATGGGCACGAGCCAGGACTGGGAGGTGGCGGTCGACGAGGGGGCGACGATCGTCCGCCTGGGGACAACGCTGTACCGCTGAGGGCTGGATTGCGCGGGGTCGATGCTCCATAATCCCGGTAAAGGAATCGCGGCGCTGGAAGCGAACAACGCAGCCGTATGGCACTCCGAGACACATGGCATCGCGCACTCGTCTATTTCGGCCTCGCCGAGGACCCGGACTACCGCGAGCACGACGTCTACGAACCGGACACCGCGCCCCACGGGCAGGTCTACGAGGGTTCCGCTCCACGCTCCGCCACCGTGAGCCGGATCTCCGAGCGTCGTCGCGCGCGCGATGAGATCGACGACATCTTCGCCGACGAGCCGCCGCGCCGCCGGGTGCTGCAACCGATCGGCGGCAACGGGGGAGCCGACGTCCAAGTCCACCTTGTTACCCCGGGGAGCTTCAACGACGCGCAGGAGGTCGCCGACCGGTTCAAGGACACGGTCCCGGTGATCCTCAACCTGCAGACGACCGACGGCGAGCTCGCCAAGCGGCTGATCGACTTCGCCTCCGGCCTCACCTACGCGCTCGACGGCGGGATGCAGAAGATCGCCGAGAAGACCTTCCTGCTCACGCCGCGCAACGTCGAGGTCTCGGCCGAGGAGAAGGCGCGGCTCGTGGAGAAGGGCTTCTTCAACCAGTCCTGAGGGGTCCGGCCCGAGCGCCGGGCATGGGGGGCTGTGGTTGGACGCCCTCACGGGCCCGGATGCCGAATGTCATCTAGACCACGCTATGGGTGGTTCAGATGACACTCGGCGGGCGGCGCGGTGACGGTACGCGCGCGGCCACAGCCACCGCCCACAGTCTCGTAGGCTTGGGGTCATGAGACTTGGGTTCGCCGGCGCCGGCAACATCGCGTCCGCGCTGGCCCGGGGTTGGGCTGGTGCGGAGCACCGGCCCGACCAGATGCTGTTCTGCGACACCGGGTCGGGCCGGGCGGCCGAGCTCGCCGAGCGCGCCCGCGGGGAGGTGGTCGAGTCGCTGGCCGAGCTCGCCGAGCGCTCCGACGCCGTCCTGCTCGCGGTCAAGCCGGCCTCGCTGGAGACGGCGGCACGGCAGCTCGGCGGCCAGGGCGATGCGATCGCCTCGGTCCTGGCGGCGACCCCGCTGGCCCGCCTGCGCGAGCTCTTCCCGGGGGTTCCAGTGGTGCGGGTGATGCCGACGGTCACCACCGAGGTCCAGCGCGGGGTCATCTGCCACGCTCCCCTGGAGCCGTCCGACGGCGAGGCCGGGGCGCGACTGCTGAACCTCTTCGGCGAGCTCAGCCACCTCGTCGAGATCCCCGACGAGCACATGGACGCAGCGACCGCGGTCATGGCCTGCAGCCCGGCCTACCTCGCGATGGTCGTCCAGAACCTCGCCGAGGCGGGGGTCGCCGAGGGGCTCGGCCCCGAGCAGGCCTACGAGCTGGTGCTCGAGACCTACGCCGGGACGATCGAGCTCCTGCGCCGCTACGACCCGATCACGGTCCGGGCCTCGGTCGCCTCCCGCGGCGGCACCACCGAGGCGGGGCTCGAGGCGCTCGCAGACGCCGGCGTCGGCGACGCTTTCCAGGCGGCGGTCCACGCCTCGCTGCGGCGGATGCGCGGATGATCTCGATCGCCCTCACCCGCGTCGACATCGCCGACTACGTCGGCGCCCTGATCTTCGTCTACACGGTGCTGATCTTCGTCAACATCCTGCTCTCGTGGATAGGGCAGTTCCGGCCGATCCCCTACAACCTGACGCTGCGCGCGGTCACCGGGTTCGTCGAGGAGAGCACCAACCCGTTCCTGAACCTCTTCCGCGCCTGGGTCCCCCGGATCGGACCGCTCGACATCAGCCCGATCGTCGCCGTGATCACGCTTGCGATCGTCGGCGGCCTGGCCGTCAACCTGATCGCAGGGTGAGCTCACCCCGAGCCCGCGCCTGGGCGCGGATGGTGGGGGTATGCGCCCTCGTGGTCGTGGTCGACCAGGCGGCGAAGGCGGCCGTGGTCTCCTCGATGGTCCCCGGCGAGCGCACCGACCTCGCGCTCGGCTTCGACCTCACCCGGGTGACCAACAGCGGGATCGCCTTCGGACTCCTCGACGAGGGGCGCGACGCGCTCGTGCTGGCCTTCACCTCGGTCGCGCTCGGCCTGATCCTGACCTGGTTCGCGCTCGACACCGCCCGGCCGGGGCTGTGGCTGGGCGTCGGCCTGCTCAGCGGCGGGGCGCTCGGAAACCTCGCCGACCGGATCCGCGACGGGGCGGTTACCGACTTCCTCGACCCGCCGCTGTGGCCGGCGTTCAACCTCGCGGACGTGGCGATCGTCGCGGGCGTGGCGGTGATCGCGCTCGCTGCGCTCGCGCCGGCCCAGGCCAAGGCGCCGCCATGAGCGAAGAGCCGCGGCTGGTCTACGTCGACGACCGCCTCGCGGTGATCGAGAAGCCCGCCGGGCTGGTGGTCCACGCGGCCCCCGGCCACCATGGCGAGACGCTCGTCGACGTCCTCGGCAACCTGCTCGGAGGCGGCGAGGCCGAGCGTCCCGGAATCGTCCACCGGCTCGACCGCGACACCTCCGGGTTGATGATCGTCGCCCGGGACGACGAGGCGCACCGACGGCTGGCGGCGATGATCAAGCGCCGCGAGGTCCGTCGCGCCTACCGCGCCCTGGTCGAGGGTCGCCCGCCCTCGCGCTCGGGGACGATCGACGCGCCGCTCGGGCGCGACCACCGGGCGCCCCACAAGCGCGCCGTCCGCGGCCGTGGCGCCCGCCCGGCGCGCACCCACTTCACCGTGCTCGAGACGCTCCCGGCCGACACCCTGGTCGAGGCCCGGCTGGAGACCGGCCGCACCCACCAGATCCGCGCCCACTTCGCCGCGATCTCCCACCCGGTCGCCGGAGACCCGCGCTACGGGCACGCCGGCCGCCACGGGCTCGAGCGCCAGTTCCTGCACAGCGCCGAGCTCGGCTTCGCGCATCCGCTCGGCGGCGAGCCGCTGGAGTTCCGCTCCGACCTGCCCGCGGACCTCGCGGAGGCGCTCGAGCGGGCCCGTGCGGCCTGAGGCGCACGCTCTACACTCCGCGACGTCCAGTAACCGACCCCCTGGCACGAAGAAGGGGCCCTGTCCGGCGAATGCGCCGGATCCCCGGGAAGCGGCCAGGGAGACCACAATCGAACCAAGGGAGTCTCAATGTCCGTGTCCGAGACACGACCGTCCGAGCCAGGACTGAGGGAGCTGCTGCAGGCAGGGCTCCACTTCGGCCACCAGACGCGTCGCTGGAACCCGCGCATGCGCCGCTACATCCACGGCGAGCGCGACGGGATCCACATCATCGACCTGCTGCAGACCGAGCATCTGCTCGCCGAGGCGCGCCGCTTCGCCGCCGACATCGCCGGCAAGGGGGGCTCGGTCCTCTTCGTCGGCACCAAGAAGCAGGCCCGCGACTCGGTCAAGAACTGGGCGCTGGCCTCCGGCATGCCGTACGTCAACCAGCGCTGGCTCGGCGGCCTGCTGACCAACTACCAGACGATGTCCGCCCGGATCGACCGGCTCCACGAGCTCACCGGCCTGAAGGAGGACGGGCGGCTCGAGCTGCTGCCGACCAAGGAGCGGATGTCGATGGAGGCCGAACTCGAGAAGCTCGAGTACAACCTCGGCGGCGTCAGGGACATGAAGCGGCTGCCCCAGGCGGCGCTGATCATCGATCTGAAGACCGAGGCGATCGCCGTCGCCGAGGCGACCCGGCTCGGGATTCCGATCCTCGGGCTGGTCGACTCGAACGTCGACCCGCACGGGGTCAGCTTCCCGATCCCGGGCAACGACGACTCCATGCGCTCGTGCGAGCTGGTGGTCTCGACGATCGGCGAGGCGGTCCAGGAGTCGGCGAACAACTACCGCCAGGCCGAGGCCAAGCGGCGGGCCGAGGAGGAGGAGAAGCGCCGCCTCGAGGAGGAGGAGAAGCGCCGCCGCGAGGAGGCCGAGCGGGCGCGCAAGGAGGCCGAGGAGGCGGCCGCAGCGGCCGCCGCCCAGGCGGCCCAGGAGGCCGCGCAGGGCGGCGGGGCCCAGGCCCAGCCCGCCCCGGCCCAGCAGCAGCCCCAGCAGCCGCGGCACCCGCAACAGGTGCAGCCTGCGCCACCGCAGCAGCCTCCGCAACAGCAGCCGGCGCCCCAGCAGCCGCCCGCCCCGCCGGCCGGGGAGGGCTCCTGATGGCGGTCTCCGCCAAGGACGTAAAGGTGCTTCGCGACCGCACCGGCGCCGCGATGATGGACTGCAAGGCGGCGCTGGACGAGTCCGGCGGCGACCAGGAGGAGGCCGTGAAGATCCTCCGGGTCAAGGGCCAGGCGCAGGCCGCCAAGCGCTCCGAGCGGAGCACCGGCGAGGGGGTCGTCTCCTCCTACATCCACGCCGGGGGCAAGGTCGGCGCCCTGGTCGAGGTCCTATGCGAGACGGACTTCGTCGCCCGCAACGACGACTTCCAGGAGTTCGCCCGAGAGGTCGCGCTGCACATCGCCGGGGCGCCCTCGCCGCCGCGCTACGTCACGGCGGACGAGGTCCCCGAGGACGAGCGCGAGGCCGAGCGGGCCGTGTTCGCCGAGAAGGCGGCGAAGGAGGGCAAGCCGGAGAACGTCGTCGAGCGGATCGTCGAGGGCCAGATGGCCAAGTGGCTGAAGGAGGTCGCGCTGCTCGACCAGGAGCACATTCGCTCCGATCGCTACGAGGGCAAGACGATCGAGCAGCTGCGCGCCGACCTGGCCGCGAAGACCGGCGAGAACGTGGTCGTCTCGCGGTTCGCCAGGTTCAAGATCGGCGAAGGCTAGATGGGTGATTCCACGACTTCACGCACGCGGATAACGCACGGATACCGTCGCTGGATCGCGCCGCTCGGGACTCGCCCATACCCCCGGGTATGGGCTTCGCCCGATCGCCGCGCCCAGCTCGGCCCCGTGCGCCCCCGCGCACGCGAGGCCATGGAATCAACCATCTAGGCGGATAGGGTTCGCGCCGATGGCGGACCCGGCGTTCCAGCGAGTGCTGCTGAAGCTCTCGGGCGAGGCGTTGATGGGCTCGCTCGAGTACGGCACCGATCCCGAGCGCGTGCAGACGATCGCGACCCAGGTCCACGACGTCTCGGAGCGGGAGGTCGAGATCGCGCTGGTGGTCGGCGCCGGCAACATCTATCGCGGCCTCGAGGGTGCCGCGCAGGGGATGGACAGGGCGACGGCCGACTACATGGGGATGCTGGCGACGGTGCTGAACGCGCTGACGCTCCAGGACGCGCTCGAGGGCCTCGGCACCTACACCCGGGTGATGTCGGCGATCGCGGTTACCGAGGTCGCCGAGCCCTATATCCGCCGGCGGGCGATGCGCCATCTGGAGAAGGGCAGGGTGGTGATCTTCGCGGCCGGGACCGGGAACCCGTTCTTCACCACCGATACCGCCGCCGCGCTGCGGGCGCTGGAGATCCACGCGGAGACGATCCTGATGGCCAAACACGGGGTCGAGGGCGTCTACGACGCGGACCCCGCAACGGACCCGAACGCCAAGTTCCTGCCCGAGATCACCCACATGGAGGCGATCGAGCGCGGCCTGCGGGTCATGGACTCGACAGCGCTCTCGTTGTGCATGGACAACGGGCTCCCGATCCACGTCTTCAACATGGCCGACGAGCGCAACATAGATAGGATCCTGCGCGGCGAGCGGGTCGGAACGATCGTCCGCACCGCGGGCTGAGAGAGGAGAGAGAGGCGTGTCCGAGATCACCGACGAGTTTCTCTCCGACGCGGGCGAGCGGATGTCGAAATCGGTTGACTCATGCCGCCACGAGCTGGCGACCGTGCGCACGGGCCGCGCCTCGCCGCACCTCCTCGACCGGCTCGTCATCGACTACTACGGCGCCGACACGCCGATCAAGCAGCTGGCCCAGGTCTCGGCCACCGACGCCCGTCTGCTCACCCTGACGCCGTTCGACAAGAACTCGATCGGCACGATCGAGAAGGCGATCATGGAGTCCGACCTGGGCCTGACGCCCAACAACGACGGCAACGTGATCCGGCTGCAGATCCCGGAGCTCAACGAGGAGCGCCGGCGCGAGCTGGTCAAGGTCGTCCACGGGGTCGCCGAGGACGGGAGGATCGCGGTTCGCAACATCCGTCGCGACGTGATGCACGATCTCCGCGAGCTGAAGAAGGAGGGCGAGGTCGGCGAGGACGACGAGCGCCGAGCCGAGGCCGACCTGCAGAAGCGAACCGATGACGCGACCAAGGAGATCGACGGCCTGCTGAAGGCCAAAGAGGAAGAGATCCTCGAGGTGTGACCGGGTCCGCCGACGGACCGAGGTACGTCGCCATCATCACCGACGGAAACGGCCGCTGGGCAACCGAGCGCAGCCTGCCGGCGATCGAGGGCCACCGGGCGGGCGCCGACGTGGTCAAGGCGAGGCTGCGCGACGCCGCCGAGCTCGGGATCGAGGAGCTGACCGTGTTCTCGTTCTCGACCGAGAACTGGACCCGCCCCGCGGATGAGGTCGAGGGCCTGATGGCGATGTTCGCCGAGCGCATCGACCGCGAGACCCCGGAGCTCGACGCCGAGGGCGTCCGGATGCGCTTCATCGGCCGCCGCGAGGGGCTCGGCGAGGGGCTGCGCGAGCGCATGCAATGGGCCGAGGGCAAGACGAACGAGAACCGGCGGATCACGCTCTTCGTCGCCTTCAACTACGGCGGCAGGGCGGAAATCCTCGACGCGGCGCGAAGCTTCGACGGGGACTCCGAGGAGGAGTTCCGCCGTTGCCTCTACGCCCCTGCCATGCACGATCCGGACCTGGTCATCCGCACCAGCGGCGAACGCCGGATCTCCAACTTCCTCCTCTGGCAGGCTGCGTACGCCGAGCTCGTCTTCCGCGACGAGCTCTGGCCGGACTTCACTCGCGAGGCATTCGAGGCGGCGCTGGGCGAGTACCGCATGCGCCGGCGGCGGTTCGGAGGGCGGTAGCGGTGGAGGGGCAGCGTCCGTTCGATTCCGAGCTCGATTTCGAGCGCCCGCGGCGCAACCGCCCCACGGAGCCGCCGCCGCTGCGCAGCGGCGAGCCCCGCCGGCCCCGCAAGCCCCGCCGCGACCGCTCCGAGACCCTCGCCCGGATCGCCTGGGCGCTGCCGTGGATCGCGATCGTGGTCACGATCGCGATCGTCGGCGGCGAGCTGTTTGCGGCGGCGATGATCGGCTTCGCCTGCGTCGGCATGGTCGAGTTCTTCCGCATGGTCCGCGACGCGCGGCCCTTCGCCCTGGTCGCCTTCGCGGTCGCGGCGGGCCTGGTCGCCGCGGCCTTCTACGGCAGCCAGTACGAGATGATGATCGCGCTCGCGGCGAGCCTGCCCCTGCTCTTCGCCGCCGCCGTCGCGCGACCCGATCGCGAGGGGGTGACGGTCTCGCTCGCGGTCACGGTGCTGGCGATCCTCTGGATCGGGATCCCCTTCGCCCATGCGGTGCTCCTTCGTGAGCTGCCCCAGCACGGCGCCGCCCTGCTCGTCGACGTGCTCGTCGCCACCTTCGTCGCCGACACCGCCGCCTACGCCGGCGGGCGGCTCTTCGGCCGCCACCGCCTGGCGCCGGCCCTGTCGCCCAACAAGACGCTCGAGGGGCTGGTCTTCGGCCTCGTCGGCGGGACGCTGGCGTTCTGGTTCGCGGGCCTCTACCAGGACTGGCTGCCCGGGATCGAGGCCCTGGTGATGGGGGTCTGCGTGGCGGCGCTCGCCCCGGTCGGCGACCTGTTCGAGTCGATGATCAAGCGCGATCTGCAGATCAAGGACTCGGGCACGATCTTCGGCCCCCACGGCGGCCTGCTCGATCGCCTCGACGCGGTCATGTTCACGATCGTCGCCGGCTACTACCTCGCGGTCGCCTTCCTGTACTAGGCGGGCTACTTGCCGGCGATCGCGGCGCGGACGAAGTCGAGGTCAGCGGCCAGCCCCGCGGGCTCGCGCGGCGTCTCGACGATCACCGCGGCCCCGGCCACGGCGCCCTCGCGGATCATCCTACGCAGCGCGTCGATGTCTATCTGACCCTCCCCGAGGCGCTCGTGCCGGTCGGCGCCGGTGCCGGCCGGGTCACGCGAGTCGTTGGCGTGCAGGAGATCGATCTGGCCGGTGATCGCGAGCGCGCGCTCGACCGCCGTGTTCAGGTCCTCGCCGGCCGCATGCGCGTGGCAGGTGTCGAAGCAGAAGCCGAGGTCGATCCCGTGGTCGGCGTCGCCGATCAGGTCCCAGAGGCGCGCCAGGGCATCGAAGCGGCGCGCGACCGCGTTGTCGCCGCCGGCCGTGTTCTCGAGCAGCACGGTGGCGTCGGTCTCCAGCATCTCGAGGGAGCGCAGCCAGCGCCCGGGCCCCTCGGCGATGTCGTCCTCGGCGTGCCCGCCGTGCACGACCACGGCCTTTGCGCCGAGCTCCGAGGCTGCGTCGCAGGTCTGCTGCAGGATCTTGCGCGACCCGTAGCGCACGTTCGGCTTGGGCGAGCAGACGTTGATCAGGTACGGGGCGTGCACGTAGACGTCGATCGCGCTGGCCTGGATCGCCGCGGCCTCGGGATGGGGAGGGGGCTTCTTCCACGATCCGGGGTCCGAGAGGAAGACCTGCATGCAGTCCGCGCCCAGGTCCGCCGCGGCCTCGAGAACGCCGATGCGCTCGACGTGCGCTCCGATCGGGACCTCGCTGGGCACGGGCCGGAGGATACGGCGGGCATGGGTGCCCGCCCGCGATCGTTCATCTGGCGCTAATCCCCACCGCTACGCTGACCCGATGGCCAAGCGGATCCTCATCCTCGGCTCGACCGGCTCGATCGGCGAGCAGGCGCTCGACGTGATCGCGCGCACCGGTGAGCTCGAGGTCGCCGGGCTCTCGGCGGCCCGCGGCTGGGAGCGGCTGGCGGCGCAGGCGCGCGAGACGGGCGCCGTCGCCGTGGCCCTCTCGGAGCCCGAGGCCGCGCGCCGGGCGGCGGCCGAGCTCGGCGACACCCGCGTCCTGGTGGGCCCCGAGGGGATCCGCGACCTGATCACGGCTACCGAACCCGATCTGGTCCTGAACGCGATCGTCGGCATCGCCGGGCTCGGACCGACGATCGTCACCCTGAGCGAGGGGATCGACCTGGCGCTCGCCAACAAGGAGAGCCTGGTCGTCGGCGGCGAGCTGGTCACCGCGCTCGCCGAGGCGACCGAGGCACGGATCCTGCCGGTCGACTCCGAGCACTCGGCGATCTTCCAGCTCTTGCGGGCCGAGGGCCCGGGGACGGTCGACCGCCTGGTCCTGACCGCGTCGGGCGGGCCGTTCCGCGGGCGCACCGAGCTCTCCGGCGTCAGTCCGGCGGAGGCGCTCGCGCATCCGACCTGGGACATGGGCGGCCGGATCACGATCGACTCGGCGACCCTGATGAACAAGGGCCTGGAGCTGATCGAGGCCCACCACCTGTTCGGCGTCGAGTACCGGCGGATCGACGTGGTCGTCCACCCGCAGTCGATCGTCCACTCGCTGATCGAGCTCAACGACGGCGCCCAGCTCGCCCACCTCGGGCTGCCGGACATGCGGGTGCCGATCTCCTACGCGCTCCACTTCCCCGACCGCGCCGACGTCACCGTTCCGCGGCTCGACCTCGCCGATACTGGCGAGCTCACCTTCGAGCGCCCGGACCTCGAGCTCTTCCCGTGCCTAGGGCTGGCGCGGGAGGCCGGGGTCTCCGGCGGCACCGCGCCCTGCGCGCTGAACGCGGCCGACGAGGTGGCGGTCGCGGCGTTCCTCGCCGGCCGGCTGCCGTTCACGGGGATCGCCGAGGTGATCGCCGACGTGCTCGGCCGGGTCGGCTCGGCGCCGCTGGCGCACTTCGAGCAGCTGTTCGAGTGCGACGCCCGCGCGCGTGAGCTCGCCGAGAAGCTGATCGCTGAGCGGGTGGGGGTTAGATGAGGTGCTTTAGCACCGAAACCAGCGTGTCAGGCGGCGAAGCCGCCGCAGGTGATTCATGAGTTGGATTCTCGCCTTCGCCGGCTTCGCGGTTCTGATCATCTTCCACGAGGCGGGGCACTTCGCAGCGGCGAAGGCCGTCGGCATGCGGGTCGAGCGCTTCTTCCTCTTCTTCCCGCCGAAGCTCTGGAGCATCACCCGCGGCGAGACCGAGTACGGGATCGGCGCGATCCCGCTCGGCGGTTACGTGCGGATCACCGGGATGAACCCCGAGGAGGAGCTCGAACCGGAGGTCGCGCCGCGCGCGTACTGCAACCAGCCGGTGTGGAAGCGCATCGTGGTGATCGCCGCGGGGCCGTTCGTGAACCTCGTGATCGCGTTCGTGATCCTCTACTTCCTCGCGTTCGGCGTCGCCGAGCCCACCAACGACGTCGAGAGCGTGCAGAACGGCACGCCGGCCGCGGCGATCCTCGAGCCCGGGGACAAGCTGGTCGCGGTCGACGGCCAGCGCGGCGATCTCGAGGAGCTGCGGTCGCAGATCGCCAGCCACGAGTGCGCCGGCGAGCAGGTCGACGGCTGCCGGGCCGAGACCCCGGCGCAGGTCACGGTGCTTCGCGACGGCGAGGAAGTCACCGTCTCCGGCCGGCCCGTGTACGACGCCGCGGCCGAGCGGCCGCTGCTCGGGTTCGCCTACGGAACGCAGCCGCTCGACCCGGGGACGGCAGGCGCCGCCAGCTGGGCGCTGGACCGGATGTGGGACGTGACCTCGCAGACCGTGAGCGTGATCGGTCGGATCTTCGACGCCGAGGAGCGCAAGCAGATCTCGGGCGTCGTGGGCAGCTACGAGGTCACCCGGCAGTCCTTCGAGTTCGATACCCGCCAGGCCCTCTTCGTGCTCGCCCTGATCAGCCTCTCGCTCGCCGTGATCAATCTGTTCCCGTTCCTGCCGCTCGACGGCGGCCACATCTTCTGGGCCGTGGTCGAGAAGGTTCGCGGCCGCAGGGTCTCGATGCGGACCATGGAGCGCGCCTCGGTGATCGGTTTCGCGCTCGTGCTCGTGCTGTTCGCGATCGGGCTCACGAACGACATCGACCGCCTCGCCGGCGACGGATTCAACGTCAACCGATAGCTTTCTCCCGAGCGGTCGGGAGCGACGAGAGGAGCGACGATGGAGGCGACTGCCGCGGAGCGGTACGCGAGTGGCGGACCGGGAGGGGATCTGTATGCCCAGAACCTCGCCCTGGCGTTCGAGCAGACCGTCGACCGGCTCGGCGACGACCCCGCGATCGTCGCCGGCGAGGGCGAGGTCACGATCAGCTGGAACGAGCTCCGCGACCAGGTGGGTCGGATCGCCGGCGGGCTCGCCGCTCTCGGCGTCTCCAAGGGGGACTCGGTCGCGATCATGCTCAACAACCGGCCCGAGTTCTTCGCCGTCGACATGGCGGCCGTCTCGCTCGGTGCGATCCCGTTCTCGATCTACCAGACGTCGTCGCCCGAGCAGATCCAGTACGTCGTCTCCGACGCGGAGGCGAAGGTAGCGGTGGTCGAGACGGCCTTCCTGGAGACCTTCGGCAAAGCGCGAGCCGACCTGCCCGCCATCGAGACGCTGATCGTCGTCGACGGTGAGGGCGGCGACCACACGCTCGAATCGCTCGAGGCGCTGGACCCGGACTTCGACACCGCCGAGACGGTGGCCGCGGTCGGGGCAGACGACCTCCTGACCCTGATCTACACCTCGGGGACCACCGGGCCGCCGAAGGGCGTTCAGCTCACGCACCGCAACCTGATGACGCTGACCTCAGGCGTCGAGGGGATCATCGACTTCCCCGACCGGGGCGCGAAGGTGATCTCGTGGCTTCCGGCAGCGCACATCGCCGAGCGGGGGGCGCATTACTACCTGCCGGTGATCCGCGGCTGCACGGTCCACATCTGCGCGAACCCGCGCGAGATCGTGGCCTTCCTGCCGAAGGTGAACCCGACCTGGTTCTTCGCGGTGCCCAGGATCTGGGAGAAGCTGAAGGCGGGCCTGGAGGCGAAGCTCGCCGCGATCCCGGGCCAGGACGGCGAGAACGCCCGCAAGGGCCTCGAGGCCGCGATCGAGAAGGTCCGCCTCGAGCAGGCGGGCGAGGAGGTTCCGGAGCAGATCGCCGCGGCCGCCGCTGCCGCCGACGAGGCCATGTTCAGCAACCTACGGGTCGCGCTCGGGCTCGATGAGGCGATCGCCGTCAACGTTGGCGCGGCCCCGACACCGCTTGAGGTGCTCGTCTTCTTTCACGCGATCGGGATCCCGGTCGGTGAGCTCTGGGGGATGTCGGAGACCTGCGGCGCGAGCACCGTCAACCCACCCGATCGAGTGAAGCTGGGCACCGTCGGCCCGCCCCTGCCGGGGATCGAGATCAAGCTCGCCGAGGACGGCGAGGTGCTCGTCCGCGGCGACTCGATCATGCCGGGCTACCGCAACATGCCCGAGAAGACTGCGGAGACGATCGACTCCGACGGCTGGCTGGCGACGGGCGACATCGGCCAGCTCGACGAGGACGGCTACCTGAAGATCGTCGACCGCAAGAAGGAGCTGATCATCAACGCCGCCGGCAAGAACATGTCGCCGGCGAACATCGAGTCGCACCTGAAGGCGGCGAGCCCGCTGATCGGCCAGGCGATCGCGATCGGCGACCAGAAGCCGTACAACGTCGCGCTGATCGTCCTCGACCCCGACTTCGCGCCGGTGTGGGCGAAGCAGAACGGCCACGAGGGCAAGCAGCTCTCCGAGCTGGCGGGCGAGGAGGACCTGATCGCCGCGATCCAGGCGGGTGTCGACGCCGCGAACGAGAAGATGGCCCGGGTCGAGGGGATCAAGAAGTTCACGGTCCTGCCGAGCGACTGGGCCCCCGGCGGCGACGAGCTCACGCCGACGATGAAGCTCAAGCGGCGGCCGATCGCCGACAAGTACTCCGAGGAGATCGAAGCGCTCTACGCGGGCTGAGGCGGTGAGCTCCGCGCCGCGACGGCGGCTGCTGCTGGCGACGGTCGTCTCGCTGCTCGCCGCCGCGCTTGTGCTCCCGCCCGCCGCGGCCGCGCTCGACGACTGCCCGCGGGTGCCGGGGCAGCGGCTCCTGGTCAGCGGCCGCGGCCAGCTCGAGTCGGTGATCAGCGACGACCGCGGTCATCTGTTCTTCACCGATTCCGACGCCGGCGAGCTGCTGCGGATGGACCGCCGCAGCTCCGAGCCCCGGGTGCTCGCATCCGGGATCCGCGCGCCCGGCGGGCTCACCTTCCTTCCGGACGGCTCGCTGCTGGTCGGATACGGCGATGCGGCCGCTACGGCCCGCAGCGATCCCCCGCAGGCGGGCCTGCTGCGGATCGATCCACGGACGGGCGAGCAGCGGCCCTACGCCGCCGGGCTGACGATGTCCAACGGCGTCACGCGGGGCCCGGACGGCGCGATCTACGCCTCCAACGACTTCGGCCCCGGCGTCGACCGGGTGCTCGACGGTCAGGTCACCCTCACCTGGGCCACGGTCCCATCCTCGAATGGCGTCGTGGTCGACACCACCGGCCGCTGGCTCTACGTCGCCCAGACCTTCGTCCCCTCGGCCATCTCCCGAGTCGAGATCGCCGATCCGGCGCAGGTCGAGACCTGGTACACGGCACCGGCGGCGGACGCCGGGTCGATCCTCGACGGCCTCACCCGCGACGCCCATGACCGCCTCTACGTGGCCGCGAACCTCGGCGGCGAGGTCTGGCGGGTCCAGGAGGGCGGCCCCGGATGCGTGCTCGCCCACCTGCCGCCCATAGGCCCGAGCGCGGTGGCGTTCGGCAGCGCCGAAGCGGGGCCCGGCGGGCGCCCGCAGGGGTTCGGGCGCCGCAACCTCTACGTCGTCACCTTCCAGGGCGACCTCGTCCAGCTCAAGGACGTCCGCGGCCGCCGGCGCTAGCCGGGGTCGGGCTCGCGCCCCGCGTCACGCCCGAGCCACACTCCCGCCACGCCGCGGCGTAGACCCGCGCGCCACGCCACGCCATTCTCGGCGCATGGGCCGCGACGGGCGCTTTTCGACATCACCGAGAACGTTTTCGACCCGTGACTGGCCCGGGGTCGCGGCGCTCGCGGGGCGCCAGCACGGCGTCGTCGAACTGTCACAGCTGTGTGATCTGGGTGTGGGCGAGTCCACCGTTCGAGGGATGGTGCGCACCGGGCGTCTGATCCGCCTATATCAGGGCGTGTTCGCGGTCGGGCACTCGGTGCTCCGGGCTGAGGGGCACTATCTGGCCGCGACCCTCGCCTGCGGCCCCGGCTCGGCCCTCTCGTACTGCTCGGCGGGAGCGCTGTGGAACGTCCGAGCCTCGGCGGCCGCCCTGATCGATGTCACCTCGCCGGCGCGCTGCGGGCGGAAGAAGCCCGGACTGCGCATCCACCGCGGCGATCGGGTGCTCGCCGACGAGCTCACGATCGAGCGCGGGGTGCCATGCACGACTGTCGCCCGCACCCTGCTCGACCTCGCGGCGGTCCTGCCGGGACGCGGACTCGAGGCGGCGGTCGAGACGAGCGAGCGCCTCGGACTCTTCGACCTTCGCTCGGTGAGCATCCTGCTCGGTCGCCACCGTGGTCGACGCGGGAGCGCCCGCCTTCGCCGGGTGATCGGTGCCTTCGACGCGGAACTCATCCGTACGCGCAGTGAGTCCGAGGCGCGCTTCTATTGCGCCTGCGTCGAGGCGGGCCTGCCGAGGCCGCTCGTCAACCGGCTCGTGAGCGTGGGGGAGGCGGCGTTCGAGGTAGACCTCCACTGGGCTCCGGCGCGCCTGATCCTCGAGGTCGACAGCGCGTTCCACGACACCACGGCCGCCAAAGCGCGCGACCGTGCACGCGACGCAGCGCTTCGCAGCCACGGCTGGACCGTCCTGCGGCGCCGCCGACCCGACCTCGAACCCGACCCGGCCCCCCTGATCGCCGATCTCCGGCGTCGCCTCGCACCTGCCGAAACCACGACGGGTGCTTTTCGTTGCGGCTGAGGACGTTAGGCGCCCGTCGCGGGGGTCGGGTGCCGGTGCGGTCTGGGTCGCGGGCGTCGCGGGGGCGCGCGGACGGGTGCCTAGTCGACGCGCTTGAACTTGGCCTTTGCGGGGGAGCTGTCGGCGTTGCCCGCGGCGTCGATGGCGAAGACCTTGAACTTGTGCTTGCCGGTGTCGACCTTGCCCTTGAAGGGCGAGTCGCAGGGCTTGAAGCCGCCCTTGTCGAGCTTGCACTTGAAGTCCGAGCCCTGCTCGTTCGAGGAGAACGAGATCTTCACCTTGCGCTTCGTGATCTTCTCCTTTGGCGCCTTGGTGATCTTCGTCTCGGGAGCCTTGGTGTCGCCGCCACCGCCGCCACCATCGCCGCCGCCCGGGCCGCAGGCGGTGCCGGTCGCGGGCGCGGCGTTGTTGGCCGGGCTCGGGGCGGCGAGCGCGAAGTTGGCGGCGCTGTCGTTGGTGTCGTCGCTGACCTCGAGCAGGGTCGGGCAGCCGGGGGCGATCGAGCGGGTGAGCGACATGCCGCTCGGGATCGCCGGCGCAGCGGTTCCCACGGCCGACGGGAGGGTGGGCGTGCCTGTGGGGGTGCCCCAGGCGACGCAGTCGACCCCGGCCCAGCAGGCGGCGCCGGCCGCGGGGTCCAGGTGGTCGCCGGGAGGCAGCACGCAGTCGGCGGCGATGTCGAAGGGGGCGGTCCCGGCCGGGGTGGCGACCAGGGCCGAGCGCTGGCTCTCGCCGTTGGGGAGCGCGGCCGAGAAGGTGCAGCTCCCGGTCGCCACGGAGGTCGGCCCGTAGAGCGTGAGCACGTGGCCGCCGAAGAAGTTCTCGCCCGGGGCGGGGAGGCCGATCTCGACGTACTCGGCGCCGGGGTCCGCGGTCCCCGCCATCACCTCGGTGATCTTGGCCAGGTGGAAGCTCGCCGAGGCCGAGGGCGCCAGCAGCCCCAGGCCGAGCACTGCCAGCGCCGATGCAATCGCCCTCCGTCTCACTGGTTGCTGATACGTGCGGGAGCCGGGAACGGATTGGCCGCGGTCAGGCGATCGCGAAGCGCAGGCCGGCGCGTTCGAACCGATCGATGCCGGCGGTGCCCAGGGCGAGGGCGGGAGTCACGCATCCGGCGCGATCCGGCGTGGCACCGGGCTCGGCGAGCATCAGCCCGGCCTCGCCCAGCATCCGGGCGGTCGCGAGGTAGCCGGGGTGCCCCTCGGCGTCGACCGTGACCGTGAGCTCGTTTCCGTCGGTGGCGCGCGCCTCGGCGACCAGCCGCCAGCGCCATTGCTCGAGCCGGTCGGGCGCCGGCCCGAATCCCGACGACGGGAGCATCCGCCGCAGGCCGTCGGCGATCCGCGTCCGGACCTCGGGCCGGGCGCGGGCCGCCGCGCGGACCCCGACCTGGGTCCCGGCGAGCATCGCCGCGGCGCCGAGGCGGAACGGCAGCGTCGGGGCCGACCCGCCGATCGCGACGCCCTCGCGATAGCGGAACGGTTGCAGAGCGACCCCGCGCTCGACCGCGGTTAGCGCCGCGGTCCGGTGGATCACCGCCGGGTTGATGAACGGGGCCGGGGTCATCGGGGCGATCGCGGCGCCGTCGCGACCGCGGCGCGGGCGAAGCTCGATCGGGCTGCGGTCGCGAACCGCCGCCGCGGTCTGGGGGTCGGGGATCAGCGCCGCCGGGTCGGTGAGGACGCTCGGGTCGTCCGAGTCCACCGCCTCGGCCATGCTCTGGAAGGTCCCGCCCGAGATCACGTCCGAGGGGCGCGGGATCCCCGGCGGTTGGCCGGTGATCGCGATCGTGATGTCGACGCGGTCGAGCTCGGCGTCCCAGCGCTCGCGCGCGGCCTCGGCGGCGAGCTGCACGGCGAGGTCCGGCGGCAGCGCCTCGAAGCCGCAGACCTGGACGACCTTGACCGCGGCCTCGGTGGCGGCGACGCCGAGCTCCTCGACGATCTCGCGCACGAACGGGATCTCGCCGGTGAGGTCGACGTAGTCGGCGCGGCAGGCGATGCAGGCCTCGATCACCGGGCGGCCGCGGGTCGTATAGGGGCCGACGAGGTTGAGGACGACCGACGCGCGGGACGCCATCGCCGCAAGCGAGTCGGGATCGGCGACGTCGGCGGCGATCCTCGCCGCGGGCTCGGCGCCCACGTCGGCGAGCGTGCTCTCGAGCTTCTCCGGGTCGCGCGCGGCGGCTCCCCAGCGCGCCTCGGTGCCGGCCAGATAGCGGGCGACCTCTCGGCCGGTGACGCCGGTGGCCCCGAAGACGACCACGTCCAGGTCTCGTGCGGCGTTCACCAAGTCGCCACGAACACTAGTGCGCCGCTGTCACAATGTCCGGGATGGCCTCCAAGCGCCAGATCTTCGTCGGCGGCGTGCCGATCGGCGGCGGTGCCCCCGTCGCCGTGCAGACGATGACGAAGACCGAGACCGCGAACCTCGACGCGACCATGGAGCAGATCGCCAAGGTCGCCGACGCCGGGGCCGACCTGGTCCGCGTGGCGGTCCCGCGCGACGAGGACGCAGTCGCGCTGCGGACGATCGTCGAGCGCTCGCCGATCCCGGTGATCGCGGACATCCACTTCAACTACACCCTGGCGCTGAAGGCGATCGAGGCCGGGGCGCACTGCATCCGGCTCAACCCGGGGAACATCGGCGGCCGCGAGAAGGTCGCCGAGGTGGCGGTGAAGGCGAACGAGCGCGACGTGCCGATGCGGATCGGCGTCAACTCGGGCTCGCTGCCCAAGCACCTGCACGAGCTCGAACGCTCCAACCCGGTCGAGGCGCTGGTGACGGCGGCGACGGAGTTCGTCGAGATGATGGAGTCGCTCGACTTCGAGAACTTCAAGATCTCGATCAAGTCGACCAACGTCCCGAACACGATCGCCGCCAACCGGCTGCTCTCCGAGCGGGTCCCGTATCCGATCCACCTCGGGATCACCGAGGCGGGGACGAAGTGGTCGGGCTCGCTGAAGTCCGCCGTGGGCCTGGGCACGCTGCTCGCCGACGGCGTCGGCGACACGATCCGGATCAGCCTCTCGACCTTCCACGCCGAGGAGGAGGTCAAGGTCGCCTGGGAGATCCTCAAGGCGCTGCAGCTGCGCGAGCGCGGCCCGGTGCTGATCGCCTGCCCCACCTGCGGCCGGCTGCAGTTCGACATGGACTCGGTCGTCGCCGAGATCGAGCGACGGCTCGAGGCCTACACCGAGCCGATCGAGGTCGCGGTGCTCGGCTGCGCGGTGAACGGGATCGGCGAGGCCTCGCATGCCGACTTCGGGATCACCGGGGCCAAGAACGAGGGCCTGATCTTCGCCCACGGCAAGCCGCTGAAGAAGGTGCCCCAGGACGACCTCGTCGACGCGCTGTTTCGCGAGATCGACAAGACGCTCGACCGCGGCTCGCTCGAGGTCGACGACACGAAGGCGGCCGAGGGCGCCGAGTGGCTGCAGCGGATCGAGGAGGAGAACGCCGGGGAGCTCACCCCCGAGCGGATCGCCAAGCTCGAGGCCGAGAAGGCCCGCGCCGAGGGCAACGACGTCACCGCCGAGCCGTTCCTCAAGCCCGTCAAGGGAAGGCGCGTCGAGCTCGACGAGCAGGAATCGCCGACCGCCGGCCGCCGCTTCACCCGCGCCTGAGCGTGGCGATCCACGAGGCTGCAGGCGTCGGCTTCGCCCGCTCCGCCGACGCCTATGACCGCGCTCGCCCGGCGTACCCGTCCGCGGCGATCGATCGGTTCTGGGAGCTGCTCGGGCTCGCCCCGGGCGCGACCGTCGTCGACGTCGGCGCCGGGACCGGCAAGCTCACCGCGCCGCTCGTCGCCCGCGGAGCGACGGTGCGGGCGGTCGAGCCGGTGGCCGAGATGCGCGAGCGGCTGGCGGAGTCCGCGCCCGAGGCGACGGCGCTCGCGGGCGTGGCCGAGAAGCTCCCGGTCGACGACGGGTGGGCGGCCGCGGTCATCGCCGGGCAGGCGTTCCACTGGTTCGCCAACGAGCGCGCCCTAGCCGAGTTCGATCGCTGCCTGCGCCCCGGCGGGCGCCTGGGGCTGATCTGGAACCGGAGGCTGGCCTCCGACCCGCTGCAGGCGCGGATCTCCGAGCTGCTCGAGCCCCTGCGAGGCGATGCGCCGAGGCACGCCGCCGGCGCCTGGCGGGCGGCGTTCGAGGACAGCCCGATCTTCGAGCCGGCCGTCGGGTTCGAGCTCGAGTTCGTCCAGGAGCTGGACGCCGACGGGCTCGTCGACCGGGTCGGCTCGATCAGCTTCGTCGCCGCGCTCGAGCCGCGGCGGCGGGATGCGGTACTCGCGCGGGTCGCCGATCTCGCCCCGCCCGCTGCGCCGGCGCGGCTCGCGTACGTCTGCGAGGCGTTCGTCTACCGACGCCGCCCGCTGCGCGAGACCGTGCACCGCCCGCCATCTGGCTAGGCTGGCCGCTTCGTGACCCGCCAGTCCACGTACTTCCTTCCGACCCTGCGCGAGGACCCCGCCGAGGCGGAGTCGGTCTCGCACCGGCTCATGGTCCGCGCCGGGCTCGTGCGCCAGCTCGGCGCCGGGCTCTGGACGTGGCTGCCGGCCGGGTATCGGGTGGTGACCAGGGTCGAGGCCATGATCCGCGAGGAGATCGATGCGATCGGCGGCCAGGAAATGCTGCTCCCGGTGCTGCAGCCGGCCGAGCTCTGGCGCCGCAGCGGCCGCTACGCGATCGACGAGCTGTTCAAGCTCAAGGACCGCAAGGACTCCGAGCACGTGCTGGCGATGACCCACGAGGAGTCGCTGACCTTCCACATCGCCCGCGAGCTGCGCTCCTACCGCGAGCTGCCGAAGATCCTCTACCACGTCCAGGTCAAGGAGCGCGACGAGCCGCGCCCACGGGCGGGGGTCCTGCGAACCCGTGAGTTCACGATGAAGGACAGCTACTCGTTCGACCGCGACGAGGAGGGTCTCGCCGCCAGCTATGAGCTCCACCGGCGCGCCTACGCCCGGATCCTCGACCGCTGCGGGCTGCGCTGGCACGAGGTCGAGTCCGACGTCGGGATGATGGGCGGCACCGCCGCCCACGAGTACATGGCGCCCTGCGCGGCGGGCGAGGACGAGGTCGCGCTCGCCCCGGGCTACGCCGCCAACATCGACGTCGCCACGGCCGAGGCGCAGCCGGTCGAGCTGCCTCCGCCGCTCGACGAGCCTCGAGAGGTCCCGACCCCGGGGCTGACCACGGTGGATGAGGTCGCGCAAGCGCTCGGGGTCCCTTCGGGCGCGGCGCTGAAGGCTATCCCGGTGGTCGTCGAGGGCCGCGGGATGGTCCTCGCCCTGGTGCGCGGCGACCACCGCCTGAACGAGACCAAGCTCCGGAATGCGCTCGGGTCGGACTTCCGCCAGGCGACCGCCGAGGAGATCGAGTCCGAGCTCGGCCCGCCGGGGTTCATCGGCCCGGTGGCCGCCGGACTGCCGGTGGTGAAGGACGCCGCAATCCAGGGCGGCGGCTACTTCGCCGGCGCCAACCGCCCTGACGCCCACCTGATCGGCGTCGAGCCAGGGCGCGACTTCGAGTTCGAGGAGCTCGACTTCCGGACGGTCGAGGCGGGCGACCGCTCGCCGTCGGGCGATCCGATCGAGATCGAGACCGCGATCGAGATCGGCAACATCTTCAAGCTCGGGACGCGCTACTCCGAGCCCTTCGGCGCCACCTACCTCGACCCAGACGGCAAGGAGCGCCCGATCGTCATGGGCTGCTACGGGATCGGGCCGGCGCGGATCATCGCCGCGGCGATCGAGCAGACCGCGGATGAGAAGGGGATCGTCTGGCCGCCCGCGCTCGCGCCCTGGCCGCTGCACCTGATAGCCCTGGGCAAGGCGGGGGAGGAGACCTTCGAGGCCGCCGAGCGGCTCTACGAGGAGCTCTCGGAGGCGGGCCTCACGCCGCTGTTCGACGATCGCGCCGCCGGGCCGGGAGAGAAGCTCACCGACGCGGAGCTGATCGGCTGCCCGCTGCGGATCGTGGTCGGCCGGCGCACGCTCGCCGAGGGGGAGGTCGAGGCCCAGGAGCGGCGCAGCGGCGCCGACCACCGCGTGCCCATTGCCGACGCGGCGCGGCGGGCGCGCGAGATTCTCGACGCGTTGGCCTGAGGATGGCATCCCGGTCGAAGCGCCGGCTGTTCGGCATCGACCGCTCCGGGCCGCTCCCGAGCGAGACCCGCCGCGGGGCGCCCCTGCACCCGTGGACGCTGCCGAACCTGGTCGGCTACCTGCGGCTCGCCGCGATCCCGGTCTTCTGCGTGCTCGCGTTCTCGAGCGACGACGGTCGCGACCCGGCCGCGGCACTGCTGTACCTGGCGATCGCCGCCGGCGACTACCTCGACGGCTTCCTCGCCCGGGCGACCGGGCAGTACTCGCGCATGGGGGCCCTGCTCGACCCGGTGGTCGACCGGGCGACGGTGCTCGCCGGAGCGGCCGTCTGCTGGCACTTCGAGCTCCTGCCGCGATGGGCGCTGGCGGTGCTCGCCCTTCGCGAGGTTGCCACCCTCGTGCTCGCGCAGCTGGCGCTGCGGCGCGGGCTCGACCTCGAGATCAACTGGATCGGGCGGATCGGCGTCTTCCTCGTCTTCGGCTGCATCTTCTGGGCCATGGTGCTCGACTGGTGGATCGTGCCCGCGGCGTTCGTCGTCGGGGTCGCGATCGCGGTCCTGGCGACGGCGCTCTACGTGCGCGCCGCGCTCGGTCTCGGGCCGCACGCCGACGTGCAACCGTCAAGCTCTACTTGAAGTTTGCGGATCAGCCTTATAATCGCCGCCATGAGCTACGACGACACCACGCCCGACATCGGCTCGATGAGCGACGAGGAGCTCAAGCAGCTGATCAGCGAGCTGACCAACGAGGAGCGCGACGTCTCCTACCGCCGCCGTGTCCTGCACGGCCGGATCGACATCCTCCGCGCCGAGCTGGTCAACAGGCTCAAGGTCAAGCGCGAGTCCGGGGACGCGACGATCACCGGGGCGGACGTGCAGCAGCTCACCGAGATCCTGCTCGGCAAGGTCCCTGCCTCCCCGGAGGAGTAGTGGGGGGCCGCGGCAGGGAGGCCGTCTAGTGGCGCTTCACTGCCCGGAGTGCGGCTTCGTCAACCCCGAGGGCGCCAACTACTGCCAGAAGTGCGGCGCGTTCCTCGGCCGGGCCGAGGGCGCCGACGACCCCACCACGATGACCTACAAGGTCGACGAGACCGGTGAGTACACGCCGATCGACATCGACGAGGAGGTCGACAAGTCTGGCGCCGCGCTCGTGATCCGGTCCGGCGGCGGCAGGGCGGGGGAGAGCTTTCCCGTCGACGAGGACCGGATGAGCATCGGGCGCACGCCCGACGCCGCCGTGTTCCTCGACGACGTCACTGTCTCGCGCAACCACGCGCTGCTCGTCCACCGCCAGGACGGCCACTACATCGACGATCTCGGGTCGCTGAACGGCACCTACGTCAACAGGCGGCGGATCGAGTCGCACCGGCTCGACGACGGCGACGAGATCCAGATCGGCAAGTACAAGCTCAGCTACCTCGAGCGTGACGAGGAGTAGGCGATGGCGATGGTGACCAGCAAGGCGCCGGCGGGCGCCGACCGCGGATCGGAGGGGCGCGCCAACCGCGGCGAGGGCGGCTCGCGTCCCCGCAAGGCGCTCACGATCGGCGCCGTCGCGAAGATCCTCGGCCAGGAGTTCGACGACATCTCGATCTCGAAGATCCGTTACCTCGAGGACCAGAAGCTGCTCGCCCCGCGGCGCACCGCCGGCGGCTACCGGCTCTACAGCCAGGCCGACGTCGAACGGCTGCGGGCGATCCTGCGGATGCAGCGCGACGAGTTCCTGCCGCTCCGGGTGATCCGCCAGGAGCTGGCGACGGGAGACTTCACCGGCAGGCGCCCCAGCGACGAGAGCCAGAAGCGCCGCGCCGCGTCGGTGGGCGAGCCGGTGCGCGGCTTCGGACGCGAGGAGCTACTCGCCGAGGCCGGCGTCGGCGACCAGTTCCTGCGCGAACTGCAGGAGTACGGGATCGTGGCGGCGAAGCGCCGCGACGGCCGCGAGGCCTACGACGAGACCGACCTCGAGATCGTCCGCGCCGCGGCCGAGCTCTCGAGGTTCGGGGTCGCCGGGCGCAACCTGCGCGTCTTCCGGACCTCCGCCGATCGCGAGGCGGCGCTGCTCGAGCAGCTGCTCGGCGCCCAGCTGCGCTCGCGGAGCCAGGCTCGGCGCAAGGAGGCGATCGAGAACCTCGAGAGCCTCGCCGCGGTCTGCGGCCACCTCAAGCACCTGCTCCTGGTCCGGGACCTGCGGCGGCTGAAGTCAACCGCCGAATGAACAACGCCCGCTGGTGCCCGGCTTCGCCTCCGCTCCCGCGGGTTCGCCGTCGATGCCCCGGGTCTCGCGCAGCCGCCTGATCGCCGCCGAGCCCGGGCGCGTCTGGGAGCTCGTCTCCGACCCTCACAGCCTGCCGCGCTGGTGGCCACGCACGATCCGGGTCGAGGACGTCCGCGGCGCGCCCGGCGAGGCTCACTGGACCTCGGTGCTGGAGACCGAGCGCGGCACCGGCGTGCGGGCCGACTTCCGCTGCACCGGCGCCAGCGTCGGCGAGCGTTACGCCTGGGAGCAGGAGATCGAGGGCTCGCCGTTTCAGCGCGTGTTGCGCGAGGCGCGGCTCGAGATCGGGATGCGGCCCGAGGGGGCTGCCACCGAGGTCACGCTGACCAGCGAGGAGGCGCTGCGCGGGATCTCGCGACTGGGGGCGACGATGATGAAGGGCGCCGCCCGAGGTCGCCTCGACGAGGCGCTGGCGGCGATCGAGCGGGTTCTGGTCGGATGAGCGCCGCCGAGCTCGAGACCGGCGACCCGCGGGACTCCTACGGGTCGCCGCGGGCGAAGTGGTGGGGGTGGGGCGACCCGGACAAGCGCACGCCGCTGGCCGACCGCGGGCTCGCGATGCTGCGCGCCGAGCTCGGGGCCGGGGAGCCGGCCGGCCGGGTCGAGCTGGACCAGGTCGCGCTCCCGGCGCCGCGCCCGCTTCCGGACGCGGTCGCCGGAGCCGTCAACGCGGCGAGCCTGCTCACCGCGCACGAACAGCGGGTGCGCCGGTCGGCGGGTCGCGGCTATCCCGACCTGGTGCGGCTGCGAACCGGCGCGCTCCCTGCGGGTCCGGACGCCGTGGTCATGCCCGGCAACTCCGCGCAGGTCGCGGCGCTGCTCGACGTCTGCGCGCGCGAGGGCATCGCGGTGGTCCCCTTCGGCGGTGGGACCAGCGTCGTCGGAGGGGTCGAGCCGCTGGCCGGCGAGCACGACCGGTTGATCGCGCTCGACCTGCGTCGCATGCGAGGGGTCGACGTCGACCCGGTCTCGCTGACCGCGACCCTGGGGCCCGGGCTCCGCGGCCCCGAGGCCGAGCAGGCGCTGCGCGCCCGCGGCCTCACCCTCGGCCACTTCCCGCAGTCGTTCGAGTACGCGACCATCGGCGGGTTCGCCGCCACCCGCTCGGCCGGGCAGGCCTCGGCGGGCTACGGGCGCTTCGACGAGCTCGTCACCTCCCTGGCGATGATCACCCCGAGCGGCGAGCTGCGCACGCTCGCCACCCCGCACACCGCCGCCGGGCCCTCGCTGCGCGAGGTCGCGCTGGGTTCGGAGGGCGTCCTCGGTGCGATCACCGAGGTCACGGTCCGTGTCCGCGCGGCGCCGGAGGCGCGCCGATACGAGGCCTGGGTCGCCCCCGACTTCGCCTCCGGCTCCGACCTCGTGCGCATGCTCGCCCAGGCCGACGCGCTCCCCGACGTCACCCGGCTCTCCGACGAGACCGAGACCAGGGTGACGCTCGGCCTGGCGCCGACCTCCGGCGCCAAGCGGGCGCTGCTCGACGTCTATCTGCGGCTGCGGCGCCGACGCGGCGGCTGTCTGATGATCTGCGGCTGGGAGGGCTCGCGCGAGTCGGTCGCCCGCCGGCGGGCGGTGTCCACGAGGCTGCTGCGCTCCGGCGGCGGGGCGTCGCTGGGCGAGGCCCCCGGCCGCGCCTGGGAGCGCGGGCGCTATGACGGCCCGTACCTGCGCGACGAGCTCCTCGACCTCGGGTACATGATCGAGACGCTGGAGACCTCGCACACGTGGTCGCACCTCGCCGAGCTCTACCGCGCCGTCGCGGGCGCGCTTGGCGCGGCCCTCGAGGCCCAGGGAACGCCGGGGATCGTCATGTGCCATCTCTCGCACGCCTACCGCGACGGCGCCTCGCTCTACTTCACCTTCGCCGGCCGCTCCAGGCGCGGTGCGGAGATCGAGCAGTGGAGGGCGGTGAAGACGGCCGCCTGCGAGGCGATCGTCGCCACCGGCGGCACGATCACCCACCACCACGCGGTCGGTCGCGACCACGCCCCCTACATGCGGGCCGAGGTCGGCGAGGTCGGGCTCGAGGCTCTGCGGGCGCTCAAGCAGCGCCTCGACCCGGCCGGGATCATGAACCCCGGCAAGCTGCTGCCCTAGCCGGCAACCGCACCGGCGTGCTCAGCCGTTGCCGCCCTGCTGCGCGCTCGCCTTGGGTATCCGGCCCCGCATCACGACCTCGCCGGGCTCGTCGATCACGAGGGCGGTGCTCTTGATCGCCTGGCTGACGAGCTTGCGGATCGTCGCGATGGGGGCGATGGAGACGTCGACGAACCGGACCCGGGCGACGATCGGCAGCACCGCCTGGGGAATCGAGAACCGGTCGCTGAAGGTGCCGTTCTGGTCCACCGGGATCGGCGAGAGCGGATAGCCCTTGGTCTCGGTGAGCATCAGCCAGATCACGTAGGTCTCCTTCTGCGGCGCGGGATCGAGACCCTTGATCGAGATGTCGACGTAGGGCTGGTCGCCGGTCGCGAGCCCGAAGACCGCGGCCCCGGTCGCGTTGCCGCCCGACACCGGCCTCAGAGGCACCTGCTGGATCTGCTCGTCGGCCTGCGAGGCCGTCGTCGTCGTCGGCTCGCCCGCGGTGGCCTCGCCGCCGTCGTCGTCGCCGCCGAACGCCCCGGTGACCGCGAGCACGACGGCGATCACGAGCACCGCTGCGCTGCCGAGCACGATGATCAGCCGCGTCTGCGATCGCGAGAGGGCGGTTGGCGGCCGGGCGACGTCCGGGGCCGGCGTGGTCGGCTGGCCCCGCCGCAGCAATCCACCGCTCGATCGCGGCTGGCCGGGGAGCCTCGGCAGCTCGGCCTTCGGGAACAGCTCTCGCAGCTGCTCGCACAGGCCGGAGACAAGCTCGTAGTCGGCCGGGTCGTCGCGCAGGTGCCGGGAGGCGTCGGCGCGCCCGATCGGGTCCGCCTGACCGAGCAGGTAGTCCGTGAGCCCGACGTTGCGGTCGGGGTCGGCGCCGCCGAGCTCGGCGAGCGCGGCGCGCGCGCGGGCGCGCACCTCGGCCTCGGGCTGGCCGAGCAGCCTGCCCAGGTCCTCGTAGCTCTGGCCGCGCTCGAGCAGGAGCTGCAGCGTGGCGCGCTGGTCGGCACTGATCGCCATCGCCGCGAAAGCCTAGGGGTTGACGGACGCGGGGCACGCAGCCCGGCCCGTGCGGCTGGATAGGCTGCGCCGATGGCGGCCCAGGCGAGCCATCTGGCGGAGCTGCTCGGGATCGAGGTCCTCGACCCGGGGCCCGACCCGGCGCGGGCACGGCTCGAGGTCACGCCCGCCGTCTGCCAGCAGTTCGGGATCGTCCACGGCGGCACCTACGCGGCGCTCGCCGAGACCCTGTGCTCCCTGGCGACCTACGAGGCGGTCAAGGACGAGGGCATGCTCGCGTTCGGCCAGTCGAACCAGGCGACCTTCATGCGCCCGGTGAGCGACGGCGTGGTCGTCGCCGAGGCGCGCCCCCGCCACCGCGGCCGCACGACCTGGATCTGGGACTGCGAGCTCAGCGACGGCGAGGGTCGTGTCTGCGCGCTCGTGCGGATGACGGTCGCTGTGCGCCCGGCGCCGGCGGGCTGAGCGCTATGGGCTCTGTGGGGTGTAGATCGTCCAGTTGAAGGACCGGTCGGCGGGCGTCCCGGCGCTGTTGTATGTGCGGACCACCAGGGAGGCTTCGCGCCCGGACGTGGTCCCAACCCCGATCTCACCGCCGCCGAAGCCCGACAGGCTCGCGACCGGGATCACGGAGAGCGCGCCGAAGTTGAACGGGTCGGTGTCGGTGAGCCCGGGGACGACCACGACGTAGGAGCCGGGGCCGCTGTTGATGTGCCTGACCTGGACGGCGCCACCGAGCCGGTTGAACGAGCTGATGACCTCGCCGTCCGGAAAGACGGACACCCCGGCGACCGGGATGGACGACAGCAGCGCGGGATCGAGCTTCTTCGCCTTGACGGCTCCGTCGTCGATCTTGCCGCCCTTGACCGCGCCGGACGCGAGCTTGCCGCCGGTGACGGCCTTCTTGTGCACCTTCTTGGTCGTCACGGCGCCCCTCTGGATCTCCTTGGTCCCGATCTTGGTCGCCGCGTAACCGACGCCGGTGATGGCGAACGCGAGCGCGACCACGGCGACCGCGAGCGCTGCGGACGGGCGCGATGAGCCTTCGAACCTGGGCATGAGAAACCTCCCTATTCGACTGACGAGCCCCCTTGAATCAAACCGCACCCGGTGGTCGGAGTTGCGGCAATCGTCACGAAGAGCAGCTCACCCCGAACGTCGTCGAGCGGCGCGCTTGAACGCCCGCCAGGCCGGCTTGGCCCGGCCGCCGCGGTCGAAGAGGCCGGCCTCCTCGCAGAAGGTGCAGGAAGCCTCGACCGCGCCCGTGTCCTGCCACGCGTACCAATCGATCTCCGAGACCCGGAAGCGCCGCTCGCCCGCCACGGCGAACGCGCGCTCGAGGTTGCGCGCCTGGTCGCGGGGGCCGACCACCAGCGGCGCCGCCCGGTCGGTGCCCGACGACCAGCCGACCTCGGTCAACGCGAGCGGCGTCCGGCGGTCGCCGTGCTCGCGCATGATCTCGCGCGCCTGGGCGATTCGCGCCCGCAGGCCCTCGATCCGCACGGCGTAGGGATGCAGCGCAAGCGCGTCGAAGCTGTTGCGAAAGCCGCGGAAGCGATAGAGCCGGCGCAGGAACGCCGACCACTCGGTCCCGGCGGCGACCGGCGCGAGCCCGGCGGCGATCACCCGCGCGCCGGGGTCGGTGGCCCTGATCGCGCTCGCGGAGATCCGGAGTAGCCGCGCGTACTCGCGCGGGTTCGGGGCCGGCGACCAGTAGAAGTCGAAGTTGGGCTCGTTCCAGACCTGCCAGCGGCGGACCGGGGCGGCGCCCGACGCCGCCAGCTCGCCGCCGGGCCCGTAGCGATCGACGATCCGGACGAGGAAGCTTCGCCAGGCCTCGCGGGCGGCCGGCGAGTCGAGCGGCGGCCGGCTCTCGGGCTCGGCCACCCACCCGGGTGAGCCGTAGACGAACGGGAGGAGCTCCACCCCGTGGACGCCCGCCTCGACCGCGAGCCTGTCGAGGCGGCTCCAGTCGAACGCCCCGGCTTCGGGCTCGACCACGCGCCAGCGGACCAGCACGCGCACCGTGCGCACCCCGCCGCGCTCCATCCGCGCAAAGTCGCGTTCGGTGAGGTCGCCCTGGTTGACGACGCCGGGCCTCGGCTGAGCGCGGGCGCCGGCTGCGGGGGCCGCGAGTGCGACCGTGGCGAGCGCCAGCCCGACCATGACGAACCCGCGAGCCATACTGAGCCAACGCTTCACGGGCGCCAAGGTTGCGCCGGGAGGGCGCTACTCGCCGGACACCCGGAGCACGACCTTCCCGCGCGTCGCGGGGTCGTCCACGCGCTCGAAGGCCGCTCGGGCATCGTCGAGAGCGAACACGCTGTCGATCGTCGGTCGCAGCTCGCCGCGGTCGACGAGCCGCGCGAGCCCGACCAGCTGCTCGCGGTTGGGCTCGACCACGAAGTAATGGGTGCTGATCCTCAGTTCAGGGGAGATCTCGGGCGGCTCCTCGGCGATCGTGACCAGCCTGCCCCCGGGGCGCAGGACCGCGGGCGAGCGCTCGAGCCGCGCGCCGCCGGCCGTGTCGAAGACGAGGTCCACCGGGTCGAGTCCCTCGAAGCTCTCCCTCGTGTGGTCGACGACCTCGTCCGCCCCGAGCGCCCGCGCGCGCTCGACGGAATCGGTCGACGCCGTGCCGATCACATGCGCGCCGCGGTCGCGGGCGAGCTGGGTGGCGAACTGACCGACGCCGCCGGCCGCGCCGTGGATCAGCACCCGCTCGCCGGCCGCCAGGCCACCGTGGTCGAAGAGCCCCTGCCAGGCGGAGAGCCCCGCCAGCGCGATCGCGGCGCTCTCGATCTCGCCGATCGACTCCGGCTTCGGCGCAAGCAGCTCGCTCGGAACGGCCACGTAGTCGGCCGCCGCGCCGTCGCGGTCGAAGCCGGTGAGCGCGTAGACGTGCTCGCCGGCCGAGACGCTCGAGACGCCGTCGGCGACCGCGACGACCACGCCGCAGAGCTCGTACGACGGGGTCGCGGGAAGCCGATCGACCGGCCACTCGAGCTCGCCGCGGGTGATCGCCGCCGCGCGCACGTGGACGAGCGCCTCGCCCGCCTGCGGCTGGGGCGTCGCGATCGACTCGATGACGAGCCCCTCGGGCCCTCCCGGCGCGTGCAGGCGAGCGGCTCGCATCATCTCGGCCGCCACGCTATCCGCCGAACCGGTTGGTGATCGGCAGGCGCCGGTCGCGGCCGAACGCCTTGCTGGTGATCCGGATCCCCGGCGGGGCCTGGCGGCGCTTGTACTCGGCCCGGTCGACGAGCTTGATCACCTCGTCCACCTCCTCGGGCGGCAGTCCCTCGGCGATCAGCTCCTCGCGCGAGAGGTCGCGCTCGACGTAGCCCTCCAGCACCCGGTCGAGGAGCTCGTAGGGCGGCAGCGAGTCCTCGTCGAGCTGGTCGGCGCGAAGCTCGGCCGACGGCGCCCGCTCGAGCACCGAGCGCGGCACGAGCTCGCCTGTCTCACGCTCGTTGCGGCGCCTGACGAGCTCGTAGACGACTTGCTTGGGGACGTCCTTGATCACCGCCAGGCCGCCCGCCATGTCGCCGTACAGCGTCGCGTAGCCGACCGACATCTCGCTCTTGTTCCCGGTGGTCAGGACCAGCGAGCCGCGATCGTTGGAGAGCGCCATCAGGAGGTTGCCGCGGATCCGGGCCTGGATGTTCTCCGCCGCCAGGCCCTCGCCGCTCCATTGGCCGTCGAGGGCCTGGTGGTAGGCGTCCATCGCGGCGGCGATCGGCAGCTCGACCAGCTCGGCGCCGAGGTTGACGGCGATCGAGCGCGCGTCGGCCTGGGTGGCCTCGCTGGAGTGGGGGGAGGGCATGACCACGCAGGTGAGCCGCTCCGGGCCGAGCGCATCCGCGGCGATCAGCGCCACCAGCGCCGAGTCGATCCCTCCCGAGAGCCCGACCACGACCCGCTCGAAGCCGTTCTTGCGCGTGTAGTCGCCCACCCCGAGCACGAGCGCGGCAAAGACCTCGTCGAGGTCCGCAAGCGGCTGCTCGAGCCGCGCGGGCCGCTCGCCACCCAGCTCCCAGAGCAACAGGTCGTCGGCGAACTGACGGCCCCGGGCGACGACGACGCCGCTCGCGTCGACGACGAAGCTGTGACCGTCGAAGACGAGCTCGTCCTGGCCGCCGACCAGGTTGCAGAACGCGATCGGGACGCCGAATTCGCGGGCGCGGTCGGCGAACATCTCCTCGCGCTCGGACCCCTTGCCGCGCAGGTACGGGGAGCCGGATGCGTTGACGATCAACTCGGCTCCCGCCTCGGCCTCGAGCGCCCCCGGCGGCCCCGGCTCCCACAGGTCCTCGCAGACCGTCAGCCCGACGCGGACGCCGTCGACCTCGATCAGCGCCGGTTCGGAGCCCGGCTCGAAGTAGCGCACCTCGTCGAAGACGCCGTAGTTGGGAAGCCGGTTCTTGCGGTAGACGGTCTCGACCCGGCCCTCGCGAAGGACCGCGAGGGCGTTGTAGACCGGCCGCCTTGCGGGCGGCGCGTCCGGGCGGCGACCGGTCGCGGCCGGGGCGGGCTCGGCGAACCCGACCAGGGCCGTGATCCGATCGACCTCGGCGGCGAGCGCCTCGAGCGCGGCCTGGTTGGCCTCGGCGAAGTGATGTTTGAGATAGAGGTCCTCGGCCGGGTAACCGGGTAGGCATAGCTCGGGTAAAACGACAAGGCCTGCCCCCGCCTCGCGGGCGCGATCGATCGAAGCCGCTATCAGGCGCGCATTGCCGGCGATGTCGCCGACGGTGGGGTCGATTTGCGCCAGCGCAACCGTCAGTCCGGCGGGGGGTTGGTTCATGGGCACACAGTATGTTCAGACCCTTGACCCAAATTGGGAAGCAGGTGGGAGCGGCGTCCGTGCTCGCGGCCGCGGTTGGTGCTCTCGCCACGGCGGTGCCGGCGTTCGCCCAGCAGCCGCCCGTCGTCGCGACGCCCGCCGCGGCGGCGGAGGCGCTCGCCGCGGCCGAGCAGGCACTCGAGCCGGCGACCGCCGGCGAGCCCGCTGTCGCCACGGACGCCAGCGTGGCGCTCAACGGCCTCGCCGCCGCCTATCCGGAGCTCGGCGATCGTGACCGGCGCCGCGCCCGGGGACTGCTCGCGCGCCCCACGGACGGCGCCGCGGACCAGTTCGGCGACGGCTATCCGGCGACGGCGGCGATCGCCTCGGCGGAGAGCCCGCACTTCTGCGTCTTCTGGGTCTCCGACCCGGAATTTCCCGACGCTCCCGACCTCGCCGACGCCAACGGGACCTTCGACGGTGACGGGGTCCCGGACTACGTCGAGTCGGTGCTGACGATCGCCGAGCACTCCTACGCGATCGAGGTGACACCCGGGCCGCTCGGCTGGGCGCCGCCGAAGCCGGACCTCGAGGGCTGCGGCGCCGACCCGAGCCTGCGCGCCGACATCTACCTGAAGCAGATCGGCACCGACGGCCTCTTCGGCTATGAGTCGCCCGACCCGAACCAGGGCCGGGAGCGCAGCCAGCACGGCTACCTGGTCCTCGACGACGACTACGCCCCGGTCGAGTTCCCGGGCTTCGCCGATCCGACGATCCCGGCAAGCGTCACCTTCGCCCACGAGTTCAACCACCTGCTGCAGCAGAACTACGACAGCTTCCAGGACGTCTGGATGTTCGAGTCGACCGCGGTCTGGGCCGAGGAGAAGGTCTATCCCGAGATCGACGACTACCTCAACTACGTCCGCGTCTTCGCCGCCTTCCCCGGCGCGCCGCTGACCAAGGCCTTCCCGCCGGACCGGCGCAAGTCGCTGAAGATCTACGGCTCGGCCGTCTGGAACCACTGGCTCGACACGGGCGGTGGTCACTACGGGGTCGACGTGATCCGCCGCGCTTGGGAGGTATCGGACCTGGCGAAGCCGGCGGACTTCTCGATCGCCTCCTACGACCGCGCGATCGCGACGGCCGGAGGGCGGAGCTTCGGCCGCGAGTTCGCCTCCTTCGCCGCCGCGACCGCCGAGTGGCGGACCGGCCTCGGCAACTTCCCCGACCACGCCGCTTACCCGGACGTGAAGCGCAAGCGGTCGCTTCACCGGGGTTCGCACGACGTGTTCTCGCTCCAGCACACCGGCTACCGGCTGTTCGCGGTGAAGCCGGGGCGCGCCCACGGCAAGCTCACGCTGCGCCTCAACGTCGACGCGGGGGTTCGCGCCGCGGCCGCGCTCGTCGGCCGTAACGGCGATCCGCTCACCGGCAGCGTGACCCGCAAGCTCAAGTACCTGGACCGGGGAGGCAGCACCTCGATCAGCCTCGACCGCCCGCGGCGGTTCGAGCGCATCACCGCCGTGCTCGTCAACGCCGACGCCCGTGTGCGCGGCTTCTCGCGCGGCGACTGGGTCTACAGCAAGGACGGGGTCCGCTTCCGCGCCAGCATTCGCCGTTAGCCGCCGCCGAGCAGCTTCTCGACCACGAGCACGTCCTTCCACTCGCCGTCGAGTCGGCCGTGGCGGCGGTGGACGCCGACGTCGAGCCAGCCGCAGGCCCGCACGAGCGCGATGCTGGCGGCGTTGGTGGTGAAGATCTTGCCGACGAGCTTGTGGTAACCGGCCTCCGCGGCGACCGGCTCGAGGGCCGGCAGCAGCTCGCGACCGACGCCGGCGCCGCGGGCGCCGCGGGCGACGTACAGGGTCGCCTCGCCGACGCCGGCGTAGTAGTCGTGCGGGTCGCTGTAGGGCCCGACCCTCGCCCAGCCGACCACGGTTCCGTCGCGCTCGGCGACCACGACGGGGGTCGCCGACTCGGCGAGCGCGGCCATCTCCGCCTCGGTCGCCGGCCGGGTCTCGAAGGTCGCCACCCGGTCCTCGATCCCCTCCCGGTAGATGGCCGCCATCGCCGCAGCGTCGCGTGGCTCGGCGGACCGGGTGACGAGCCGGCTCACGACTGGCGAATCCGCGCGCGGCCCAGGTTGCCGACGATGAGAGCGACGACGGTGACCAGGTAGATCTGGCCCGTGAGCGCCTCGGTGATCGCCAGCGAGCGTCCGACGTCGTCGACCGCGGTGAGGTCCCCGTAACCGGTGGTCGTCTGGGTGACGAAGCTGAAGTAGAGGAAGTCGGAGATGTCGCCACCGTGCTGCTGGGCGAAGAAGTTGCCGCCGTCGACCGCCGAGATGATCCCGTAGGCGAACGCGAAGGCACTGCCGATCAGCAGGTAGACGCAGAGCACCCCGGCCATCGTCCGCAACGTGATCTCCCCGTCGCGGCGCGCCTGGCGGACGATCCCGGCCACGATCGTCGCCGGCGCGAGGACCACGAACAGCAGCCCGAGGACGCGCCCCGCGCCGTCGTCGAGCTCCCCGGAGCCGATCAGCACGCCGATCGCGCCCGCGAGCGCGATCGAGGCGATCACCGCCGCCGCGTGGATCAGCCACCTGCGCACGCCGGAGACGTGGAGCGCCGCGATCAGGGTGACGCCCTGGAGCCCGATGGTGATCACCTGCGCGGTGTCGGTCTCCGGCGCGGCGAGCTGGAACGCGATCGAGACCAGGATCAGGACCAGCAGCCATCCGTAGCCGAAGCCGTCGCCGTGGATGTGGCGGCGAAAGAGGGACGCGTCCCGGGGCAGGGATGAGCCGTCCATCGGCCCTTCTATACGGCGCGGGCCGGACGGACGCGGCGGGCTGGTAGCCTCGCGCCGCGATGGCCGCCGACGAGTTCCGGGTCGAAGTCGACATCCACGAGTCCGTCCACGGCCGGCTCAGCGAGCGGCTGCGATCGCTCGACCTCGACGACGAGGTCGCCGAGCGGCTCGGCGACCGGGTGATCGTCAGCCGCGACGGCGAGAAGATGTTCGTCTACACCCAATCGGCCGAGGCGGCCGTCGAGGCCGAGCGCGTGGTGCGCGACGTGCTCGCCGACGAGGGGCTCGAGGGAGAGGTACGGCGCCGGCGCTGGAACTCCGAGGAGCGCTTCTGGCAGGACGCCGACGAGCCGCTCGCCGAGGCCGATGCCTCGACCCCGCCCGACCCGGCCGAGCACGCGACGGGCAAGGACGTCCCGCACCCGCTGTTCGTCTACATCGAGGGGCACGAGCCCCAGTTCCTGCGCGACCTCTTCTGAGGTTCAGGCCGGGGGAACGACCTCGAACTGCGACATCAGGCCATGGTCCTCGTGGTCGAGCATGTGGCAGTGGATCGCGTACTTGCCGGTGAAGTCGGAGAAGCGGGCGGCGACCAGGATCCGGTCGCCCGGCTCGAGCAGGAACGTCTCCTTCAGACACCGTTCCCACTTCGGCGGGGTCCGCCGGTTGCGCTCCAGCATGTACCAGTCGGTGGAGTGCATGTGCATCAGGTGAGCGACCGCGGTCCGGTTGTGGAGCTCCCAGGTCTCGGTCGTCCCGAGCACGGGGAAGGCGTCGGAGCGGGCCGGGTCGAAGGTCTTGCCGTTGACGAGCCAGGACGGGGCGAACCCCTTGCTGATCGTGAACTCCCACCTCCGGTGCGGCGTCTTCGAGGCCCCCGCAACCCAGTCCGGTAGCGGCCGCAGGCTCGCCGGCACGCTGGTCTCGTCCGCGGCGCGCGGGCCGACCCGGAACTCCATCAGCGGCCCGTCGAACGTGTGGGAGGCGAGCCCGCCGTCCTCGGGCCGGCGGGCGCTGCGCAGCTGCACCCGCTTCCCGGCGTGGTCGGTGAAGTCGAGGATCAGCTCGATCCGCTCGCCGGGCCCGATCAGCGCCCGGCGCCGCTTCACCGGCCCGGGCATGAGCCCGCTCTCGGTCGCGATCTGGGTCATACGCGAGCCGTCGGAGAGCAGCAGGTTGAAGAGGCTGAAGTTGGCCGCGTTGAGGATCCGCACCCGATAGCGCGCGGCGCTCACGTCGTGGTGGGGCTGATGGACGCCGTTGACCAGCGCGTAGCGCCCGAAGACGCCGTCGTTGGGAGCGTGGGCAGCCTGGCCGAACGGATCGGTGAGCTGGTTGTGCCGGTCGAAGGAGCGGTCGACGAGCATCAGCGGGAGGTCGCGATCGCCGCGCGGCAGCGGCAGCGACGCGTCGAGCTCGTCGTCGATGATCATCATCCCGGCGAGCCCCTTCCACACGTTGCGGCCCGTGCGCTCGAGCCGGTGATCGTGGTACCACTGGAAGGCGGCCCGCTCGGGAGCGCCGTCCTCGATCAGGTCGTAGTGGTAGGTGCGCCGGCCGCCCGGCTCGATCAAGAGGTCGTTGCCGGAGTCGGCGGGGGCGAGCCGGTCGGAGATCTTGCAGTAGAGCGCCCGAGGCTGACGTGCCGTCAGCCCCCCGGGCTGGCCGTCCTCGGAGGAGCGGTTGTGGCCCCCGTGGAGGTGGACCGTGAGCTCGCCGGCCTTCGGCGGCAGTCGGTGGACGAACGTGACGTCCGTCGGCTGGCCCGCGGGGCGGCGGATCGTCGGCCCCGGAAAGGAGCCGCCGTAGGTCCACATCTTCGTCTTCGGGCCAGAAAGGACGCCGATCGACGCCTGGCGCATCTCGATCTCGATCTGCGGATCGGTGAGCACCGGCGGAATCCGCAGCGGGGCCTTGAACTTCGCGCGCGCCCTGTCAGCGGCCGCCGCCGGGAGGCCGAGGCCACCGGGGCGCAGGCGGACCGGCAACACCAGTGCCAGCCCGCCCGCTCCCGCGGCGGCGAGCAGTGCGCGACGTGAGAGGCGCCCCTCCATGGGTGCCTTGCGCTCGATCCTCTCGCTACTCGACCACCTCGATCGCACCCTGCATCTCGGGATGCACGGCGCAGAAGAAGTGGAGCACCTTGCCCGGCTTCGCCGTCACCTTGCGGGCGAACGACTGGCCCTTGCGCTCGGCGACCCAGGAGTCGCCCTTGCGCTTCAGGTTGCCCTGGCGGTCCCAGCCCTGCTTGCCGACCTCGACCGGGTTCTCACCGACCTGGCCGGTCTGCAGGTCGACCTCGTGCCACTGGACGACGGCACCGCAGATCCCCTTGAGCTTCTTCGCGCAGCTCTTGATCGCCTTCCGCGTGGTCGGTGTGACCTTCGGGCTCACGAGCGAGAAGGTGTGCGGCCCGACCTGGCGCGGGTTCGTCTTGTTCTTGATCTTCAGGTTCGCTCCCGCCTCGATGGTCTGCGGGGCGGTGAAGAGGAGCTCCTTGCCGTTGCGCTCCATCTTGATCACGGTCGCGCCCTTGGACGAGGTGCTCGCGGTCGCTGCGCCCCCTCCGAGGGCGCCGACGGTGAGCGCCCCCAGCGCGGCCAGCGCCACGAGCAAGCGCAACATTCTCGACTTCTTCAACTCACATCCTTTCTGCGCCGCGGCCGTGCGGCGTCTTCGGCTCGAACGCCGGAGGACGTGGAAGGTTCCCTGCACCGGATCTCACGGCCCGGCGATCGAGCGGCATTGGCTACGCGCGCAGAATATCGCCACCGACGGCCCGAAACCATGAATTTCCGCTGAATTCGGGCCCTCTGTGCGGGGGTCAGCCGGCGGTTGCGGCCTTCCTCACGTCCGGGTGCGTCCGGGCACGGCGCGGCTCGTCCGGGCCGGGGGCGACCGCCGCCAGCTCCCCGATCGATTCGGCGAGGTAGCCGGCGAGCGCATCGAGGTCGTCGAGCGCGTCGTAGTCGCCGATCAGCCCGAAGTTGACCCGGCCGTTGTAGCTCATGATCCCGAAGCAGACCGCCTGTCGCTTGGCGAGCGGGACCATCGGGTAGATCGCCTCGAGCTCCCGCCCCAGCAGGTAGAGGGAGAACTGGGGGCCGGGGATGTTCGTGACCACGAGGTTGAAGAACCGCTGGCGCGACTGCAGCCGCGCGGCCTGGCCGGCGATCGTCGGCGGGGCGAAGTCGGCGAGCTCGGTCATCAGGGTCGCGCCGACCGCCTGCTTGGACTGCTTGAGGTCGCCCATCGTCTCGCTCACCATTCGCAGCCGCTTGAGCGGGTTGTCGCACCAGACCGGCAGCGGCGCCATGTAGGAGGAGACCCGATTGCCGAGTGCCCCGTGCTCGTCGTCGGCGCGGACGCTGATCGGCACCATCGCCCGCAGCTCGAGATCCCGGGTCGAGTGCCCACGGGCCCGCAGGTAGCGGCCGAGCGCTCCGGCGACGGCGGCGAGCACGACGTCGTTGACCGTGCCGCCGGCGAAATTCTTGATCCGTTTGATGTCCTCGAGCTCGACGCTCACCGTCGCGAAGCGCCGGTAGGGCCCGATCTCGACGTTGAACGGCGAGCTGGGCGCCGCGAAGGTCGTGCGCGCGAAGGCGCCGGCCGCCTCGGCTGCGTCGATCGCCGCCCGCGCCACCCGCCGCGGGGCGCGGAACGCCGCGCGGACGCCGCGGGCGATCTCGGCCGGGCTGGTGGCACGCTCGACGAGCGCCTCGCCGAGCATCTGTGCGTCGCTGGGCTCGGGCCGGGGCGTCCAGGCCTGCGCCTCGGGCGCCGACTCGGGCTCGCGGGCCGCGTCGAAGAGGACCGTGGTTATGTCAACCCCGGAGACGCCGTCGACGAGCGCGTGGTGGCTCTTGGTGACGAGCCCGAAGCGACCGCCCTCGACCTTGTCGATCAGCCACATCTCCCACAGCGGCTTCGAGCGGTCGAGGCGCTGGGAGAAGACGCGTGCGGCGAGGATTCGCAGCTGCTCCTCGCTGCCGGGGGCGGGGAGGGCGGTGTGGCGGATGTGGTACCGGAGGTTGAACTGGGGGTCGTCGACCCACTTGGGCCGGCCCTGGCCGAAGGGGACCATGCGCAGCTTCTGGCGGAACCGCGGCACCAGGTGAAGGCGCGAGGAGATGTGATCGCAGAGCTCGTCGTACTCCGGCGGGGGCCCCTCGAACAGGGTCGTCGAGGCAACGTGCATGTGGGCCGGCCCGCGCTCGAGGTGCAGGAACGAGGAATCGAGGCCGGTGAGGCGATCGGAGCTCACGCACGGATCTTCTCAGAACCGTTAAGTCTGTGACCGGTATCACACATCGAACACCTGTTCGCTCCTAGCTTCGACTGCGCAAAGAGAAGCGAAAAGACGAAAGCAATCGCCGAATCGCCCCGCGAGACGCCGGGCGAGCGGGGGATCCAAGCGTGATCGCTGACCCCGCGGCGCGAAAGGAAGAGATGAAGCGACGGTTCCGCCTGCGGCGCAGGCGACTGGCGGCCGCAGCGCTGCTGCCCCTCGCCGCAACGATGACGACAACGGCGTTCGCCGGCCCGCCCGGCGCCGCCGGCAAGAGCGCGCAGATCGACGCCTCGAAGCGCAGCGTCGCCTTCGGCGACCCGGTGACCCTCGAGGGCTCGTTCCCGGGCGCCGGCAATGCGCCGATCGAGATCCGCTACCGGGCCAAGCGCTCGGACGTCTGGCACACGGCCGCCGAATCGCACACCGGCGCCGGCGGCGCCTACGACGTCCAGGTGAGGCCGGACCGCAGCGCCTCCTGGCGCGCGGAGTTGAGCCAGGCGAGGCCCGTCGGCGACCGGCCGGCGCCGGGCGCCGCCCCGTCCGGGGTCGACGCCGGCACCGGCAGCGAGCGGATTCGCGTTCGCTCTCGCACCAGGGCGCGGATCGCCGGCCGCCACGGGCTGGTCGGCGACCGGGTCGAGGTGCACGGACGGGTGACCCCCGCCGGCGCCGAGCGCCGGGTTGTGGTCCGGATCGGCGGCGAGAAGATGAACGCGCACGCGGGCCGCGACGGCCGCTTCAGCGTCGACTGGCGGGCGCGCAGGACGGGTGCCTTCCGCGTCGAGGCCAGGGCGCGCTCGAACCGGACCGCGACCGGCAGCCGCGACCGTGCGGGGCGGCTGACCGTCTACCGGCCCGCGGCGGCGTCCTGGTACGGGCCCGGCCTGTACGGCAACGCGCTCGCCTGCGGGGGGACGCTGTCGGCTTCGACGATGGGGGTCGCCAACCGGACCCTCCCGTGCGGGACGAAGGTCCATCTGCGCTACGGCGACCGCTCGGTGACCGTGCCGGTGATCGATCGCGGGCCGTTCGCCGGCGGCCGCGAATACGACCTGACCGCAGCGACGAAGGAGGCGCTCGGCTTCCCCGACCTCGGCACCGTGCTCACCACCCGCTAGCTCGCCGTTCCGGCGCGGCCGCCCGCCCACCGGCGCTAGAGTCGGTGGGCGGGTCCGCAATCGACGCCGAAGGAGAACGATGCAGGAGAACGAGGATCGCGAGCTCTCGAGGGAAGAGCGCCACGAGGAGGAGCAGCGGGCCGTGCGCGAGGCCGGGGGAGGGGAGTCCGAGGGCTTCGAGCTGGCCGAGGAGGAGCTGATCGAGCATGCCTCACACGGCGACTCGGGCCCCGATCCGAGTCGTCTTGCGGGCAAGCCCGAGGAGTTCGAGGGCGGCGACTACGGCGAGGCCGATCACGAGCGTTCGAGCGAGAACGAGGACGACGAGGGCTGACGCGCTTGAGCTCGGAGGCCAAGAACCTCGAGGCGATCTCGAAGGCGATCGACGTCCACAACTCGAGCTGCCCGTGGCCGGCCTCGGAGGTGCGGCTGAACCCGTACGAGGCCGAGCGCCTGGGCTGGGAGCAGATCCGCGGGCTGCCGGTCGTCGGCGACCCGGCGGTCGGCACCGGCCGCTTCCGGATCGTCTGCTCCCGCGAGGGCGACGGCCAGGAGCTCGAGGAGGTCGAGGCGATCGGCACCCCGGTGGAGGTCCCGGCCGAGGTCGGCGTCGGCGGCGACGAGCCACCGAAGCCGCCCGTCTAGCGATGGCCGCCGGCCCGGAACACGACTGGGGCTTCGCCTACTACGTCGTCGCCGGCTTCGCGGTGGCCTTCGGGTTCATCTCGGGCTTCTCGTTCGGGATCCCGATCCTGCTGCTCGGCGTCTACCTCGCGGTCCGGCCGCGACGATCCCGGCCCTCCGCGCGGCTGGGCCTGGTCGCCGGGATGGGGCTCGTGGCCCTCGTGATCGCCGCGCTCGAGGCCCTGGGCTCGCCCGTGGTCTGGACCGCCATCGGGTGCGCCGCGATCCTCACCAGCACGGTCGCGTACTGGTGGCTCGAATGCCGGCCGGCCGTCCGGCACGGCGCCGCCTGACCCGCCACTGATCGCCCACTCGGGCCGGTGGAACTCGCTAGCCGCGATCCATCCACCGCCACACCCGTTCGTCGTCCTTGCGATCGGCGGTCGGGTGAAGGCCGGCCCGGCGGGCGACGACCGCAGAGGCTTCGTGCGCGGGATGGACGTAGGCGAGGATCTCCCCGGCTCCCTCGTCTCGCAGCCAGCCGGCCATGCCCCGGGCGGCTTCGGATGCGAACCCGCGCCCCTGCCAGTCGGTGCCGATGACCCAGGCGATCTCGGCGGTGGTCCGACCGTCCCGGTCGAAGATCGTCGCCTGGACGGTCCCCACGGCCGCAGAGTCGGAGTCCCGGCGCACGATCCAGTTGCGCCAGATCTCGCCGGGCTTCTTGGCGCCCGCGGCGAGGCTCTCGTACCGCTCGGTGAGCTCGGTCGGGCTCGCGGGACGCCCCCCGATGAACTCGTGCAGCCGTTCATCGGCGAGCACCACGGCCATCTCCTCGGCGTCCTCGGTCCTCAACGGCGTCAGGCGCAGGCGCCCGGTGCTGATCGTCGCCTCCCCGAACGCTCCGTGCAAGCCCTCTCCGCCCACCCGTCGGTCAGAGGTTCAGGCCGAGCTCGCTGGTCACCTTCTGGGCCCAGACGTTGAGCTCGGTGAACCCGCCAGTGAGGATGAGCACGCCCATCGCGATCAGGATCCCGCCGCCGACGCCGACGATCGCCCGGTAGTGCCGCTTGATCACCGCGAACGCGGTGGTCGCGCGCGAGAAGGCGAGCGCCGTGATCAGGAACGGCACCGCGAGGCCGAGCGAGTAGACGGCGAGCAGGAAGGCTCCGTGGGCGACCTCGCCCTGGATCCCGGCCAGGGTGAGGATCCCGCCCAGCGCGGGGCCCGTGCACGGCGTCCAGGCGATCGAGAACGCGGCGCCGGCGACGATCGGGCCGCCCTTGCCCGCCCGCGCCAGCAGCGACTCGACGTGCCACTCGCGGTTCAGCCGGTCGACGAAGGTCGCGGCGATGAACAGGACGCCCATGACGATTAGGAGCACCGCGCCGATGTCGGTGAGCAGGTCCTGGTTGTCTCGCAGCCGCTCGCCGAGCGCCGTCGCGGTCAGGCCTAGGAGGATGAAGACGGTCGAGAACGAGGCGATGAACAGCAGGCTGGGGACCAGGACCTGACGCCAATCGGTCGCCTCGATCTCGTCGACGCGGACCCCGGTGATCACCGAGAGGTAGCCGGGGACCAGCGGGAGCACGCAGGGGGAGATGAACGAGACCAGGCCGGCGGCGAAGGCGACCGGGACGTCGGCTCCGTTGATCGGGTCCATGGCTCTGCCGGGCGCCGGCCCGCGGGATCAGTTCAGCGCCGCGGCCAGGCGACGCCGATGCTCTCGGGCGAGCTCGTGATCGGCGCCGAGCTCGGCGAAGATGCCGACCATCGCCTCGCGGATCAGGTCGCGGCGCTCGGCGTCGTCGGCCTCCGCGATCAGCTCCTGCAGCGTCTCGAGGGCGGTCTCGAAGTCGCCGGCGTCCCAGGCGCTGAACGCTGTCGCCAGCCGCGGGTCGGGCTCGAGGTCGCCGTTGGACCGGCTCAGCCGTGCCCGGGCCGCGAGGCCCTCGGCGAGAAAGTCTCCCCGGAGCGGCTCCAGCAGCTCCAGCGCCTCCCCTGTGTCGCCGCGGCCGAGCAGGATCCTGCCCAGGCTCGCGGCCGCGGCGCCGTGCCCGGGATCGAGCTTCAACGCTTCGCGCAGCGACGCCTCGTCGCCGGCGGCTACGAGCTCGTCGGCGGGAGAGGGAACGAGCGAGTCGAGGAAGAGCTCGATCCGCGCCGGCGGGATCGCGCCGGTGAACTCCGACACCACCTCGCCGTCGCGGAACGCCTTCACCGCCGGGATCCCCTGGACCCCGAAGCTCGCGGCGAGGTTCTGGTTCGAGTCGACGTCCACCTTGGCCAGCTCCACCCGGCCGCCGCGCTTGCCGACTGCGTCCTCGAGCGCGGGGCCGAGCTGGCGGCAGGGCCCGCACCACTCGGCCCAGAAGTCGACGACCACGGGCAGCTCGCGGGAGCGCTCGACGACGTCGGCCTCGAAGCTCGCTTCGGTCACATCGCTGATCACGATGCCGCCGAGATTAGCGAGCGGGCAGAATCACCCCGATGTCTGACCCCGACGAAGCGGACTCGCTGCGCGGCCAGTTGCTGATCGCCTCGCCCGCGCTCGTCGACCCGAACTTCGCGCGCTCGGTGGTGCTGATCACCGAGCATGGCGACGAGGGGGCGATGGGGGTCGTGCTCAACCGGCCCTCGGAGACCGAGGTCTCCGAGGTCGCGACCGAGCTCGCCGATCTCGCGGGCTCCGAGCCCGTGTTCATCGGCGGGCCGGTGCAGCCGCAGGCGCTGGTCGTGCTCGCCGAGTTCAACGACCCCGCGGCCGCGGCCTGGATCGTCGTCGCCGACGTCGGCTTCGTCGGCGCCGAGACCAGCTTCGGCGAGCTCGACGACGCGGTTCGCCGAGGGCGGGTGTACGCCGGTTACTCCGGCTGGGGGGCGGGGCAGCTGGAGTCGGAGATCGACGAGGAGGCGTGGATCATCGAGCCGCCGATGCCGGCGGAGCTGTTCGCGGAGGCGCCGGAGGCGCTCTGGCACACCGTCCTCGCGCGCAAGGGCGGCCAGTTCGCCCTGCTGTCGCGGATGCCCGACGATCCGTCGCAGAACTGAGGTCGAGAGGGTGCAGGGGCGCGTCTGCGTGATCGGGGCGGGATCGTCGGGGATCGCCTCATGCCAGGTCCTGCACGCGCGCGGGATCGAGTTCGACTGCTTCGAGATCGGCTCGGAGGTGGGCGGCAACTGGCGCTACATGAACGACAACGAGATGTCCTCGGCCTATCGCTCGCTGCACATCAACACCTCCCGGCGGACGATGGCCTACGCGACCTACCCGATGCCCGAGGACTACCCCGACTACCCGAGCCACTGGCAGATCGCCCGCTACTTCGACGACTACGTCGACCACTTCGGCTTCCGCGACCGGATCCGCTTCCGGACCGAGGTCACCGGCGTCAAGCCGGCGGACGGAGGAGTCTGGCGGGTGAGCTGGCGCGACCGCGAGTCCGGCGAGGAGGGCTCGGCGACGTACGCCGCGGTCTTCGTGGCCAACGGCCACCACTGGGACGCGCGCTGGCCCGAGCCGCCGTTTCCGGGCCAGGAGCGCTACGAGGGCGAGCAGATCCACGTGCACGACTACAAGACGCCCGACGCGCTGGAGGGCAGGCGGGTGCTGGTCCTGGGGATCGGCAACTCGGCCACCGACGTCGCGGTCGAGTCGTCGCGTGTCGCCGACCGCACCCTGCTGGCGATGCGGCGCGGGGCCTGGATCCTGCCCAAGTACCTGAACGGCAAGCCGACGGACGAGCTGGGCAACGGGCTCACCAGCCGGCTGCCGCTCGCCGTGACCAGGGTGATGTACCGGCGGGCGCTGCGGACCGCGGTCGGCGAGCCGATGGACTTCGGCCTGCCCGAGCCCGACCACAAGCTCGCCGAGGCGCATCCGACCATCTCCGCGGAGCTGCTGCCGCGGATCGGCCACGGCGACATCGTCGTGAAGCCGAACATCGCCGAGTTCTCCGGCGGGCGCACGGTCCGGTTCGCCGACGGCTCCAGCGACGAGGTAGACCTGGCGATCTACTGCACCGGCTACAAGATCAGCTTCCCGTTCCTGGACCCGGGCCTGATCGCGGCGCCCGAGAACGAGATCCCGCTCTACCGACGAGTGGTGAGCCCCGAGCGCCCGGGGCTCTACTTCATCGGGCTGCTGCAGCCGCTGGGGGCGATCATGCCGATCGCCGAGGCACAGTCAGAGTGGATCGCCGACGTGCTCGAGGGCCGGGTCGAGCTGCCGTCGCCGGCGACGATGCGGCACGCGATCGCCCGCGACCGGGCGGCGATGGCGAAGCGCTACGTCGCCTCCAAGCGCCACACGATCCAGGTCGACTTCGCCCCCTACATGCGGGGGCTGCGACACGAGCGGCGAGGCGGGGGCGGAGCGGTGCAGCGGCTGCTCGCGCGCCGCCGAGGCGCCCCCGCGGCGGGGAGGCCCTGACGGCTGCGGCGATCGCCTCACGCCTGCCGGGCGACTGGGGGCTGCGCGACGACCCGCTGCCGGCGCTGCGGCGCGGGTTGCTGGTCGCCACCCCGGTCGGGATCGCGCTCGTCCTCGCCCTCTGGTGGGACGACGGGCTCGCCGGGGCGGTCGGCACGTCGATCCTGATCAGCGGCTTCGTCGCCTTCGACGCACCGGCTCGCGTGCGGGTGCGGTGGCACCTGCTGAACGTACCTTTCGTCGGCGCGATGGCCGGGCTCGGCGTACTCTCGAGCACCTCGACCGCGATCACCATCGCGGCCATGGCCGTGGTCGCGACGCTCGCCGGCTATCTGGTCTGCATCTCGCTGCGGATGGCGATCGCCGGCCTCACCTCCGTGCTCGCGCTGCTGATCACGCAGGGCCTGTACCTGCCGAGCACCGACGCGGGGGATGCGGTGCTGATCGGGTTCTGCGGACCGCTCGCACAGGCGGTGACCGCCGGAGTCGCCTGGCTGGTCGCCGACCGCGCCCGCGAGGCATTTTCGCTCGCTGCCTCTGCGCGTGAGGCGTGGGGGCGCCTGCGCTCCAACGTCACCCTCGCGAGCCCGAGCATGCGCCACGCGCTGCGCTTCGGGGCCGCGATGGCCGTCGGGGTGGCGATCTACCGGATCGCCGACCTCCGCGACCACGGCTACTGGGTGCCGCTGACGATCCTCTTCGTGCTCAAGCCGGACCCCGACCAGACCACCGAGCGGATCGCGATGCGCGCCGTGGGCACGGTGGTCGGCCTGGTGGTTGCCACGGCTCTCGCGGAGCTGCTCACCAATGACGTGCTCGTGACCGCAATCGTGCTCACGCTGGCCGCCGCGATGGCCTACGCGCTACTGGCGATCGAATACGCGCTGTTCACGACCGCGATCACGATCTACGTCGTCCTGCTCACCGACACGCTCGGCTCCGAGCCGCTCGACGCCGCGGGCGAGCGCGCCCTCGGCACCGCGATCGGGATCGTCGTCGCGGCGCTCGCCTTCCGGGTCTTCGGCCAGGCGGTCGAGAAGCACGACGAGGGGGAGCCGGCTTCCGGGGTTATGTGAACCCGGTGGGCGCCGATCTGAGGGTGCGACGCGGGCGATTTGCGTGAACGCCCCGGCGTCCTGCGTGACGCCGGCCGTTGCTTGACAGTAAGGGGAAGGAGTTGGTTGGGGGTGCGGGCGGGTGTGGCCGATTCCGCGCTGGTGTGACGCGGGCGAGGCAGGATCTGCGCTTGGGGCTGGCTCGCAGGGGCCTTCGGATCGGACTGTGGCAATCGAGTTCCGACTGTCGGAACCGGATTGCCACAGAACGCCGGCCGAGCGACCAGAGCGCGCAACAGCCGCCACAAACGTCACGCAAGGCGCACCAATCCGACCCCCTTACTGCCAAACCCGGCCAGCGTCGCGCCGGACCACACGGCGTGGCGCCGGCAGGCGTCGAACCCCGAAGGCCGCTACTCGCAGCCGCGCCAGCGGACGACCAGCGCGGTCACCTCGCCGCCTGCGACGCGGGCGATCACGCCGGGGACACGCCCGGCGGCGCAGTCGATTCGATGGAGCTCGAGCGCAAAACCGTTGACACCGCAACTATTCTTCGTACAGCGTCGAAGCGACTCTTGACGCGCGTCCGCGGACGGGCTCCCGGGCCTGAGCTTCGACTTCGTGTGCCAGCGCCGGTCGGTCAGCCTGGCCTCGATGAAAGTGCCCTTGCGGCACGGGTTGCCCGAGGCGGTGCCGAAGAGCGCGAACTCGGCGCGGATTCCGAGCGACCGCCAGCGCAGCGTGCAGACGAACTGGTCGCGGTCGGCGTTGTCGGGCCGGCCGAAGATCCGCCGCATCTTGTTCGCGCGCCCGTCGGTGAACTCCCCGAAGCCGCTGCTGTGGGCGCCGACGGGCACCAGCGTGTCGCGGCCGCCCTTGGCATCGGCCGCGGAGGCGGCGAGGGGCAGCCAGATCGCCAGCGCGCCGAGGGCGGCGGCGCTCAGGGTGAGCGCGGCGAGCTTCGATCTCGGTCTCGGGCGGGTCATCGGGCGCGAGGTGCCTCTGCGGCCCGGATCGTATCGAGCGCCGGGGTGGGATCGCCGTCGCGCCACCCGAATGCAACGCTCGATAACCAAGGTTATGTAGACCCGGCCCACGCGTCGTGCCCAGCCGCTCTGCCCGCCGCCCTGCGCCTCACGACGACCGAGCGGTGCCTCGCTCCCGGTATTCGGGAGCGAGGCGCCGCTCGATGCGCGCAGGGGTGCGCGGCGGGTGGCGTCGCCCGGTCGGCGGACGCCGCGCCCTCCGGCCCCACCGTCTAACCTGCGGCGCGGGGTTAACCGCGCTTATCGAAGCCTCGGCAAATGCTCGCCGCGCGTTAGTCAAATGACTGCCGGTGCGGACGGGCCAAGGCCGGCGCACGTCCCGTGCGCCGGCGAGGCGTCGAGAGCCCGGGGCGCTCCGAAGGACCTTGCGCCGCATGCCGATGAGCGCCAACAAACCTCAGCGCCGACGACCGGGGGACCTGCCACCGCCGGGGGGCCCGACCGACGCCCTCGCGGCGGAGGAGCAGCTGTTGCGCGACTACGCGCGCACCCGGGACGAGAACGCGCGCGAGGAGCTCGTCCGCCGCTTCCTTCCCTTCGCCCGCAGCCTTGCGATGCGCTACAGCGGCGGGGTCGAGCCGAGCGAGGACCTGTTCCAGGTCGCCAGCCTCGGCCTCGTCTCGGCCCTGGAGCGCTACGACCCCGAGCGCGGCGTCCCCTTCGCGGCCTTCGCCGGGCCGACGATCCTTGGCGAGCTTCGGCGCCACTTCCGTGACCGGGTCTGGACCCTGCGCGTTCCGCGCGGCCTACAGGAGAGCATCCGCGCGGTCGAGGGCGCGATCACCAAGCTCAGCCACGAGCTCGAGCGCTCGCCCACGGTCGCCGAGATCGCCGCCCTGCTCGAGATCAGCGACGCGGACGTGCTCGAGGCGTTCGAGGGCAGCGCCGCGCGGCGCACGGTCTCGCTCGACCGCCCGACCGCCGGTCCCGGCTCCGAGCCGGGCGACGACGCGCCGATGGCCGAGCGCATCGGCAGCGAGGACCCGGCCTACGAGCTGGTCGAGGACCGGGCCGCGATCGACGCCGGCACCGACGTCCTCGACGAGACCGAGCGCGAGGTCCTGCGGCTGCGCTTTGCCGAGGATCTGACGCAATCGAAGATCGCCGAGCAGGTCGGCTACTCGCAGATGCACGTCTCGCGCATCCTGCGGCGCGCCCTGGGCAAGCTTCGCGAGGCCGCAGTCGGCGACCTGCCCGAGGACTAGCCCGAGCGCCCCACCCGGATCGCGAGCACCTCGCCGCCCTCGGCCTGCTCGACCCTGACCTCCTCGGCCAGCGTTTCGAGCGACGCACCGAGCGACGGAATCCGCATCCCCTCCAGGAGCCGCTGGCCGCCGCCCTCGCCCAGCGGGCCCACCCGGACCACGAACGAGCCGGTGTCCTCGGAGACGGCGATCCGGGCCGTGCCGCCGGGAAAGCGGTCGGGGTCGCCGGCCGAGATCGCGTCGCTGAGCAGGACGGCGTCGGAGAGCTCGTCGACGGAGAGATCGGCGCGGGTGGCGAACATCGAGATCACCCGCGAGAGGATCGGTGCCAGCAATTCGCCCGCCGGCAGGTTGATCCGCGTCTCGTCGGCGACCTCCGGGATCGGTGTCGGTCCCTTGCCGTTGGCCGCCAGCGGCACCTTCATCCGCACCGTGGTCCCCACTCCGGGCGCGCCGCTGATCTCGAAGCTGCGCGTGAGCGCGGCGATCAGAGGCAGCCCCAGCCGCAGGCTGGTGCGCTCGACGTCGGCCAGCGGGCGGATGCCGGCCCCGTAATCGCGCACGTCGATGACCAGACAGCCGTCGTCGGGCCACGCGTCGACCTCGAGCGGGCCGGTCTCGTCGCTCGTGTAGGCGTGCAGCACGACGTTCATGCACGCCTCGGTGACCACCGTCTTCAGGTCGGCGATCTCGGTCGGCTCCATCTCCAGGGCCTCCGCGAGACCGGCCAGGGCATGACGGATCAGGGGGACGTTCGTCGCCTCTGCCGGCAGCGTGAACTCAACTCGCGACTCATTTGGCACGGGCGTTTTGTACCCCCCAGCCAGAGCGACTAATCGCGCTTCCAGCCACGCCCGAGGAGGCGTCCCAGCCGTCCGGTGCGGACGTTGGCGCTGAAGGTGCCGGCCCCGCTCTCGGGGGGCGGCAGCGAGTCGACGTCGTCGGCGGGAATCGTCAGGGTCACGCCGCGCTCGGCCGTGCGGCTGACCTCGGGGGCGTCGGCGAAGCGCAGCTCGCCCGACGTGGTCTCGATCACGACCCCGTCGAGGATGTGCTCGCGATAGTTGTCGACGACCTGCTCGACCTTCCCGACCTCGGTCCCGTCGGAGGCATAGACGGGCGCGCCCTTGGGGACGGCCGTGTAGTGGATTGCGGCACCGTCGTCGATCATCCCGGGAAGGATAGGCGCCCGCGACGACGGGCTCGCCACCACCGGTGACGTCGCGGCTAGATTCCGCCCATGGCCGCCGGCTACTCCGCGACCCCGCTGCCGTCGAAGCTGGGGATCAAGCCCGGGGCCGCGGTTGCCTTTCGCTCGGCGCCGCCGGAGTTCGCGACCGCGCTCGGCGAGCTTCCCGAGGCCGTTCGGGTCAAGCGCCGCGCCGTCGCTCCGCTGGACGTGCTGGTCGCCTTCTTTGACCGCCGGTCCGAGCTCGAGCGCGGGCTGAGGGCGCTCTCGCGTGCCGTGTTCCCCGACGGCGGACTCTGGATCGCCTGGCCGAAGCGCGCCTCGGGCGTCGACACCGACATCACCGAGGACGTCGTCCGCGAGCTCGGGCTCGCGATCGGCCTCGTCGACAACAAGGTCTGCGCGATCGACGAGACCTGGTCCGGCCTGCGTCTCGTGCACCGGCTCCGCGATCGCCCCGGGCGCTGAAGCCCTCACGCCCCGAGGCGCTCGGCGACCTCCGGGCGCTCGCAGAACCCGGCGATCTCGCGCGAGAGCCGCCCGCCCTGCCAGGCGAGCGGCGAGGCGCCGGGCTCCTCGCTGACCAGGGTCGCCGACGGCAGGCGCGCCGCCCACTCCTCCGCCACCGCGTAGGGGTGGCCCGGATCGGCTTCGTCGTGGCTCGCGACCACCAGCGCCGGGACGTCGAGGAACTCGAGCTCGCTCAGGTCCTCGAACGGGCGCGAGCGCGGGACCTCCCGCAGCGCCTCGGCGACCGCCTCGGGGTGGCGGTGCAGGCGCAGGCGGTCGCGGGTGATGCGCAGCACGGTCTCCCGCCAGGCGAGGTCGAGGTCACGGTCATACGCGGCGAGAAACCCCTCCACGCCCCCCTGCTCGAGCCCGTCGGCCAGCCCGTCCCAGTAGGCGAGCGACTCGGCGGACGCCTCCGTGCCGAGGTAGACCGGACCGATGACGACGATCGCCGCGGCGCGCCCCGGGTTGGCGAGCGCGTGGGTCGCAATCGTGTGCGCCCCCATCGAGTGCCCGGCGAGCACGTAGGGTCGCGAGCCGGCCTCGGCGGCCAGCACCGCGTCGAGGCCGGCGGCGAGCTCGTCGAACCCGTAGCCCGAGCCGTGCGGCGCCGGGTCGGACTCGCCGTGGCCTCGGGCGTCGTAGGCCAGCGTGCGAAAGCCCGAGCGGGCGAGCGCGCGCGAGCCATGGACGACGTAGCGGCGCGTCGCCGTGAGCCCGTGCAGGAGCGCGATCGGATGCCCGTCCCCCGCCGCCTCGCCGCGGAGCTCGGCCCCCTCGTGTTCGACCGAGAACGGGGCCGCCTCGGCGCTCACCGGACCTCGGCGGCGTCGCGGGCGAGCGCCAGGGCGGCGGCGAGGTGCTCGACGTCCTTGTAGCGCAGGCCGAGCAGGGCCACGTGGCGGTAGCGCACCGTGCCCTCGGGATCGACGATGAAGATCGAGCGCCGGACGAGCCCCCCGGGGGCGACGACGCCGTAGGCGCGCGCGGTCGCGTGGTCGGGGTCGGCGAGCAGCGGCACCGTGAGCCCGTGCTCGGTGACGAAGCGCTCGTGCGAGCTCACCGACTGTGGCGAGATCCCGAGCACGTCCGCGTCGAGATCGTCGAGGTGGTCGGCGGCGTCGCGATAGGAGCAGAACTGGCGCGTGCACACCGGGGTGAAATCGCCCGGGTAGAAGGCGAGGATCACCCAGTGGCCGCGCATGGCCTCGAGCCGGTAGGTCCGCCCTCCGGTGCCGTGCAGCTCGAAGTCCGGCGCGCGATCGCCGATCTCGATCCTGGACATGCGCGGCGAGCGTAGCGGCCGCGCCCGCTCAGCCGGAATCGACGGTGACCCCGTCGATCGTCACGACCTGGGTCGGCTTCTCCTGCGCATCGCCGAGCTCACCGATCGTGTCGACCACGTCCATCCCCTCGCTGACCTTGCCGAGGACCGCGTAGTCGGGCGGCAGGCCGGCGTCCGCGGGCGCGGTGACGACGAAGAACTGGCTTCCCGAGGCGCCCGGAGGCTCGACGGCGGTCTTCGCCATCGCCACCAGCCCGGTCTCGTAGGTGGTGTCCTCGGGCGGCGGCTCGGTGACCGTGTACCCGGGGCCCCCGGACCCGGTCCCGGTCGGGTCGCCGCCCTGGATCACGAAGCCCGGCGCGATCCGATGGAAGACCGTGCCGTCGTAGAAGCCCTGCTCGGCGAGGAACGTGAACGAGTTCGCCGTCTTCGGCGAGGCGGCGGTGTCGAGGTCGATGACGAAGCTGCCGCAGCTCGTCTCGACCGTCGCCGTCGCCTGCTGCCCGCGCTCGAGCACCTGCTCCGGCTTCTTGAACTTGTCCTCCTTCGCGGCCGGGGCCTCGACCTGGGCGCAGTCGCCCGCGGCCACCGTGCCGCTCGCGTCGTCGCCGTCGTCGTCGCCGCCGCCGCTGGTGGCGATGAAGATCCCGACGCCGGCGGCGACCAGGATGGCGACCACGAAGAAGATGCGGGTCCTGGCCGGGCTACGCATCGCGCTGAGGCTAGTACAAGCCCGATGGCGGCCGCGCGGCCCGACCGCCCTTGCGATCATGGCGCCGTGTCCGAGCGCCAGGACCAGATCCCGACGCGGGTGCGAGTGATCGGCAGGACCCTGAACGCGGTCGTCGCCCACGCGCCCTGGCTCTGGCCCCTCGTCCGCCTGCCGATGCAGGGCTTCTTCGACCGCGCCGCCGCCGGGTGGGACGCGCGCACGGGCGCCGGCTCACCCGATCACCTCCAGGCGCTGGCCGTCGCCACCCCCAAGATCTCGCCGGCGCCCGAGCGGGTCCTCGATCTCGGCACCGGAACCGGCGAGGGAGCGCTGTTCCTGGCCCGGGAGTTCCCGCGCGCGAGCGTCCGCGGGATCGACCTCTCGGAGGAGATGATCCGCGTAGCGAAGGGGAAGGTCGGCCTCGATCCCGACGGCAGGGTCGCCTTCCGGGTCGCGGACGCCGCCCGCATTCCGTACGACGAGGACTCCTTCGATCTCGTCACCCAGGTCAACCTGCCGCCGTTCTTCGCCGAGATCGGGCGCGTCCTGCGGCCCGGCGGGCACGTGATCGTCGTTGCCAGCATCGGCTCGGCGACACCCTTCTTCACCCCGACTTCGGTGCTCGCCAGGGGCTTTCGCCGGCACGGGATCGAGCAGCTCGAGAGCGGCACCGCGGGCGACGGGACCTTCTTCATCGGTCGCCTCGTGCCACGCTAGCCGCCGATGTCCGAGGCACGCCGCTTCCTGCTGCTGCTCAACCCGTCGGCCGGCGGAGGCCGGGCGCTCGAGCGGCTGCCGCGGATCGAGGCGGCGATGACCGCCGCCGGGCTCGAGCACCGGTCCGTGCTCACCCAGGGCCTCGAGCACGGCTGCCGCGAGGCCCGCGAGGCGGCCGCGAACGGCGAGACCATCGTGGTGATCAGCGGCGACGGGCTGATCGGGCAGGTCGGCGGCGCGCTCGCCGACACCGATGCGACCATGGGCGTGGTCTGCGGCGGTCGCGGCAACGACTTCGCGCGCGTAATCGGGATCCCCGACGACGTAGACGGCGCCGTGGCGGCGCTCGCCGGCGGCGTCACTCGGGATATCGACGTCGGCGAGGTCAACGGGCGGCGATTTCTCTGCATCGCGAGCTGCGGGTTCGACTCCGACGCCAACCGGATCGCCAACGAGGCTCGGTTCATCAGAGGGCGGCTCGTCTACGCCTACGCGGCGCTGCGGGCGCTCGTCGGGTGGAAGCAGGCCGCCTTCGTGCTCACGCTCGACGGCGAGCGCATCGAGCTGCGCGGCTACGGGGCCGCCGTCGCCAACAGCCGCGCCTACGGCGGCGGCATGTACGCCGCCCCGGACGCCGAGCTCGACGACGGACTGCTGGACGTGGTCACGCTCAAGGAGACCAGCAAGTGGCGCTTTCTCACCGGGGTGCTGCCGAAGGTCTTCGACGGCAGCCACGTCGAGCTGCCCGAGATCGGCGTTCGCCGCGCGGCGGAGGTCCGCATCGAGGCCGACCGCCCGTTCGCGGTCTACGCCGACGGCGACCACCTCGCCGACCTGCCGGCGACGGTCACCCTGCTGCCGCGGGCCCTGCGCGTGATCGTCCCGGGCCCGGCATCGCCCTGATGGCGGCCGCGGCCTTCCGCGCCAAGGTCGGGCTTGCGCGCGCCACCGGGGCGCTCAGCCGCCGCAGCGGCCGGGGCGGCGGCACCACGCTTCCCGGGCGGCTGCTGCTGCGGATCGCGCCCGATGCGATCTCGCGGCTCGGCGCCGGGCTCTCGGGGGGGTCGACGGTCATCAGCGCGACCAACGGCAAGACGACGACCGCCGGGATGCTCGCCACGGCGCTGCGGGCCGCGGGTCGCGATCCGGTCCACAATCGCGCCGGCTCGAACATGAGCTGGGGCGTCGCCACGGCCCTGCTCGAGCAGCGCGGGAGCGAGGGCCTGTTCGAGGTCGACGAGGCGTGGCTGCCCCGGATCGCCGCCGAGCTCGACCCCGGGCTGATCGTGCTGGGCAACCTGTTCCGCGACCAGCTCGACCGCTACGGCGAGCTCGAGTCGCTCGCCGACGACTGGGCGGCGATGGTCGATGAGCGGGCGGGCCGCACCGGCTTCGTCCTCAACGCCGACGATCCGCTGATCGCCGATCTCGGGCGCGACCGCGAGCTCCGCCGGCGGCCCGGGGTCACCTACTTCGGGATCGAGGACCCGGCGCAAGCGCTGCCCGAGCTCCAGCACGCCCACGATGCCAAGCACTGCCGGCGCTGCGGCCACCCGTACGCCTACGCGCGCGCGTTCGTCGGCCATCTGGGCCACTACAGCTGCCCCAACTGCGGCGCCGACCGCCCGGCCCCCGACCTGGCGGCGACCGAGATCGAGCTCCACGGGATGCGCGGCTCGCGCGCGCGCCTGCGGACACCCGAGGGCGAGGCCGAGCTCGAGCTCCCACTCCCCGGCCTCTACAACGTCTACAACGCGCTCGCCGCGCTCGGCGGCGCGCTGCGACTCGGGGTGCGCCTCGGCGACGCGATCGATGCGCTTGCCTCGGTCGAGGCCGCCTTCGGGCGGGTGGAGACGATCGAGGTCGCCGGGACCCCGGTCTCGATCCTGCTGATCAAGAACCCCGCCGGGGCGAACGAGGTCATGCGAACCCTGCGGCTCGAGGCCGGTGCCGACGGCGAGCCTCGGCGCCTCGACCTCTGGATCGCGCTCAACGACCGGATCGCCGACGGGCGCGACGTCTCCTGGATCTGGGACGCGGACTTCGAGCTGCTCGCCGGGGTGGCGCGAAGCGTTGTCTGCGCAGGCACGCGGGCGCCGGAGATGGCGCTGCGGCTCAAGTACGCGGGCCTCGACCCGGCGGCACTCACGGTCGAGCCCTCGATCGAGCGCTCGCTCGACCGCGCGGTGGCCGCCGCCGACGGGCGGCTGATCGCCCTCCCCACCTATACGGCGCTGATCGAGCTCCGTCGGCTGCTGGCCGCGCGCGGGCTCGCGAGGGAGTTCTGGCGATGAGCGAGCCGCTGCTCGATTCGGAGGTGATCTGGCACGACGTCGAGAACGGGGCGTATGACGCCGACCTGCCGACCTGGCTCGAGCTCGCGACCGAGGCCGGCGGCCCGCTGCTCGAGCTCGGCGCCGGGACGGGGCGGGTGGCGCGCGGGCTCGCCTCGCGCGGGTTCGACGTCGTGGCCCTCGACAGCGAGCCCGAGCTCGTCGACGAGCTCGCCAGGCGCGCGGCGGCCGCCGGGGTCGAGATCGAGACGGTCTGCGCCGACGCCCGCGAGCTCGAGCTCGGGCGCGAGTTCGCCGCGATCATCGCCCCGATGCAGTTCATCCACCTGCTCGGCGGGGCGCGCGGGCGCGGCGCCGTCCTCGCTGCGGCGCGGGCGCATCTGCGCCACGGCGGGATCCTGGCCGCGGCGCTGCTCGCCGACGAGACCGTGATCGACGGCGAGGACGCGGGCCTGCTCCCGGACGTTCGCGAACGCGACCGGTGGGTCTTCTCCAGCCTCCCGCTCGCGGTCTCGGTCGACGCCGATGGCATCGAGGTCCGCAGGCTGCGCCAGGTCGTCAGCCCGGGCGGTGAGCTCAGCGAGCGCACCGCTTCGATCCACCTCGACCGGCTCACGCCCGAGGCTTTCGAGCACGAGGGTGCAGCGCTCGGGTTCGTCGCCCGGGAGCGGATCGAGGTCCCCCCCACCGCCGACCACGTCGGGTCGACGATCTGCGTGCTCGAGGAGGGCTGATGGAGCTCCGCCTGCTCGCCCTCTACCCGGACCAGATGAACATCTACGCGGACCGCGGCAACCTGCTGTTCCTCCGCCGGCGATGCGAGTGGCGCGGCATCGGATTCCAGCAGGCCGCCGCCGGGCCCGGCGAGCGGTTCGACCCCGGCGCCCACGACCTGATCTACATCGGCGGCGGGCAGGACCGCGACCAGCGGCTGGTCGCGGGCGACATGCTCGAGACCAAGCGCGACGCGCTCGCCGAGGCGATCGCCGACGGCGCCGCCGCGCTCGCGGTCTGCGGCGGCTATCAGCTGCTCGGCCACAGCTATCAGCTCGGCGGCGAGCGGATCGAGGGGCTCGGCCTCGCCGACCTGGAGACGATCCGCGAGCCCGGGCCGCGGTTGATCGGCAACGTCTCGATCGAGGCCGACCTCGGCGACGGCGGCCGCGTGCTCGCGGGGTTCGAGAACCACGGCGGCCGCACCCACCTCGGCCCGGACGCGGTCGCCCTCGGCCGGGTGATCTCCGGCCATGGCAACAACGGCGCCGACGGCCTCGAGGGCGTCAGGCGCGAGAACCTGATCGGCACCTACCTGCACGGCCCGCTGCTGCCCAAGAACGCGTGGCTCGCCGACCGCCTGATCGAGCTCGCGCTCGCCCGGCGGACGGGCTCGGCGGTCGAGCTCGAGCCGCTCGACGACGCCTTCGAGCGCGCCGCGCACGAGAGCGCTCTAGCGGCGGCCACCGCGCGGCGGTAGCGTTCACTCCTGCACCGCTCCATTCGGCATCGGCCCAACCCTTTAGTGTCGGCAGGTAACTGCCGATGAGTAGCAAAGAGTCCGTGCCTAGACGAATGTTTTCGGCGGCGCACCCGTGACATCCGTTTAGTCCGTAGCTCGGGAACAAATTTCAGCCAAGGAGGGGTCAGATGCCAAGCCGACAGTCGAAGCTCGTGTTCGCCTTGGCCGGCGGGGTGCTGGTCGTGATCCTGGCCGCGATCGCCGTGGCGATCGCCAACTCCCAGTCGAGCGACCGCTCCGAGATCGCGGAGCGCTTCGTCAAGCGCCCCGAGGTGAGCGCGGCGCTGGTCAGCGCCCTGTTCTCGGCGACCTCGACGACTCCCAAGCAGCAGCGGGACCTGGCGCGGCGGTTCGGGGGCCTGATCGTCTCCAAGGAGGTGCTGACCGCGGAGGCGAAGCGAAGCAACAACGTCTTCAAGGCGGTCGTCGACAACCAGGGCAACGTGCTCGGCGTCTCCGCCGGCGCCCCCCCGCGCGTCCGCGCCGAGCTCAGCTCCGACCCCGACTACGTCCAGGCGGTCCTCGACGGCGACCAGCCGGTCGCCCTCACCGACTTCGTCGACCTCGGCCAGACCGGCGCCCCGATCCAGCTCTTCGCGCAGGCGATCGAGACCGAGTACGGGCGGCGGGTGTTGATCACCGGCTTCGCGCCCGGGCTCCTTTATGCCTTCCTCAGCGAGAACCTGAAGACGTTCGTCGGGATCGTCGGCGGCCAGGGCTACATCATCGATTCGGCGGGCGCCGTCGTCGCCAGCTCCGAGCCGACCGCGAAGGCGGGCGCGCCGGTCCCGGTCCCGGGCCTGATCGATGCCGTCGCCAGCGATCACGTGGGGCCGCTTGCCGACGATCAGTACTTCGGCGCGGCCCCGATCGAGAACTCGAGCTGGGAGGTGGTCTCGGTCGCCCTGGAGGCGGACGTCTTCGCTGCGGTCGACGGCTCCCACAAGTGGACCCCGTGGCTGATCTTCGCCGGGCTCGCGCTCGCGGCCTTGGCGGCATTCGCCCTGCTCCGGCGGGTGCTGCGGAACGCCGGCGAGCTCGCCGACGCCCACACGCAGCTCGATGCCAGCAACCGCAGCCTGAAGCGCCGCGCGAAGGAGCTCGAGCGCTCGAACGCCGAGCTCGAGCAGTTCGCCTCGATCGCCTCGCACGACCTCCAGGAGCCGCTGCGCAAGGTGCAGATGTTCTCCCAGCGTGCGGTCGAGATCGACGGCGACCGGCTCTCGGAGAAGGGGCGCGACTACCTGCGCCGCAATACGGAGGCGGCCGAGCGGATGCAGGTGCTGATCGAGGACCTGCTGAAGTTCTCCCGGGTCGGGACGCAGAGCCGGCCCTTCGTCCGCACCGACCTCCAGCGGACCGCCAACGAGGTCGTCTCCGATCTCGAGACCACGATCCAGGCCGCCGACGCCACGGTCGAGATCGGCTCCCTGCCCACGGTGGTCGTCGACGAGCCGCAGATCCGCCAGCTGCTCCAGAACCTGATCTCGAACGCGATCAAGTTCCGGCGCGAGGACGTGCCGCCAGTGGTCAGGATCGAAGGCGAGGTCCGAGGCCAGGAGGCGCTGATCAGCGTCTCCGACAACGGGATCGGCTTCGATCCCCGCTACGCCGGTCGCATCTTCCGCGTCTTCGAACGGCTCCACGGCCGTGGCGAGTACCCGGGCACCGGCATCGGGCTCGCCCTGTGCCGGAAGATCGCCGAGCGCCACGGCGGTTCGATCGGGGTCGAGAGCACGCCCGGACAGGGGTCCGTGTTTACGGTTACCCTTCCTCTCAAGCGCGTTCCGGAGCCGAGTCTCGACGCCGGCACGCCGAGCGAAGACCGCGAACCGGAGGTCGTTGGTGTCTGAGGGCGAGGCGATCACCATCCTGATCGCCGATGACGACGAAGAGGATCGCGTCCTCACGCAGGAGGCGCTGGCCGGGGCACGGCTTGCCAACGACCTGCGGTTCGTCGTCGACGGCGAGGACCTGATGGATTACCTGCGCCGCGAGGGCAAGTACGCCGGCCCCGGTGAAGCCCCGTTGCCCGGGATCATCCTGCTCGACCTGAACATGCCGAAGCTCGACGGGCGCGAGGCGCTCGCCGAGATCAAGGCCGATCCCGAGCTGCGGCAGATTCCCGTGGTCGTGCTGACCACCTCGAGCGCGGAGACCGACGTCCTGCGCTCCTACGCGCTCGGCGTCAACTCGTTCATCACCAAGCCGGTGACCTTCGCCGGCCTGGTCGAGGTGATGCAGGGCTTCTCCCGCTACTGGTTCGAGATCGTCGAGCTCCCGGCGCGCGTGGCGCCCGGCGGTAATGGCCAGCCGTGAGCTGGTCCGCGTCCTGATCGTCGAGGACGACGAGGACGACTTCATACTCGCGCGTGACCTGCTCGGCGAGCAGGATCGGACCGATTGCGAGATCGAGTGGGCGGCCGACCCGGGACAGGCGCTCGAGCTGATCCGCGGCGGCGGCCACGACGTCTACCTGATCGATCACCGGCTCGGACGGACCACGGGCCTCGACCTCGTCCGGCAGGCGTTCGGCGAGCAGACCCACGCGCCGGTGATCATGCTCACCGGCTTCGACGACTACGAGGTCGACCTCGAGGCAGAGATGCTCGGCGTGACCGACTTCCTGATCAAGGACCGGCTGACCGCGGTCCTGCTCGAGCGCTCGATCCGCTACGCCGTCCGCCACCATGCCGTGCTCAGCGAGCTGCGCGAGACCCAGGACCGGTACGCGCTCGCGGTCAGGGGCGCCAACGACGGCATCTGGGACTGGGACTTGGTCGCCGGGACGATCTACTACGGCCCGCGCTGGAAGCAGATGCTCGGCCACTCCGAGGCGGAGGTCGGCGACTCCCCGGACGAGTGGTTCGATCGGGTGCGCCCGGAGGACCTCGGACACCTGCGCGCGACGATCGACGCTCACCTCCAGGGCCACACCCCGCACTTCGAGAGCGAGCACCGGATCCGCCATGCCGACGGCAGCTACCGCTGGGTCTTCAGCCGCGGGGTCGCGGTCCGCGACCGCGAGGAGGCCGCCACGCGCGTCGCCGGCTCGATGACGGACATCACCCATCGCAAGGCCGCCGAGGAGCGCCTCCGCCACGACGCCCGCCACGACTCGCTCACCGGGCTCCCCAACCGCACCATGTTCCTCGACCACCTCGAGCTCTCGCTGAGCCGGGCGAAGCGCGACCCGCGCTACCGCTGCGCGGTCCTCTTCCTCGACCTGAACCGCTTCAAGCGCGTCAACGACGCCTTCAGCCACGCGGTCGGCGACCAGCTGCTCGTCGCGCTCGCCCAGCGGTTGCGCGCGTCGATGCGCGATGGGGACACGGTCGCCCGCCTCGGCGGCGACGAGTTCACCGTCCTGCTGCACGACGTCCCCTCGATCGAGGCGGCGGTCGAGGTCGCAAAGCGGATCCAGAGCACCGTCGGCAGGCCGTTCGCGACCGAGGGCAGGGACCTGATCGTCACCGCGAGCATCGGGATCGCGGCGAGCGAGCCCGGGAGCGAGGCGGCCGAGCTGATGCGCAACGCCGACATCGCCATGTACGAGGCGAAGGTCGGCAGCGACGACGATACGGCGGTGTTCACCGCCAACATGCGCAAGCGGGTCGTCGGCCAGCTGCGGCTCGAGGCCGAGCTGCGGGAGACGATCGAGAAGGAGCGCCTGCGGGTCTTCTACCAGCCGATCGTCGAGATCGAGAACGGCAGGCTGGCGGGGCTCGAGGCGCTCGCCCGGTGGCCGGTCGAGGCCGACAGAGAGGTCTCGCCGATCGAGTTCATCCCGGTCGCCGAGGACACGGGTTTGATCCGCCCGCTTGGCCGCGTCGTGCTTCGCGAGGCCTGCTCGCGGCTCAGCGGATGGCGCGACCGCGGCCTCGTCGCCGAGGACGTCACCGTCAGCGTCAACATCTCCGCTCGCCAGCTCGGCGAGAGCGGGCTGCTCGAGGACATCGCCACGGCGCTGGCCGAGAGCGGGCTGCCGGCGCAGTCGCTGCGGCTGGAGATCACGGAGGGGACGATCATGCGCGACCCGGAGCGGATGCCCGCCGTGCTCGACGAGCTCGAGGATCTCGGGGTGCGCGCGCACCTCGACGACTTCGGCACCGGCTACTCGTCGCTCATCTTCCTTCGCCACTTCGGCGGCAACACACTGAAGATCGACCGCTCGTTCGTCCGCGGGATCTGCGACGACGACGGCAGCGCCGAGATCGTGCGGACGATCATCGGCCTGGCCGGCAACCTCGACCTCGCTGTGATCGCGGAGGGGGTCGAGAGCCCCGAGCAGCTGTGCAAGCTCCACCAGCTTGGCGGCCGCTTCGCTCAGGGCTACCTCTTCTCCCGGCCCTGCGACCCCGACGCGATCGAGGGCCTGCTCAGGACCTGGGCTCCCGCACGCGTCGCCGTGCCCGCCGAGAACTGAGCCGCGGCGCGGGCCGGCCGGCCCGCAGCCGGTAGAAATCCGCTCATGGGCAACGGTTCCGAGAAGCCCGATCGGGCCCCGGCGCCGAGCGGCCGCGGGCACACGCCCAGCGAGCGCGAGGGGACCCCGGTCGGGCGCCGAGCGAAGCTCCCGCGGGGCGCGCGCGAGCCGATCCGGGTGTTCATCAACGGGGTCGAGCAGAACCGCGGGGTCGATTACGAGCTCCAGCCGGGACTCATCGTGTTCACCGAGCCGATCCACAAGGAGGGCGAGATCCGCGGGGTCCGGCGCTGGACGCTGCTGCTCGGCCTGATCGGCGTCTACCGCAAGAACGAGATCGTCGACGTCGAGTACACGCTCGAAGGAGCGAAGAAGTTCGCCTCCGACCTCGAGATCCTGCCCGACGCCGCCTGAGGGCTCAGCCGACGCCCGATGACCCGAAGCCGCCCTCGCCCCGGGCGCTGGCGCTGAGCTCGGTCGCCTCGACCGGGACCGCATCGGCGACCGCGACCACCACCAGCTGCGCGATGCGGTCGCCGGGAGCGATCTCGAACGGCCGCTCGCGGTCGGTGTTGAGCAGCAGCACACGCAGCTCGCCGCGGTAGCCGCTGTCGATCAGGCCTGGGGCGTTGACCAGCGCGATCCCGTGATGGCGCGCCAGCCCCGAGCGCGCGAGCACGAGGCCGGCGTGGCCCTCCGGGATCTCGACCGCGATCCCGGTGCCGACGCCGGCACGCTCGCCCGGGCCGATCAGCGCCGCCTCGACCGCCCGCAGGTCGAGTCCCGCGTCGCCTTCGTGGGCGCGGTCAGGGATCCGGGCATCGTCGCGAAGGCGGATGAAGCCGAGCCTCACGGCGCGAGCGTATCCGCGCTCAGCCGGCGTCGATGCGGGCGCCGTTCGAGCTGACCGCAAAGTCCGCGAAGCGATGCGCGAGCGCGGCCGGGATCCGGGCGGAGACCCGGACGCCGTCGGCCCGCTCGGTACGTTCGACGCTCCCAGCGAGCTCGTAGAGCTCGGAGAGCCGCCCGCCCGCGTCGTATGGCACCAGCAGCTCCACCTCGCGCAGGGTCTCGTCGAAGGCGCACTCGATCCGGTCGCGAAGCTCGTCGATCCCCTCGCCGGTCGCCGCCGAGACGCCGATCGCCTCCCGGTCGCCCACCAGCAGCTCCCGGCGTTCGTCGTCGTCGAGCAGGTCGAGCTTGTTGAAGACCAGCAGCCGCGGCTGCTCCCCCGCGCCGATCTCCTCGAGCACGGAGTCGACCGCGGCGATCGCCGCCGTGCGCTCCTCCTTGGGCTCGGAGCCGTCGACGACGTGAACCAGGAGGTCGGCGAGGGTGGTCTCCTCCAAAGTCGCCTTGAACGCCTCGACGAGCTGATGCGGGAGCTTGCGGATGAAGCCGACGGTGTCGGTGACCAGGTACTGGCGGCCGTCGTGCTCGTAGGAGCGCGTGGTCGGGTCGAGCGTGTTGAAGAGCCTCTCCCCCACGCTCACCCCGGCGCCCGTGAGCGCGTTGAGCAGCGTCGACTTGCCGGCGTTCGTGTAGCCGGCGAGCGCCACCGAGGGCACCGCCGAGGACTCGCGGCGAGCGCGCATCACGCTGCGGTTGCGCTCCACCCGCGCCAGCCGGCGGCGCAGCGCCGAGATCCGGTCACGGGCGAGCCGGCGGTCGGTCTCGATCTGGGACTCGCCCGGGCCCCTGGTGCCGATACCGCCATCCATGCGCCCGGCGCCGAGACGCTCGAGATGAGTCCAGAGCCCGCGCATACGCGCGAGGTTGTACTCCAGCTGGGCGAGCTCGACCTGAAGCTTGCCCTCGGCCGAGTTGGCGTGGTCGGCGAAGATGTCGAGGATGATCGCGGTGCGGTCGATCACCGGGACGTCGAGGGCCGCCTCGAGGTTGCGCTCCTGGCGCGGCGCGAGCTCGTCGTCGCAGGCGACCAGGTTGGCGCCCGCCCGTTTGATCTCGGCCCGCAGCTCGTCGAGCTTGCCGCGGCCGAGGTAGCGGTCCGGGTCCGGCTCGGGCCGTACCTGCACGAGCTCGCCCGCCGTCGCCACACCGGCGGTGCGCAGGAGTTCCTTGAGCTCCGCCAGGGGGTCGCCGTCGCCGACCGCGTGCGGAGCGATCCCGATCGCCATCGCGCGCTGGCGGGCGCGGCGATTGCGCACGCCCGCCTCGACCGTGTCCGTCGTCTTTTCGTCGGCCTGAGCCATGCGTTCAAGTGTAAGGGCGGTCCTCGCGGCGTCGGTTAGGGTTGGCGAAAATGACCACCAGGGAGGGAACGATGTCGCCACAATCGTCTGACGAAGGTTCGAGGCGCCGCCGCATGGGCGTGCCGATCCTCGGAGCCGCCCTGGTCGCGGCGCTGGTCGCTTCGGCCGGCGCGGCGTCGACCAACTTCGTCGAGCCCGCGTCGAGCCCCGAACAGGTCGGGGCGGGCCCGCAGGGCGTGGTCGTGGCCGACCTCGACGGCGACGGGGACCGCGACCTGGCGACCGCGAACGGCTCCAACAGCAGCGTCACCGTGCTCCGCAACAACGGGAACGCGAACTTCGCCCCGTTCGCGTCGAGCCCCGAGAGCGTCGGGTCGTTCCCCACCGCGATCACCGCGGCCGACATCGACGGCGATGCCGATCAGGACCTCCTCGTGGCGGACCAGCTCGACGACACGGTCTCTGTCCTGCGCAACAACGGAAACGCCAACTTCACCCAGCCCGCGACGAGCCCCGAGCCGGCCGGCGAGACCCCGGCGGAGGTCGCCGCGGCGGACCTCGACGATGACGGCGACACCGACCTCGCGGTCGCGAACGCGATCGAATCCACGGACACGGACAACGTCACGATCCTCCTCAACCGAGGCACGGGCAACTTCGTCCCGGCGTCGACGAGCCCGGAGGACGCGGGCAACAAGCCGGTGGCGATCGCCGCCGCCGACCTTGACGGCGACGGCGATCCGGACCTCGCGACCGCCGACCAGCAGAGCAACACCGTCACCGTGCTCCGCAACAACGGCTCGGCCAACTTCAACGAGGCGTCGGGGAGCCCGGAGTTCGCCGGCAGCTTCCCGCAGGACATCGTCGCCGCCCGGCTCGACGCCGACGCCTCGATCGATCTCGCGGCCGTCAACCAGGGCTCGAGCTCGGAGAACGTCACCATCCTTCGCAACACGGGCAACGCGAACTTCTCCCAGCCGGCCACGAGCCCGGAGCCCGTGGGCGGGCGCCCCCTGAGCCTGACGGCGGCCGACTTCGACCTCGACGGCGATCAGGACCTTGCGACCTCCAACGACCTCGACGCGACCGCGACGATCCTCCGCAACCGGGGAGCGCTCGACTTCATCGAGCCCGCCAGCAGCCCCGAGGCCGTGGGCCCGAACCCGAGGGAGATCGTGAGCGGCGACCTCGACGGGGACGCCGACCCCGATCTGGCGGTCGTCAACGTCAACGGAAGCAACGTGACCATCCTCCGCAACCGGTGACGGGGCGGGATAGGCTGCCCAGCGCATGAAGGTCTTCGTCACCGGCGCGACCGGGTTCATCGGCGGTCACGTCGCCCGCAAGCTGCGCGAGCGCGGCGACGACGTCCGGGTGCTCGCCCGGTCGAGCGAGAAGGCCGAGCCGCTGGTGGCCCTGGGCTGCGAGCCGGTGATCGGCGACCTCGCCGACGCGGCCGCGCTCGCCTCGGGCCTCGAGGGGTGCGATGCCGCGATCCACGGCGCGGCGATCTACGAGGTCGGGATCCCGGCTTCCGAGCATCGGCGGATGTACGAGGCCAACGTGCTCGGCACGGAGACGATGCTGCGCGCCGCGCTCGAGGCGAAGACCCCGAAGGTCGTCTACGTCTCGACCATCGGCGCCTACGGCAACACCCACGGCGAGGTCGTCGACGAGAGCTACGACCACCCGGGCAAGGAGTTCACCTCCTACTACGAGCAGACCAAGTACGAGGCCCACCGGATGGCGCGGCGGATGATCGACGAGGAGGGGCTGCCGTGCGTGATCGTGCAGCCCGGCGGCGTCTACGGGCCCGCCGACCACTCGGCCATCGGCAAGACGATCTCCGACTTCGTGGCCGGCCGGCTGCCGCTGCTGCCCTTCCCCGACCTCGGAATGAACATGGTCCACGTCGAGGACGTCGCCGACGGGGTCCTGCTGGCGCTCGACAAGGGCGTCGCCGGCGAGGCATACAACCTCGGCGGCCAGATCACCACCATGCGCGAGATGATCGGCACCGTGGCCGAAGTGACGGATCGCAAGCCTCCGCGGGGGGCGATGCCGACCGGCCTGTTGAAGGCGCTCACGCCCGTGGGCCCGGTTGTCGGCAAGATCATGGGTCAGCCGCCCAACCTCCGCGAGCTGATCTCATCCGCGGACGGGGTCACGTTCTGGGCCAAGCACGACAAGGCGATGGCAGAGCTCGGCTACTCGCCGCGCGGCCTCGACACCGGTCTGCGCGAGACGCTCGCCGCCGAGGGCAAGCTCTAGCCCGCCCGGGGGCTTGCGTCGGCACGACCGACCCGCTACCTCCTCGCCACCTCAAGCGCCGAGTGTCACCTCGACCACCCATGGTGTGGATGTGTTGACACTCGGCGAGCGCGGCGCGGCCAGCCGCCTAGGCGCGGCCGGGCTCGCTCGGCGACGCGGGCGACGGCATCACGACCGCCGCCGCGATCACGGCGGCAAACGCGAGGCCCCGGGCCATGCCCTCCAGCGCCCCGGAGCCGATCGGGTCGCCGAAGACGATCACTCCGCCGAGGATCGCGGCGCAGTTGGAGGCCACCGAGGCGGTGGCGATCACCGGGATCGCCTCGCCGAGCTGCATCCCGCGCGCGAGGGCGAAGAAGGCGCCGATGCCGCCGATCACCGCGAGCAGCGTCCACGGGCTGGCGATCGCGATCGCACCCCCGGCGTCGATCGCCTCGGTGAGCGCCTTGATCGCGACGTTGGAGACCCCGATCAGCAGGCCGGACGCGAGCCCGAGCACGACCCCGTGGCAGATCGAGCCGCGGCGCAGGATGCCGGAGGCGAACAGCGCGCAGCCGGCGCCGACCAGCACCGCCTCGAAGCCGGCGAGGGTGGCGATCGAGTAGCCCTCGTTCTCGGTCGCATGCGGGACTGTGACGGCCAGGAAGGCGAGTCCGGCGGCGGCGAGCCCGAGGCCGAGCCACTCGCGGCGGTTGAGCCGGTGTCCGAAGTACCGCTGGGCCGGGAAGGCGACCAGCACCAGACCCCCCGCGATCACTGCCTGGACCAGCGACAGCGGGGCGACCGCCATCGCGGCGACGTGGAGCACCCAGGCGACCGCGGCGACCGCGAACCCCACCGTCCACCACCGCGACCGAAACAGCGCCGTGAGGCTCTGCAGCGGGCTCCGGAGCCTGATCTCAGGTGCCTCGCAGGCCCCGCGATGTTTGAACAGCATCGAGAGGTTCGCCATTGCCGCGCACGCGAGTGCCAGCGCTATGCCAAGAGTCGTCATTCGTTATCGGATCGGAGAGTGGTGGCGGAGGCTTGAATTTCCCCCCAACGCCCCAGTGCAAACGTCTTTTGGTTCTCCTATGAGTAAGTGCTAACACATCAGCGCGTCAGAGGTTGCACTTACCCCCGTTTCGCTAGTGACGATTGCGACTCAGGAGAGGTGTTCGCGAAGCCTTTCGACCGCCTCGGCGAGGCGCTCGTCCGGCGTCGTCAGCGAGATCCTGAAGAAGCCTTCGCCGCTCGGCCCGTACATCGAGCCCGGCGAGACGACCACCGCCGCCTGCTCGAGCACGAGCTCGGCGAAAGAGGTCGAGGTGTGGCCCTCGGGGACCGGAGCCCAGATGTAGATCGTTCCCTTCGGCGCCGCCACCTCGACCCCGATCTCACGCAGGGCGTCGACCACCAGGTCGCGCCGGCGCTCGTAGATCGCGTTCATCTCCGCCAGCGCCTCCGGCGGCCCGTCGAGCGCAGCGGCGCCGGCGAGCTGCACCGCTTCGAACGGGCCCGAGTCGATGTTGGTCTTCAGCCGCCAGTAGGAGGCCACGGCGTCTGGGTTGCCGAGGATCGCCGCGCAGCGCCAGCCGGTCATGTTGAAGCCCTTCGAGAGCGAGAAGACCTCGACCCCGACCTCCTTCGCGCCCGGTGTGGCGAGGAAGCTCGGCGCCACGTAGCCGTCGTAGGTCGTCTCCGAATAGGCGTTGTCGTGAACGACGAGGATCTCGTGCTCGCGGGCGAGCTCGATCACGCTCTCGAACAGGCCCTCGGGAAGTACGGCCCCGGTCGGGTTGTTCGGGTAGTTGAGGAAGATCAGGCGCGCGCGCCGCAGGTGCTCGGGGTCGATCGCCTCGAGGTCCGGGCGGAACCCGCGCGCGGGAATCAGGGGCAGGACGACGGGCTCGGCGCCGGCGAGCAGCGGCCCGCCGGTGTAGACCGGATAGCCGGGGTCGGAGGCGAGCGCGACGTCGCCGGGATCGAGGAAGGCGAAGGAGAGGTTGTAGATGCACTCCTTGGCGCCGATCGCCGGGATCACCTCCGTCTCGGGGTCGATCTCGACCCCGAACCGGCGGTCGTAGAAGCGCGAGAAGGAGTCGCGAAACTCCGGGCGGCCGCGGTTCGAGGGGTACTGGTGCGTCCCCGGATCGGCGACCGCGGCCTGCATCGCCTCGACGATGTGCGGGTAGGTCGGCCGGTCCGGATCGCCGATCCCGAGGCTGATCACGTCGATCCCGGCCGCGCGCTTGGCGGCGACCTTCCGCTCGAGCTCGGCGAACATGTAGGGGGGGATCGCCTCGAGTCGCTTGGAGGGGTCGGTGAGCGCCATCGGCTGGGAAGCTAGCGCCCCCGGCCCGCGACGGCCTCGGCGATACTGCGCGGCGGCCCATGCGACTGACCCCCGCGGAGCTGCTGGTCCTGTTCGCCATCGGCGCCGTCGGCGGCCTGGTGGGCGACGCCGGCCACGTGCAGTCGCACACCACGCGCTACCTCGATCACTCCGTGCCCTTCATCTGGGAGAGCGCGATCTGGTTCTGCCTCGCGGTCGGCCTCGCAACCGCCGCTCTGGCCGAGCTCAGGCTGCGCCTCGGGCCATCGCGGCCCGGGTTCGACCTGCGGGTGGGCCTCGCGGCGATCGCGGCGGTGCTCGCGCTCTACGCGGTCACTGCGATCGTCCACGACGAGCCCGAGGGGCCGGCGACGACGCTGGTCGCGGCGCTCGTCGTGCTGATCGCGTGCTGGCTCGGCGGCGGTCGGCCGGCGCTCGCCTGCGGACTTGCCGCGGCGATCGTCGGCCCGCTGGCCGAGGCCGTGATCGTCGAGTCCGAGCTGTCGGAGTACGCCCCTTCGAGCGACTCCCTGCTCGGCGTCCCGTTGTGGTTGCCGGCGCTCTATTTCGCCTTCGGCTTCGTCGTCGCCCGCCTCGCCGAGCTCGCCGTCGCCCGGCGGGGCGTTCCGGCCCCTCGACCGGATCGATCGCCGTGAGCTCGCAAGCCCCCGACCGCGAGCAGGAGTTCGGCCCGCCGGGTCCAAAGCTCCAGGCGTGTCGATCCCTGAGCGGCTCTTCCTCGTCGTCGGTGTCGCGGTGCTGGTCGCGGCGCTTGGCCTGATCGCCGCGATGATGATCGACCTCGGCGTCGGCTCCGGTGATCGCTCGCGCTCGGTGAGCAACGTCACGCTCGCTCCGTGACGCAGGCCACATCCGGGTCCTCCGCGGGCTGGCAGGCTCCCCTTACCACTCGATAAGGGAGTCTCAGATGCGTTCCTTCATCCACGTCATCACCGCCCAGTCCCAGGAACACGCCGGCCCCAATAACTCCGTCCGGGCGAGCTCGAAGCGCCCGCGCGCGGCCCGCGCCTTCCTCGGTCTCCGCCGCGGCTGAGACTTCCAGGCCGAAGCGCACGTTAGCCGTCCCAGCGACGGCCAACGTGCGCCTCGGCGCGTCTTCAGCAGGCGAGCGAGGCGACCAGCTCGGGGTCGAGCTCGCCGGCGTAGACCCGCTCGGCGTTACCGATGAGGGTCAGGTCGAGCGCCTCGGAGACCTCGACCTCGAGCGCTCCGCCGTCGAGCTCGACCCGCAGCGGCGACGGGGCGCCGTCGAGGAAGGCCGCGACCGCGGCGCCACTCGCGCCGGTGCCCGAGGCGAGCGTCTCCCCCACCCCGCGCTCGAAGATCCGGGCGCGGACCGACGATCCCTCGACCCTGGTGAAGGAGACGTTCGTGCGGTTGGGAAAGAGCTCGGTGTTCGACTCGATCGCCGGCCCGATCGCCGCCAGGTCGAGGTGCTCGAGCTCGGCGCCGACCTCGATCACGCACTGCGGGTTGCCGACGTTGACATGGCGGAACGACCACTCCCGTCCCGCCGATTGGACCGTTCCGATGCCGTCCTCGGCGCCGCCCGGGTAATCGGGCGAGGTCACCGAGGCGCGCCCGAGCTCCATCGAGACCCGGTTCGGCCCGGTGACCGTCGGTATCACCTCACCCGCCCGGGTGATGATCGAGAAGGTGTCCGCGTCGGTCCAGCCGGCGGCGCGCAGGTAGAGCACCGCCTCGCGGGCGCCGTTTCCCGAGAGCTCGGCCTCCGAGCCGTCGGGGTTGAAGATCCGCAGCTCGGCGACATGGCGCTCGTCGGCGGCCTCCGAGAGCAGGAGGATGCCGTCCGAGCCGACGCCGAAATGCGGCTCGCAGAGCCGGCGGACGCGCTCCGGGGTCAGCTCCCAGGCGAGCGCGTCGCGCTCGACGATCAGGTAGTCGTTGCCGAGCGCCTGCCACTTCTCGAACCGCATCGGCGCCAGGCTATTCGGTGTCGGCCACGGCTTCGGCCCGGGTCTCGTAGATGTGGAGCTCGGCCACCGTCCCATCGCGGAAGACCCATCTCTGCGTCTGGGGGAACTCCACCGGCAACCCGCTGCCGCGACCGCGTCCGACGTGGACGACGTCGACGACGACCGAGTCGCCGATCTGCTCGTAGCCGCCGTGGTCGAGCCGGTACTCGTCGAAGGCCGCCAGCCAGCCGCGGAAGAACCCCAGGTACCCCTCGAGGCCCTCGTGGCGCGCTCCTTCGGGGAGCTGAAAGCCGCGGTGGAACTCGACCACGACGTCGGGGGCCAGTGACCCGCGGACGAGCTGGTTGAGCTCGACGATCTCGGAGCTGATCGCGTCGGAGCTCGATCCTTCGAGCGCATCGCGAACCGCGACGAAGTCGTAATCGTCGAAGACGGAGTTCAGCGCCTGGACCGTGTCGATCGCGGTCAATCCGCCCCCTCGACCAGGGCGCCGATCTCGGCCGCGACGTCGGCGTCGTCGCGTCCGCTGCGATCGATCTGGATCACGTCCTCCATTCTCCGCATCCAGGTCAGCTGACGGCGCGCGTAGCGCCACTGCGCTCGCTTGGTCGCCACGACGTCGCCCGCGAGCAGCTCCTCGAAGCCGATCGCCGCCCGCGCGGTGCGCGAGGCGCCGGCGCGATCGGCCCGGGCGACCTCCGCCTCTACACCAAGCGCGACCATCCGGTCGACCCTTGCGTCGATCCGCGCCCGCAGGAGCTCACGGTCGACGGTCAGGCCGACGAGCAGCGTCGGGTGGCGCAGCGCATCACTCCAAAGCCCGTCCGCGGATTCATGCGGGGCGATCCCGAGCCGCGTGAGCTCGGTGAGCCGCGCGACCCGCTTGCGGTCATTGGGGTGCACGCCGGAGGCGAGCTCGGGAGCGAGCTCGGCGTGCAGGGCCTCGGGGCCGCGGGCGGCGACCTCGGCCTCGACCTCCGCGCGGACGTCTGCGGGCACCGGGGGGCGCAGCTCGAGCTCGGCCAGCACCGCCCGCAGGTAGAGGCCGGTACCGCCGACGACGATCGGCCGCCGGCCCTCGGCGATCAGCTGGTCGATCTCCGGGTGGGCGAGGTTGGCGAACCGCCCGGCCGAAAACTCGCCGTCGATCGGCACGAAGCCGGTCAGGCGGTGCTCGAGCCGCTCGCGCTCGGCCGCGGTCGCGGCACCGCTGAGGATCTCCAGCCCCTCATAGACCTGGATCGCGTCGCAGGAGACCGCGACCGGGTCCTCGCCCCGGTGGCGGAGGAGCTCGGCGACCTCGATCGCGACGCCGGTCTTGCCGACCGCGGTCGGCCCGAAGATCGCGAGGATCCTCATCGCGAGCGAGGTCAGCCGGCGCGGCTGAGGAGGCGTTCGTGACCGGAGAGCGTCTGCGAGGTCGCGGCCTCGATCTCGACCTCGACCAGCTCGCCGGGGGCGGCGGTGCCGTCGAAGTTGACCGTCTTGTTGTGGCGGGTGCGCCCGCGGACCCGGCTCGCGTCGGTGCGGCTCTGGCCCTCGGCGAGCACCTCGAGCGTGCGCCCGACGAACCGCTGCGCCCGCTCGCGGGCGCGCCGCTGGACCGCCTCGACCAGGCGCCCCATGCGCTCGCGCTTGACCGCGTGCGGGACCTGGTCGTCGAGCGTCGCCGCGTCGGTCCCGCGTCGCGGCGAGTAGATGAAGGTGAACGCGGCGTCGTAGCCGACCTCCTCGACGACCTCGAGCGTGCGCTCGAAGTCCGCCTCGCCCTCACCGGGGAAGCCGACGATGATGTCGGTGGTCAGCGCGCAATCCGGGAGGTGCTCGCGGATCAGGGCGACGCGATCGAGGTAGCGCTCGCGATCGTAGGTCCGCCTCATCGCCTTCAGGATCGGGCTCGATCCCGACTGCAGCGGCAGGTGGATGTGCTCGCAGACGGCCGGCAGCTCGACGTGGGCGCGGATGACGTCCTCGCGCATGTCCTTCGGGTGCGGGCTGGTGTAGCGGATCCGCTCGATGCCGTCGACCGCGTCGACCATGGCCAGCATCTCGGCGAAGCTCGTCCGGGGGCGCAGGTCGCGGCCGTAGCTGTTCACGTTCTGTCCCAGCAGGGTGACCTCCCGAACTCCGTCGGCGGCCACCGCCTCGACCTCGGCGACGAGCTCGGCGGCGGGGCGGCTCTCCTCGCGACCGCGAGTCGAGGGCACGATGCAGTACGAGCAACGGCAGTTGCAGCCCTGGGAGATCTGCAGCCAGGCCTGGAACTCGCGCTCGCGCTTCATCGGCAGGTGCCCCGAGAAGTCCTCGAACTCGAAATACCCCTGCGCCGTGAGCGAGTCCGACGCCAGGAACTCGGCCAGCCTCGCGATCTGGCCCGGGCCGAAGGCAACGTCGACGAACGGGAAGCGCTCGAAGACCTCGTCCTTGACCGACTGGGCCCAGCAGCCGCCGACCCCGACGACGCGCTCGGGGTCCTCTGACTTCAGTCGTTTGGCCTCGCCGAGGTGGGCAACGAAGCGGTTGTCGGCCGCCTCGCGGATCGAGCAGGTGTTGAAGAGGATCAGGTCGGCGTCGGCGCGCTCGGCCGCCGGCGCGTAGCCGAGCGACTCGAGCATCCCCTTCATCCGCTCGGAATCGTGCTCGTTCATCTGGCACCCGAACGTGGTCACGTGATACCGCTTGCCCCTCACGCTGGCGAATCTTAGGAGGACGGATGGATTACGAGCAGATCACCTACGAGGTCGACGACCACGTCGCCGTCCTCACCTACGACCGGCCCGAGCAGCGCAACGCGGTTTCGCGGGCGATGAACGCCGAGCTCCATCACGCCTGGCGGCGGTTTCGCGACGACGACGAGGCGTTCGTGCTCGTGATCACGGGCGCGGGCGAGGCGTTCTGCGCCGGCTGGGACCTCCAGGACGCCGCCGACTGGCCGCGGCCGGAATGGGACGAGTTCCGCACCCACGTGTACGACTCCGCCGGCGACTGCGGCTACACCAGGCGGGTCGATGTGTTCAAGCCGGTGATCGCGGCCGTCAACGGCTGGGCGGTCGCCGCCGGGCTCGAGAACGCGCTGCTCGCGGACATCCGGATCGTCGCCCGTAACGCGGTCTTCGGGGCGCTGGAGCGGCGCTGGAACATCGTCGCCGGCGACGGGATGACCGTCCGCCTGCCGCTCGTGGTCGGTTACGCGAAGGCGATGGAGCTGATCATCACCGGCCGGCCCATCGACGCGGAGGAGGCGCTCGCAATCGGGCTCGCGAACGAGGTCGTCGACGAGGGCGAGGCGCTCCCACGGGCGCTCGAGCTTGCCCGCGAGATCGCCGCCCTGCCCCAGGGCGCGATTCGCACCGACAAGGAGACCGTGGTCCGCAACGTAGGGCGCACCTACGAGGAGCGGCTCCGCCAGGAGGTCGAGGCGGCGCTGTCGATGTTCTGGCGCCGCGACTCGCACGCGATCGGCGCCTCGGCCTTCAAGCGCGGCGAGACGCCCGAGTGGCCCCACCACGGGCTGTAGGAGCGCTACGGGCGCGCAGCCCAGGACGGGTTGAGGCTCCGCAGGGTGGGGCGGGTGATCCGCTTGCGCACGGCGCCGCCGACCGACCTGTTAGGTGGTCGCCGGCCGGGGGACGACCCTGCTTCATGTGTCACCTCTCCGAGCCGTGGGTGGACCGACCCTCCCACAGGAGCGGCGCCGGGAGTCAAAAGACGACGGCTACTTGCCGCTCGTCGACTCGCTCAGATACGAGACCAGCGCATCGAGCTGGTCGGGCGGGAGGTCGGCGAAGGTCTGCGGCATCACGTTCGGCGGATACCCCTCGGCGACGTCCTTGTTCGGGTCGACGATCGACTCCTTGATGAAGGCCGGCGACTCGCCCTTCAGCGCCCCGTCGAGGTCGGGGCCGGTGGTCCCGGTCGAGCCCGCCGCGGCGAGCGTGTGGCAGCCGGAGCACCCCTGGTCCTCGAACACCTGCGCGCCGTCGGCGGAGGCGGTCGTCGTCTCGGTGGTCGAGGTCTCCTCCGCGGCCGCGCCGCTGCCCGCCTCCTCGTCGGCCTCGGCCGTGTCGCCGGCCTCTTCGTTCGCGGCCACGTCCTCGGCGAGCTCGGTTTCGCGGTGCTGCTGCTCGTCCTCGGCGTTGCGCCAGGCGAAGGTCATCGTCGCGCCCACGAGGACCGCGATCGCAAGCGTGGCGGCGATCAGGATCCCGCGCGTGGGCGGGAACTTCTCGAACCGCAGGCCGGCGAAGGAGACGACCAGGGCGACGATCACCAGGGCGATCCCGAGGACGTAGAAGACCGTCTCGTTCATGCGCGCGGGATCCTAGATGAACTCCAGGGATCACCCATTCGAACGGGCGCCGGCCGGCGCCTCGCCGCTCAGCTCGCGTACGAGGTCGAGCGGCTCTCGCGGATCACGGTGATCTTGATCCGCCCGGGGAACTCCATCTCCTTGGCGATCGTGGTCGCGATCTCGTGCGAGATCAGCGCCGCCTGCTCGTCGTCGACCTGCCCCGGGTCGACGATCACCCTGATCTCACGGCCGGCGCGCATCGCGAACACCCGCTCGACCCCGCTGTGGCTGGAGGCGATCGCCTCGAGATCGCGAAGGCGACCCACGTACTGCTCGAGCGCCTCGCCGCGGGCCCCGGGGCGCGCGCCCGAGACCGCGTCCGCGGCCTGGACGATCACCGCCTCGACCGTGCGGGGCTCGACCTCGCCGTGGTGCGCCTCCATCGCGTGGGCGACGGCCTCCGACTCACCGTGGCGGAGCGCGATCTTGGCGCCGACCAGCGCGTGCGGGCCCTCGATCTCGTGCGTCACGGCCTTGCCGATGTCGTGCAGCAGGGCGCCACGGCGGGCCGTCTCGACCGAGGCTCCGAGCTCCGCGGCCATCAGCGCCGCCAGATGCGAGCACTCGACGAGATGGTCGAGCACGTTCTGGCCGTAGCTGGTGCGGAAGCGGAGCTGGCCGAGCAGGCGCAGGAGCTCCGGATCGAGACCGCCGACGTGGGCCTCGACCGCGGCCTTCTCCCCCTCCTCGGCGATCCTGGTGTCGATCTCGTCGCGCGCGTGCTCGTAGGTCTCCTCGATCAGCGCCGGGTGGATGCGGCCGTCGGTGATCAGGCGCTCGAGCGTCAGCCGGGCGACCTCGCGCCGGACGCCGTCGAAGCTCGAGAGCAGCACGGCCGAAGGGGTCTCGTCGATGATCACGTCGACGCCGGTGAGCTTCTCCAGCGCCCTGATGTTGCGCCCGTCCCGGCCGATGATCCGGCCCTTCATCTCGTCGTTGGGGAGCTCCACCAGCCGGGTCGTCGACTCGTTCGAGTGCTTCGCGGCGAGTCGGTGCATGGCGACCGAGAGGATGTTGCGGGCCCGGCGCTCGGCCTCGGCCCGGGTCTCGGCCTCGACCTGTTGCAGGCGGACGCCGGCCTGATGCTTCGCCTCGTGCTCGACCTCGGCGATCAGCATCTGCTTCGCCTGGGACGCGCTGAGGCCCGAGAGGCGCTCGAGCTCGCGGCGCTGGACCCGCTTGGCCTGCTTGAGCTCCTCGGTCTCCTTGGTGAGGTTGCGCTCGCGGTCGGTGAGCGCCTGCATCCGGCGGTCGATGTCGGCGCGCTGGACCCCGAGCGACTCGGTCTCGCGCAGGGCGCGCTCCTCCATCCGGGCGATCTCCTCACGGCGGGCGCGGAGCTCGTCGGAGATCGCGCCGTTGGCGCCGGCGGCCCCGCCGGCTGCGGGGCGCGCAGCCTGCGTCGAGTCGCTGGAACGATCGCGTCGCCACGGTAGCCAGAGCGTGCGTTGAGCCATCCGTTCCTCTCCCGGGCCCCGCGGAGGGGACCACTTCGATCTTCCGCTATCCGGCGACCCTTCCGACGTCGCCGCGACCGGTGGTCCCGAAAAGCGCGCTCCTGACCCGCTGAATCTCGGCGCGCGAGGCGTCTCGCGCAAGCGCTGCCGGCGGCTTATCTACGCCGGGGTCTCGACCTCGTGGTTGGGGTGGTCACCGACAAAAGAGGGACTGTTGCTATTCAGCTCGTCGTTGTGCGTGTTTCAGGCGGCACCCGGCCGCAGGACGATCGTAGACCCGGAGGACCCTTCTGGCAAGCCGGACCGCCGGCGGCAAGCCGGCGCCCGCGGCGCTCAGGCCGCGCGGCTCTCGAGCGCGCGCACGGCGTCGTAGGCGAGCTCGGAGTCGTATCCGCGCCGCGCCAGGTAGGCCAGCGCCCGTCCGCGCGAGGGCTCGTCCACCGGCCGCTCCGAGCGTCCTGCGAGCAGCTCGACCGCCCGTTCGAGCTGGCCGCCGCGCCCGTCGCCGTCGAGCGCTCGCTCGATCGTCTCGGGAGCCAGGCCCCGCCCGGCGAGGGCGGCGCGGATCCGCTGCGGGCCCCAGCCGCGCAGCTCGCGCTTGTCCTCGGCGAACCGGATCGCGAAGCGCTCGTCGTCGACTCCTCCGGACTCGATCAGCCGGACGATCGTCGCCTCGACCTCGCCGGCCTCGAAGCCGCGCTCGGTCAACCAGGCGCGAAGCTCGGTGCTGGTCCGCTCGCGATGTGAGAGCGCCTGCAGCGCCCGCTCGAAGGCGTCAGGGGTCACCGGCCCGGCCCGCCAGCGCGCTCCGCCTCAGGCGGCCTTGCGCTCGGGCTCCTCGGCGGCCTCGGGCGCCGCCGCGGCGGTGACCACGGGCTGCTCCGTGTCGGCGACCGGCCGCGGCCTCGGCTCGCGCTCGATCCCGAGCTCGGCGAACAGCTTCGTCTCGATCTCACCCGCCAGGTCAGGGTTCTCCTTCAGGTACTGCTTGGTGTTGTTGCGCCCCTGCCCCAGCCGCAGCTCGCCGTAGGAGAAAAACGAGCCCGACTTCTGGATCAGGTCGTGCTCGAGCCCGAGGTCGAGCAGGCCGCCCTCGTGGGAGATCCCGACCCCGTACTCGATGTCGAACTCGGCCTGGCGGAAGGGCGCCGCGACCTTGTTCTTGACCACCTTCACCCGGACGCGGTTGCCGACCGCCTCGGTGCCCTCCTTGAGGGTCTCGATCCGGCGCAGGTCGAGCCGCTGCGAGCAGTAGAACTTCAGCGCCCGGCCACCAGGCTGGGTCTCCGGGGAGCCGAACATGACCCCGATCTTCTCCCGGATCTGGTTCGTGAACAGGCACACGGTCTTCGCCCGGTTGAGGTTGCCGGCGAGCTTGCGCAGCGCCTGCGACATCAGCCGCGCCTGGAGGCCGACCGTCTGCTCGCCCATCTGCCCCTCGAGCTCGACTCGCGGCGTCAGCGCCGCGACCGAGTCGACGGCGACAACGTCGACGGCCCCGGAGCGGACGAGCACGTCGACGATCTCGAGCGCCTGCTCGCCGTAGTCGGGCTGGGAGATCAGCAGCTCGTCGGTGTCGACGCCGATCCTCTTCGCGTAGATCGGGTCGAGGGCGTGCTCGGCGTCGACGAACGCGCACACTCCTCCCCGGGCCTGGGCCTCGGCGATGATGTGGTAGACGAGCGTCGTCTTGCCCGAGGACTCGGGGCCGAAGATCTCGACGATCCGGCCCCGCGGCACCCCGCCGATCCCGAGCGCGAGGTCGAGCGCCAGCGCGCCGGTCGGGATCGCCTCGATCTGCACGGTGGCCTTGTCGCCGAGCTTCATTACGGAGCCCGCCCCGAAGTCCTTCTCGATCTGCTTCACCGCCGCGTCGAGCGCTGCGGACTTCGCCTTGGCCTCCTTGTCGGCCGCCTTCAAGTTCGCTCTTTCATCAGTCATCTTCTTCATCACCTCTTCTGGCCCCGCACCGGGGACGGCAAGTCGACGCCCGCCAGGGACACGTATTCGGCCCCCTGGGGCTTGAGTTCGGAACGGTAGAGAGCCATCCGGACGGCTCCGAAGGGCTTGGTCAGCGCGGCCGGCAGCGGCCCGGGCGGACGCTCGACCCGCCGCGGCCGCCCCTTGCCGCGACGCTCCCCCGGTCCCGGCGGGAGGCGCTCGCTACGCACCCGGGCGACGGTCAAATGAGGCCAGAAGCTGCGGTGCTCGGGCTTGTAGAAGCCCTCCGCCTCGAGCACCTGCGAGAGCTCGCCCTGCAGCACCCCCGCTTGCTCGCCGGCGGCCCCGAGCGCGTACAGCCGCGGCCTGCCCTTCGGCCGGGGCGCTGCCTCGGCCTCGAACCGCAGCTCGACCGGGCGCGCCCCGACGGAGGCGATCAGCTCGGCGATCCGCGGAATCGCTCTCTCGGGGTGGTAGGCGAGAAAGCAGAGCGTCACGTGCAGCGACTGCGCGGGCATCGGGCGCAGCGCAGGATCGGAGAGCGCCCGTTCCTGCCAGGCCGCGAGCCCGTCGCGGACGCGGTCTGGCAGATCGAGAGCGACGAACAGCCGCGCCCGCGGACTCTTCAGCCTCTCCTTCGCCACACCCCCAAGCTACGGCCCGCCGCGGCGCGAATGGCGCGGCGAGTCGTAACGAGGCGTGTCGGGACAGCGCCAAGAGGCGCGTCGCTGTCCGACGCGGGCCGGGGTGGTCCCGCGCCCCGGCGCCCTGCGCGACGTCAGCCGTTGCTTGGCTGGGTAGAGAGGGGGATTGGCGGCGTGCGGCCGGGTGGGGTTCGGATCGGACTGTGGCAATCGAGTTCCGACTGTCGGAACCGGATTGCCACAGAACGCCGGCCTCGCCTCGCCTCACACGTCCACGTGTCGAAACCGCACGCGCCCGCCCTCGACCATCGCCACGCCCATCGTGTGGCGCGGCGCCCGGCGGCGTTCGGTCGGGCTCCCGGGGTTGAAGATCTCGAAGCCGCTCTCGCGCTCGTGCAGGGGCAGGTGCGAGTGGCCGAAGATCACCGCGTCGGCGTCGGCGAACCAGCCGCGCAGGCGCGCCAGGCGGCCGCGCGCCGGGCCGGCGTCGTGGACGATGCCGATCCGCACGTCCGCGAGCTCGAGCGTCGTCCGCTCGGGGAGTCGCGCCCGCAGCCCGGCGTCGTCGACGTTGCCGTGCACGGCGATCACGCGCGGCCCCAGGGCCGCGATCTCCTCGTATGCGGCCGTGGTCGAGAAGTCCCCGGCGTGGACCAGGAGGTCGGCGGCGCGGACCCGTTCGACGCAGGCCTCCGGCAGCCGTCGCCGCCCGCGCGGCATGTGCGTGTCGGCGATCACCGCGATCTCGGTCACGCTCAGAGCTCGGCGAGGAAAGCGACCAGGTCGTCGGCGAGCAGCTCGGGCTCCTCGAAGGCGGCGAAGTGCCCGCCGCGGTCGAACTCGGTCCACCGGCGCAGATCGCCCAGCACCCGCTCGACCCAGGCGCGCGGCGGGCGCACGATCTCGGCCGGGAAGTCGGCGACGGCGGCCGGGACCTCGATGCGCTCACCCGGGGCCAGGCGCCATCGGTCGCGCGCCTCGCCCGCGTAGAGGCGCATCGACGAGCCGATCGTGCCCGTCGCCCAGTAGAGGGTGAGCAGATCGCAGAGGTCGTCCTTGGAGAAGCGGCGCTCGACGTCGCCGTCGCAGTCCGACCAGCGGCGGTACTTGTCGACCAGCCACGCGGCCAGCCCGGCCGGCGAGTCGTTGAGCCCGGGCGCGAGCGCGTCGGGTACCGCCCCCTGGACGAGTAGGTGAAAGCCGCCGCGCAGGCGCCACCGCTGGGCCGCCTGCGCGTACTGGGCCTCCTCCTCGCTCAGTGGCGGCTCCGAGAGGTCACCGGCGATTGGCAGCACCCCGGGCGTGTTGAGGTGCAGCGCGGCGACCGCCTCGGGGGCGTCGAAGGCGATCCTCGCGCCGATGATCGAGCCCCAGTCGCCGCCCTGGACGGCAAAGCGCTGATAGCCGAGCGTGCTGCCGACCAGCGCGCGCAGGCGCGCGGCGACGGCGGCGACGTTGACCGGCTCGGGCGGCGCGTCGGAGAAGCCGAAGCCGGGCAGCGAGGGGACGATCACGTCGTGGCCGGCGCCCACCAGGCGCGGGATCAGGTCGCTGAACTCGATCACGCCTCCCGGCCAGCCGTGGAGCAGGAGCACCGGCAGGCGCGGCCCGGCCGCGATCCCGCGGTCGTCGACCGGCGCCCGCTCCCAGATGAAGTGGATCCCGTCCCAGCGCCAGTTGGAGAGCCCGTTCAGCGCCCGCTCGATCTGGCGCCAGTCATACGCACCGGCCCAGTGCGCGCAGAGCTCACGCAGGTAGGCGAGGTCCATCCCGTGCTCCCAGCCGATCCCCGCCGGCTGCGCCGGCCACCGCGTCCGCGCGATCCGCTCTCGCAGATCCTCGAGGACCTGCTCGTCGACCGCGATCTCGTACGGCTGCGGTTCGGACACCTTCAGAGCGGGAAGTCCTCGCCCAGCAGCAGCCGGCGAATCAGGTGCAGCGCCAGGGTGCATGAGCGATCGCGGATCTCGGCGCGATCTCCGGGGATCACGGGGTCGCGCGCGAGCACCGGGCCATCCGAGGCCGTGACGCAGACGCAGACGTAGCCGACGGGCTTCTCCTTCGTCCCGCCGTCGGGCCCGGCGATCCCGGTGATCCCGACCCCGAGGTTCGCCGCGAACCGCTGGATCGCGCCCTCGGCCATCGCCTCGGCGACCTCGGGCGAGACCGCGCCATGGCGCTCGATCAGCTCCGCCGGAACGCCGAGCAGCTCGACCTTGGCCTCGTTCGAGTAGGCGACCACCCCGCCGGCGAGATAGCGCGACGCGCCGGGCGGGTCGGCCAGGCGCGCGGCGAGCAGGCCGGCCGTGCACGACTCGCCGAGCCCGATCCGCCGCCCGTCGAGCAGCAGCGCGGCGACCTGCTGGTCGATCGTCGACCCGTCGGTGCTGAACAGGAAGCGCTCGTGACGCTCGATCAAGCCGGCGACCAGCGCCTCGCGCTCGGCCTCGGCGCCCGCGCGGTGGCGGATCTCGACCTCGAGCTCGCCGCGACGCAGGCAGGTGGTGATCTCGAGGGCGGAGAGATCGGTCTCGCGCTCGATCTCCCGCAGCGACTTGGCGATCTCCGACTCGGGCATCCCGAACATCCGCAACGTCTGGTTCAGGTACGGCTCGGCGCGGGCGAGCACCCCCCGCACCGCGTCGGTGGCGATCGCCGCCGGCCACATCTCGTGCAGCTCCCGCGGCGGTCCCGGGAGCACGATCACCGCCGGCCCCCCGTCGACCGCGACCACAAGGCCGGGAGCCGTGCCGGCCGGGTCGATGACCTCGGCGCCGCGCGGGATCATCGCCTGTTTGCGGTTCGCTGCCCGCAGCGCGTCGGGATCGAAGCGCATCCGCCTGGCGAAGCCGGCGATGATCCGGGCGATCTTCTGCTCCATCCCCTCGTCGAGCTCGAGCTCGACCCCGGCGAAGCGGGCGACGATCTCGGCGGTGAGGTCGTCGGCGGTGGGACCGAGGCCGCCGCTGGTGACGATCAGGGCGCAGCCGTCGTCCGCCATGAACCGCAGGCCGGCCTCGAGGTCGTCGGGGCGGTCGGCGATCACGAGGATGTGCGCGACCTCAACTCCGAGCTCCGCAAGCCGTTGCGAGACCCACGGCCCGTTGCGGTCGCTGATCCGGGCGGTGATCACCTCGGTGCCGGTGACCAGGATCCCGGCGCGCACGGCCGGGCTCCGTGGCGCCGCCTCGGGGGCGGAGTCCGCAGGGTCGGTCTCGTCGGTCATGGGCAGCTCTGTCCCGGTGGCTCGAGCACGCGGACGCGCTGCGGTCCGGTGATCCGGTACGCGGCCGGGCCGTCGGCTTTCGGCAGCAGGCGCTTGTCGCCGCCGATCTTCACCGTCAGCTGGTCGCCGGCGAACCCCGACGGAAAGCGCAGGGTGAGCTCCTTGCGCTCGAAGCTCTCCCGGTCGCCGGCGGGCAGCACCTGTCCGTCGATCAGCGCCCCGCCGGCGCCGCCGAGCAGGCAGACCTCGACCGGCTCGCGAATCCGAAGCTCCAGCGACACCGGCTTCGCCGACGCCTCGCCGTTGCCCCCGCGCTGCTCGTGGCGGCGTTCGGACCCTTTCCCGCCCGCGCCCTGCTTTCCGCCGCGCTTCGGCTCGTCGTCGTTGGTGAGCACGAGCGCCGCCGCGACCCCGGCGACGGCGAGAACCGCGAGCACGACGAAGATCCAGGCGCGCGACCGCCGCGCGCCGCCGGCGCCCGGGCGGCGGCGCCGCTCGAGCACCTGATCGCCCAGTGGATATGCGGGCTCGGACAGATCGCTCTCCACCTGGCGCCGGTACTCGTCGACGAGCGCATCGGAGTCGAGTCCCAGGAGCTGGCTGTAGGTGCGCAGGAAACCCTTCGCGTAGGCCGGGCTGGGGAGCTCGCCCCAATCCTCGGACTCGAGCGCCCGCAGGTACTTCGCCCTGATCTTCGTCCGGTCCTCGACGTCGGCGATCTCGAGCCCGGCGCGGGCCCGCGCCTGCTCGAGCACCTGGCCGATCCGCATCTCGCCCGGTCGCTCGTCGCTCATCGCGGCCTATTGTCCGCGATCAGCTCAGCGGCTCGAGCTCGGTCTCGGTCGGCGTGCGCTCGCCCTCGCCGGCGGCGACGATCTCCCCGCCGATGTTGTCGAGCAGCCGCGGCAGCTCCGACATCGAGACCAGCACCTGGCGCGGCTTCGAGCCCTCGTAACCGGAGATGATCCCGCGTCGCTCGAGCATGTCGATCAGCCTGCCCGCCCGCGTGTAGCCGACCCGCAGACGGCGCTGGATCATCGAGACCGAGGCGGTCTCTGACTCGACCACGACCCGCGCTGCGTCGGCCAGGAGGGCGTCCTCGTCGGGCGAGAGCTCGCCCTCGGCGCCCGGCTCGAGCTCGGGCTCCTTGGCCTCCAAAAGCTCCTCATCGAACTCCGGCTCGCCCTGCTTCGCCCAATGGCCGCAGACGCGGGCGATCTCGTCCTCGGTCACGAACGCCCCCTGGATCCGGTTCATCTTCGAGGTCCCAACGGGCCGGAACAGCATGTCGCCCTGGCCGAGGAGGGTCTCGGCCCCGCCCCCGTCGAGGATCACCCGCGAGTCGACCTGGGAGGCGACCGCGAACGCGATCCGCGACGGGATGTTGACCTTGATCGTCCCGGTGATCACGTCGGTCGACGGTCGCTGTGTGGCGAGCACGAGATGGATGCCGATCGCCCGCGCCTTCTGGGCGAGGCGGATGATCGAGTCCTCGACCTCGGCCGGGGCGACCATCATCAGGTCGGCGAGCTCGTCGATGACGCAAAGGATGTGCGGCAGCGGTGGCTCCCCGGCCTTCTTGCGCGCGCGGTTGAGCTCGTTCAGGTTGCGCGCCCGCGCCCCGCTCATCACCGCGTAGCGGCTCTCCATCTCCCCGATCAGGTTCGCGAGCACGTTCGCCGCCAGCCGCGGGTTCGTGACCACCGGCGTGAGCAGGTGGGGTACGCGCTCGTAGTGGTTGAGCTCGACCTGCTTCGGGTCGACGAGCACCAGCCGCGCCTCGTTCGGCGAGGCGTGCATGAGGATCGAGGTCAGGATCGCGTTGATGCAGCCGGACTTCCCCGAGCCGGTGGTCCCGGCGACGAGCACGTGTGGCATCAGCGCCAGGTCGGCGCTCACGGCCTCGCCGGAGACGTCCTTGCCGAGCCAGCAGAGCAGTGGCGAGGACCCCTTCGGCGGCTCGGAGTAGATGTCGCCGAGGCGGACCAGGCGCCGGCGCTGATTCGGGACCTCGACCCCGACCGCCTTCTTGCCCGGGATCGGCGCGAGGATCCGGATGTCGGTCGAGGCGAGCGCGTAGGCGAGGTCGTCGCGCAGCTGCGCCACCTTCGAGACCTTGGTCCCGGGGGCAAGCTGAAGCTCGTAGCGGCTCACGTGCGGCCCGCTCACCGTCCCGAGCAGCCGCGCCTCGACCCCGAAGTGGCGCAGCGACTCGAGCAGAGCCGCGGCGGTCGCCTCGCGATCGCGCATGTCCGGGCCCGGGTCGGCGCGGCCCCGATCGAGCACCTTCACCAGCGGGAGCCGATAGTCGACCTCCTCCGACTCGGTCACCCCGTCGCGCGAGCGCCGGCGGCCCATCGGCGTGGTCGGGTGGGCGACCGGCTCGACCACCGGCTCGAGCTCGGGATCCTCGCCGGAGACCGGCTCGGCGCCGAGGTTCTCGGCCGCCTCGTCCTCGGTCGCCCAGTTCGGACCCGGCTCCTCGCGGACGGCGATCGTCTCCGGCTCGTCGTCGAGCTCGGCGGCAAGGCGCTCGGTTTCGAAGGTATCCGTCTCACGCTCGCGGCTGATCGTGATCGGCGCGTCCGGCGCCGCCTCCCAGGGGTCGACCGGAGCGGCGCGCTGGGCCCGCACGGTGCGGGCGACGTCGCGGGTGCCGGTGCCCGCCTTGCGCAGCGCCCGGCCGGTCCTGCCGAGAGCGGAGACCATGGTCGTGCCGGTGAGCAGCAGGATCCCGGAGGCGAACATGAGGACGACGAGGATGTGGGCCCCGAGGCGCTGGAAGAGGGTCGTCGCGGCCCAGTACAGGCCCTCGCCCACCGCGCCGCCGTGGGCGACCATGAACCGCTGCTCGAAGTAGTCGTGGCGCACCGGGTGTTCCGGTCCGAGGCTCGCGGTCTGGGCGGCGTATGCGAGCAGCAACGCGGCGAGCACGAGGATCGCGCCCGCGTTGAGCGCCGACGGCGTCTCGATCAGCGGGCGCGCGATCAGCGATGCGCCCCAGGCCGCAAGGGCGAGCGGGACGACGGAGGCAACCTGGCCGAACGCGTTCTCCAGCCCGTCGGCGAGCCAGCCGCCGACCCGACCTCCGTCCCAACCGAGGTAGAGGACGAAGGCGAGGTAGAACGCGGCCGCGAACAACGCGAGCCCGATCACGTCGAGGTGGCGCTGGGCGAGGCCTCCGACCAGCTCCCGCGGGTCGCGCAGGTGGCGCCGGGCACCCGCGGCCGGCCTGCGTCGCGCTGCGGACTGCTTCCGCCGCGCGGCGGACGGTTTCGCGCGTCGCTTCGGTGCGGGCTTTTGGCGGGTGAAGATCATCTCAGGACGAAACGCGCGGACGCCCGCTCCGTGCCTGGGACTTCGACGGGCGCGGGCCGACCCCTGCGCGCGTGTAAACGGGTGCTAAATATCCGCGCCCAGGCGCTGTTTCGGCTCTACCCTCTTGCTTGATGCTCGAGAGTGAGAGCCAGCCGGGCCGGGTGCTCGTGGTCGAGGACGACGAGGCGATCGCCGACGTCCTTCGCCGCACCCTGCGCCAGGAAGGCCACGAGGTGCGCTCTTCGGTCGACGGGGTCGACGCGTTGCGCGCCGCCGAGGAGTTCGTCCCCGACCTGGTCGTGCTCGATCTCGGGCTCCCCGGGCTCGACGGCGTCGAGGTCTGCCGGCGCCTGCGCGCCGAGTCCGACGTGCCGATCCTGATCCTGACCGCGCGCAGCGACCTCGACGACCGGGTCGGCGGGCTCGACTCGGGCGCCGACGACTACCTGGTCAAGCCGTTCGAGCGCCAGGAGCTGCTGGCCCGGATGCGCGCGCTGATGCGCCGGCGCCCGCCCCGCGGCAGCGCCGCGCTCGTCGTCGGCGACCTGAGGCTCAACCCCGACACCCGCGAGGTGTCCCGCGGCGAGCGCGAGATCGAGCTCACCAACCGCGAGTTCGAGTTGCTCGAGTACCTGATGCGCAACGAGCGCCTGGTGGTCTCCCGCGAGCGGCTGCTCGAGGAGGTCTGGGGATATGACCCGCTGGCGATGACCAACACGATCGACGTGTTCATCTCCAACCTCCGCCGCAAGCTCGAGGAGGGCGGCGAGCCGAGGGTGCTGCACACCAAGCGCGGGGCCGGCTACGTCCTGCGCGCGGCCGGCGGCGATGGCTGAAACCGGCTGGGCCGCGCGCCGCGCGCGGCTGCCGTTCGTCTCCCCGCGCCGCTGGCCGGTTCGCTGGCGCCTCGCCGGCGTCTCGGCCGGACTCACCCTGGTCATCCTGGTCGCCTTCGCGCTCGTGGTCGGGCGGCTGGCGACCGACCGGGTCAAGGACGACTTCCGCCAGGAGCTGCTCAGCGTCGCGAGCCAGCTCCGCCTCGCTCAGGTCGAGAACTCGAACCTCGACGGGGAGACCGGTCGCAAGATCCTCGACCTGTTCGAGACCGGTGATGCCGCCGTGCGCGTCGTCGACGAGCAGGGGACGGTCGTGACCGAGAACACCGGCGCCCCCGACCTCGGACCTCCGGTCCCCGACACGGTGACCTCGGTGGGCCGCTTCGACGTCGTCGCGCTGCCGCTTACCACCTCGCTCTCGACCACGGAGCCATCCACGTACGTCCAGTACGGGCGCAGCCGCGCCTCGCTCGAGGCGACCCTGAACAAGCTCTGGCTCTTCCTCGCCCTCGGCGTCATCGGCGGCACGATCATGGCGGCGCTGGCGGGAGTGGCGGTCGCCGGGCGAGCGATGCGGCCGATTTCCGCGCTGACGGCGGCGGCCAAGGAGATCACCGCCACCCGCGACCCCTCGCGACGGCTGCCGATGCCGGAGTCCGAGGACGAGGTCGCCGAGCTCGCCGCGACCCTGGACCAGATGCTGCGCGAGCTCGACGCGGCCCGCGCCGAGACCCAGCAGATGATCCAGGCGCAGCGCGACTTCGTCGCCGACGCCTCGCACGAGCTGCGCACGCCGCTGACCAGCATCCTCGCCAACCTCGAGCTGCTCGAGGCAAGCCTCGCCGAGCGCGACGCCGACCCGGAGGAGGAGGAGATCGTCGCCGGGGCGCTCGGCTCCTCGCGGCGGATGCGTCGCCTCGTCTCCGACCTCCTCCTGCTCGCCCGCGCCGACGCCGGCCGAGCCGGCCCGCGGCGAAGCTGCGATCTGAGCGAGATCGCCGCCGGAGCGATCTCGGAGGTGAGGCCGGTCGCCCACGGTCACGGGCTCGAGCTCGAGGCGACCTCGTCGGTGACGGTCGAGGGCAACCCGGACGACCTGCACCGGCTGGTGCTCAACCTGGTCGAGAACGGCGTTCACCACACGCCCTCCGGAACCACCGTCAGGGTCTCGGTGTCGAGCCGCGAGGGCGAGGCGCTGGTGGAGGTCTCAGACGACGGCCCCGGGCTTCCCGAGGGGTTGGACGGGCAGATCTTCTCTCGTTTCGTACGCGGCAACGGCCCCGCCGACCGCGCCGGCGACTCGGGGACCGGGCTCGGCCTGGCGATCGTCAAGGCCGTCGCGGCCTCTCACGGCGGGCGGGTCGAGTTCGGGCGCTCCGACGCGGGCGGCGCCCGGTTCACGGTCGTTTTGCCGCTCGGTGAGCGGGCTCCGACCCTGTCGCCGATTCTTTAGCGCCTCTTTACAGGTCCCCCCTACGTTTCCGCTTGGACGAGACACCGCCCGGCGAGGTTACCCCCGACAGTACCTCGCCGGGCACCCAAATTGGCCAGTTCTGAGTCTGAGCCAATCGGCCCGCCGGGGCTCTCCCTCCCTGACCCCGGCGGGCCATTTCTTTGCCGGCGCGCTTCGCCTTGCGTTGCTCAGCAGCCGGAGGACTTGCAGAACTTGCGCTGCACCATCGCCGCCTCGATCGTCGGCGCGTGGGCGCCGGCGTAGAGCAGTTGGTCGGCCGCGAGCAGGGCCCGGGCGCCATCGGCGAAGTTCGACTTCTTGGTCAGCATGAAGTTCGACTCCAGCGCCACCCGGTCCATCACGGAGCGCCCCTGCGTGTCGGCCCCGAGCGCCGAGCGCAGCGCGAACAGAGTCGACGACCAGACCTCGCCGACGCAATGGATCTCCTTCCGGCACTTCTGCTCGGCCTTGTCGACGTCGTAGCTGCGGTCGGCGACCCGCCCGCAGGTGCCGGTGGGTGAGTAGGAGACCCCGTCCCAGTCGAAGATGCAGGTGTCGAACGGGCTTCCGCCGGTGGTCAGTGCGGACATCATCGCGGCGACGTAGTCGCCGAAGCCCTCGCCCATCGTCGCGCCCTCGCGCTTCTGCAGCGAGCTCGGCGCCGCTTGGTCCTGGAGCGAGTGCCCGTACTCGTGCACGATCACGTCCGCGTCCTCGCCGTCGTCGACGCCCCCGGTGCCGAGCACGAGCTCGTGGGTCATCGACGAGTAGAACGAGTTGTCGTCGGGGATCGCGTTGGCGAGCACTCGCTGTGGCTTGGAGCGCAGCGGCTTCGAGAGCCCGAGGCTGTCCGCGTATGCCCGCGTGCGGTCGATGTGGAAGTAGGCCATCAGAGCCTCGAAGCGGTTGTTGGAGCGGGTGACGCCGGTGAAGTCGAGCGACGACTCGCAGACCTTCTTGCCCTTGCGGCCGAGCCGCGCCTCGACGTAGGTCCCCGAGAGACATCCCTTCGCGCCCTCGAGGCGCTCCAGCGGCAGGGTCGTGCGCAGCGAGGTGAGGAGCGGGCTGTCCTTGTCGCGCCGGTCGCGCAGGCCCGTGTAGGCGCCCTGCATGACCACCGGGTTCGGGCTGTAGATCGCCGCGGTGCCGGTCGCGTGACGGAGCAGGTCGCGTGAGCGCAGCGTCTCGGAGGTGCGCGCGTCGAGCGTCACCAGGTAGTCGGCGATCGGGTCGGCCGCCGGCAGGCTCACCTGCCAGGCGAGCGTCCCGGTCGCCGGGTCGACCCCGAGCTGCGCTCCGGCGGGGGCCCGCAGGCGCCGCGCGCCGGTGGCCGAGCGGGCGGCCGCCACCGCGCGCTCACGCGAGATCGCGCCCGCGGCGTCCTGTGGCGCGACGTCGGCCGCGGTCGAGTCGGCGACGAGCATCGGCGCGCTCCCGCTGGGCGCGACGACCACGGCCTCGGCACCGAGCACCGGCAGGCCGCCGACGCGCTGCTCGTAGCGCTGCACTACGCCCCCGCCCGGGACGGTCACCAGGCTCGGCTGCCCGAGCTCGGTGAGCGGCGCCTGAGCGCGCGCGGCGACGTGCGCTACGGAATCGGCGGCGGCGCTGGGCGCCGCGGCGATGAGCATGGTGGCGCTGACGACCGCCACCCCGACGAGCTGACGGAGTCTCCCTGCCATTTCCATACTCTAACCCCGCTAATCGGCCAGCGATTCGCCTCGGCCGGTCCGATTTGCAGGGTCGCTAGACCTCGACGACCACCGGGAGGATCATCGGACGCCGGCGCAGGCGGTCGTAGACGAACGCGGCGAGGTCCTCGTGGAGGTCCTGCTGCAGCAGGACCGGTTCCCGTACCCCGTCCTTCGCGGACTCCGAGAGCGTCTGCTCGACCTCGTCCCGAAGCTCGCCGAGCAGGGCGTCGCCGGCGTCCTCGAGGAAGGGGACCCCGCGGAAGATCAGCTCGGGCTCGGCCACGGAGCTCCCGTCCTCGGCGGAGACCGTGACGACCACGACACAGACCCCGTCGGCCGAGAGCGTGGTGCGATCGCGCAGGGCGACGTCGTCCGGGTCGCCGATGTCGACCCCGTCGACGAAGATCATCCCGGCGCTGGTCCGCTCGCGCAGGCGGGCGCCCTTGCCGTCGATCTCGAGCGCGACCCCGTTGCGGCCGCAGAACACCCGCTCCGGGTCGATCCCGACCGCCTCGGCGAGATCGGCGTGCAGGCGCAGGCGGCGGTGGTCGCCGTGCGCCGGGAGCACGTAGCGCGGCTTGGTCAGGTTGAGCATCAGCTTCAGCTCCTCCTGCCAGCCGTGGCCGGAGGCGTGGATCGGGGCGTCGGCGGCGGTCACCACCTGGGCGCCGATCTCGAAGATCCGGTCGATCGTCTCGTTCACCGAGCGCTCGTTGCCGGGGATCGGGCTGGCCGAGAAGACCACCGTGTCGCCGGAGTGCAGCTCGATGTCGCGGTGGTCGTTGAACGCCATCCGCCGCAGGGCCGAGAGCGGCTCGCCCTGGCTGCCGGTCGAGATCGCGATCACCTTCTCGTCGGGGAAGTCCTCGATCTCCTTCGGCTGGATCAGGAGGCCGGACGGCGCGTTTGCGATCCCCAGGTTGGAGGCGATGTTGAAGTTCTTGCGCATCGACCGCCCGACCAGCGCCACCCGACGGTCGAGCTGTACCGCGGCGTCGATCACCTGCTGAACGCGATGCACGTTGGAGGCGAAGCAGGTGACGATCACCCGTCCCTCACAGCGCCCGAACGTCTCCAGCAGCGCCGGGCCGACGGACGATTCCGACGGGGAGACGCCGGGACGGTCGGCGTTGGTCGAGTCCCCGAACAGGCACAGCAGGCCGTCGCGGCCGAGCTCGGCGAGCCGCGAGACGTCAGCGGCGACCCCGTCGACCGGGGTCTGGTCGAACTTGTAGTCGCCGGTCGCCAACACGGTGCCGTGCTCGGTCTCGATCGCGACCGCGCGTGAATCGGGGATCGAGTGCGACATGTGGATCATCTCGAGCCCGAACGGGCCCGCGTCGACCCGCTCGCCGACGTCGAGGACCTGCAGCGGCGCGTCGCGGATCCGGTGCTCCTCGAGCTTCGAGCGCACGAGCCCGATCGTCAGCGGCCCGCCGTAGATCACCGGCGGCAGGCCGATCTCCCGGAGCACATACGGGAGGGCGCCGACGTGGTCCTCGTGGCCGTGGGTGAGCACGATCGCCTCGATCGCGTCGGCGCGCTCGCGCAGGTAGGAGAAGTCGGGCAGCACGAGGTCGATCCCGAGCATCTCCGCGGTCGGGAACATCAGACCGGTGTCGACGACCACGATCCGGCCGTCGTGCTCGACGACGGTCATGTTCTTGCCGATCTCCCCGAGGCCCCCGAGTGGGAGCAGGCGCAGCGGTTCGCTCAAGGTCTTACCGGGCTCCCGCGCTGTCGGGGACACGTAGTCCCGCGGCCGACAGCGCCTCTCGGACCGCGTCGCGCTCGGCGTCGCTCGCGGGCACCATCGGCAGTCTCATCCGCGCCCCCAGGACCCCGAGGAGCTCGAGCGCGGTCTTCACCGGGATCGGGTTCGCGGTCACGCTCAGGGCCTCGTACACGGGCGCCAGCGCGGTGTCGATCTCGGCCGCCCGATCGGCGTCGCCGGCGACGGCGGCCTCGTAGAGCTCGCGCATCTGCGGCCCGATCACGTGCGAGGCGACGAGGATCCCGCCGGCGCCTCCGAAGGCGAGCGTCCGAGCGAAGGTGTTGTCGTTGCCCGCGAGCACGGTGAGGCCGTCGATCGGCCCGAGCTCGTCGTCGTTGGCCTGCTTCACCGCGACCACGTTGTCGTGCTCGGCGGCGAGCCCGGCGAGCAGCTCCACGGAGAGGTTGATCACCGTGCGCGAGGGGATGTTGTAGAGGACGATCGGCGTCTCGCCGGCCGCCTCGGAGACGGCGGCGAAGTGGGCTCGCAGGCCGGCCTCGTTCGGCTTGTTGTAGTACGGGGTGACGACGAGGACCGCGTGCGCGCCGAGGTCCCGCGCCTTCCGCGTCAACTGCGCCGTGTGCGCGGTATCGCTGGTGCCGGTGCCGGCGATCACGGTCGCCGAGTCGCCCACCTCGTCGAGCACGGCGTCGAAGAGCCGCATCTTCTCGTCGTCGGAGAGCGTCGGTGCCTCGCCGGTGGTCCCGGCGACGACCAGACCGTGGGAGCCGTTGTCGACCAGGTGGCGCGCCAGCCGCCGGGCGAGGTCGAGGTCGACGGCGTCGTCGGCGTCGAAGGGAGTCACCATCGCGGTCAGCACGCCGCGGATGTCGCTCATGCGAGCAGGGTAACGCGTGCCGCGGAGCCGCTCACGTCGCGAACACGGGCGGGCGACGGTCCGCCCAGGGGCGGGCGCGCTCGAGCTGCGCCGCGACCCGAATCAGGAGGCCCTCGCCGCCGAGCGGGCCGACCAGCTGGACCCCGACCGGGAGCCCGTCGTCGGTCCAGTGCAGCGGCACCGAGATCGCCGGCTGCCCGGTGGCGTTGAAGATTCCCGAGAAGGCGCCGGTGGGCCAGGCGCGGCGAATCGCCGCCATCGGGTCGGGGCCGGAGTCGTCGTAGGCCCCCAGGGGCGGCGGCGGCTCGCCGACGGTCGGCGTCAGCAGCAGGTCGAGCTCGGAGTCGAGCCAGGTGCCGATCACGCGGCCGACGAGCTGGTGCAGGCCGACGGACTCGAGGTACTCCGCGGCGCCGCGGGTCCGGCCGTCCTCCGCCAGGGCCCAGGTGAGCGGCTCGACGTCGGCCTCCGTGAACGGGCGGCCGATGACCCGCCCCAGGGTCGACATCAGGGCCGCCTGGCCCGCCGCCCAGCGGACCATGAAGCTCCCCACGAGCTCCTCGCCGACACCCGGAGCGGCGTCGGCCAGGCGGCGCTCCTCGATCGAGTGTCCGAGCGACTCGAGCAGCTCGCCCGCCTCCTTTGCCGCGGCGACGACGACCGGGTCGACCTCGATCCCCGCCGCCGAGGTGGTCACCAGCGCGATCCGCAGCCGGCCCGGCTCTGCATCAAGCTCCTCGAGGTACGGGCGCTCCGGCGGCGGGGCGACGTACGGGTCGCCGGGGGCCGGCCCGTGGACCGCGTCGAGGACCCCGGCGACGTCGCGCACCGAGCGCGCGACCACGAGCTCGGCGATCATCCCCGACATCGCGTCGCCCAGCAACGGGCCCTCGGAGGTCCGCTGGCGGCTCGGCTTCAGCCCGACCAGGCCGCAGTGGCTGGCCGGGATCCGGATCGACCCGCCGCCGTCGTTGGCGTGCGCGATCGAGACCATGCCCGAAGCGACCGCCGCGGCCGCGCCGCCGCTGGAGCCCCCGGGCGTGTGCTCCGGGTCCCACGGGTTGCGCGCCGCCCCGTAGGCCCGCGACTCGGTGGTCGGCAGGATGCCGAGCTCCGGGACGTTCGTCTTCCCGATCGTGACGAAGCCGGCGTCGCGGAAGCGGGCGCCGAGGAAGGTGTCGACCGGGGCGCGGAAGTCGATCTCCTTCAGCGCCGTGGTGCCGAGGTGAAACGGCTGCCCGGCGAGCGCAGCGCCGATGTCCTTGAACAGGAACGGCACGCCGCGGAACGGCCCCTCCGGCAGCGAGTTGCTCGCCGCCTCGCGGCCCTGCTCGAAGAGCTCGTGGATCACCGCGTTCAGCTGCGGGTTGAGCGCCTCGACCCGGGCGATCGCCTCCTCGACCAGCTCCAGCGGCGAGACCTCGCCCGTCCGCACGAGCTCCGCCTGAGCGGTCGCGTCGATGCCGGCCGAGGGGCTCACAACAGGCGCCTCAACAGCGGCGCGAGTTCGGCTCCGTCCTGCGGACTCCGCCTCACAGCAGCTCCTCGAGGCCGACGGTGAGCGGGTCCGGAAGCTCCGCGACGCGGCGCACGGCGAGCAGCACTCCGGGCATGAACGAGCGCCGGTCGACCGAGTCGTGGCGGATGGTGAGCGTCTGGCCCTCGCCGCCGAGCAGGACCTCCTGGTGGGCGACGAGCCCCGGCAGGCGCACGGAGTGGATCGGCTCGTGGACCCGACCGCCGGCCTCGGCGATCAGCTGGGCGGTCCGCTTCGCGGTCCCGGAGGGCGCGTCGAGCTTCGCCTCGTGGTGGAGCTCGACGATCTCGACCTCGGGCATGTGGCGGGCCGCCTCGGCGGCGAAGCCCATCATCAGGACCGCGCCGATGGCGAAGTTGGGGGCGACGAAGACGTTCGCGCGCCGGCCCGATTCCCGCGCCTCGTCGACCTGCGCCCTGAGCTCGTCGAGGTCGAAGCCGGTGGTGCCGACGACCGCGTGCACGCCGGCGTCGAGGCAGGCGCGCACGTTGGCGAGCGCGGTCTCGGGGGTGCTGAAGTCGACGACGACGTCGGCGTCGCCGAGGACCTCGGCGAGCTCGACCCCGAGGCTCGGGTCGGCGCGCCCGCGAAGCTCCAGATCGTCGGCCTCCTCGACCGCCTCACAGACGGTCGCCCCCATCCGCCCGGCCGCGCCGGAGACCGCGACCCCGGTCACGAACGACGGTCGACAAACGACGGACGGCCCATCAGGCGACCAGGGACTCGGACACCGATCCGGCGGCCGATCGGAAGCAGTCCTCGTCCGGCCCCACGCAGGCGGCGGCGAGCCGGGACGGGTCGTAGAGCTCGGTCGCGAGGGCGGCGACCTCGTCGCCGGTGACCGCGTCGACCCGGTCGAGCATCTCGTCGAGGGAGAGCAGCGGGACGTCGAACATGACCCCACGGGCGAGGCGCCCCATGCGCGCCGAGGTCGCCTCGAGCCCGAGCACCATGCGCCCCTTGACGTGCTCCTTGGCGCGGGCGAGCTCGTCGCCGTCGACGCCCTCGTCGGAGAGCTTGAGCAACTCGCGACCGATGATCTCGCAGGCCTCGGCGACGTTGTCGGCGCGGGTGCCGACGTACATGGCGACGAAACCGCCGTCGACGAACTCGTGCGTGTAGGAGCCGACCGAATAGGCGAGACCGCGCTTCTCGCGCACCTCGCGGAAGAGCCGCGAGGAGACCGAGCCGCCGAAGATCGTGTCGAGGATCCCGAGGGCGAAGCGGCGGTCGTCGGCGCGCGCGATCCCGGGACCGCCGAAGCAGATGTGGTACTGCTCGGTGTCCTTCTCGTAGAAGAGCAGTCGTGGCTGCGGGCTTGCTCCGGCTCCGTTGGCGCCGCCGCCGGAGGCCGAGACGTCGGGGCGCAGGGTGCGCTCGGCGAGCTCGACGATCCGCTCGTGCTCGAGGTGGCCGGCGGCCGCGACGACGATGTTCTCGGCTGTGTAGCGGGCGTCGTGGTAGGAGGCGATGTCGGGGACCGGGATCCCGCCGATCACCTCGGCGCGTCCGAGCACCCGTCGCCCGAGCGGGTGGTCGCCGTAGATCGCCTCGGCGAGCACGTCGTGGACGCGGTCCTGGGGCTCGTCCTCGTACATCGCGATCTCCTCGAGCACGACCTCGCGCTCGGAGTCGATCTCGTCGGGTGGCAGCGAGGGTGCGAGCAGCATCTCCGCCATCAGGTCGAAGGCGTCGGTGGTGTGCTCGTCGAGGAAGCGGGCGTGCAGGTGAGTGGTCTCCTTGCCGGTGGCGGCGTTGGTCGCCGCCCCCATGCCGTCGAAGAGCTCGGAGATCTCGATCGCCGAGTGCCGCTCGGTGCCCTTGAACAGAAGGTGCTCGAGGAAGTGCGAGACGCCGGCCTGCGCCGGCGTCTCGTCACGCGATCCCGTTCTCACCCAGAGCCCGAGGGCGACCGACCGGACCGAGGGCACGACCTCGGTCACGACGCGAAGGCCGGAGTCGAGCTCAGCGAGCTCGACTCCCTCCGGGAGGCCCGTCACCGCCGATCGCGGCGGCCGCGATCACCGCCGCCGTCGAGTCGTTCACGGCCGCGGCCTCCGCGGCCTTCGCGGCCGCGGTCCCGATCGCCCCCGCCGCTGCGGCGGCCTCCGCCGCCGCCCATCGTCGGGTCGCCCGTGCCGAGCTTCTGCAGCTCCTCGGGGCTCTTGCCCGAGATCGCCGGGTCGTCGGAGAGGCGGAGGCCGATCCGGCCCCGCTCCTTGTCGACCTCGGCCACGGTGACGTCGATCTCGTCGCCTGCTGAGAGCACGTCCTCGACCGCTCCCACCCGCTCGCCGGGCTTGACGTTCGAGATGTGCAGCAGTCCGTCGGTGCCCTTGACGAGCTCGACGAAGGCGCCGAACGTCGTCGTCTTGACCACCTTGGCGGTCGGGAAATGGTCGCCGACCTCGGCCTCGCGGGTCATCGACTCGATCCGCTTGATCACACCCTCGACCAGGGCGCCGTTGGGCGCGTAGACCCTCACGGTCCCGTCGTCGTCGATGTCGATCTCGGCCTCGAACTCCTCCTGCATGCCGCGGATCGTCTCGCCGCCCTTGCCGATCACGGCGCCGATCTTCTCCGGGTCGATCTTGATCGACTCGATCGCCGGCGCGTACTCCGAGAGCTTCTCGCGCGGAGCGTCGATCGCCTCGGACATCTTGTCGAGGATGAACAGGCGGCCCTTGCGTGCCTGCTCGAGCGCGTCGGTGAGGATCTCGAAGGTCACTCCCGTGATCTTGATGTCCATCTGCAGGGCGGTGATCCCGTCGGTCGAGCCGGCGACCTTGAAGTCCATGTCGCCGAGATGGTCCTCGACGCCGGCGATGTCGGTGAGCACGACGTAGTCGTCGCCCTCCTTGATCAGCCCCATGGCGACTCCGGCGACCGCGGTCGAGACCGGGACTCCCGCGGCCTGCAGCGCCATCGACGACGCGCACACCGAGCCCATCGACGAGGAGCCGTTCGACTCCAGCGTGTCGGAGACGACGCGGATCACGTACGGGAACTCCTCCTCGTCGGGGATCGTCGGCGACAGCGCCCGCTCGGCGAGCGCTCCGTGGCCGATGTCGCGGCGCTTGGGGCCGCGCATGAACCCGGCCTCCCCGACCGAGAACGGCGGGAAGTTGTAGTGGTGCCAGAAGCGCTTCGTCTCCTGGAGGCCGAGGTTGTCGACCTTCATGTCCATGCGCGTGGTGCCGAGCGCCACCGAGGAGAGGATCTGGGTCTCGCCACGGGTGAAGAGCGCGGAGCCGTGTACGCGCGGCGCGATGTCGATCTCGGTCTCGATCGGGCGGATCTCGTCCTGGGCGCGACCGTCGGGCCGCTTCTTGTCGACCGCGATCCGGCGGCGGATGATGTCCTTCTCGAGCTTCGCGAACGCGCGCGTCACCTCGGGTGCCTTCTCGGGGTCGACGGCGCCCTCGCCGTCACCGGAGGCGAGCTCGGCCAGCGCCAGCTCCTCCACCGCCTCGATCGCGTCCTGGCGGGCGAGCTTCTCCTTCACCTGGGTGGCGTCGTCGAGCTTGGCGCCGAACGTGGACTGGATCTTCTCGACCAGCGTCTCGTCCAGCTCCGGAGCCTCGACCTCGAGCTTCTCCTTGCCGGCCTTCTCGCGCAGCTCCTCCATCGCGCCGACCAGGGTCTTGATCTCCGAGTGGGCGATGTCGAGGGCGTCGAGCACCTCGGCCTCGCTGACGCCGTTGGCGCCGCACTCGACCATCAGGATCGCCTCGTCGGAGCCGGAGACGATCAGGTCCATCTCGAGCTCGGGGAGCGTCTCCTCCTCGGGGTTGACGACGAAGTCACCCTCGAGCTTGCCGATCCGCACGGCGCCGACGTACTTGGCGACCGGGATCGGGGAGATCGCGAGCGCCGCGGAGGCGCCGTTCATCGCCAGGATGTCGTAGGGGTGGACGTGGTCCACCGACAGCGGCTGGCAGACCAGCTGGGTCTCGTAGTGCCAGCCCTTGGGAAAGAGGGGTCGGACGGGGCGGTCGATCATCCGCGCCGTCAGGGTCGCCTTCTCGCCGGCTCGCGCCTCGCGGCGGAAGAAGGAGCCCGGAACCTTGCCGGCGGCGTAGTGCTTCTCCTCGACGTCCACGGTCAGTGGGAGGAAGTCGACGTCGCGCAGGTTGCCCATCGTCGCCGTGCAGAGGACCATCGTGTCCCCGGAGCGCACAACGACGGCTCCGCTCGCCTGTCTGGCGAGCTTGCCGGTTTCGAAGGAGATCTCCTTGCCGCCGATCTCAGCCGAAACGCGGCTTACATCAAACATGCTCATGTATTCGCTTTTCCTTTCGACCGCCCGGTTGGCGGCCACTCTCCATAGAACTCTCGTTCTCGAACGGCTGCGATGTTAGCGGGCCGCGAGTTCCGCGAGTTGGCGCGCGACGTCGCCGTCGAGCCGTTCTGTGCCCGCGAACGCGGTCGGCGTCGCGGTCACGCCGGCCCGGATCCCGCTCTCGAAATCGGCCCGCACGCGGGCGGCGACCTCGTGCGAGCGGCGGTCGCGCTCGAACCGCTCGAGGTCGAGCCCGAGCGACCGCGCCCGCTCCCACAGATGGGGGTCGTCCTGGTGTCCGTGATCGGCGTAGATCGAGTCGACCATCGCCCAGAACGCGTCCTCGTCCTGGCACGCGGCGGCCTCCGCCGCGGCGTGGAGCGCCGGCGACCGCGGGCGCTTCGCCGCGAGCGGGAAGTGGCGCGCGCAGAGGCGCAACGGCAGCTCCCGGATCCGCAACCAGGCCGCCGCGCACTGCGGGCACGCGAGGTCGACGTACGCGATCGCCTCCAGCCCCTCGCCGCGGACGTGGTCGGCGGGCCCGATGCCCGGGACGGCGGCGCTCGTCAGAGGGCTCGACACGGGTTGGACGGTACCCGGCGGGCCCGCGCGCCCGGACCTGTGGCGCGCAGTCCGACGCCGGCCGGATTGGCAGTAAGGGGGGTGAATCGGTGCGCCTTGCGTGACGTTTGTGGTGGCTGTTGCGCGCTCTGGGCGCACGGCCGGGGTTCTGTGGCAATCCGGTTCCGACAGTCGAGACTCGATTGCCACAGTCCGATCCGAAGGCCCGGCGGGCCAACGCCAAGCGCAGATCCCGCCTCGCCCGCGTCACGCCCAGCGCAAAATCAGCCACATCGGCCGGCACCCCCCACCTACTCCCTCCCCCTTACTGCCAAGCAACGGCCGGCGTCGCGCCAACCGCCCGGGGCGCTCGCACCAAACCGCCCGCACGCCACCCCGACCGACGGATCGCGTCAGGCGGCGACCGCGTCGAGCGCGTCGAAGATCAGGTTCGCGCCCGGGATCGTCAGCGGCGTCTCCTCGGCGTGAACCCAGCGCACGACACCCTCGGCGTCGATCAACACCAGCGAGCGGTTGGGTGTCCCCCACTCCTCGAGGTATGCGCCGTAGAGGCGGGAGACCTCGCCCTTGGGGTGGAAGTCCGAGAGCAAGGTCATCTCGAGGCCGAGGTGCTTGCGGAAGGCGTTGTGGGCCCAGGAGCCGTCGGTCGAGATCCCGACCAGCTCGGCGCCCCGCTCGCGGATCTCGCCCAGCACCTCCTGGTAGACGGAGAGCTGGTCGGAGCACACCGGGCTGAAGTCGTTGGGGTAGAAGCAGAGGATCACCTTGCGTCCGCGGAAGTCGGCGAGGCCGACGGGCTTGCCGCGGTGGTTCGGGAGCGTGAACTCGGGCGCCGGCGTCCCCGGCTCGATCATGCTGAGTAAGGCGCCTCAACAGCGGCGCGGCTCGGCTCCGCTTCGCTCCGCCTCACTAGCGGCGCAGGCCGAGGTCGGCGACCAGGGCGCGGTAGCGCTCGAGGTCGGAGCGCTCGAGATAGCGCAGCAGCCGGCGGCGCTTGCCGACCAGCATCAGCAGCCCGCGGCGCGAATGGTGGTCCTTGGTGTGGGTGCGCAGGTGGCCGGTGAGTTCGTTGATCCGCTCTGTCAGCAGTGCGACCTGGACCTCGGCGGAGCCGGTGTCGCCGTCGGCGCGACCGTACTTGTCGATCAGCTCCTGCTTCTTTTCCTTGGTCAGACTCATAACACCGTTTCGCGCTTCGCCCGGAACCACCGTTCCTTGCTCGAGCTACGCGCTCGCGACGCGAGAGGTTAGCGAGGTGGTGAGAACTCGGCGCAGAGCCGACGCGCCTCCTCGACGTCGCGGTGCATCTGCTCCACCAGCTCGTCGACCCCGGGAAAGCGCCGCTCGCCGCGCAGGCGGGCGATGAAGGCGATTCTCAGCGTGCGCCCGTAGAGGTCCTCGTCGTGGTCGATCAGATACGACTCGATCAGCACCCCGCGCCCGGTCTCGAACGTCGGCCGCACGCCGACGTTGACGGCCGCCGGCACTCCGTTGGCGAACGCCGCGTAGACCCCGTGGCCGGGGTATGCGTACTCCTCGTCGGGAACCAGGTTCGCGGTCGGAAAGCCCAGCGTGCGCCCGCGCTTGTCGCCCTCGACCACCGGGCCCTCGAGCAGGAAGGGAGCGCCGAGACAGCGCATCGCGCCCTCGACGTCGCCGGCGGCCACCAGGGCCCGGATCCTGGTCGAGGAAACGGTCTCGCCGTCGACCTCGACCAGGGGCACGACGACGGCCTCGAACTCGGGCCGGCGGCTGAGCATCTCGGCGTCGCCCTTCGCCTTCTTGCCGAATCGGAAGTTCTCCCCCACGCGCACCCGTTCGGCGCCCAGCCGGTCGACCAGGATCCCGCTGCAGAACTCCTCTGCGTCGATGGTCGAGAAGTGGTCGTCGAAGGGGATCACGACGAGCTCGTCGACGCGGAGACCCTCGATCACGTCGCGCTTGACGTCGAAGGGCATGATCAGCTTCGGCGTCGCCTCGGGGTGGAGCACGCTCAGCGGGTGCGGATCGAAGGTGAGCACCGTGTCGGCGCCCTCGATCACCCGGCGGTGGCCGACGTGGACGCCGTCGAAGGTTCCGATGGCGATCTCGCGCGGGCGCCGCTCGGCGTCCGCAAGGGGGGTGACGGCGATGCTCATCAGCGGCAGAGACTAAAGACGGGCGAGCGCTTCGGCGAGCGGGATCGGCTCTCGCTCGTTCGCCTCGTCGACCGAGAAGGGGCCGATCGCAAGCCGGCGGAGCTCGGTGCAGTAGGCGTCGCCGAGGTCGGCGATCAGGCTGCGGACATAGGTTCCCGACGAGCACTCGATCTCGAACTCGGCCTCGTCGCCGGAACGGGCGAGCTGCTCGAACCGGTGCACGGTGACCAGGCGCTCGGGCAGCTCGAAGCGCTCGCCGCGGCGGGCGCGGCGGTAGGAGCGCTCGCCCCGGACACGGGCCGCGGAATGGGCCGGCGTGCGCTGGCGGATGTCCCCCGTCGGCAGCTCGAGCTCGCCGGAGGGGACGACGCCGGTCGCGGTGATCTCGCCCTCGGGATCGCCGGTGGTCGAGACGGCGCCGAAGCGCGCCCGGACGCGATAGCGCTTGGGCAGTTCCATGAACCGCCGCTGCTCGCGCGTCGCGGGCCGGCCGACGAGGACGATCAGCAGCCCGGTCGCGAACGGGTCCAGGGTCCCGGCGTGGCCGGTCTTCGCGCCGAGCTCGCGGCGCACCCGGACGACGACGTCGTGGGAGGTGATGCCCGGCGGCTTGTCGACGAGGACGACGGCGCCGTCGCTCCAGCTCACTGGAGCTGAGCGGCGACCTCGCCACGCAGGAAGTCGACCAGCTCCGCGTACGGCAGGTCGCTGCCGAAGCCCGCCGCGCGCCGGTGCCCGCCGCCGCCCTGGCGGCGCGCGATGACCGAGACGTCGACGGCGCCGTCGGTCGACCGGAGGCTGACCTTGCGGGCCGAGCGCCCGCCGTCGGTCTTGTCGCGGATGACGGCGGCGACGGCCGTGCCCTCGAGGCCGCGGATGAAGTCGATGATCCCCTCTGTCAGCACCTCCCCCGCCCCGGTGGCGGCGTAGTCCTCGGCGCCGATGTAGGTGACCGCGATCCGGTCGTCGTCGAAGCGCTGGACCTTCTCCAGCGCCCGGGCGATCAGCCGCAGCTTCTCGATCGGCACCCGCTCGTAGAGGCGGCGGTAGGTGTCGTTGACGTCGACGCCCGCCTCGATCAGCTCGGCAGCCATCCGGTGCGAGGCGGCGCGGGTGTTCTCGTACATGAACATGCCGGTGTCGGTGACCAGGCCGACGTAGAGCGCCGAGGCGATCTCCGGCGTGATCTCGGCGCCGAGGCGGTGGGCGATCTCGAGCACGATCTCGGCCGTGCAGGAGGCATCGGTGTCGACCAGGTTGATGGTCCCGAAGAGGGTGTTGTCGTGGTGGTGGTCGATGTTCACCAGCCGCGCGCCCGTGCGCTGCAGGAACTCGACCGGCATCCGGTCGATGTTCCCGCAGTCGAGGAAGACGAGGGTCCGATCGACGACGTCCGCGGGCGGCTCGTGGAAGACCTCCTCCAGGGGCAGGAAGCGGTACTCGACCGGGAGCGGGAACTCCTTCGCCGCGAGGAACATCACCACGTCCTTGCCGAGCTGCTCGAGCACGTGATGCATCGCCAGCAGCGAGCCGAGCGCGTCGCCGTCGGGGCCCTCGTGGGTGGTGAGCAGGAAGCGGTCGGCGCCGCGCAGCTCGTCGACGACGCTGTCGATCTCCGAGGGTGCGGTGGCTACCTCCTGGCTCACGGGCCCTCCTCCTCGAGCAGCCTGGTCAGCCGAATCGCGCGCTCGAGGCTCTCGTCGTAGCGGAAGGTGAGCGTCGGCGTGTGCTTGATCCGCACCTCGCGCGCGATCGCCGCCTGCAGCTTCCCGTGCGAGGAGGCGAGCGCCGCCAGCGTCTCCTCGCGCTCGTGCTCGTCGCCGAGCACGCTGACGTAGACGCGGGCGGAGCGCAGGTCGGGGCTGGTGTCGACGGAGGTCACAGTCACGAAGCCGATCCTCGGGTCCTCGAGCTCAGTGGCGATCGCCGACCCGATGACCTTGCGCATGACCTCGTCGATCCGGCGCATGCGGTCGCCTCCGGCCATACGCGAGCCAACATAACAGGGGCTGGTGAAAGCTCATCCACGCAGGTCGGCGAGGGTAAGCAGGTTGCGATCGAAGCGGCAGCCGTCCGGACAGCGAGCCTCGACGAAACGCTCCAGCTCCGCCGTGCGCTCGCGCACCTCCCTGCCACCGACCAGCGCGCACAGCAGCACCGCCCGCCGCCGGTCGTCGTGAGCGTCGATCTCGGCCACCGCGGCGACGAACCGCTGGCGGATCTGCGCCTTCAGCGAGCTCACCACCTTCCGCTTCTCCTTGAGGCTCTGCGAGTGGCGCAGGTCGAGCCGGATCTCGGTCAGCGAGACGTAGGTGGTGGGCATGCGCTCAAGCGTAGGGCCGGGCAACCCCGCGAGGACGCCGAGATGCGCCGCTTATCGCGCTACTCGAGCGTCTTCTCGATCTGCTTGGTCTCGAAGGCCTCGATGACGTCGCCGACCTTGACGTCCTGGAAGCCCTCGAGCACGACGCCGCACTCGAGGCCGGCCTCGACCTCGCGAACGTCGTCCTTGAACCGGCGCAGCGAGCCGATCCGGCCGGTCCAGACGACGGTGCCGTCGCGGACCAGGCGCACCTCGGCGCCGCGCAGGAGGCGCCCGTCGGTCACCGAGCAGCCGGCGATCGTGCCCACGCGGGAGGCCTTGAACAGCTCCAGCACCTCGGCCTGGCCGAGGGCCTCCTCGACCTGCTCGGGGGCGAGCATGCCCTCCATCGCGGCGCGCAGCTCCTCGGTCACCTTGTAGATCACCGAGTAGGTCCGGATCTCGACTCCCTCGCGCTCGGCCGCACGACGGGCGTCGGCGAGCGGGCGCACGTTGAAGCCGATGATCACCGCGTTGGATGCCGCGGCGAGCATCACGTCGGACTCGTTGATCCCGCCGGCGCCGGCGCGGATCACGTTGACGACGATCTCGTCCTGCGGGAGCTTCGCGATCTCGTCCTGGAGCGCCTCGAGCGAGCCGGAGACGTCGCCCTTGAGGACGATATTGAGCTCGTTGACCTCGCCCTCCTTGGCCTTGGCGAAGACCTCGTCGAGGCTCAGCCTGCGCGCCTGGCGGCGGCCGAGCTGCTCGGACTTGAGCCGGGTCTGGCGCTCCTGGGCGAGCTGGCGGGCGCGGCGGTCGTTCTCGACCACCTCGACGTGCTCGCCGGCCTCGCAGACGCCCTCGAAGCCGAGCACCTCGACCGGGTCCCCGGGCCTCGCCTCCTGGAGACGGGTCCCGGTGTGGTCCTGCATCGCCTTCACCTTGCCCCACTGCGGCCCGGCGACGACCGAGTCGCCGATGTGCAGGGTCCCGCGCTGGACCAGGATCGTGGCCACAGGGCCGCGCCCGGGGTCGAGGTGCGACTCGATCACCGATCCGGACGCCGGCGCGTCGGGATTGGACTTGAGCTCCTCGACCTCGGCCAGCAGGATGATGTTCTCGAGCAGGTCGTCGAGGTTCTCCTTGGTCTTCGCCGAGACGTTGACGAAGATCGTGTCGCCGCCCCAGTCCTCCGGGTTGAGCCCCTGGGTGGCGAGCTCGCCCTTGACCTTGTCGGCGTTGGCGTTCGGGAGGTCGATCTTGTTGATCGCGACCAGCATCGGCACGTCAGCCGCCCGCGCATGGTCGATCGCCTCGACCGTCTGCGGCATCACCCCGTCGTCGGCGGCCACGACGATCACCACGATGTCGGTGACGTCGGCGCCGCGGGCGCGCATCGCTGTGAACGCGGCGTGGCCCGGGGTGTCGATGAAGCTGATCGTCTTGTCGTTCTGGTGGACCTGATAGGCGCCGATGTGCTGGGTGATCCCGCCGGCCTCGCCGGCCACCACCTCGGTCTCGCGGATCGCGTCCAGCAGCGAGGTCTTGCCGTGATCGACGTGGCCCATGATCGTGACGACGGGCGGGCGATCGACGAGGTCCGAATCGTCGTCGTCGAAGACAGGCTCCTCGACCGCCTCCTCGGCAGCGCTGACCATCTCCACCTTGCGGTCGAGAGCGTCGGCGAGGACCTCGATCGTCTCGTCCGTGAGCGTCTGGGTCAGGGTCGCCATCTCGCCGAGCTGCATGAGCTGCTTGATCACGTCCGCGGCGCCGACGCCGAAGATCTCGGCGACCTCCCGCACCGTCGCCCCGGAGCGGATGTGGAGCGCGGGCTCCTCGGTCTCGACCACCTGCGCGACGGGCGGCTCCTCCAGCAGCGGCCGGCGGCGGCGGCCTCCGCGGCGCCTCGGGGGTCGTCGCGGCGGCGCCTGCGGCATCTGGTCGCGGCGCGAGGCCTGCGAGTCGATCACCACCCGGCGGCGCTTCTTCTGCCCGGCCTTCGCCTCGCCACCGTCCCCGCCGGCCTGGACCGGGCGGACTGGGCGCTGCGGCGCGGCGGCCGGGGCCTGCGCCGGGGGCGGATCGGCGGCCGGAGCCGCCTGGGCGGGCGCGGCGGACTCAGCCGCGGGTGCCGGTGCGGCCTGGGCTGCGCCGCCGCCTCCGTTGGCGGCTTCGAGCGCCTTCAGCGCGATGTCCTCCTCGACGCTCGAGGCGGCCGCCTTGGCCTCGACTCCGGCGGCGTTGAGCGCAGCCAGGACCTGCTTGCTGGTCAGGCCCTGCTGCTTGGCGATCTCGTGGACGCGCTTACGGGCCAACTACGACTGAGCCTCCGCTGGTTCCTCGGCGGCATCGGTCTGCTGGGGCGCCCCGTCCTGGGGCTCCGCGATGTCCTCGGCCTCCTCTTGGGCTTCCTCTCCGACGTCCGTCTCCTCGGTGGCCGGCGCGAGCGGCTCCGCGGGTGCCGCGGGCGGCTCGGGCGCGGGCTCGCCGGCCTCTGCTGCGGGCTCAGCCGGCGGCTCGGTTGCGGTGTCGGCCACGGACTCGGGGGTCGGCTCCGCCTCGGCCTGAGGCTGGGGCTCCGCCTCGGCCTCGGGCGTCGGCTCTGTCTCGGCCGCCGGCTCGGTGAACTCGGCCTTCGCCTTGGCGGCCAGCGCCGCGACGTCGGCCTCGGCCGCGTCGGGATCGGCGAGCACGGCCACCTCGGCGTCGGCGAGCGGAGCGAGAACGGTCACCTGGTTGGTGCCGAACCGCGCCAGCGCCTGATGCTGCGGCAGGCCGCAGAAGCGCGACCCGTCGAGAGCGGCGTTCGGGCAGCGGCGGCCGGCGGAGAGCACGGCGGCGCAGCGGCCGTCAGCGGCCTCCTCCTGCTCGTACTCGCCCTCGTCGGTCTCCGAGAACTCGGTCTGCGACTTGATGTCGACCTTCCAGCCGGTGAGCTTGGCGGCGAGGCGGGCGTTCTGGCCCTCGCGCCCGATCGCCAGCGAGAGCTGGTCGTCGGGGACGATCACGGTCGCCTCCTTGGTCTCGTCGTCGACCAGCACCTCGCGGACGCGGGCCGGCGAGAGCGCCTTGGCCACGAACCGGGCCGGCTCCTCGTTGTAGGGGATGATGTCGATCTTCTCGCCGCGCAGCTCCGAGACGACCATCCTCACGCGCGAGCCACGCGGCCCGACGCAGGCGCCGACCGGGTCGACGCCGTCGGCGTGCGAGATCACGGCGATCTTCGAGCGATAGCCGGGCTCGCGGGCGACGCCGACGATCTCGACCAGGCTGTCGGCGATCTCCGGCACCTCGAGCTCGAACAGCTCCTTGATCAGCTCGGGGCTGCGACGGCTGACGACGATGCTCGGCCCCTTACCCTCGGCCGAGACGTCGGTGATCACCGCCTTGACCCGCATCCCGTGGTCGTAGCGCTCGTTCCAGACCTGCTCGGAGCGGGGCAGTAGCGCCTCGACCCGCTCGCGCAGCTGAACCAGCGTGTAGCGGTTGTCGGACTGCTGGATGATCCCGGTGATCAGCTCGCCGACGCGGTCCTGGTACTCGTCGTACATCATCTGCCGCTCGGCCTCGCGGATCCGCTGCAGGATCACCTGCTTGGCCGTCTGGGCGGCGATCCGGCCGAAGTCGTCCGGGGTCACGTCACGGGACTTGATCTGGTCCTCGTACGGGGCGAGGATCTCGGGGTCGAGCTCGGGCTCCTCGGGCTCGCGCAGCTCGCCGGTCTCGGGATCGACTGTGGGCTCCTGCTCCTCGGCGACCTCGGCGAGCAGCTTCTCCTCCAGCTCCGGCGGCAGGATGAGCTCGAAGACGCGGAAGTCCGCGGTCTCGCGGTCGAGGTCGACGCGGGCGTACTTGGCCGCTCCCGGGCTCTTCTTGTACGCGGAGAGCAGGGCATCCTCGAGCGCCGCCATCAGCGTCTCGGCGTCGATCCCCTTCTCCTGCTCGAGGCCGTGGAGGGCCTCGACGATCTCGCGGCTCAAGCGCCACCTCCTCCAAATTCGGGGACCAGGTTGGAACGGCGGATGCGCGCCAGCGGGATGCGCACGTCCGCGCCGTCCGCGTCGAGGAGCACACCCTCGTCGTCGGCGTCGGTCAGCGTCCCGGTGAAGTTGTGTCGTCCGGCGATCGCCTCGGCCGTGCGCACCTTGACCCGCCGTCCGAGGAACCGCCGGAAGTGCTCGGGCTTGGTCAGCGGGCGATCGGCGCCGGGCGAGGAGACCTCGAGCGAGTACGCCTCGAGCAGCTCGCGAAGCTCGCCGGTGACGCGCTCGCAGAGCGCGAGGTCGACCCCGTCGGGATGGTCGATGTACAGGCGCAGCGTCTCCCCGGCGGGGCGTTCGAGCGCGATGACTTCGACGTTCAGGTCGAACGCCGCGATCCGCTCCTCGATCTTCGTCTGCAGTTCTCTCAGTTCGCTCTTTGACATCTCACTCGTCGTCTCTCTCCCCTTCTCGGGCCCGAAACCGCGATAAAAAAGGCGGGCCCGGGCCCACCATTCACAGGGTACGGGTACGTGAGAAGGAGCCGTTGAGTATAGCCTCGCCCGTCGCGTGCGAACGGTCGTCAGGACTCCAGCTGCAGGGTCACCGGACCGTCGTTGACGAGCTCGACTTCCATCCGGGCCCCGAAGGCGCCGCGCTCGGCGCCGAGGCGCTCGCAGAAGCGCTCGTAGATCGGCTCGGCCACCTCGGCTGCCGCCGCTTCGACGAAGCTCGGGCGGTTGCCCTTTCGCGTGTCGGCGTAGAGGGTGAACTGGCTCACGCAGAGCACCTGGCGCTCGCCCAGCGGCTCGTTCATCCGCCCGTCGGCGTCGTCGAAGATCCGCAGGGCCCGCACCTTGTCGGCGAGCCGGTCCGCGGCCGCCTCGCTGTCGCCGTCGCGAACGCCGAGCAGGACCAGGAGCCCGGGGCCGATCGCTGCGATCCGCCGTCCATCGACCGAGACCGAGGCGCGGCTGACGCGCTGGACCAGCGCCCGCATTCAGACGTCGCGCACGTAGCGGGCGACGCCGCTGCGCGCACGTGCCCACAGCGCCAGCACCGCCCCGACGTCCGCGGCCGCGGCCGGGCGCACGATCACCTGATGCGCCTCACGACGCGCTGCGAAGCCTGTCGCGGTAGAGCCGGTAGTCGCCGCGGTCCGGGCGCAGGTTCGAGGCCAGCGCCAGGTGATGGCGGGCCCGATCGCGCTCTCCGGTGAGGCTGAGCGCGCGACCGAGGCAGAAGTGCGCGTAGTCGTTGACCGGCTGGCGGTCGACGACGGCCTCGAACTCGGTCGCCGCCTTATCGAACTGGCGGTTGCGGAAGTAGGCGCGCCCGAGCGCCTCGCGCACCGACGTCTTCTCGGGCTCGTGCCTGGCGACCTCGGCGAGCGGCACGGTCGCTTCGCCGAAGCTGCCGTCCTCGAGCAGCTCGACACCGCGCCGGTAGAGGGTGTAGAGGCTGTCGTCGGTGGTGGGCACGCTTTCAGTGTAGGACGGTGCGTGGCCGCGTCCGCGGGCCCGCCGGCCGGCTCAGCGGTCGCGGTCAGCGGGCTCGGGGCTGCGCAGTCCCCTGAGCGCTTCGACCCGGTCGAGGATCGCCTCGGCCACCTGCCGCTTCGACGCCAGCGGCACGTGCAGCTCGCCGCCGCGCTCGACCACCGTGACCTCGTTTCGCTCGGAGTCGAAGCCGATCTCCGCCCGGGAGACGTCGTTGAAGACGATCGCGTCGACGGCCTTGCGCTCGAGCTTGGCTCGGGCGCGTTCGATCGCGTCAGGGCCGGTCTCGGCGGCGAACCCGACGAGGGTCTGATCGTCGCGGCGGCGAGCCGCTACGCCGGCGAGGATGTCCTCGGTCGGCTGCAGGCGCAGCGCGAGCTCCTCATCGCCGCGCGAGAGCTTGCCGGCGGCCGGCTCGGCAGCGCGGAAGTCGGCCGGCGCTGCCGCCATCAGCAGCACGTGAGAGTCGCCGAACCGCTCCCCCACCGCCCCGGCGAGCTCGGCGGTGGTCTGGACCCGCACCGTCTCCAGCGCCGGCGGCAGCGGCACCGTGATGTTGGCGGCGACCAGCGTCACCTCGGCCCCACGACGCACCGCAGCCTCGGCGAGCGCCAGCCCCATGCGCCCGCTGGAACGGTTGCCGATGAAGCGCACCGGGTCGATCGGCTCCCGGGTGCCGCCGGCCGTGACCAGCACGCGCAGGCCGTCCCAGCTGCCGTGCGCGGTCGGCAGCGCGGCCTCGACCTCGGCGAGCAGGCGCGCGGGCTCGGGCAGGCGGCCGACGCCGTGCTCCCCACGGGAGGCGAGCGCTCCCGAGTCGGGCTCGAGGACCCGCACTCCGCGCCCGGCGAGGGCCGCCAGGTTCGCCTGCGTCGCCGCGTCGGCGTACATGCGGTCGTTCATCGCCGGTGCGACCAGGCGGGGAGCTGCGCAGGCGAGGAAGGAGGTGGTCAGGATCGAGTCGCAGATCCCGGCGGCGAGCTTGGCAATCGTGTTCGCCGATGCCGGCGCGACGAGGTAGGCGTCGGCGTTCGAGGCCAGCGCCAGATGGCCGATTGGGTCGTGGGCCGGCGGCTCGTCGCCCGGGAAGGCCCCCCGCATCGGATCGCGTTCGAACTCGTCGACCAGCACCGGCGCGCCGACGATCCCCTCGAACGAGGCGGCGCCGACGAAGCGGCCGGCCGCCGGGGTCATCAGCACGCGCACGCCGTGCCCGGCCTTCGTCGCCAGGCGGGCGAGCTCGAGCGCCTTGTAGGCGGCGATGCCGCCGCTCACGCCGAGCAGGATGCGGGCCATGGCTTGATCCTACGCGCGCCGGAGAGCCGTTCCGGGCGCGAGCTTGCGAGCGCCGCTCGCGCTAGGCGCGGTAGCGGTACTTGAGCTTGCCCTGGGCCAGTTCCTCGAGCGCGATCGTGAGGTAGTTGCCGGTCTGGGACTCGACCATCGGCGGGGTGTACTCCTCGTAGCTGCCCTCGCCGAGCGCGCGGTAGTAGCTGTTGAGCTGCCGAGCGCGCTTCGCGGCCACCATCACGGCGGCGTAATGGCTGTCGGTCCGCTCCAGAAGTTCATCGACTCTTGGCTTGATCATCGGGGCGGAGTGTAGGGCAAGGGTCGTCGGTTGTTAGGAACCGGCCAGTTCCTCTCTGACGATCCGTTCCAGCTCCGCGGCTGCGCGCTCCAGGTCGTCATTGCAAACCACATGAGCGAACTCCTCCTGCGCGTCGAGCTCGATCTGGGCCGTGCGCAGGCGCTCCGAGATCGCCTCGGGGTCGTCGGTGCCGCGCCGCTCGAGGCGCTCCCGCAGCGCTGCCGGGTCGGGCGGGGCGATGAACACGAGCACCGCCTCCGGCATCGCCGCGCGCACCTGGCGGGCTCCCTGGACCTCGATCTCGAGCACCACCGACTCGCCCGCCGCGAGCCGGCGCTCGACCTCCGAGCGCAGGGTCCCGTAGCGGTTGCCGCTGTAGGCCGCGTGCTCGAGGAACTCGTTGCGGTCCGCCCGGCGCGCGAACTCCTCGCGGGAGAGGAAGTGGTAGTCGCGCCCGTCCTCCTCCCCCTCGCGCGGCGCCCGCGTGGTAGCCGAGGTCGAGAGCGCGAGATCGCCGATCCGCTCGCGCAGGAGCCGGATCAAAGACCCCTTGCCGACCCCGCTGGGGCCGGTGATCACGAAGACCTTGGCCCTCGTCTGCTCCACGCCGCCATCCTGACCGCTGGGGCGGCGGAGAGCCGCGGCGTCAGCTGCCGACGCCCTCGAGCGGGCTCGGGTGCTTGGGCTCGTAGAGGCCGATCTCGCCGTGTCCGGGCACGACCAGGGTCGCCAGCCGGCCCCAGTCCTCCTCGATGACCCCGGTGGTGAACTCGACCCCCTTCTGCTTCAGCTCCGCCACGGTGCTCTCGATCTCGTCGCAGACGAGGAACAGCCGGTGCCCGCCCTCGGGTTGACCCCACCCCTCGCCGGGATGGACGGCGACCTCGGTCGGCGGCAGGGCGAAGATCGGCCAGCCGTCACCGGCGTCGACCGAGGGAAGCTCGAGCACGTCGCGGAAGAAGGCGCGCGCCGCGTCCGCGTCGCCGGCGAAGGCGATCAGGTGCGCCGCGGTGATCATCGCGGCACCGGCGCTAGCGGCGGAGGAACTGAACCAGCTCCGCGCGCTGGCGCTCGGACAGCCCGCCGATCGTCTTCGAGGGCGAGATCCGGCACTGGGTGAGGATCTTGTTCGCCTTCACGCGCCCGTATTTGGGCACCGCGAGGATCATGTCGAAGGCCTTCGCGGAGAGGACATAGTCGGGCGGATCGAGCAGTAGCTGCTCGATCTTCGCTTTACCGCCCTTGAGGTCGCGCTTGAGCTGGGCGCGGGCCGAACGGATCTCGTTTGCACGCCGAAGGGCCCGCATCCGCTGCTCATGAGACCTCTCGGGAACGGCGGCGGATGTCGTGTCGACGGAGGCGGGGGCCATCGGCGGTCGCACTATAACCGCGCCACGGCGAGGCGCAAGGGTGATCGCCGGGATTTCACCGAAATTCGGTTCGACCTCAACTTGAGGTCGACGTAAGCGGTCGGTCCGGGAGCCGATCGAGACCCCGACCCGCGAGCTCCTCGGCGAGCTCGAAGCGGATCCGCCGAGCCGCCAGGGGGTCGCGGAAGCTCGCAGTGCCGACGGCGATCGCGGTCGCGCCGGCGGCCAGCATCGCCAGCGCGTCGGCGCCGGACTCGATCCCGCCCATGCCGATCACCGGGATCGAGACCGCCGCCGCGACCCGGCGCACCTGGTCGAGCGCGATCGCCGCGATCGCCGGCCCCGAGAGCCCCCCGCTCCCAGCTCCGAGCCAGGGCCGCAGCGTGGCCGGGTCGAGGGCGGTCGCGCGCAGGGTGTTGATCAGCGAGACGGCGTCGGCGCCGCCCGCGGCGGCGGCCTCGGCGACCGCGGCCGGGTCGGCGCAGTTCGGGGTCAGCTTCGCGATCAGAGGCTTGTCGGTCAGCGGGCGCAGCGCCTCGCAGAGAGCGAGGGTCTCCGACGGCTGCTCGCCCACGATCAGCCCGGACCTGACGTTCGGGCAGGAGACGTTGAGCTCGATCACGGCCACCTCCTCGCGGGCCCCGACGCCCTCGACCAGAGCGGCGAAGCCCTCGCGGCTCGGGGCCATCACCGAGACGCAGAGCGGCACCGGCAGCCGTGCGAGCTCGGGCAGGTCCTCGGCGAGAAAGCCCTCCAGGCCCTTGTTCGGCAGCCCGATCGAGTTGATCAGCCCGGACGGGGTCTCGTAGAGCCGCGGCGGCGGGTTGCCGGCCCGCGGCTCGGGCGTAATCGTCTTCGAGACGAAGATGCTGAACGGAAAGCGCTCTTCGAGCGCGTCCCCGAACGTCCGTCTTGCGGCGATCGCGTCGAAGGTGCCGCTGCCGTTCAGGATCGGGTGCGGCAGGTGGATGCCGCAGAGCTCGAGCGAGAGGTCCGTCAATGGCCGCTCCCGGCGACGAGAGCCGACTCGATGCGATCGCCGGCGACCGTTGGCCCATCGACGCAGAGCCGCATGTAGCCGCCCCCCGCGAGCGGCACCGCGCAGCCGAAGCAGGAGCCGAAGCCGCAGGCCATCGGGGTCTCCATCGCCAGCTCGCAGGCGACGCCGTGAGCCGCGCAGAGCCCGCGTACGGCCTCCAGCATCGCCGGCGGGCCGCAGGCGAACACCGCCGCCGAGCCCGCGTCGTCGCCCTCGAGCAGGACCGAGAGCAGGTCGGTGACGTAGCCCTGGTGGCCGCTGTGGCCGTCCTCGGACGCCAGCCGCAGCTCCGAGCAGCGAAAGAGCTCCAGCCCGCCGGAGTGCCGGCGGTCGCGAAAACCGAGCAGGACGCGCTGGGCGACGCCGCGGTCGGCGAGCTCGCGGCGCAGGATCGCGAGCGGCGCGATCCCGATCCCCCCGCCGACGAGGATCGCGCCGGCGGCGCCCGGGGCGAGCTCCGCCGGAGCGCTGAAAGGGCGGCCGAGCGGGCCGGTGAGCGCCAGCTCCTCGCCCGGGCTCAGGGACGCCAGCCGCTCGGTGCCCGGGCCGATCGCCTCGAGCAGGAAGTCGAGCCGCACGCCCCCGTCGGCCGCCTCCGCCTCGGCCACGGAGAACGCTCGCGGGAGGTACGGCCGCCCCCCGGCTCCACCCCACCGCTCTCCGGTGAGCATGTAGAACTGCCCAGCCCGGGGCATCGGTCCGCCGGTGTCGAGCGCCGAGACGATCCGGTACCCGCCGCTGGCCTCGTTCACCACCACCTCGCAGCTCCGCCGCCCGAACGGCGCCGGCACGCGGTCCGGCGCCATGGTCACGCCCCGCGGTCGAACGACGAACGACGAACGTCGAACGACCCCTCGTGCAGCTCCTGAAGGCTCACCGGCTCGGCGCGGCCCTCGCGCGCGGCGAAGACCGCCCGAGCGGCGGCCGAGGCGCCGGTCATCGTGGTGATGCACGGGATCCCGCGGCGGACGGCGGCGTTGCGGATCTCGTATCCGTCCGAGCGCGCGCCGCTGCCGGTCGGGGTGTTGATCACCATGTCGACCTCGCGGTTGCGGATGTAGTCGACGACGTGGGGCGAGCCGTCCCCGATCTTGTTGATCGACGTCACCGGGATCCCCATGCGCGAGATCGCCTGCGCCGTTCCCCGGGTCGCGATCAGCTCGAAGCCGAGGTCGAAGAAGCGGGCGGCGAGCTCGCTCGCGGCCGGCTTGTCGGTGTCGGTCACGGTGATGAACACCGTGCCCTCGGACGGCAGCGAGACGCCGGCGGCCGCCTGGGCCTTGCCGAACGCGGTCGGGAAGTCGCCGGCGATCCCCATGACCTCCCCGGTCGACTTCATCTCCGGGCCGAGGAGGGAGTCGGCGCCGGCGAAGCGGGCGAACGGCATCACCGCCTCCTTGACCGAGACGTGGCCGTTGTGCATCGTCGGCAGCTCGATCCCGGACAGGGGCTCGCCGAGCATCAGCCGGCAGGCGAGCTTGGCCAGCGGCGCCCCGATCGCCTTGGAGACGAACGGGACCGTGCGGGAGGCCCGCGGGTTTGCCTCGATCACGTACAGGCGCCCGCCGGCGACCGCGTACTGGACGTTGAGCAGGCCGATGACGCCGAGCTCGAGCGCGATTCTCCCGGTCGTCTCCCGGATCTCGTCGAGCATCGCCTCGCCGAGGCTCATCGGGGGGATCACGCAGGCGGAGTCGCCGGAATGCACGCCCGCCTCCTCGACGTGTTGCATGATCCCGGCGATCTCGCAGGTCTCGCCGTCGCAGAGCGCGTCGACGTCGACCTCGATCGCGTCCTCGAGGAAGCGGTCGAGCAGCAGCGGGTGCTCCTGGTCGGCCTTCACGTGCCGCTCCAGGTACTCGCCGAGGCCGGCCGCGGAGTAGCAGATCTCCATCGCCCGACCGCCGAGCACGTAAGAGGGCCGGACGAGCAGCGGGAAGCCGACGTCCTCGGCGATCATCCCCGCCTCCTCGGCCGAGTGCGCGGTGCCGTACGGCGGGTGCGCGATCTCGAGCCGGCGCAGGAGCGCCCCGAACCGGCCCCGGTCCTCGGCCAGGTCGATCGCGTCGACAGGGGTTCCGAGCAGGGGCACACCCGCTTCCTGGAGCGGCTTCGCGAGCCGCAGCGGGGTCTGGCCGCCGAACTGGAGGATCACGCCCTCGGGCTGCTCGACCTCGATCACCGCGAGCACGTCGGCGGCCGTGAGCGGCTCGAAGTAGAGCCGGTCGGACGTGTCGTAGTCGGTCGAGACCGTCTCCGGGTTGCAGTTGATGATCACCGCGTCGCGGCCCGACTCGCGCACGGTCATCGCCGCGTGCACGCAGCAGTAGTCGAACTCGATCCCCTGGCCGATCCGGTTCGGCCCCGAGCCGAGGATGACCACCGACTCGCGCTCGCCGCGGCGGACCTCTCCGACCAGGGACGCGTTGCGCTCGTGGGCGGAGTAGTAGTACGGGGTGCGGGCCTCGAACTCGGCGGCGCAGGTGTCGACCGAGCGGAAGGTCCGGTCGAGGCCGGCGGTCCCGTCGCCCTCGGTGGCCAGCGCCCGCAGCTCGCGGAGGAACCACGGGTCGATCGAGGTCCGCTCGTGGACCTGGTCGACCGTCAGCCCGCGCCGGAAAGCGGCGTCGACGAGGTCGAAGCGGTCGGCCCGCGGCGTCGCCAGCTGCTCGAGCAGCTCCTCGTCGTCCTGCGGCGGCTCGCACTCGGCGTCGAGCTCGCGCGAGCGCATCGCCTTCGCAAACGACTCGCGGAAGGTGCGGCCGATGGCCATCGCCTCGCCAACCGACTTCATATGCGTGGTCAGCTCCCCTTCGGCGCCCGGGAACTTCTCGAACGCGAACCGCGGCACCTTGGTGACCACGTAGTCGATCGTCGGCTCGAAAGAAGCGGGCGTGGCCCCGGTGATGTCGTTGTCGATCTCCTCGAGCGCGTACCCGACCGCGAGCTTGGCGGCGATCTTGGCGATCGGGAACCCGGTCGCCTTCGAGGCGAGCGCCGACGAGCGGGACACCCGCGGGTTCATCTCGATCACGACCACCTCGCCGCTGTCGGGGTTGACCGCGAACTGGATGTTCGAGCCCCCGGTCTCGACCCCGACCGCCCGGATCACGCGGATCGCCTGGTCGCGAAGCTCCTGGTAGAGGCCGTCGGTGAGCGTCTGGGCCGGGGCGACGGTGACCGAGTCGCCGGTGTGGACGCCCATCGGGTCGACGTTCTCGATCGAGCAGATGACGACCACGTTGTCGTTTCGGTCCCGCATCACCTCGAGCTCGAACTCGCCCCAGCCGAGCACCGACTCCTCGACCAGCACCTGGTTGATCGGGCTCGCGGCGAGGCCCTCGGAGACCACCCCGAGCAGCTCGGTCGAGGTGTTCCCGACCCCCCCGCCCTGCCCGCCGAGCGTGAACGCCGGGCGAACGATCGCCGGGCAGCTCCAGCGAGCCGTCGGCCAGGCCGCGCTCGGCCTCGCCGATCGAGGTGACGATCGTCGACCACGGCACCCGCAGCCCGGCCGTCTCGATCGTCTCCCGGAACGCCTCGCGGTCCTCGGCCCGGTGGATCGCCTCGTAGTCGGCGCCGATCAGCTCCACGCCGAGCCGCTCGAGCGTGCCCGTCGTCGTGCAGCGCCTTCGCCAGGTTGAGCGCCGTCTGGCCGCCGAGCGTCGGCAGCAGCGCGTCGGGCCGCTCGCGCTCGAGGATCCTGGTCACCGAGTCGGGCAGTCGAGCGGCTCGACGTAGGTGCGATCGGCGAACTCGGGGTCGGTCATGATCGTCGCCGGGTTCGAGTTCACGAGCACGACCTCGTAGCCGTCCTCGAGCAGCACCTTGCACGCCTGGACGCCCGAGTAGTCGAACTCGGCCGCCTGGCCGATGACGATCGGGCCCGAGCCGATCAGCAGGATCTTGTTGATGTCGTCGCGCCTAGGCACGCGAAGCCTCCACGGCGCGCTCGAGCCGCGCGGTCAGCAGGTCGCGGACCGCGGGCCATTCCTCGTCGGTGATCGAGTAGTAGGCGGAATCGCGGACGCCGACGATCGGCATCAGCATGTGCTTGCGGAAGATCCCCTCGTAGGTGGCCCCGATGCCGTCGAGCGCGGCCCGTGAGCGCTCGTTGCGGGCGTCGGTCTTGAACTCGACCCGCATCGCGCCGAGCTCGTCGAAGGCGTGGCCGAGCATCAGCAGCTTGGCCTCGATGTTGGCCCCGGTCCGCCACGCCGACGGGTTGAGCCAGGTCCAGCCGATCTCGAGCCCGTCGTGCTCGGGGCGCACGGCGAGATAGGAGGAGCTGCCGATCGGCTCGCCTCCGGCCGCCGAGATCGGTCGCGAAGCACCACTCGTCGCCGTGCTCGGAGCCCACGAGCCGGGTCTCGAACCAGCGGTCGAAGGCACCCTCCTCGCCCGGGATCCGGCGATCCATCCAGGTCCAGATCTCGGCGTCGTCGGCCGCCCGTCGCAGGCCCTCGCGATGGGCCTCGGCCAGCGGCTCGAGGCGGACGATCGAGCCGCTGAGCGGCTCCCGGGACGGCGGCCAGATCAAATGAGGCGCCTCAACAGCGGCGCGGCTCGGCTTCGCTTCGCTCCGCCTCACAGAGCGAGCTCCAGGAAGCGGTCGAAGAGGTAGCGCGCGTCGTGCGGGCCCGGGACCGGCCTCTGGGTGGTACTGCACCGTGCATCCCGGGCACCTCGCGCAACGCCAGGCCCTCGACCGTGCGGTCGTAGAGGTTCAGGTGGGTAAGCTCGGCGGCGCCGAAGTCGGTCTCCCAGCGCACCGGCTCGTCGGCCTCGATCGTCTCGCCGCCGTCCGGCGGGCGGACGGCGAAGCCGTGGTTCTGGGACGTGATGTCGATCTTGCCGCTGGCGAGGTCCTTGACCGGGTGGTTGGCGCCACGGTGGCCGAAGGGGAGCTTGAACGTCTCCAGCCCGACCGCCCGGCAGAGCAGCTGGTGGCCGAGGCAGATCCCGACCACGGGCTTCTTGCCGACGATGTCGCGCACCGTGTCGACGACGTAGTCGAGCGCCGCCGGGTCGCCCGGGCCGTTGGCGAGGAAGACGAGGTCCGGATCGCGATCCAGCACCGCCTTGGAGGAGGCGTCGCAGGGGAGGAGCGTCACCCGGCAGTCCCGATCGCGGAATTGCCGGATGATGCTGAGCTTGATCCCGGTGTCGAGCGCGACGATGTGCGGCCCGTCGCCGTCGAGCTCGATCGGGTCGTCCGGGGTCACGGAGCGGGCGAGGTCGGCCCCGGCCATCGCGGGTTCGGCGTCGATCCGTTCGCGAGCCTCCGCCGCCGAGAGCTCCGCCGGGAAGATCCCGCCGCGCATCGCGCCGCAGTCGCGGATGTGGCGGACCAGGGTCCGGGTGTCGACGCCGGTGATCGCCGGCACGCCGCAGGAGCGCAGCCAGTCGAGCCATCCGCCCTCCGCGTCGGCGGCGTCCTCGCCGTTGCGTGCTTCACGCATGATCACGGCCCGCGCCTGGGCGCGGTCGGACTCCATCGCCGCCGCGCCGACCCCGTAGTTGCCGATCATCGGATACGTGAAGGTGATGATCTGGCCGGCGTAGCTGGGGTCGGTGACCGCCTCCTGGTAGCCGGTCATCGAGGTGTTGAAGACGACCTCGCCGAGGGCGTCGGCCGGGGCGCCGCAGAGATCGCCCTCGAAGGCCGTGCCGTCCTCGAGCAGGACGTAGCCGGGCCGCTCGTCGATCGTCGTCCGACCAGTCACTTGACGAGCGCCTGGACCTGCTTGAAGGCCGGGGCGTCGGAGCCGCCCAGGAGCTCGAACAGCGCCATCTCGACGCTGGTCAGGAGAGCGCCGGCCCGCTCCATCTTCGCCAGCCCGAGCTCGCGGTTCGCCTCGGTACGGGAGCCGACCGCGTCGGCGGCGACGTGGACCTCGACGTCGTCGTCGAGCAGGTCGAGGACCGTCTGGTTGACGCACACGTGAGCCTCGATCCCGCAGACGAGCGCCTGATCGCGCTCGCCGAGCTCGAAGCCGTCGGCCTCCGCGGCGGAGAAGCGGACCTTGGCCAGCGCCTCGACGCCGTCCGGCAGGTGCTCGGCGACTTCCGCGACGGTGGCGCCGAGGCCCTTCGGGTACTGCTCGGTGACCACCACGGGGACCCCGACCGCGGTGGCGCCCTCGACCAGGGTGGCGGCGGCCGCGGCGACCTCGTCGAAGCTCGGGAGCGCCTTGCGAAAGGCCTCCTGGATGTCGATCACGACCAGGCTGGTGCGCTGCGGGTCGAGCTTCACGCGACCCTCGAACAAATTGTGGGCGCCGCGTCGTGAGCGCCGCCGATCAAGCACTGGAAGTCTGCGACGCTCACGACGCGACCCCCAGGGCAAAGGACCGCTGGCGGTAGGCGACCCGCCCGCAGGCCACCGTGATCAGCACCCGGCCGCGCAGGCGCCGGCCCTGGAAGCAGGAGTTGTCCGAGCGGCTCTCCCAGCCCTCCGCCCCGGCCTCCCACTCGGCGTCGAGATCGCAGAGGGTCAGGTTCGCCTCGGCGCCGGGCGCGATCCTCGGGCGCTCGAAGCCGACCGGCTCGGCGCCGGCACCGAGCCGGTCGATGACCGTCGCCAGCTCGAGCACGCCGGGGACGACGAGGTCGGTGTAGACGGCGGCGAACGCCGTCTCGAGCCCGGTGACGCCCATCGCCGCCTGCTCGAACGGGGTCTCCTTCTCGTCCGAGGTGTGGGGCGCGTGGTCGGTCGCGATGCAGTCGATCGCCCCCGAGCGAAGGCCGGCGATCAGCGCCTGGCGATCGGCCTCGGCGCGCAGCGGCGGGTTCATCTTGAACCGCGAGTCGAGGCTGCGGACCTCCTCGTCGGTGAGCGCCAGATGGTGCGGCGTCGCCTCGCAGGTGACCGCGACGCCGTCGGCCTTCGCCTGCTCGATCGCCGCCACCGACTCGGCCGCGGAGAGGTGCTGGACGTGGATCCGGGCGTCCTCGAACGCCGCCAGCGCGCAGTCGCGGGCGATCATCGTCGACTCGGAGACCGACGGTATCCCGGTGATCCCGAGCGCCGCCGAGACCTCGCCCTCGTGCATCGAGCCGCCTGCCGACAGCTCCGGGTCCTCCTCGTGCAGGGCGATCGGCAGGTCGACGAGGCGCTGGTACTGAAGCGCGCGCCGCATCACCCGCGCGCTGCGGATCGGCAGGCCGTCGTCGGAGAAGCCGACCGCGCCCGCCAGGGCCAGGTCGGTCATCTCGGTGAGCTCGGCGCCCGCCATCCCCTTGGTCACCGTCGCGACGAAGCCGACCGGGACCGCCGCCTGCTCGCGGGCCTGCTCGCGCAGGGCGGCGATGTCCGCCGCGGTGTCGATCGGCGGCTCGGTGTTCGCCATCGCCACGATCCCGCAGAAGCCGCCCGCCGCGGCCGCGCGCGAGCCGGTCTCGACGTCCTCCTTGTCCTCGTGCCCGGGCGTGCGCAGGTGCACGTGCGGGTCGAAGAAGGCGGGAAACAGGGCGAGGCCCTCGGCCTCGATCACCTCGGCGCCCTCGGCCTCGCCGGTGCCGGCTTCGGAGATCGAGGCGATCTCGCCGTCGCGGACGACCACGTCGCGGGTGCCGTCGAGGCCCGTGCCGGGGTCGACCACCCTGGCGCCGCGGACGATCAGGGCGCCGGCGGGCTCGGCATCGGTCCCGCGCCAGTCGAGCGCGGAGACCGGGCGAAGCGCACTCACTACGCCGGCTCCCCGATCGGCGTCGGCGCGGGCAGCTCGGTGTCGCCGGCGTCCGCGCCGCGCGGCTCGCCGCCGCCCGTGAGCAGCTCGTAGAGAACCGCCATCCGCACGACAAGCCCGCTCTCGACCTGGGCGGTGATCAGCGAGGCGGGACCGTCGATCACCTCCGGCGAGAGCTCGATCCCGCGGTTGACCGGCCCGGGGTGCATCAGCAGCTGGCGCGGGCCCAGGCGGCGGGCGTCGATCTGGTAGTTGAACGCGTACTCGCGGATCGAGGGCACGAAGGTGTCGGTCATCCGCTCGCGCTGCATCCGCAGCGCGTAGACGACGTCGGCCTCGCCGAGCCCGTCGAGCGTGTGCGCGACGGTCACGTCCGAGCGCCGCCTCGATCCCTCGCGGGATCAGCGTGGGCGGCCCGCAGACGGTCACCTCGGCGCCGAGCTTGCGGAAGCAGAGCGCGCAGGAGCGGGCGACGCGGCTGTGGAGCACGTCGCCGACGATCCAGATCCGCTTGTCGCGCAGGTCCTCGCGGCGCTTGCCCTCCAGCGTGCCGAAGCGGTCGAGCAGGGTGTAGGCGTCGAGCAGCGCCTGGCTCGGGTGCTCGTGCTTGCCGTCACCGGCGTTGATCACCGCGGCGGCGGTCCAGCCGGTGATCAGCTGGGCGGCGCCCGCGTACGGGGAGCGGATGATGATCGCCGCCGGCCCGTAGGCGGAGAGGGTCGCGATGGTGTCCTTGAGCGACTCGCCCTTCTCGACCGCGGAGCCGGCCGCCTTGATCGAGACGACGTCGGCCGAGAGCCGCTTCGCGGCGAGCTCGAACGAGGAGCTCGTGCGGGTGCTCGACTCGTAGAAGAGGCTGACTACCGTGCGGCCGCGCAGCGTCGGGACCTTCTTGATGTCGCGGCGGCCGACCTCGGCGAAGCTCGCCGCCCGCTCCATGATCCGCTCGATGTCGGAGCGCTCGAGGTCGGCGATCGAGAGCAGGTGCCTCATGGCTGTCCGATCGTCGCGGTGGCCGGCTGGACCTGGCCGATCGAGACCTCGTCCACCCCGTCGGTCTCCTCGAGGCGTACGAACACGCGCTCCTCGCGGGCCGTCGGCAGGTTCTTGCCGACGTAGTCGGGGCGGATCGGGAGCTCGCGATGGCCGCGGTCGGCGAGCACCGCGAGCTGCACCCGGGCGGGGCGCCCGTAGTCGAAGAGGGCGTCGATCGCGGCCCGTACGGTGCGCCCGGTGAAGAGGACGTCGTCGACCAGGACCACCGTGCGGCCGTCGAGCTCGAAGTCGAGGTGCGAGCTGTGGACGACGGGGTGATCCCCCGGCTCGCGGCCCGGGAGGTCGTCGCGGTAGAAGGAGATGTCGAGGTCGCCGAGCGGGACCTCCGAGCCGCTGAGCTCGCCGACCAGGGCATGCAGCCGGCGGCCGATGACGGCGCCGCGGGTGTGGATACCGACCAGCGCGATCCGCTCCGACGCCGGGTTCTTCTCGACGATCTCGTGCGCGATCCGCACGAGTGTGCGGCGCAGATCGTCACGATCGAGGACAACCCTCTCGGGCTGGATTTCCATGCGCGCCCCTTCCTGGTCTCTCTGGACCGGGTTAAAGGAACCGACGCGGTCAGCCTAGCACCGGCCGCGGCAGCTTCGACCGGGTCGTGGCGGCTTCTCGCCGAGGTTGCGGTAATCATCCCCGGCCATGGATCCCGCGGTCGGTGAGCTGATCGACATCCACAGCGCCGCCGGGCGCCGCTTCGAGGCCGGCGGCGTGCGCAGCTTCGTCCGCGAGCAGGGCTCGGGGCCCGACGTGCTTCTGCTTCACGGCGTCCCGGCGAGCTCGTTCCTCTACCGCAAGGTGATCGCGCACCTGGCCGACCAGGGCGTCCGGGCGGTCGCGCTCGACTTTCCCGGCCTCGGACTCGCCGAGCGCCCCGAGCGCTTCGACTACTCCTGGTCCGGGCTCGCCCGGTGGCTGGGCGAGGCGGTCGACGCGCTCGAGCTGCGGCGCTGCCACCTGGTCGTCCACGACATCGCCGGGCCGATCGGCTGCGAGTGGGCGATCCGCAATCCCGAGCGGGTGCTCTCGCTGACCGTGCTCAACACCGATCTGCAGCCGGCGACGTTTCGCCGGCCGTGGGTGATGGCGCCGTTCGCGATCCCGGGGATCGGCGAGCTCTGGCTGCGGGCGACCCCGCGGATGCTGTTCGCGGCTCTCTTCCGCCTCCAGGGTCTGGGCGACCGGGCGGCGATGTCGACGGCCGAGATCTATGCCCACCACGCGCTCCTGCACCGCCTCGACAACGGGCGGGCGTTCCTGCAGATCATGCGCGGGTTCGAGCTCACGGCCGAGAAGCAGGACTTCCTCGCCGGCGGGCTGGGCGAGCGGGGCTACCCGGCCCGGATCGTCTGGGGCGAGCGCGACCCGGCGCTCGGGCTCGACCACATGCGGGGCGTCCAGGAGATTCTCGGCGTCGACGAACCGGTGCTGCTGCCCGCCAAGCACTTCCTCCAGGAGGACCAGGCGGCGCCGCTCGCCTACGTGATCGCCGACCTGGTGGCGCCGCTGGGCTGAGGGCCCGGGCCGCTCGCCCGTGAAAGCGGGTTCATCGTTTCACGCGACTTTCATCTTCTCCGCTCAGGGTCGGTCTCACTTGCAAAACGCGGCCGCCCCTTGCGGCCCCAAACGAAGGATCGAAGATGAAGGCCGGAGCAGAGTTCAGACGGAGGCGATCCGAATTTGCCGTCGCGGCTGCCGTAGCGGGCGTCGTGCTCGCGGCAGGCCTGGCGCAGACGGCGGCCGCAGCGTCGTCGAACCTCCCCCAGGACGGAGAGCCGGTGGTCCTCAACCCCGCCGAGTTCACGACCGAGATCACCAACCCGTACTTCCCGCTCGTGCCCGGAAGCCGCCTGGTGTATCGCGAGCAGGACGCCCAGGGCACGCAACAGAAGGGCGTGACCCACGTGACCCGGCGGACGCGGCTGATCGCGAACGGGGTCACGGCGAGGGTGGTCCACGACGTCGTTTCCGAACACGGCGAGCCGGTCGAGAAGACGTTCGACTGGTACGCCCAGGACTCAGCCGGCAACGTGTGGTATCTCGGCGAGGACACGAAGGAGTACGAGAACGGCCGCGTCAGCTCGACTCACGGCTCGTTCGAAGCCGGCGTCGACGGCGCCCAGCCGGGCGTGATCATGCCCGCCTCGCCGCAGGTGGGGATGACGTATCGCCAGGAGTACTACGCCGGCCAGGCGGAGGACGAGGCGCGGGTCCTGAGCCTCGACGAGCAGGCCGGGGTGCCCTTCGGCCACTTCGACCAGGTTCTGATGACCAAGGAGGTCAACCCGCTGGAGCCGCGGCACATCGAATACAAGTTCTACGCGGCCGGTGTGGGTCCGGTGCTCGAGCTGACCGCGTCCGGAGGGACCGACCGGGTCGTCCTGCGCAAGGTCCGATAGAGCGTGCGCCCGAACGCGTCGAGCTCAGCCGCTGCGCTCGGCGCGATCGAGCGCGGAGGCGGTCGCGTCGTCGAGATCCGAGTCGTCGAGGTCGACCCCGGGCGGAAGCTCCACGTGGAGCTCGCCGGAGAGGTCGACGTGGGCGACGGCCTCGCGCGGCCGGAGGTCGAGCACGTGCCCGCCGCGGGTGCGGTCGGCCGAGATGAAGTGCAGGTGGTAGCCGTCGACCTCGAGCCCGCGGGCGTAGTCGGGAAAGCGAAAGCCGACCACGCTCCCGGCGACGTCGCCGAGCTCGAACACCCGCTGCTCGGCAACCACGTCGCCCAGCGGCTGGTACGGCGGCAGTTGCCTGGGCACGGAGCGGGCGCGCACGAGCTCGAACTCGCCGTCGATCCGGATCGCGCAGCTCGCGTCGGGATCGGCTGCGACCGCGTCGAGCTCGGCCAGCAGCTCCTCGTAGGAGAGCGGGCCGTCGAGCTGCCGCTCGAGCGAGGGGTCGAACCAGGCCACGGCCGCGAACGGCGTGCGCAGGGTGGGCTCGATCTCCTCCACATCGCCGTCGACGTCCGCGCGGTAGAAGCGCCCGTCGACGGCGATCATCTCGCCGTCGAGCGCGTTCAGGGTCCCGAGCCCGAGGTCGCCGTGCTCGGCGAGCTCGCCGAAGGTGACGTCGCCGTCGTAGGCGCCGTCGAGCAGGGCGCCGATCGTCGACGCCTGGAAGAGGACGTGGGGCTCGTGCTCGGGGTGCAGGTCGCGGTGGCGAAGCGACTCAACGTGCAGGTGGCGCGCGAGGCGCTCGTCGAGGGTCATGGCGCGAGGCTCGGATCCGTAGCGCGCGGGTCGCGAGCCTGGCGCGCTCCGCCCTCGACCACGCGAGGGTCGCCCCGCTCCGGGAACGGGATCTCGACCAGGTCGAAGTCGCGCGGGGCGATCGTGCGCGGGAAGGCCGCCTGCCCCTCCTCGAGCACCTCGCGGACGTCGTAGCGCGAGGAGACGTGCACCAGGGCCAGCAGCCCGACCGCCGCGTCGGCGGCGAGCTCCGCCGCCTGGCGGGCGGTCGAGTGCCCGGTGTGATCGGCCCGCTCGCGCTCGGCGTCGGCGAAGCTCGCGTCGTGGACCAGCAGCTGCGCCTCGTGCGCCGCGACGCGGGTCATCTCGCAGGGGGCGGTGTCGCCGCTGATCACCAGCTTCCGCCCCGCCCGCGGCTCGCCCATCACCTGCTCGGGCTCGACCGCCCCGGCGCTGCCTTCGACCGTCCCCCCGTCCTGGAGGCGCTTGAACGCCGGGCCCGGCGGAACGCCGAGCCGCTCCGCCTCCTCGGGGTCGAAGCGCCCCGGGCGCTGGTCCTCGACCAGCGCATAGCCGTAGGCGCGCATCCGGTGGTCGACCTCGAACGGGCGCACCTCGTAGCTGGAGTGGCGCACGGCCTCCCCCGGGCGAAGCTCGACCAGGTCCACCGTGTAGCCGAGCCGGCCGAAGATCCTCCGCAGAGCCTTGAACAGCTCGATCAGCCCGGGCGGCCCGATCACCCGCAGCGGGCGCTCGCGGCCGTTGAGGTCGTAGGTCTTCAGCAGTCCCGGGATCCCGAGGTAGTGGTCGGCGTGCAGGTGGGTGACGTAGATCTCGTCCACCTGCACGAGCCCGGTCGAGCTCTGCATCTGGCGCTGCGCTCCCTCGCCGCAGTCGAACAGCAACCGCTCACCGCCGACCCGCGCCAGCAGGCAGGCGGTCGACCGCCGCGCCGTCGGCACGGATCCGCCTGTGCCGAGGAAGACGAGGTCCATGTCCATGCGCGGAGGGTAGTTGCGCACCCCGGCCTGGCGGGCGACCCCCGACGCGCCGAGCGTCGACTTGCTTTCGCATAGGAGAAGGAAGTCGACGCTCGCACGGCGGCGCTCTAAGCTGCCCGCCGAGCGCCCGTAGCTCAGTGGATAGAGCGCCCGCCTCCGGAGCGGGAGGCCGCAGGTTCGAATCCTGCCGGGCGCGTCACCGGCTCAGAGGCCGACCGCCTCGCGCACCGACGCCGCGATCAGCTCCTCGTCCTCGACAACGACGATCGTCCTGCCCATCACGGGCAGCCTAGAACGCCCGCATGTAGCCGCGATCCGGGAGATGTGTGGGTTTCGTGTAGGCGTTGAGGCCACACCACGTCACTGGGCAAATGTTCGGTTGCGCCCCACCTCGGGATATGACAGGTTCGTCGCGGTCAAACCACCACTGCAGGAGGGACTCATGCATCGGATTGCCCGCACAGTGCGCGACCAGTGGATGGGCGCGCTCGCGCTTTTCCTGGTCATCGCCGGCGGCACGGCCTACGCCGCCAACACCGTCAGGAGCACGGACATCGTCAACGGTGAGGTCAAGACACCCGACCTCGCCAACAACGCGGTCAGGACGGCGCAGGTTGCCCCGAACTCCATCTCGACGTCTGAGGTCAAGGATGACTCGATCCTGTCCACCGACCTCGGCCCGGGCTCGGTCGGCAACCACCAGCTCCAGGGTTCGGCGGTGGGCGAGAGTGCGATCGCCGACGGCGCCGTAACCAGCTTCAAGATCGGCGACGGCCAGGTCTTCGGCAGCGACATCGCCAACTCGACGATCGGTTCCGCGAAGGTCTTTGACAACTCGCTCACGGGAAACGACATCGCGACCAACACGCTCGACGACGAGATCGCCGACAGCGGGGTGACGAGCGCGAAGCTCGCTGACGGCGCGGTTACAGGGCGAACCTACACGCGGCAGGCGGTCACGCCTATGGACAGCTCCCACATCAAGGAGCTCACCGCGTCCTGCGACGCGGGCGATGTTGCCACTGGCGGCGGCTATGTGCTCGACAACGGGGGCAACTATGACGATCAGTTTCCGTCGCGCAGCTACGCCGTCAACGCGAGTACTTGGCTCGTCCGCGGGCAGACGATCCACTCCGCAGAAAACTGGGCGCTGACCGTGATCGTCAACTGCGTCGGCTAACCGCGAGACTCAGCCCGCGGCCGCGGCCCGGGCCGCGCCTCGGGGTGCTCGCGATACCACTCGATCGTCAGCTCGAGCCCGCGGTCGAGGTCGACCGCGGGCTCCCAGCCGCAGCGCTCGCGCAGCTTGGCCGCGTCGACCCACTGACGGTCGATCTCCCCCTTCGGGTTGCCGGTCCCGCGGACGTCCGGCTCCACCCCGGTCCCGGCGAGCTCGGCGATCCTCGCGACCACGTCGCCGACGCGGTGGGGCTCGCCGCCGCCGGCGTTGAACGCCTCGCCGCGCACCTCGTCGCGGTCCAGGTTGTCCGCGATCGCCAGGTAGGCGGAGGCCGCGTCCTCGACGTAGAGGAAGTCGCGCTCGGGCGAGCCGTCTGACCGCAGCACCGGGGCCCGCCCGTCGAGCGCCGCGCACACGGCCTCGGGCACGATCCGGGAGAAGTTGAGGTCGCCGCCGCCGTAGATGTTCGCGAACCGGGTCACGGCGACCGGCAGCCCGAAGCTCGGCCAGTAGCTGCGGGCGATGATGTCGGCGGCCGCCTTCGAGGCCTCGTACGGGGCGGTCGGCCGCAGGGCGAAGCTCTCGCGGTAGGGAAGCTCGTCGTGGGCGCCGTAGGCCTTGTCCGACGAGGCGACCACGACCCGCTCCACCCCGGCGGCGAGGCAGGCGTCGAGCACGGTCCAGGTGCCGCGCACGTTGGTCTCGAAGCCGCGCATCGGCGACTCGGCGACCGTGCCGACGATCGTCTCCGCGGCCAGATGGAAGACCTCGTCAACCTCGTCCTGGCGCAGGATGCGCGCGAGCAGCTCGGCGTCGCAGAGCTCGCCCTCGCGGTCGACGACCTCCGACTCGATCCCGAGCAGCTCGAGGGTCGAGTGGCGCCGCTCGGGCCGCGCCCGGTCGAGCGAGACCACCGTCCGCCCCCGCTCGATCAGCGCCTTCGCCAGCCAGGCGCCGACGAACCCCCGCGCCCCGGTGACCAGCGACGCGCTCACCCGGGCCGGCGGCCGGCCGGCTCGCGGTCCCAGATCCGCCACGGAGCCCTGTCCGCGGCCCAGAGGTCGTTGAGGGTGACCGCGTCCTTGTAGGTGTCCATGCAGTCCCAGAAGCCGTCGTGGCGGTAGGCGCCGAGGCGCCCGGCCGCCGCCAGCCGCTCGAGCGGCTCGCGCTCGAGCACGCTGTCGCCGTCCAGATGGTCGAGGAACTCCGGCTCGCAGACGAAGAAGCCGCCGTTGATCCAGTAGTCGAGGCGCGGCTTCTCGCGAAAGCCGGTCACCCGCTCGCCCGAGTCGATCAGCGCGATACCCCACTGGCTGTACGGGCGGACCACGGTCATCGTCGCCTGGCGCGCCGAGATCCTCGTGCAGCTCCGCCTGGGCGGCGAGGTCGATGTCGGCGACCCCGTCGGCGTAGGTGAGGCAGAAGCGCCCGCCGGAGAGCCGATCAGCGACCCGGGCGACCCGGCCGCCGGTGTTGGTCTCGAGCCCCGTGTCGATGCACTCCAACCCCACCGACTCCGGCCAGGCCTCCGCCGCGGCGAAGGCCTCGACCTGCTCGCCGAGATACCCGGTGAGCAGGAGGAAGCGCCGGTGGCCCTGGCTCGCGTAGATGCGGATCACGTGCCAGAGGATCGGCTTGCCGCCGATCTCGACCAGCGCCTTCGGGATCGCGCCGGTCTCCTCCTGCAGCCGCGTCCCGCGCCCGCCGCAGAGGATCGCGACCGGGACCTCCGCGGCCCGGTTAACGTCCACCGGCGACGGCGGGGAGGATCGTCACCTCGTCGCCGTCGGAGAGCTCGGTGTCGAGCCCGTCCTGGAAGCGGATGTCCTCGCCCGAGACGTAGACGTTGACGAACCTGCGCAGGGTCCCGTCCTCGGTGATCCGCTCGCGCAGATCGGCGTGCGCCTCGAACACGGCGTCGAGCGCCTCGCCGACGGTCCCGCCGTCGACCTCGAGCTCGTCCTCGCCGTCGGTGGTGGCGCGCAGCTGCGCCGGGATCTTCACCGTGACCGCCATCGGACCGGGAATCTACATCGCCGCGCGCGGCTCTACGCCGTCGCCGCGACCGTTCCGGCCCGACCCCGGCCTCGAACGACTCCAGCGTCGGCTCGATCTCGTCCATGCGGAAGCCCTCCCGGACCGCGTCGAGCGTCTTCAGGCCCTCGCCGGTGATGATCGCGACGACCCGCTCGGAGCCCGAGATCGCCCCCGCCTCGGCGAGCTTCGCGAGCACCGCGGTCGTCACGCCGCCCGCGGTCTCGGTGAAGATCCCGGTGGTCTCGGCGAGCAGCCGGATCCCGGCGCGGATCTCGTCGTCGGTGACCGACTCGATCGAGCCCTCGGTCTCGCGCGCGAGGTCGAGCGCGTAGGCGCCGTCGGCCGGGTTGCCGATCGCGAGGCTCTTCGCGATCGTCTCCGGGCGCTGCGGGCGGCAGACGTCGTGGCCGGCGGCGTAGGCCTCGGCCACCGGGTTGCAGCCGTCCGCCTGGGCGCCGTTGAACGCCGGCAGCTCGCCCTCGACCAGCCCGAGGTCGAGCCACTCGCTCAGGCCCTTGCCGATCTTCGTGAACAGCGACCCGGAGGCGATCGGGCAGACGATCCGATCGGGAAGCGACCAGCCGAGCTGCTCGACCAGCTCGTAGGCGATCGTCTTGGAGCCCTCGGAGTAGTACGGGCGCAGGTTGACGTTCACGAACGCCCACGGGCGGCGTCTCGCAGAGCTCGGTGCAGAGCCGGTTGACGTCGTCGTAGTTGCCGCGAACGCCCACCAGCCGGGTTCCGTAGACCCCGGTCGCGAGCAGCTTCTGCTCCTCGAGGTCGGCGGGCACGAAGACGTAGGAGTCGAGCCCGGCCGCCGCGGCGTGCGCCGCCACGGCGTTGGCGAGGTTGCCGGTCGAGGCGCAGGCCACGGTCTCGAAGCCGAGCTCACGCGCCTTCGCCAGCGCCACCGCCACCACCCGGTCCTTGAACGAGTGCGTGGGGTTGGCGGCGTCGTTCTTGATCCAGAGCTCCCCCAGGCCGAGCCGGTCGGCGAGCCGATCGGCGCGCACCAGCGGCGTCAGCCCCGGCTGCAGCGGGTCCCGCGGTCGGTCTGCGAGCGGGAGGAAGTCGGCGTAGCGCCAGATCCCCGCCGGCCCCGCCTGGATCTTGCGCTTCGCCTCCGCCGGGTCGAACGCGCCGTGGTCGTAGGCGACCTCGAGCGGGCCCGAAGCAGCGTTCGCAGACGTAGAGCGCCTCGAGCGGGTAGGTCTCGCCGCACTCCTTGCACGTGAGCGTCGTCGGTGCCATCTGATGAAACTCCTTCCGATTCCTTCTTGGATACGAAAAAAACCTCTGCTATGTGCGAGCAGAGGTCCGGAACCGGACTTCCACTCACATCTCCCAGGCTCTTCGCCTGCTGGAATTGGCACCTTCCCTCCGGTCGCAAGACCTTCGGTGGTTGCCGGGGTTTCATCGGGCCAGTCCCTCCACCCCTCTGGATGCAGTGGGTTATGTGGGTCGGAATATATCAGTGGTGGTCGCGGCCTTGCGCCGCTCGGCCGGCGGTCGCGTACCCTTGTCACGCAGCGTGACCACCGAGCAAATGAGCGAGACGAGCACCGATGCCGAGCCTTCCGAAGCCCAGGCTCCGCCGCCAGCGCGGTGGCGATCTCGTCGCGCCGGCTGAGTCCCGGGAGCCCACCCCCCAGGTAGAGACGGTCCAGGGCTCGGGCCTGCGCTGGATCAACATCGAGCGCCCGACGCCGCTCGAAGCCGCCTGGCTGGAGGAGCAGTTCGAGTTTCACCCGCTGGACCTCGAGGACGTGCTCTCGCGCAACCAGCGCCCGAAGATCGACTACTACGACGACTACCTGTTCATCGTCCTGCACTTCCCCGTCTTCGACCCGCAGGTCAAGCGGCTCAACGCCGGCGAGCTCGACATCTTCGTCGGCCGCGATTACCTGGTCACGATCCCGAACACGCCTCTGAAGCCGGTCGAGTACCTGTTCGAGCGCTGCCGCCAGAAGGAGGACCTGCGCGACCAGCTGTTCTCGCGCGGGTCCGGCTACCTGATGTACCGCCTGATCGACGACAGCTTCGACTACTGCTTCCCGATGCTGCGCAAGATCGGCAACAAGCTCGACGCGCTCGAGGAGGAGATCTTCGAGGGGCGCTCGGAGGACATCGTCCGCGACATCTCGAACGCGAAGCAGGAGATCATCAACTTCCGCAAGGTGATCCGGCCGCAGCGGACCGTGCTCCGCGACCTCGAGAAGCTCGAGCAGCCGTTCCTGGCGCCGGAGGGCGGCGAGCTCGAGGTCTACTTCGACGACGTCGGCGACTCGCACGAGCGGATCTGGGACATGCTCGAGAACTACAAGGAGGTGGTCGAGGGGCTCGAGGACACGAACGAGTCCTACATCTCCCACCGCGTCAACGACATCCTCCGCGTGCTGACCTCGATCAGCGTCATCGTCCTGCCGCTGACCCTCATCGCGAGCATCTGGGGCATGAACGTCGGCGTCCCCGGCGAGGGTGACAAGACCGACTTCTTCGTCATCGTCGGCGCCATGCTCGCCCTCCTCGTGGGGATGGTCGTCTACTTCCGCCGGCGAGGCTGGCTCTGAGAAGGCGCGTGTAGGGTAGGCGTGGTCGCCTCGGGGGGCCCCACTTCGTCCTTTCTCCCCCATTCGAGCGACGCTCCACCGGAGAGGACGAGAAAGAGGTCGGCGATGGCCGACTCCCATGCGCCGCGGTTTCCCAGCACGCTCCTCGAGCCGAGCGGCCAGATCATCCTCATCCTGCGAAACGTCCTGGGTGAGCGTTATCCGGCCCTGGGCAAGCACGTCAACAACGTCGCTCGCCTGTGCTCGGGCACCGCGTCCGAGGTCGGGCTTCCCGCCGAGGAGACCGAGGCGCTGATCCAGGCGGCGTACCTTCACGACGTCGGCAAGCTGTCGCTTCCCGAAGCGCTCCTCGCCAAGCCCGGCTCGCTGGACGAGAGCGAGTGGCGGCTGGTCCGGCTGCACACCATCGTCGGCGAGCAGATGCTGGTCGCGGCCTGCCTGGGCCAAAGGGTGATCGACTTCGTCCGCTCCAGTCACGAGCGGATCGACGGCGGCGGCTATCCCGACGGCCTCGCGGGAGAGGAGATCCCGCTCGGCGCCCGGATCATCTCCGTCTGCGACGCCTACGACGCGATGACCTCGATCCGCCCGTACCGGCCGGTCCCGAGGACGAACGAGGGTGCGACGCTGGAGCTGATGCGCGCCTCGGACACGCAGTTCGACTCGGCAGTCGTCGACGCCGTCTGCCGCCTGGTGCTCGGACCGACTCGCGCCGCGTCCTCCGCCTTCGCCTGAGTAACTCGCGCCACGTCCTCCTCGGGCCTGGCGTCCCTAGGATCCAGCCGTGTGGCGAATCAACGGATCTGGGCGCCGTGGCGCCTCGAGTACGTGAAGGACGCGTCGAAGGACTCCGAGCAGGAGTGCATCTTCTGCACCAAGCCCGCGGCGGACGAGGACGAGGCGAACCTGATCGTCCATCGGGGCGAGCTCTGCTTCGTGATCCTGAACCTGTTCCCGTACACGAACGGGCACCTGATGGTCGCCCCCTACGCGCACCAGAGCTCGATCGCCGACCTCGACGCAGAGACGGTCGCCGAGATGATGGCGCTCGCCCAGCGGGCGATCGGGGCGCTGGAGGACAAGTACGCCCCGCACGGCTACAACGTCGGCTTCAACCAGGGCCGGGTCGCCGGCGCCGGGGTCGAGCACCACATCCACATGCACGTCGTCCCCCGCTGGGGCGGCGACACCAACTTCATGCCGGTGCTCGGCGACACGCGTGTCATGCCGCAGTCGCTCGCCGACAGCTACGAGACTCTGCGAGGCACCTTTGACTGAGCCCACGCCGCTGGCCCCACCCGAGATCTTCAAGGCCTACGACATCCGCGGCCTCTACGGGGAGGAGATGGACGAGACCACCGCGCGCGCGATCGGTCGCGCCTTCGCCCGGGTGCTCGCCGGCCTCCGCGGCAAGCAGCCGTCCGAGCTGCGGGTCGGAGTCGGGCGCGACATGCGGCTGACGGCGCCGGCGATGGCCACCGAGGTCGCCGCCGGGCTCGTCGACGAGGGCGCAACCGTGATCGACGCCGGGATGGTGGGCACCGAGATGCTCTATTTCCTCGTCGGCTCGCGCGAGCTCGACGGCGGGGCGATGGTCACCGCCTCGCACAATCCCAAGGCCTACACCGGGGTGAAGCTGCTCCGCGAGGGGGCCCTGGCGCTGTCCGGCGACGCCGGGATCGGTGACGTTCAGGCGATGGTCGCCGAGGGCCTCCCCGAGGCGCCGGGCGGCGGCCGGCGCGAGGTCGTCGACATCTACGAGGAGTTCGGTGAGCACGCGCTCTCGTTCATCGACGCGAGCGCGATCAAGCCGTTGCGGGTGGTCGTCGACGGCAGCAACGGGATGGCCGGGCCGATGGTCGGCCCGCTGCTCGACCGCCTCGGCCTCGACCCGGTCGAGATGTTCTGGGCCCCCGACGGCGAGTTCCCCGGCCACGGGCCCAACCCGCTGCTGCCCGAGAACCGCCAGTTCATCGTCGATCGCGTCCTCTCCGAGGGCGCCGACATCGGCATCGCCTGGGACGGCGACGCCGACCGCTGCTTCTTCATCGACGACCGGGGCGAGTTCGTCGACGGCGACTTCCTCACGGCGCTGCTCGCCCACCGCGTGCTCGCCAAGCAGCCCGGCGCCGGGATCATCTACGACGTTCGCGCCAGCCGTGCGGTCGCCGACACGGTCGAGGCCGACGGCGGGACCTCGTATGTGAACCGCGTCGGCCACGCGTTCTTCAAGCAGGCCATGCGCGAGCACGACGCGGCCTTCGGTGGCGAGGTCTCCGGTCACTACTACTTCCACGACTTCTGGTGCGCGGACTCCGGGACACTGCCGGCGCTGCTGGTGCTCGAGCTGCTCTCGGTCGAGGGCAGGCAGATGTCGGAGCTCGTCGGCTCGTTGCGCGAGCGCTACTTCATCTCCGGCGAGATCAACTCCGAGGTCGCCGACCAGGAGGCGAAGATGAAGGAGATCGCGGCGGCCCACTCCGACGCGGAAATCAGCTGGCTCGACGGGGTCTCGGTCGACTATCCCGAGTGGCACTTCAACGTCCGGCCCTCGAACACCGAGCCGCTGCTGCGCCTGAATCTCGAGTCACTCGTCTCACACGAGGACATGGAGCGTCGGCGCGACGAGGTCCTCGGGCTGATCCGGGCGTGAGTTGAGCGAGGTCGAAGCAGCGCTGCGCACCGCCGCCGAGGCGGGCATCAGGCGCCTGCAGATCCCGACCCCGTTCGCGGTCGGCCGGGTCAACTGCTACCTGATCGAGGACGAGCCGCTGACCCTCGTCGACACCGGCCCGAACTCGGGCAAGTCGCTCGACGAGCTCCAGCACCAGCTCGAGGCCGCGGGGCACGGAATCGAGGAGATCGAGCTCGTCGTGATCACCCACCAGCACATCGACCACCTCGGCCTGGTCGAGATCGTCGCCGCCCACTCGGGCGCCGAGGTCGCGGCGATCGACGTCGTCGTCCCGTTCATCGAGAGCTATGGCACCGATAGCGAGCGCGACGACGAGTTCGCGGGCGGCCTCATGCGCCGTTACGGCATCCCCGACGACATGGTCACCGCGCTGCGCAGCGTCTCGGCCAGCTTCCGCGGCTGGGGCTCGGCGGCGCGGGTCACCCGCCCGCTCGCCGACGGCGCCCGGCTCGAGCTCCGTGACCGCACGCTCGAGGTCCAGCACCGGCCGGGACACAGCCCCTCCGACACCCTGTTCTGGGACGCCGAGCGCCGGATCCTGATCTGCGCCGATCACCTGATCGGCCACATCTCCTCGAACCCGTTGCTCTCCCGCCCCCTCGACGGCTCCTCCGACCGGCCGCAGGCGCTGGTCACCTACCTGCGCTCGCTCGCCCGGACCCGCGAGCTGCCGGCCGAGATCCTGCTCCCGGGACACGGCGACCCGATCACCGACCACGTCGCGCTGATCGACGAGCGCTTCGCCATGCACCGGCGCCGGGCCGAGAAGCTGCGGGGACTGATCGCCGAGCGGCCGCGGACCGCGTACGAGCTCGCCCAGGAGCTGTGGGGCAACGTCGCCGTCACCCAGGCGTTCCTCACCCTCTCCGAGGTCGTCGGCCACGTCGACCTGCTGGTCGGCGCGGGGCTCGTACGCGAGGTCGCCGACGGCGAGGTCATCCGCTTCGAAGCGACGCAGTCACCCGCCGCAGACGGCGAAGTTACGATCCCGCCGTGACCGCCGCCACCACGCCGACCGCCTCTCCCCCGCGCCCGCTCGTTTCGCACAATAGCGGCGGCGAAAGCGCGCGCCCGCGCAAGAAGCGGATGCTCATCATCGTCAACCCGTACGCGACCACGGTCTCCGACCGGCTCAAGAACCTGGTCGTCTACGCGCTCCAGGGCCGCTACGAGGTCGAGGCGGTCTCGACCGAGGCCCAGAACCACGCCACCGAGATCGGACGCGAGGCCCGCGACGGTGGCTACGACCTGGTCGTCGCCTTCGGCGGCGACGGCACTCTGAACGAGGTCGCCAACGGCCTCGCCGGCACCGACGTGCCGGTGACCATCCTCCCCGGCGGCTCGACCAACGTCGTCGCCCGCACGCTCGGGATCCCCAACGACGTCGTCGACGCGACCGAGCACCTGCTGGGGATCGCCGACCGCTTCGAGCCGCGGAGGATCGACCTCGGGATCGCCAACGGCCGCCGCTTCGTCTTCAGCTGCGGGTCCGGCCTCGACGCGTCGGCCGCCAACCGGGTCGATCAGCGCCCGAAGCTCAAGGCCCGCGCCGGACCGTACTTCTACACCTGGGTCGCGGTCTCGTCCTTCTACCGCGAGTACCTGCGGAATCCCGTCAGGATGCGCCTGCGGGTCGGCGACGAGACCGCCGAGGGGATCACGGTCCTCGCCCAGAACTCCGACCCGTTCACCTACTTCGGCCGGCGGCCGGTGCGAGTGTGCGAGGGGATCGAGATCGACGACGGGACGCTCTCGATCGCGGTCCTGCGACGGGCCGCCCAGCGCGACATGGGCCCGATCATCGCCCGCGTCCTGACCGAGCGGCTGCGCGCGTCGCGCCACCGCCAGATCGACCACTTCGACGACGTCACCGCCGCGCGGGTCGAATCGGTCTCCACCGACGCCGAGGGCGTCGCCCGCCCGTTCCCGATCCAGGTCGACGGCGACTTCATCGGCGCCCACGCCGAGCTCGAGCTCACGATCGACCCGGGAGCGCTAACGATCGTTGCCTGACCGCGATCCGGACTGCCTCTTCTGCGCGATCGTCGCCGGCGAGCAGCCGGCCGAGATCGTGTTCGAGGACGAGATCTCGGTCGCCTTCCTCGACGTGCGGCCGGTCTTCCACGGTCACTCGCTGCTGGTCCCGCGAGACCACCACGAGACGCTCGCCGACCTGCCGGACGAGCTGATCGAGCCGTACTTCCGAAACGTGCGGCTGCTCAGCCGCGCGATCCCCGAGGCGATGGGCGCCCAGGGGTCGTTCGTGGCGATCAACAACGTCGTCAGCCAGTCGGTCCCGCACCTGCACACCCACGTCGTCCCCAGGGTGAAGAAGGACGGCCTGCGCGGCTTCTTCTGGCCGCGGACGCGATATGAGCACGACGACCACGCCGCCGAGACCGCGGCCAAGATCCGCGCCGCGATCGACTCGCTCGGCTAGCCTCGGCCTCGATGGCGATCAGCGACGCCCTGGGCGAGCGGCGGACCGTCGAGGTCCCCGCCGGGACGATCGAGTACCGCGAAAGCGGCACCGGGCCACCGATCGTCTTCGTCCACGGCGTCGGCGTCAACGGCGACCTGTGGCGCAAGGTCGTCCCCGGGCTCGCCTCCGGGCATCGCTGCATCGCGCCCGACCTGCCGCTCGGGGCCCACTCGCATGCCCTGCGCGAGGGGACCGACCTGTCGCTGCCGGGGCTCGCGCGGATCGTCGCCGACCTCCTCGAGGCCCTGGAGCTCGAGCACGTCGCGATCGTCGCCAACGACACCGGCGGCGCGGTCTCCCAATGGCTGGTCGGGCACCATCCGGAGCGGATCGGTCGGCTCGTGCTCACCTCCTGCGACGCGTTCGAGAAGTTCCCGCCGACTCCGCAGCGGTATCTCGAGCTGGCCGGCCGGGTTCCGGCGCTGATGTGGGTGGTCGCCTGGTCGGTGCAGTTCAAGGCGATCCAGCGCCTGCCGACCGCCTATGGCTGGGTCACCAGCGCCCCGATCGAACCCGCGGTGATGCGCTCCTACACCGACCCGGTGCGCGAGGACGCCGGTGTCCGCCGCGACCTGGCCGAGCTGTTGAAGGCGGTCGACACCCGTTACACCTTCGAGGCCGCCGAAAGCCTGACCGGCTTCGACAAGCCCGCGCTGGTGCTCTGGGCCGACGGCGACAAGATCTTCCCCCGCGAGCACGGCAGGCGCCTCGCCGAGCTCCTGCCCCAGGGGCGGTTCGAGCTCGTGCTCGAGAGCCGCACCTTCATCCCCGAGGATCAGCCCGAGCGTTTGATCGCGCGCGTGCGCCAGTTCCTGGGCGAGCGGACCGTCGCGCCGGCCTGAGCCCTAACGACGAGAGTGAAGTCATGGACGGTATGCGTCCGCCATTCCACTCTCGATGAGCGACGCCCGCCAGGGCACACAAGAGCGCGGCGGACCCCTCGCGCGTTCGCGCGCGTATCTGAAGCGTGCGGATCGTGTTCTCGATTGCGTTGGCCGCGGCACTCGTCGGCGCGGCGTCGGCCCGCGCCGACATCGGTGTCCTGCGCAGCGACCCCGCCGCGGCGGCGCCCGGCGAGCGGGCGTCGGTCGCGATCGGGTGCGGCGGCTGTCCGCTCGAGGGGCTCGCGCTGCCGATCGCGCTGGTGCCCGCCGGACATACCGGTGAGCATCCCTGCCGCGGGACTTCGTGCGCCCGGGCGTCGAGCGAGCCGCCGCTGGGCCCGCCCTACATTCCCGTCGGCGTCGCGCGGCCAGGACATCCGCCCGGCGTGAATCGCCTCGAGTTCGACGTCCCCGAGGCCGAGCCCGGCCGCTACGCATATGTCATCTGGTGCGGGCCGTGCTGGCCGGGCCGCGACGGCTCGCTGATCGGGCACCCGAGCGCCCGCTACCCCGCCGCGAACGCGCCGCGGCCCCGCGACTATCGGGGATATCTGACGATCGAGCGGCCGGCCCGCGGGTCGCTCGAGTCGCTGATCGAGCGACTTCGCGACGAGATCCTCGCCGGGCTCAGTCCCAGCTGAAGCGGACGTCGAAATCGGCGAACTCGGCGAACCGGCGACGGTTGAAGAAGTGGGGCATGATCTCGGTCACCAGGCGCGCCGCCGGATCCCAGAGCGCGACCCAGCCCAGCAGCAGGATCGCCTGCGACACGCCTTGCGCGACGATCTCGTCGGTCGCCCGGTCGATCGCCGTCGAGCCGATGATGCAGACGAACATCACCACGACTCCGAGCCAGGCCGCGATCCGGTCGGAGCGGGTGAGCGGGTCGACATCGCGGAGCGGCCCCGAGGCCAGGGTCAGGTCGGAGTTGATCGCGGCGCGGACGCCGGCCTCGTCGGTCGAGTCGCGCTCGCTCTCGGGCACGTAGAGCGTCAGCCACTTCGGGTCGTTGTCGCGCGCGAGCTCCCACTGGTCGAGAAGCGACATCCGCGCCTCGTAGTTCAGCGGCCGCTGGGCGACCGGCCGGGCGTCGAACGACTCGAACAGGTCCTCCGCGGAGGAGAGCCGGATCGCGAACTCGCTGCGCTTGAAGCGCTCATCCATCGCGACGCTCGAGCGGCGGAAGATCCGGCACCCCTCCCGACCAGACCGCGTCGGGCTCGGGTGGCCCGTAGGTGGGGGTGCCGGCGCGGTCGTCCGCGCCCTCGCGGCGCATGTGGCGATACCAGCGCCGGTAGAGCGGCGCCGCGATCACGGCGATCCCGGTCAGCAATGCCAGCCCCGCGAGCATCCACAGATGCCTGACGAGCGGCTCCGAGTCGCCGTCGGCAACCCCGGCGAGGCCGGCGAGCAGGATGGAGAGCCCGATCCCCGTGTAGTAGTCGAGCGGGAAGCGCCAGATCCACGGGACCTCGAACCACCAGACGTTGCCGCGCTTGAAGCGGGCCACCGTGTAGGCCGGGTTGAAGACGAACCACATGTAGTCCCAGAAGACGGCGAGGGCGAAGAAGGTGCCGATCGTGCGCAGCTCGCCGGCGAGCGTCCAGTCGACGCCCATCGTGTAGGGCAGGTGCAGGATGACCAGCGGGATCGTGAACGCGAACACGTGGTAGCCGGTCAGCGGCCGGTGGCCCATCGCGACGCCGTAGATCCGCCCGACCAGGCCCCGGCCCAGCCACCAGGTCGGCAGCCGTTGGGCCCAGCCGTAGCCGCCCTCGATCTCGATCTCGATGCAGGCGAGGCCGAAGCACCACAGCCACAGCAGCACGATCCGGCCGACCTCGATCTCGTCCATCGGCCGCGTATGGTCCTGGACGCGTCGGACCGAGCCGAATAACTCGCGCCACGTCCTCCGCTCTCGCTCGAATTATTGGTCCGCGGCTACGCCGCGGGCGTCTTTTTCTGCTTCCGCGTCCGGGCGTGCGCGGCGCCACATCGTCCGCTAATCAACTCGGTTACTTGCCCGGTAACCCACCGTGTGGGCGACCAGGCCGAGCCCGTCCAGTGCCCGGAAGGCGGCCGGCTCGACCCGGCCGCGGAGCAGGTTCGCGACCACGTCGCGGGCGCTGCCGGCGAGCCCGGGCACCAGCGGCCAGTGCGGCGCGACTCCCGGATGGCGCTCGTTCAGCCACCGCGAGCCGGCGCCGTAGCGGGCGATCATCGCCAGGAACGAGACCAGGTTCTCGCGATGGTGATGGGAGACCCGCGCCGGGGGACGCTGCTCGAGGGTCCACCCCGCGTCGCGCATCCGCCAGCAGAAGTCGACGTCGCCGGCCGAGCGGATGCCATCGGCGAAGCCGCCGAGCTCGTCGAAGGTGCTCCGGCGGACCAGCAGGTTGCCGGTCGCCGCCGCGACCCCGGCCGATCCGTGCATGCCCTCGGCCTGGTCGAGGAAGTTGCGGTCGCGGGCGTAGCGGGCGAGAAGAGAGTCCTGGGCGCCGACGCCGACGATCCCGCCGGCGACCGCGCCGCAGCGCTCGCCGGCCGGCTCGGCGAAATAACGCCCGAGCAGATCGGGCTCCGGGACGCAGTCGGCGTCCACGAACAGCAGCCACTCGTTCGAGGCGACGGCCGCCCCGGCGTTGCGGGCGAAGTAGGAGGAGCGCTGAGCCGAGGCCTCGACCACGGTCGCGATCCCGGCGAACGCGTCGGCGGCGACTGCCGCGGCGGTGTTGTCGGCGACGATCAGCTCGTCGTCCGGCAGGAGGTCGAGCGCGGCGAAGGCGGCCGCGGCCCGGCGGGCGTAGCGCTCGTCCCCGTGCAGGGGGACGACGACCGAGACGGCCGGCCGCTCAGTCAGTCGGTGTCACCCGGTACGCGTCGAACACCGCATCCAGGCTTCGCAGCCGGTTCACGCACTGCTTCAGCTGCTGGGAGTCGCCGACCTCGACCACGAAGCGGTTGCGGACCATCGGGTGCTTGGTGGTGCAGTTGGCCTCGAGGATGTTCACCCCGGCCTCCGAGAAGGTCCTCGACAGGTCTTCAAGGAGGCGGGTCCTGTCCCACGCGTCGACCTGCAGCTCGACCCGGTAGGAGGTCGCGTTGTCGCCGGCCCAGGCCACGTCGGTGAACCGCTCCGGCGCCTTCATCAGCGCCTCGACGTTGCGACAGTCCTCGCGGTGGATCGTGATCCCGCGGCCGAGCGAGACATAGCCGACGATCTCGTCGCCGGGCACCGGCCGGCAGCACTTCGCCAGCCGGACGACGACGTCGTCGACCCCCTCGACCTTGATCCCGTAGCTGGAGGCGTCCTGGGTGCGGCGCTGGCGCTCGTCGCGGCCCTCGAGCACTCCGGCCAGGCGGGCCTCGGTCTCGCCGCCGGCGACCGCGTCACCTGACTTGAGCCGCTGCATGAGCTTGTTGACGACGGTCTTCACCGAGATCTTGCCCTGGCCGAGGGCGATGTAGAAGTCGTCGGCCTTGCGGAAGCCCATCTCCCGGGTGAGGTCGGCGAGCAGCGGCGAGCCGGCGATCCGCTGGGGCGGCAGGCCGTTCTTGCGCAGCCCCTCCTGGAGCTGCTCCCGCCCCCGGTGCTCGGCGTCCTCGCGCCGCTCGCGCTTCAGCGAAGCGCGGATCTTGTTCCGCGCGCGGCTCGTGCGGACGAGCGCCAGCCAGTCGCGCGACGGCCCCCGCTCCTGCTTCGAGGTCAGGATCTCGACGATGTCGCCGCTCTGCAGCGTGTAGTGCAGGGGGACGATCTTGCCGTTCACCTTCGCGCCGACGCAGCGGTGGCCGATGTCGGTGTGCACCGAGTAGGCGAAGTCGAGCGGGGTCGAGCCGGCGGAGAGGTTCTTGACCTCGCCCTTCGGGGTGAAGACGAAGACCTCCTCCTCGAACAGGTCGACCTTGAGCGCGGCGAGGAACTCGGTCGCGTCCTCGTCGCCGTCCTGCTCGAGCAGCTGGCGCAGCCAGGTCATCTTCTCCCGCGCCGGGTCGGCCTTGCCCTTGGCCCTGCCCTCCTTGTAGATCACGTGCGCGGCGATCCCGTACTCGGCCGTCTCGTGCATGTCGGGGGTCCGGATCTGGATCTCCAGCGGCCGCCCCTCGGGGCCGATCACGGTCGTGTGCAGCGCCTGGTAGAGGTTGAGCTTCGGGGTCGCGATGAAGTCCTTGAACCGCCCCGGGAGCGGCTTCCAGAGCGAGTGGATGATCCCGACGGCCCCGTAGCAGTCCTTGACCGAGTCGACGATCACCCGCATCGCCGTCAGGTCGTAGATCTCGTTGAACTCCCGCCCGCGCTTGGTCATCTTCGAGTAGATCGAGTAGAAGTGCTTGGCCCGGCCCGAGATCTGCGCCTCGATCCCGACCTTGCGCAGCTCGGCGGCGAGGAAGCTGCCGGCGTCGGTCACGTAGTTCTCGCGCTCGGTCCGCTGCTGGGCTACGAGCTTCTTGATCTCGTCGTACTTGCGCGGGTGCAGGCGCTGGAAGGCGAGATCCTCGAGCTCCCACTTGATCGCGTGGATCCCGAGCCGGTGCGCGAGCGGGGCGTAGATCTCGAGCGTCTCCCGCGCCTTCTCGATCTGCTTCTGCTTCGGGAGCGCCTCGAGCGTGCGCATGTTGTGCAGGCGGTCGGCGAGCTTGATCAGGATGACCCGGACGTCCGTGGCCATCGCGACCATCATCTTGCGGTAGTTCTCGGCCTGGTGCTCGTCGCGGCTCTGGAAGGTGATCCCGGTCAGCTTCGTGACCCCGTCGACCAGCGCCGCCACCTCCTCGTCGAACTGCTCGCGCACCTCCTCCAGGCTCGCCGAGGTGTCCTCGACCGTGTCGTGGAGCAGCGCCGCGCACAGGGTCTCGGTGTCGAGCCGCAGGCCGGCGCAGATCTTCGCCACCTCGACCGGATGGGTGATGAAGTCCTCCCCCGACTTGCGGCGCTGGTCGGCGTGGCGGTCGCAGGCGAAGGCGAAGGCCCGCTCGATCGCCGTCCGGTCGATCTTCGTGTCGCCGTTGGTGCTGTGCTCGCCGATGACCGCGAAGAGGTCGCCGAGCAGCGCCCGCTCGTCGGCGGTCAGGTGCTTGGTGACCTCGTTGAGTGGCGCGGCGGGCCCGCCCGCCTCGTCACCGCCGAGCTGGATGTGTCCGCGTCGGTCGGCCGGGGCTGGTCCCCCCTCGGCCGCTAGCTCTGTCTTCCCTCGCTCAGGTATCGCCGGCCCTCCTCGTAACGGTCCCGGTAGGCGACGAACGCCGCGGATCGCTCGAGATCCGTTCCCGATGAGGATACGACGCCGAGGAGCCCGGTCGCGCCGGAGTTGCTCCATTCGATCAATCCGAGCTCGGCGAGCACCCGCGCCGAGCGGGCCGCCACCTCCGGCGAGAGCGGGTGCGCGCGGGCCTCGCCGCAGAGCAGCGCGCGGGCGGCCGGACGGTCGAGGGCAGAGCCGGCCCGGGCCCCGAGGGCCCGGTAGAGCGCCGCCAGCGAGCTGCGCGAGGGCCACTCGTCGGCGTGCACGCGCAGGGCGAACTCGCGCTCGGACTTGCCCGGGAGCCGGTGCAGGAAGCCGCTCCCGGTCGCGCACAGCCGCTCGAGGTGGGCGAACGGAGGCGGGTCGATGATCACCAGGTGGGCGAAGCGCGCCGCGAGCGCCGGGTCGCGGGCGAGCGCAGCCCAGTCGGCGAGCACCACGCCGCAGCCCGCCGCCGTCACCCGGGCCTCGTCGGAGGCGACCACCTCGTCGGCCAGCCGCGCCGAGACGATCGCCAGCTCGCCGCCGCCGAAGCGCGCCGGTCGCGCGACGCCCTCCACCAGGGCGCGGCGACGCACGGCGTCGGCGCAGAGGGCGAGCACCGCCTCCCCGCTGGAGGCGAGCGCGGCGATCGTCGCCACCCCGGAGGCGCCGCGACGGTCGACGACCTCGCGCGCACCCGCGTCCGCGCCGGGGTCCGGCGGCCACGGCTCCAGCTCGCGCTCGAGCTCAAGCTCGTGGCGGCGCCAGAACTCCGCCTCCCCGATCCCCGCGGCCTCGTCCGCCTCGGTGGACGCCACCGGGTAGGCCTCGCCGAGGACGACCCGGGGCTCGACCGCGCCGTTCCACTCGTTGAGCTCGAGCTCGACCGAGAGGTCCACTGGGCCCGTTTCGGCGACCGCCCCCAGCGACCCGTTGACGCCGAAGGCGACCCCGAGCGCTCGCCGCGCGCCGCTGGTGACCACGAAGCGCGAGTGGCGATCGCCATCGCCCATGGGGCGCACCTCCCCGAGCCGGGCGCCGGGCACGAGCAGCCTGACGCCGGGGTTGCCGTTGCCGAACGGCCCCAGCCGCCGGAGCTGCTCGGCGACCTCGTGGCCGAGGCTCTCGCCGCCGACGACCGCATCGACGACCTCGGTCCGCGCGCCGATTGCGCCGTCGAGCTCGGAGGCGCAATGCTCGGCGAACGCGGCCCGGAAGGCCTCCACCCGCCCAGCCTCGATCTCGAGGCCGGCCGCGGCGCGGTGGCCGCCGTAGCGGGTCAGGTACGAGTCGCAGGCGCGCAGCGCATCGAGCAGGTCGAAGCCGGGGATGCTGCGCCCCGAGCCGCGGCCGTTGCCGTCCGCGTCCAAGGCGATGAGGATCGCCGGGCGCCCGTGGCGCTCGGCGATCCGCGAGGCGACGATCCCGACCACCCCGGGGTGCCACCCCTCGCCCGCGAGCACGAGCCCCGGCGCCTCGGCGAGCTCGGCCGAGAGCTCGCCCCGCGCGCGCTCGGCCGCCCCGAGCACCTCGAGCTCGACCCGACGCCGCTCGCGGTTGGCCCGCTCGAGCTCGGCGGCGATCTCCGCCGCTCGGCGCTCGTCGCCGGTCAGCATCAGCTCGACCCCGGCGTCGGCGCGGTAGAGGCGACCTGCGGCGTTGATCCGGGGGCCGAGGCGGAAGGCGAAGTCGCCCTCGTCGAGCCGCTCGGGCGCGACCGAGGCGGAGGCAAGCAGCGCGCGGAGGCCGGGGCGCCGGGCGCGGCGGGCCACCTCGAGGCCGCGGCGGACCAGGGCGCGGTTCTCGCCTCGGAGCGGCACCAGGTCGGCCACCGTCGCCAGGGCGACCAGATCGAGCTCGGACTCGGTCGCCTCCGGGGTTCGGAGCGCGGTGGCGAGCTTGTAGGCGACGCCGGTCGCGCACAGCTCCTCGAACGGATAGCCGGAGACCGATGGGTGCAGGATCGGGCAGTCGGGCAGTTCGGTGCCGGGCTGGTGATGGTCGGTGACGATCACCTCGATCCCGGCGTCGAGCGCCGCCCCGACCTCGTCCACGGAGCCGATCCCGCAGTCGGCGGTCAGCAGCAGAGCGGTGCCTCGCGCCGCGAGCCGCTCCACGGTCGCCCGCGTGAGCCCGTAGCCGTCCTCGAGCCGGCCGGGGATCAGCCAGTCGCAGTCGGCGCCGAGCGCGCGCAGGGTACGGACCAGGATCGCGGTCGAGCAGACCCCGTCGACGTCGTAGTCGCCGTGGACGGTGATCCGCCGGCCGGTCGTGATCGCCACCTGCAGGCGGTCGCAGACCTCGGCCATCGCCGCGAACAGGAACGGGTCGTGGTCGTCGGCCGCCTCGAGGAAGTCACGCGCCGACTCGACGGTGCGATAGCCGCGCCGGACCAGGGTCACGGCCACCGGCTCGGCCAGCTCGAGCCCGGCCACGAGCGCCCGCGCCTCGGTGTAGTCGAAGGGTTCGAGCGAGAAGGATCTTGCTGCCTGCGCCACGTCGCCAGGCTAGGAGTCGCCCCCGACGGATCTTTCGCCCCGGGCCGCCGGACCCCCGGCGAGAAGTCACTTCACCGTCTCGGAGGCTGCGAAAGTGCGCCTCGAGCGAACGGGAGGGCCGCTCAGCCCTCGAGGGCGAGCTGTGCGGCTTCGTGGCGGGCGCCGATCTGGTACATCGCGGCCACTCCGAGCAGGGTGCCGGGGATCGCGAAGAGCACGGTCTCGATTCCGGTGTCGCCGATCGAGGCGCCGGTGGCGACCTGCCCGAGGGCACCGGTGATCAGGGCGCCGGCGACGGCGCCGAGCAGCGCACCGACGATCCCGGCCCAGAAGCGGTCCGGGAGGAAGATGGTGAAGTGCCAGAGCGCGACTCCGGTGGTGAACCAGACGAGGATTGCCATCAGCTTGTGCTCCCTTCGGCTCTCATCGGCTCCTACCGTGCTTGCGGCGCCGGCGCGACTGCTTCTTCGGCGACTTGGGCGGGCGCTTCGTGCGCTCGGCGCCGGTCTCGGGGCGCCCCGCGACGCCGTCGCCGGTCTCCTCGGCGGTCGGCGCGACCGGGGCGTCGCGCTCGACCGGCTGCGGCCGGTCGGCCGCCGCTTCGCGCTCGATCCGTGACGCTTCGGCAACCGCGACCGTCGCCTGCGCGGGCTCGGCCTCGGGCGCACGCGGCTCCTCGCCGGCTCCGTTGCCTGCCTCGACCTCGGCCGGGGCGTGACGCTCGACGGCGTCGATCCGCGCGACCACGTTGTCCTCGGGGAAGGTGGGGACGAACCCCATCGCCTCCTTGATCCGGGCCCGGCGCGATCTGTAGGCGGGTTCTCGCTCCTTCCACTCGGTGAGCACCGGTGAGGCGATGAAGATCGAGGAGTAGGTACCGGAGGCGACCCCGACCATCATCGCGAAGGCGAAGTCCTGCAGCGTCGTGCCGCCGAAGACGAGCAGCACCCCGATCAGGAAGACGGTCGAGAGCCCCGTGATCAGCGACCTCGTCAAGACCTCGCTCATCGAGCGGTTGACGATCTGGGAGAACGCGGCTCGCGGCATTCGCGGCACGTTCTCGCGCACGCGGTCGAAGACGATGATCGTGTCGTACATCGAGTATCCGAGGATGGTGAGGAAGGCCGCGACGGTGCCGCTCGTCACCTCCCTCCCGACAAGCGCGTAGACGCCGCCGGTGATCAGGATGTCGTGGATGAGGGCGATCAGCACCGGAACCGCGTACTTGGCCTCGAACCGGATCGCGACGTAGGCCGAGATCACCAGGAGGCTGAAGATGATCGCGATCACGGCCTTGTTGGCGACCTGCTCGCCGAACGTCGGCCCCACGGCCTGGGAGTTGAAGCTCTCGTCGCCGTTTTCGAGCCCGAAGGCGTCGTCGAGCAGCGGCTGCACGTCGCCCGTCTGGTTCGGCGGGATCTGCGCCTGGATCTGGATCACGTTGCTGCCGAACTCGGGGTTCTCGGCCTCCTGGATCTTGGCCGCGTCGGCGCCGTCGATGTTGGCGTCCTGAAGCACCTGGCGGATGTCGTCGGCGCTCGCCGGCTCGGACAGCGCCGCCTCGATCCGGGTGCCGGACTCGAAGTCGATCCCGAGGTTGAGCTGCTTGGTCGCGAAGGCGATCGCCCCGATCGCGAGGATCACGCCGGAGATCGAGAAGAAGTACTTCGAGGCGCCGGTGAAGTCGAACTTCCACTGCCGTCCCTCGCCGGCGGCGCCGAGGAATGACGGCGACCGCAGGAGGTTCGAGCGGCCGAGGAGCCCGAGGATCGCCTGGGTGAACAGCACCGCCGTGAACAGCGAGACGATCGTCCCGATCCCGAGCGTGAAGGCGAAGCCCTTGACGCCCGCGGTCGCCAGCCCGAAGAGGATGAACGCGGTCAGCAGGATGATCACGTTCGCGTCGACGATCGTTGCGATCCCCTTGCGGTAGCCCTCGGAGATCGCCGAGAGCATCGATCTGCCCGCTCGCACCTCTTCCTTGATCCGCTCGAAGATGACGATGTTCGAGTCGGCGGCGACGCCGATCGTCAGGATCAGGCCCGCGATCCCCGGCAGCGTCACCGTGATCGGCAGCTGCTTGATCAGGGCGAAGTAGAAGACCGCGTAGACCAGCAGCCCGAGGCCGGCGATCAGGCCGAGGAAGCCGGTAGTAGAAGAGCAGGAAGAGGAGCACGATGCCGAGGCCGATGAGCCCGGCCTTGAGCCCCTGGTCGAGCGCCTGCTGGCCGAGGGTCGCCGAGACCGTCGACTGGCTGATCAGCGCCAGCTTGATCGGCAGGGCGCCGATCTTCAGCACCTCGGCGAGGTCGGACGCCTCCTGGGCGGTGACCCCCGAGATCTGCGCCCCGGTGCGGCCGTCGATCCCGTTCGGGTTGTCGACGAAGTTGATGATCGGCCGCGAGATCAGCTCGCCGTCCAGGACGATCGCGAACGAGCCCGAGAACTGGTCCGCCGCGTTGGCGTCCGCGGCCGCCGGCGGCTGGCCGGTCGCGGCGAAGTAGGCGTCCGATCCGCGCCGGGCGATGTCGGAGGTGACGGTCGCGAACGCGTCGCGTCCGGAGTCGGTGAAGTTGAAGTCGACCGTTGGTTGGTTGAACTGGTCGGTGCCCGGCTTCGGGTCGGTGATCTGGTCGCCGGTGAGGCCGGGCTTGTCGTGGAGGACGAAGAACTGAGAGCCGGCTGCGGACTCGTCGACGTCCTCGGTGGAGGTGTCGTCCTGGGGCTTGTCCTCGAGCACCACGGTCCCCCGCGGAATCGCGAGCACCTTGGTGTTCGGCGGCTGCTTCTCGCCGGGGGAGTTGGCGAACAGGTCCTCCTTGACCTCCGAGGGATCGCCGATCGGCTGCAGCGTGTTCGCGTCGAAGAGGTAGTACGTGTCGCCGCTCGCCGTGCACCCCTGGTTCTCGCATTGCTGCTCCGAGACCTCGGGCTGCTTCGAGGCCGCTTCGACCGCGTCGAAGAGGCGGGTGTAGGGCCGGTCCTCCGGGTTGGCGATCCCCTTCTCCCGCGGGATCACGTTGGGCTCGAAGTCGTAGAGGTAGAGCTGGGCGGTGGTCCCGATCTGCTCCGTGGCGCGGTTGGCGTTGGAGACGTTGGGCAGGCCGATCTCGATCTGGTCCTGGCCGACGCGCGAGATCTCGGGCTCGGAGACGCCGAGCGAGTCGACGCGCTCGCGGATGATCTCGATCGCCCGGTCGATGTCCTCCTGGGTCACCTCCGGGACCTGGGGCGTCGGCCGGCCCTGGTAGACGAGCTCGGTGCCGCCGCGCAGGTCGAGCCCGAGCACGGTCGGCTTGCTCGTGAGCACCCAGATCGAGGCCGCCAGCAGGACGACCACGAGTCCGAGGATGATCAGGCTGTTGCGGCGCTTGCCCATCGGGGCTTATTGAGGGGTGAGCACGAGCAGGAGCCCGCCGTCGTCATCGTAGGCGGGAAAGAGGTCGCACACCGCCTCGGCCGGCAGGTCGCCCTCCGCGTTGACCGCCACCCGCTTGCCGAGCGAGCGCACGCCCCACTCGAGCGTGGTCTCGATCGGATCGGTGACGCCGTCGTTGTCGGTGTCGGCCGTGGCGCCGCCGTCGCCCTCGTCGATCCACTCGAGCCCGAGCACCTCGCGCACCGGGCGGCCGATCACCTGCTCGTCCTTGAGCCCGGTGAGCTCGAAGCCGTTGCGGCCGACGTCGAGCAGGCGCCCCTGCTGGTCGCAGATGAAGAAGGCGGCGTCGGGTGCCGGGTAGTAGTCGTCGAGGAGCTCGAACAGGAATGGCGCCCCGCATTTCGAGCACGACTTCGGGCGTGGGCTGAGCCCGGTCCGCTCGCCGGAGAGCTCGCGGTTCCCGCAGTTCGGGCAGATGAAGAACGGCACGCGTCGAAGCCTAGCGAGCGGTTTGAGCGCGATCGCTCAGAACAGCGACGCGACCCGCTCGGGCACCGGCAGACCGAGATGCTCGAAGCCGCGCTCGGTGATCACCCGGCCGCGGGGCGTGCGCTTGATCAGGCCCTGCTGGAGCAGGTACGGCTCGTAGACGTCCTCGATCGTCTCCTGCTCCTCGTCGACCGCGGCCGCCAGGGTCGAGAGCCCCACCGGCCCGCCCGAGAACTTGACCGCGACGGTCTCGAGGATCGTCCGGTCGTGTCGATCGAGCCCCGCCGAGTCGACCTCCAGCAGGTCGAGCGCCTCGGCGGCGACCGCGGCGGTGATCACACCCTGTCCGCGAACCTGGGCGTAGTCCCGAACCCGCTTCAGCAGCCGGTTCGCGACCCGCGGCGTCCCTCGGGAGCGCTCGGCGATCGCCGTCTCGCCCCCGGGCTCGAGCTCGACCTCGAGGATCGAGGCCGAGCGGAGCACGATCGTCGCCAGGTCCGCGGGCTCGTAGTGCTCGAGGCGCTGGGAGACGCCGAAGCGGTCGCGCAGCGGGGTCGTGAGCAGCCCGGCGCGGGTGGTCGCGCCGACGAGCGTGAACGGCGGCAGATCGAGCGTGACCGTGCGCGCGCCGGCACCCTGGCCGAGCACGATCGGCAGCTGGCGATCCTCCATCGCCGGGTACAGCGTCTCCTCGATCGCGCGGTTGAGCCGGTGGATCTCGTCGACGAAGAAGACCGAGCCGGGCTCGAGTGCGGTCAAGAAGGAGGCGATGTCGGCCTTGCGCTCCAGCGCCGGGCCGGCCGTCTGCACGAACGGCGCGCCGAGCTCCTCGGCGATGATGTGAGCGAGTGAGGTCTTGCCCAGCCCGGGCGGGCCGGCGAGCAGCACGTGGTCGAGCGACTCCTCGCGCCGGCGGGCCGCTTCGATGAACACCTCGAGCTGCCCGGTCACCTGCTCCTGGTTGACGAAGTCCGCGAGCCGCCGGGGCCGCAGCGAGCGGTCCAGCTCCTCGTCGGCACCCGCGAGCCTCGCCTCCGCCATCGGCTCCGCCCCGGCGACGGGATCGCCGAGGTCCCCGCCGATGTTCGGGTCTCGGGCGACGCTCACGCCGCCTCCCGCGTGCCGGCGCCGCGCAGCGCGGCGCCGATCAGCTCTTCGGGCGTCTCGCCGGCCGCCGACTCGAGCAGCTTCTCGGCCTCCATCAGGGTGTAGCCGAGGTGCACGAGGCCGTCGCGCGCCAAAGTGCGCGGATCGTCCTCGCCGACCGCGGCGCTCGCCGCGATGCCGTCGTTGAGCTCGCCGGCGACCTTCTCGCGCAGCTCGACGATCACCCGTTCGGAGGTCCGCTTGCCGATGCCGGGAACCGCCTGAAAGCGCTTCGCGTCGCCTGCGGCGATCGCCCTCAGCAGGTCCCTCGGCGGGCCGCCGGACAGGATCGCGATCGCGACCTTGGGCCCGACTCCGGAGACGGAGGTGAGATTGCAGAAGAGGTCGCGCTCCTCCTCGCTCGCGAACCCGAAGAGGGTCAGCGAGTCGTCGCGGGCGACGAGCTGGCAGTGCAGGGCGGCCTGGTTGCCGCGCGCCGGCACCGCCTTCAGGGTCTCGGCCGAGACCGTCAACCGGTAGCCGACGCCGGCCGATTCGACGACCACGTGATCCGGGCGCCGGACGAGGACCTCGCCGCGCACGGAGGCGATCATGCGACCGGCACCGCCCGCCCTTCGGCGGCGTCGATCGCCCGCGACCGGTGGGCGTGGCCCGCGTGGCAGATCGCGACCGCGAGCGCGTCGGCGGTGTGATCGGACTCCGGCGGGCGAACGAGCCCGAGCAGCGAGCCGACCATCTGCTGGACCTGGCCCTTGGCCGCCGACCCGCTGCCGCAGACGGCCTTCTTCACCGCCTGCGGGGTGTAGTCGAAGCAGCGGGATCCCATGCTGGGCCGCCGCCAGCATCGCCACGCCGCGCGCCTGGCCGACGGCGATCGCCGAGCGCGCGTTCTTGCCGAAGTAGAGGTCCTCGAGCGCGACCGCGCCCGGCTCGTGCCAGGCGATCAGCTTCTCGAGCTCGGAGTGGATGCACGCGAGCCGGTTTTCGAGCGGGGCTTCCTGGGCCTCGATCACGCCGCCGTCGACGGCGGTCATCTGCCCTCCGGCCGCCCGGACGACGCCAAAGCCCGTGTTCGCCACGCCCGGGTCTATGCCCATGACGAGGATCACTGCCTACTGATTCTGCGCACAGGTCCGGACGCCTCCCCGCGGGTGGCGCGAGCGCGGCGAACGCGCCATGCTCCAGGGGCGATGCCCGACCCGGCGATCGAGATCCGCGAGCTTCGGCTCGCCGACGAGATCGACATCCACGCCGCCTACGCGGAGGCGGTCGACGGCGGCGGCTCGTTCCCCGCCCTCCCGCCGGTGAGCCTCGAGGACGCTCGCGCGGTGTGGCTCGTCGACAAGGACCGGGTGCTGATCGCCGATGTCTGGGGCCGCTTCGCCGGCTGCTGCTACGTGCGCCGCAACCAGCAGGGCCGCGGCGACTCGGTCGCCAACGCCGGCTACCTGGTCGCGGGCTGGGCCCGCCGGCGCGGCGTCGGCCGGGCGCTGCTCGAGCGCTCGCTCGACGAGGCCCGGGAGCTCGGCTTCCGGGCGATGGTCTTCAACCTGGTCTTCGAGAGCAATCCGGCACGGCGGCTGTGGGAGGGCGCCGGCTTCGTCGAGATCGGGCGAATCCCGCGGGCGATCGACGCCGACCAGGACGCGCTGATCTACTACCGCGAGCTCTGAGCGCGCTCAGGCCGCG
>CAWJHV010000024.1:0-51635 GCA_963842795.1 uncultured Solirubrobacterales bacterium | reverse complement strand
GGCGCTGGTGTCGCGCTCGCGCTGGTTCCGTCCCGCCCCCGGCGAGCAGATCGGGGAGACGAGCGACGGCGAGCGGGTGGCCGAGTATCTGCGGACCCTGCCCTTCGATCGCGCGGTCCTCTTCCCCTGCGCGGACCAGTGGGCGACCGCCCTGGCCTCGCTCCCGGCGAGCGTCAGCGAGTCCTATCCGGCGCCGGTCGCCCCCGCCCGGGTGATGCGGACCCTGGTCGACAAGGCGCGCTTCGCGGCCGCGGCTGGTGAATTCGAGGTTCCGACCCCCCGCACCGTGCGCGCCGCGGGCGCGGACGACCTCGACGCGCTCGAGGACGCCGATCTCACCGCGCTCTTCTTCAAGCCCACCGACTCGCAGCTGTTCGCGCGGCGGTTCGGCGTCAAGGCGATGCGGGCGAAGGGCCGCAACGAGGCGGTCGAGCTGCTCGACCGGGTGGCCGAGGCGGGGCTCGAGGTCCTGCTTCAGGAGTACATCCCCGGTCCGCCGACCGACCACATCTTCCTCGACGGTTACGTCGACCGCACGGGGGCCATGCGCGGGTGCCTCGCGCGCCGCCGGCTGCGCATGTATCCGCCGGACTTCGGCAACAGCACGATGTCGGTGACGATGCCGCTGAGTGAGGCCGGCGAGGCGGTCGAGAGCCTCAACCGGCTGCTCCAGGGGATCGGCTACAACGGCCTCTTCGACGCCGAGTTCAAGTACGACTACCGCGACGATCAGTACAAGATCCTCGAGGTCAACGCGCGGCCGTGGTGGCAGCTCGAGATCGCCGGCGCCTCCGGCCTCGACCTCTGCATGATGGCCTACCGCGACGCCCTCGGCCTGCCTCTGGGCCCCGTCCCCGAGTACCGGATCGGCCGCACCTGGGTCCACCCGATCCCGGATCTGCGCGCGTGGTGGAGCGGCAGGCGGGTCGGCAGGCTGTCGGGCAGCGCCCCGCCGTTGGCGTTCTTCGGCGGCGCCAACGCGATCTTCAGCCGCGACGACCCGATGCCGGTCGCCGACGAGCTCGGCCGCCATCTGCGCGACACCGTCGGCGCCTCGGCCCGCCTGCTGCGCGAGCGCTTCGGCCGTCCGGACAGGCGGCGCGTCGAGCCGGCGCCGCGCCCGGCGCAGGAGCCGGCGCGGGCGGCGGCGGAGGCCCCGCGGACACCCGCGAGGCCCCCGTCGCGGCGCTTCAGGCCGCGGACACCCGACCCGACCCGGGGGCGTTCTCAACCGGCCGGTCGATGACTGATTCCCCGGGCTGCGTGCGCGTCAATCGCGCCCGCGACGTGGTGGGGTCAGTCATCTAACACGGCATATCGAGCGCGGCCGAGCGCGCGGGCCCGAGGTCGATCACACCCTCGTAGCGGGTCTTGATGCCCGGTGCCCTCCGGATCGGGGTGTCGATCATCGCCAGGAATCCCGTCGCCCCCGAGAACGCGCCGGTGCCGCCAACCACCGGGTGGGCGCAGGTGCCGAGCTCGGGCGCGTCGCCCTCGTCGAAGATCGCCCAGTAGCGGAAGGTGAAGAACAGCTTCCCCGACGGATCGCCGGAACAGGAGTGATCCCGGGCGAGGTCGAGGCAGCCGTTGAAGCGCTCCTTGCCCTTGCCCCGGAACACCGGGTTGGTCGACAGGACGTGGAACGCCGTCACCCTCCACTTCCCGCGCATGTCTCCGGTCATCCGGTACTTGTTCGGGCCCACCGGCTTCTGGTGACCCTTGACGCCGAGCGCGCCCGCGGGGGCGGCCACGGCGATTGCCATGGCGGCCGCGAGCACGGCGACGGCCGCAACGCGGCCGATGGCTGTGTGCATGAGGTCCTCCCTCCGTTGCCGACGACGCGCAGCCGCGTCGCCTCATGCCGACCCTATCCGCGGCCTGGGTACGCGGTCAATCGAGCGCGCTCAGCTCAGCGCCCTCCCGGTCTCGGGGTCGAAGAAATAGAGGCGCGAGGTGTCGACCGTGATCCAGGCCCGTGCCCCCGGCTCGACCTGCGACCCGCGCTGGAGACGCGCGGTCAGCGCCTCGCGCGCAAGCGCCGGGGTCTCGACCTTGTCGCCGAGCTCGTCGTCGACGATCCCAGGGCTGGCCGCGGTGCCGACGGTCCGGAAGTAGACGAACAGCTCCGAGCCGAGCGACTCGGCGCGGGTGACGTGGACCTCGATCGAGTCCTCGGCGCCGGGTCCGGTCGCGGCGACGAAGTCCTCCGGGCGGATGCCAACGCAGATCTCGCGGCCGGCGAACTCGCGCAGCTCCGCGCAACGCGACGCGACCGCGTCCGGGACCGCGAGACTCGAGTCGCCGAACCGGACGACCGGCGCTCCGCCGTCGGCCTCGCAGCGGCCCTCGATCAGGTTCATCGCCGGCGAGCCGATGAACGAGGCGACGAACATGTTCACCGGCCGCTCGTAGAGCTCGGCCGGGGTGCCGAGCTGCTCGAGTACCCCGTCGCGCAGGATCGCGACCCGGTCGCCCATGGTCATCGCCTCGGTCTGGTCGTGGGTCACGTACAGGGTCGGGGTGCCGATCCGCCGCTGCAGGCTGGTGATCTCCCCCCGCATCTCGACCCGGAGCTTCGCGTCGAGGTTCGAGAGCGGCTCATCCATCAGAAACGCGGTCGGCTCGCGAACGATCGCCCGCCCCATCGCCACCCGCTGTCGCTGGCCCCCGGAGAGCTGGCGCGGCTTGCGGTCCAGCAGGTCCGTCATCCCGAGGATCTCGGCGGCCTCGGCGACCTTGTCGGCGATCTGCGGCTTCGGGAGGCCGGCCATCTTGAGGCCGAAGCCGATGTTGTCGCGCACCGACATGTGGGCGTAGAGCGCGTAGCTCTGGAACACCATCGCGATGTCGCGCTTGCGAGGAGGGAGCGCGGTGACGTCGCGGCCCCCGATGCGGATCGTGCCCGCCGTCGCCTCCTCCAGCCCGGCCACCATGCGCAGCGTGGTGCTCTTGCCGCATCCGGACGGCCCGACGAGGACCATGAACTCGCCCTCGGCGACCTCCAGGCTGAGGTCGTCGACCGCGACCACGTCGCCGGCGAACTCCTTGCGGAGGTTCTCGATCTCGATCCCGCTAGCCACCGGCGCTCAGCATTCCCCGAATATGGCGGTTGAGGACCAGGGCGACGATGGCGGGCGGGATCATCGCCAGGATCCCCGCCGCGGTCAGCAGCGGGTAGTTGGTCGTGTACTTGCCGATGAACTCGGTGATCACCACGGTCACCGGCTTCGTCTCGACGCTCGAGCTGAGCAGCAGGGGAATGAGGAACTGCCCCCAGACGGCGAGCATCACAATCGCGGTCAGCGCTGCGATCCCGGACGTCATCTGCGGGAGGACCACCTTGCGGAAGGCCTGAAAGCGCGTGCACCCGTCGATCAGCGCGGACTCCTCGGGCTCGGGCGGGAGCTCGCGCGTGTAGTTGTAGAAGAGCCAGATGGCCAGCGGCGAGGTGGTGGCGACGAAGACAAGGACCAGGCCGAGGAAGCTGTCGATCAGGTCGAACTCGGCCAGCAGGCGGTAGAGCGCGACGACGAGCGTGAACACCGGAATGATCATCGTCGCGAGCACGAGCCAGAACAGCGGCCGGCTGCCCGTGAACCGAAGCCTGCTGAACCCGTAGCCGGCGAGCACGGCGATCAGCAGCACGACGACGGTCGAGGTCACGGTCAGCAGGAGCGTGTTGACGAAGGCGCGCGGGAACTCGCTCGCGTCCGAGGCAGCGTCGCTCGAGGGTCCGCTGGTCTCCTCGCCGCCGAGCAGGGCCGAGTAGTACTCGGTATTGGGATCGGAGGGAATCCAGCGGGCGGGCACCTGCTGCGCCTCCTTCTGCGTCTCGAGGCTGGTCAGCACGCCGACCAGCACCGGCCCGAGCGACCAGGCGACCAGCAGCGCAATCCCGATCGCGCGCAGGGTGAGGGCTGGTCGCGACGGCCTCACACGGTCCTCCGGCGCAGGACGAGACCGTAAAACGCCGCCAGGAGCGCGGTCGCCAGCGCAACCATGAACGCGAGCGCGATCCCCTCGGCGAACTCGCCATTGGCGAAGGTCGTGGTGTAGACCTCCATCAGGATCGAGCGGGTGTTGAGCGCGGTCCCGTTGAGGACGTAGATCTCATCGAAGATGTTGATCGCGTTCACGGTCCCGACCACGAGGGCGACCAGCAGCGACGGGCGCAGTAGCGGGAGCGTGATGTGGCGGAACTGCCTCCAGGGGGACGCCCCGTCGACGGCCGAGGCGCTGTAGACCTCGTCCGGGATCGCCTGCAGCCCGGCGATGAAGACGAGTGTCACCAGCGGCAGCACGCCCCAGACGTGCACGAGCGTGATGAACAGCGTCGCCCAGCCCTGGTCGGCGAGCCACACGTGCGGCTGATCGAGGATCCCCGTCTGCACCAGGACGCTGTTGAGCAGTCCGGTGTCGGGATCGAAGATGCGCCGCCACAGCACCCCGCTGACGACCGACGGCAGCGCCCAGGGCAGGATCAGGATCGCGAGCACGATGCCACGCCCGCGGAAGGTCCGGTGCAGCAGGACGGCGATGGCCAGGCCGAGCCCGATCTCGAGCACGAGCGCGGTGAGCACGTAGAAGATCGTCTGCACGGTCGAGTCGCCGACCGACGGCTGTTGGAGCACTTCGCGGTAGTTCTCCAGGCCCACGAACGGGCTCGGCGTCCCGAGGGTCGGCGTCGCCTCGTGCACGCTGGTGCTGAGCCCGACGATGATCGGATAGACGACCAGGACCCCTGTGAACGCCAGGGCGGGCAGCACCAGCCAGCGCCCGAGCCAGGCGTTCTCGGAGGGCGCGCCCGAGAGCCCGAAGCCGAGCCGGCCGCGGACGCGGCCCCAGGTGCCGGGCTTGTGGTGCTCGGTCACCTGGGGCGGCCCGCCTCCCGATCAGCCGTCCGACTGGGCCAGCTCAGTGGCCTTGTCGGCGAGCTGGTCGAGCGCGTCCTGTGCGCTGATATCGCCCTTCCACGCCGCGTTCAGTAGGCCCTGAGCCTCGGAACTGAACTGCGAGTACCAGGTCGGCGCCCCGCCGGGGAACAGCGGCTTGACGTGGTTGAACTCCTCGGCGATCACGTCGCCGCCCTCGAGCTCGCCGTCGTCGGCGAGCTGGTCGAGGGCCGTCTTGCCGCACGGCAGGAAGCCGGCGCCCGTGTACAGCGCGACCTGGATCTCGGGCTGCATCATCCAGTTGATGAACTCACGGGCACCGTCCTTGTTCTCGGCCGTGACGGGGATACCGAAGCCCTCCTGGAGACCGAACGAACCGCCCGGCCCGGTCTCGCCCGGGACCAGCGCCGCGGCAGCGTCGCCGGCAATGCTCGAGACCTCCTGATCATTCGCCTCGCTGAGGTTGCCCGGACCCGCAGCGATCGTCACGGCGGCCGCGCCGCCGGTGAAGCGCTCGAGCGCCGGGCCGTCGTCGAGGGTCACGGATCCCGGGCTCACCCATCCGTCGGCGAGCGCGTCGATCTGCCACTGCAGGGCCTTGACGCCGGCCCCGTCGGGGTCGTTGAACACCGGCGCGCCGCTCTCATCGAACAGCTGTCCCCCCATCGCGAGCGTGAGCAGGTACCACGGAGTGATGCTGCCCTCGGTTGCCGCCATCGGCATCGTCATCGGCGACTCGGCCACACCCTGGGCCTTCAGCGTATCCAGCGTCTTGTCGAGATCGGCGAAGGTCTCCGGGAATCCGTCGAGACCCGCCTGACGGAACATCGCCTCGTTGTACATCGAGATCTTGAAGTCGTTCGTGTAGCAGGCGGCGTAGAGGTTGCCGTCGCTGACGAACGAATCCTTCGTACTTCCCAGGTCGTCGAGGGACTCCTTATCGAGCACGTCCTGGAGCGGCTCGTACCAGCCGTTGCCGCCGAACTGGCCGGTGAAGGACCAGTCGAAGTCGGTCACGTCCGCGATGTAGGTGCCCGCCTGGTGAGCGACCACGAGCCGCTGGGCGACACCGTCCCACGCGCCGGTGTTGTACTCGACCTCGATCCCGGTCTCGTCGGTGAACTGCGCCAACAGCTCCTCCGGGACCTTGTACGGCATCAGGACCTTGATCTCCGTGCCGCTGAGTTCGCTCGCGTCCGCGTCGGTGAACCCACTCGAGGACGAATCGTCGCCCCCGCACGCGGACAGGCCCAGGGCGGCGGCTCCGGCGATCATCGCGAGAGCCGTCCTCAGCTTGCTCGTTGTCATTCCGTCCTCCTTGCGCGATCGAGGGTCGGCGGTGCGGTCAAGTGAGCACCGCCGAACGGGTCAAGTGCGGGGGAAGTTCGGGTCGCGGCCTCGGGCGAGCACGACCGCCCCCTCGGTCACCGGCGGCGGGCAGCACCCCCCGCTGTGCCTCGGCCAACTCCGCCGAACGCCGCCAGACCTCCGGCTGGCTGGCGATCTCACGCTCGATCGTGAGCATCTGGCCCGCACCCTACACGCGAGCATGCGCGCGGCATCGGTGATCAGCTGCATAGCGCTCGTGATTTGATTGGCGCGAAAGGCGTCATAGGCGCGCAGCTATCCCCCAGATCACGCATGACCATGGCTCACCCGCTCGACCCGCTGCGCCCAAACGAGATCTCGGTCGTCCGGGAAACCGTCGTCCGCGCGGAGCGCTACACGTCGTTGCCGGCCGGCGCCCGGTTCATCACGATCGATCTCCGGGAACCCGACAAGGCGGTGCTCCAGGCCAGGGTCGACGCGCTGGAGGCCGGCGAGGCCACCGACGACCGAGCGCTCGAACGACTCGCGGACGTGGTCCTGCTCGATCGCGGCGACGCCTCTACGCACGAGGTCGTCGTCGACGTGACCGCACCGGCGGTCGTCGAGTGGCGGCGGCTGGAGGGGGTGCAGCCGCTGGCGGTCGTCGAGGAGCTGGCAGAGGCCGAGGAGCTGGTGAAGCGAGACGCCCGGGTGCAGGAGGCCCTCGCCCTGCGCGGCGTCACCGACTTCGACGCGGTCCAGATCGATGCCTGGCCCGCCGGCAACTTCGGCGACCCGAGTGAGACCGGGCGCCTCGCCCGCTGCGTTGCGTTCCTGCGGCCGAATCCGAGCGACAGCGAGTGGGCGCATCCGGTCGACGGCCTGATCGTGCTCGTCGACCTGACCGCGCTAGAGATCCTTCGGATCGACGATCACGGCGCGGTCCCGATCCCGCCGGAGCCGGGGAACTTCGACGTCGCGGCCGCCGTCGAGCTCACAGGCGGACTGCGCGACGACATCCGGCCGTACGAGATCGCCCAACCCGAGGGTCCCAGCTTCCAGGTCGACGGCCACTTCGTCCGCTGGCAGAACTGGGAACTGCACGTCGGCTTCACCGCTCGCGAGGGGCTGGTCCTCAACCAGGTCGCCTACCGCGACGCCGGCAGGCGGCGGTCGATCATGCATCGCGCCTCGCTCTCGGAGATGGTCGTCCCTTACGGCGACCCGAGCCCCACGCACTACTTCAAGAACGCCTTCGACCTCGGGGAGAACGGCGTCGGCATCGCCGCGTCCTCGCTGACGCTCGGGTGCGATTGCCTGGGCGAGATCCACTACTTCGACGCAGCCGTCTCCAACGGCGCCGGCGAGCCGGTGCCGATTCCGAACGCCGTGTGCATGCATGAGGAGGACACCGGCGTGCTCTGGCGCCACATCGAGTGGCGAAGCGGCGAGGGCGAAGTCCGTCGCGGCCGGCGGCTGGTGATCTCGTCGTTCTCCGCGATCGGCAACTACGACTACGGCTTCTTCTGGTACCTGCACCAGGACGGCTCGATCGCGTTTGAGATCAAGCTCACCGGCGTGCTCTCGACCGGCGCCGTCGCCCCCGACTCGGGCCAACCCGATCACGGCGTCCTGGTCGCGCCCGGGCTCAACGCGATGGTCCACCAGCACTACTTCAACATGCGTCTCGACCTCGACGTCGACGGCGTCGACAACTCGGTGATCGAGGTCTCGACCGAGTCCACGCCGCCCGGGCCCGACAACCCCCACGGCAACGGGTTCCAGGTCGATCGCCGTCCGCTGCGAACCGAGTCCGAGGCCAAGCGGCGGCTCGACCCGGCCTCGGCGCGCTGGTGGGAGGTCGTCAACCCGAACCGTCGGCACCGGCTGGGCGAGCCCGCCGGCTACCGGCTGGTGCCCGGCGAGAACACGCGCCCGTTCGCCCAGCCGGACGCGCCGGTGATGAGGCGGGCCGCGTTCATCGCTGAGCACCTCTGGGTGACCCCGTATGCGCGCGACGAGCGCTACGCCGCCGGCGAGTACCCCAATCAGCATCCCGGGGGATCGGGGCTGCCCGAATGGACCGCGGCCGACCGGCCGATCATCGATACCGATCTGGTCGTCTGGTACACGTTCGGCCACCACCACGTGCCGCGGCCCGAGGACTGGCCGGTGATGCCGGTGGCGACAATCGGCTTCGCCCTGAAGCCGGTCAACTTCTTCGAGCGCAACCCGGCTCTCGACATACCACCGCCAGTCATCCATCACCACCACGAACCTGCCCGAGGAGGCGAGTGAGCGCATGAGCGAAATCGACGGCCGCGTTGCATTGATCACCGGAGCGAGCCGCGGGCTTGGCGCGGCGATCGCGAGGGCCCTGCACGAACGTGGCGCGAAGCTCGCGCTCGCATCGCGCAGCGGCGCGGGCCTCGAGCTCGATGGCGCCGTCGCAGCCCCGTGCGACGTCCGCAACCCCGCCGAGATCGAGTCGCTGGTCGTCGAGACCGTCGACCGCTTCGGCGGGCTCGACATCGTCGTCGCAAACGCCGGCGTCGGCGGCTACGGCGAGTTCCTCGACCTCGACGCCGAATTCGCGCAGGAGATCATCGACGTCAACGTCAACGGGCTTCTGAACACGGTCCGGGCGACGCTGCCACGGCTGTTGGAGAGCGACGCAGCGGAGCTCGCGGTGGTCGCGTCGATCGCCGGCCAGCGCGCGCCCGAGGGCGAGGCGATCTATGCCGCGGCCAAGCACGCCCAGGTCGGGTTCATGCGCTCGATCGATCACGAGCTGTGGGGCCGAGGCGTGCGCTGCACGACGATCTGCCCCGGCGGGATGGCGACGGACTTCGCCATGGGGCACGGCCGCACCCCGCAGGACCCCGACCTGGAGAACTTCATGAGCGCCGACGAGGTCGCCGAGACGATCGTCTACGCGCTCGAGCGGCCGCGCAGCCAACGGATCCTGGAGATGAACGTGCTGCCGATGGCCGAGGACTCGATGGGCTAGCGAGGAGACGAGGATGAGCGTGAAGGTGACGATGATCGGCGGTGGCTCGAGCAGCTTCGTGCCACCTCTACTGCGCAACTTCATCGAGTCGGAGGAGCTCCGCGACACGCGGCTGACGCTGATGGACGTGAACGCGGACCGCCTGGAGACCATGGTGACGCTTGCCGAGCGACTGATCGACGCCGAAGCGAGCCCGCTCGAGGTGACCGGGACGCTCGACCAGCGCGAGGCGCTGACCGACACGGACTTCGTCATCGCCGCGATCTCGGTTGGCGGGATGGACGCATGGGCCGATGACATCGAGATTCCCGGTCGCTACGGGATCTTCATGAACGTCGCGGACTCGGTCGGACCCGGTGGGATCTTTCGCACCCTGCGCAACGCCCCCGTGCTGGAGAGCGTCGCTCGCGACGTCTCCGAGGTTGCGCCGGGCGCCCGGATCTTCAACTACACAAACCCGGCCCCGGTCGAGGCGCTGGCGATGCTCACGGTCCCCGGCACTTCGGTGACCTCGCTCTGTTCGGGCACCCAGCACCCCGCGAGCGCCGAGTGGCTCGCCCGGCAGGCGGGCGTCGAGCCTGAGCTGATCGAGATGCCGCCGATCGTCGCCGGCCTCAACCACTGCACCGCGATCACCGAACTGACGCTGCGCGACGGGCGCGACGGCCTCGAGCTCGCACGCGAGCGGGCCACCGAGCCGATCGTGAGGTTCGCGCTCGAGACCTACGGCGTGCTCCCCTACCTCTGGCCGCACTGGACCGAGTTCTTCCCACAGATGCAGCGCCTCGAGAAGCCCTACGAGGAGCGGGCCCAGGGTCTGCCGATGCGCTACGGGATCACCATCCACGACATGAACAAGGAGCGCGCTCGGGTTGACGGCCTGGCCGAGCTCGCGGCCGAGTGGACCGCGCCCGGCGCGGGCGCCATCGGCCTCGCCGACCTGCCCCCGGGCGACGAGGAGGAGGGCATCGAGGTGATCGAGATCATGGAGGCGATCGTCGCCAACCGCAACGAGATCCACGTGGTCAACGCCCGCAACGACGGCGCGATCTCGAACCTGCCCGACGACGCGGTGGTCGAGGTCCTCGCCGAGGTCAACGGACACGGGGTGATGCCACTGCGGTCGGGGGCGCTGCCCGAGGCGTTCGCCGCGCACCTGCGCCACTACGTCGCGGTCCAGAAGCAGATGGTCAAGGCGGCGCTCAGCGGCGCGCGGCGCGACGTCCTGCACGCCTTCCTGCTCGATCCGATGACCCAGTCGAAGCTCGACCTCGAGCAGACCGAGGCGATGCTCGACGAGATGCTCGCCGCCAACGCCGCCTACCTGCCCGGTTTCGCGCGGGCGGCCTGACCGCGCGAAGCTGACGTGGCCCGCCACCCGGACGAGACCCGGCGGCGGCTGGCCCAGACGGCGAGCCGCCTGCGCTCGCTCGTTCACACCGAGTCGATCGCGCCGGACTCGCTGACCGTCAGCGAGCGCACCGGCCGCGACGGTTGGGAGACGGGCCTCGGCCTCGCCTACCGCCCGGCGGCGCTCGGCGAGGAGTTCGGACCGGAATGGGCGACCTACTGGTTTCGGATCGAGGCGACCGTGCCCGAGGCGTGGGGCGGCAGGCGGGTCGACCTGCTCTGGGACAGCGGCAGTGAGGCGACCCTGTGGCGCGGCGGCGAGGTGGTCCAGGGCCTGTATTCCGGTTGGCGAGCGCTGCGCACGGCCGCCCCGGTGCTCGAGCCCGCAGCGGGCGGCGAACGGGTCGCGCTCGCGGTCGAGATGGCGTGCAACAGCTGGGCGGGCGACGATCCCGATCCGGCCCCCGGAGTCGACCCGGCGCTAGCGGCCCGCTACCGGCTCGGGCGCAACTGGAGCGAGGCCGAGGGGCCGCGGCGTGCGCCTGCGGGCTGGGCGCGGCTGGAGCAGTGCGCGCTGGCGCGCTTCGACCCCGAGGCCTGGCGCCTCCTCTGGGACCTCGAGACCCTGCGCCGACTGGAGGCCGAGGGCGGGCGCGGCCTCGATGCGGACTGGGCGAGAACGCTGCTCTCCGAACTGAATCGTTTCTGCAACGCGTGGGAGGCGAGCGAGCGTCAGACGTGGGCGGCGGCAGGGGCGATCCTCGCCGAGCTGCTCGCGCGCGAGGGCCCGCACCCGCGCCACCGCGCGTTCGCGGTCGGCCACGCGCACATCGACACCGCCTGGGTCTGGCCGATGGCCGAGACCCGCCGCAAGCTCGTCCGCACGGCCGCGAACCAGCTCGAGCTGATCGACCGGTACCCCGGCTACCGCTACGCCGCCTCCTCGGCGCAGCACTACGCCTGGCTCGAGGAGGACGACCCGGAGCTCTACTCGCGGGTGCTCGAAGCGATCGCGGCCGGGCGCTGGGAGGTCGTCGGCGGTGCTTGGGTCGAGCCGGACTGCAACCTCCCCGACGGCGAGTCGCTGATCCGCCAGCTACTGGTCGGCCAGCGCTGGTTCGAGGAACATTTCGGGCGGCGCTGCACGATCTACTGGAGCCCCGACACCTTCGGCCACAACGGGCAGATGCCCCAGATCCTGCGCCAGTGCGGCATCGAGCGCTTCATGACCCAGAAGCTCTCCTGGAACCAGTTCACACGGCCGCCCCACGACAGCTTTCGCTGGCGTGGGATCGACGGCTCGGAGGTGCTCGCCCACCTACCGCCGGTCGGCACCTACAACGCCGAGCTCGAGCCCGACGAGCTGCGGCGGGCGGTGGCCGCGTTTCGCGACCACGACCGCAGCGACGCGAGCCTGATCCTCTTCGGCCACGGCGACGGTGGCGGCGGCCCGACGCCCGAGATGCTCGAGTCGGCCGCACGCGTCGCCGACCTGCGCGGCCTGCCGCTGGTCGAGCAGTCGACCGCCGGCGGCTTCTTCGACGCGCTCGCCGACCGAGCCGACGAGCTGGCCACGATCGCCGGACAGCTCTACTTCGAGTACCACCGGGGCACCTACACGAGCCAGGCCGAGACGAAGCTCGGCAACCGCGCCGGCGAGCGCACCCTGCACGAGGCCGAGGCGGCGGCCGCGATCGCCTGGACGCGCGGACTGGCCGCGTACCCGGCCGATGAGCTCGCCGGCCTGTGGCCGGTGCTGTTGCGCAACCAGTTCCACGACATCCTCCCCGGGACGTCGCTCCGCGAGGTTCACGAAACCGCCGAGGCCGAGCAGCGCTCGGTGCGCGACGGGGCAATCGAGCTGCGTGACCGCGCGGCCGCCGCCCTTGCCGGGGCCGCGCCGGGGGATGGTGCGCCGCTCAACCTCCACGGATTCGAGCGCCGCGACGTGCTGGAGGCGCCGTCGGGAGGGCTGACTCTGTATGCGTGCCCGCCGTTCGGGTTCGGCGCGGCAGCCCAGCCGGCGAGCGAGGTCCGAATCGACCGCGATGGCGACCTCGTCCGGCTCGACAACGGCGTCCTGGCCGTCGAGCTCGATCGGTTCGGGCGTCTGCTCAGCGTGCGCCTCGCCGACGGGCACGAGGCGCTGTCGGGTCCGGTGGACCTGGAGCTCTACGAGGACCGGCCGACCGCGTTCGACGCCTGGGAGCTCGAGCCCTATCACGACCAGACCCGCGCCGAGTGCCCTCCTGCGGAGCGGATGGAGGTGGCGGTCGACGACCCGCTGCGCGTGGAGATCGCGTTCGACCGCCGGGTTGGCGAGGCGAGCGAGATCGAGCAGCGGGTCCGGCTGGACGCGGGCTCGAATCGGCTCGAGTTCCGCTGCCGCATCGACTGGCGGGAACGCCACCGGATCCTCAAGGCCGCCTTCCCGCTCCTGGTGCGGGCCGGGCGGGCGACCTACGGCGCCCAGTTCGGAGTCCATGAGCTGAGCACGCATCGCAACACCGATGCCGACCTGGCCCACTTCGAGGCGCCTGCGCTCGGCTTCGCCGACCTGGGCGAGCACGGCTTCGGCGTGGCCGTGCTGTCGCCGACCAACCACGGCTTCAGCGTCGTCGACGACGCCCTGCGGCTCAGCCTCCTACGCTCGCCGACCGACCCGGACCTCGAGGCCGATCAGGGCGAGCACGAGCTCGTCTTCGCGCTCCTGCCGCATCGCGGGGACTGGCGCGATGCCGGCGTCGCGCGGGCGGCGACCGCGCTCGGCTCCCCCCCGGTCTGGGTCGCCGGCGCCGCCCCCGGCGAGCCGTTTGCGCACGTCGATTCACCGGACCTGACGCTCGACACGATCAAGCGCAGCGAGGACGGCGACGCGCTGGTCCTGCGCCTGCACGAATCGCACGGCGGCCGCGGATCGGCTCGGGTCCGGCTCGCGGCCGAAACCGAACGGGTCCGGCGCGCAAACGCGCTCGAGGATCCCGGCGCCGAGGTCGAGTCCGGCCCCGAGGGGATCGTGGTCGAGTACGGGCCGTTCGAGATCGTCACGCTGCGGGTGGAGCTCGAAGGCTGAGACCCGCGTCCGCCGGTCCGGCTCAGTCGAGCCGCTCTGGCAGGCCGAAGTTCCCGAACGCGGCCGCCAGGCGACGGGCGTCGGTCGGCTGCTCGGGCATGCGGGCGATCGTCTCCGGGTCGGGGTCGACCGGCTCGCGGGTGATGAAGGCGTCGACCTCGCTGATCCGGTCGCCGCGGATGGTGAGGATGTTGAGCGCGAAGGGCAGATAGGCCCCCTCGCGGTCGTCCCAGGCGTAGTAGGCGAGCGCGGGTTGGCCGTTCGCCGTGACGCGCAGAGGCTTCCAGCGCCAGGTGCCCGACATCGGCCAGCGGGCGAGGAAGACGGCGATCTCGTCCCGGCCGCCGAACCAGGTCTTCAGCGGCGGCATCGCGAAGGCCGCGTCCTCGGTCAGCATTCCGACCACGGCATCGACATCCCCGCGCTCCCAGGCCTCGACGTACTCGTCGACGAGCTCGCGCAGCCCGTCGTCGCCGAGCTCGCGCAGCGTCTGCTGCTGGCTCTGCTCGGGGAGGCGCTCATCGACCGTCTTGCGGGCGCGCTGCAGGGCGCTGTTCACCGAAGCCGTGGTGGTCTCCAGCGTCTCGGCGACCTCCTTGGCAGAGAAGCCGAGGACCTCGCGGAGGATCAGCACCGCGCGCTGGTTGGCGGGCAGATGCTGAAGGGCGGCGATGAAAGCGAGCTCGACCGCCTCGCGCTGCTCGTAGCGCGCCTCCGGTCCGGCGAGCCCGTCCTCGATCTCGAACCGCTCGTCGGCGTAGGGCTCGATCCAGACCGACTCGACGACCGGCTCGCCGGGCCCGCCGTGGGGATCGGCGGCGGGGCCGTAGTCGACCGGAAGCACGCGCTTGGGCCGGCGCTCGATCGCGTCGAGGCAGGTGTTGGTTGCGATCCGGTAGAGCCACGAGCGCAGGGAGCTGCGCCCCTCGAAGCGCCCCATGCCTTTCCAGGCGCGCAGCAGTGCTTCCTGGAGCGCGTCCTCGGCATCGTGCACCGAGCCGAGCATCCGGTAGCAGTGGGCGTGGAGCTCGCCGCGCCGCGGCTCGACCAGCCGGCGGTAGGCGTCCTCGTCGCCGCCGCGCGCCGCCTCGAGCAGCTCTCGCTCCTGCACATCTGAACCGGTGGTCATCGACACTCACACTAAAGACCGGCGCGTCGCGCTGAATTCAGCGCTGCAGGCCGATGAGTTCTGCGCCCGGCGCCAGTCGTAAAGGCAAGAGGACGGATGCCCGAGCGCACGAAACCATTGGTTCACCTGGAGTTGCACACCGGCAACCTGCCGGGGGCGTGCGCCTTCTACCAGCGCCTCTGCTCCTGGCAACCCGAGCGGATCGTCGCCGGGGAGAAGTCGTACATGGCGCTCGAGCTGGGCAACGGCGTCGGCGGCGGGATCGTCGAGTGCGAGACCTGCCGGCCGCTCTGGCTACCCTACGTCGAGGTTTCCGAGATCTCGGAAACGACGGAGCGGGCTCGGGGCCTCGGAGCTAATGTGTTGCTCGAACCTCGCGAGGGGCCGGGGGGCTGGCGCAGCGTGGTCGCGGCGCCGGCGGGCGGCGAGGTCGCGTTCTGGCAGGCGAAGTCGCATCGCTGAGCGTGTGTGACGACTCGCACGGAGCGACCGATGAGTTCGGCTCTCCGCCCTGGTCTTTGGGTATGAACGGCAACAGACGAGAGGAGCCACGATGACCGAGAACGAGCTGAGAGCAGACCGCAAGCGCTGGATCGCGCTGTACGTGCTGTGCGCGGGCATGCTGATGATCGTCCTCGACGTGACCGTGGTCAACGTCGCGCTGCCGTCGATCCAGGACGACCTCGGCTTCTCGCAGTCGAGTCTCGCCTGGGTCGTCAACGGCTATCTGATCACCTTCGGCGGCCTGCTGCTGCTCGCCGGCCGGTTCGGCGACCTCATCGGCCGTAAGAACGTGTTCATGGCCGGGCTCGTGCTCTTCACGGTCGCCTCGGTCGCCTGCGGTCTGGCCCAGAGCCAGGGAATGCTCGTCGCCGGCCGCTTCGTTCAGGGGATCGGCGGCGCGATGAGCTCGGCCGTGATCCTCGGGATGATCGTGACGATGTTCCCCGAGCCTCGGGAGCAGGCGAAGGCGATCGGCGTCTACGCCTTCGTCGCCTCGGCCGGTGGCACGATCGGGCTGCTGGCCGGCGGCGTCCTCACCCAGGCGATCAGCTGGCACTGGATCTTCTTCATCAACGTCCCGATCGCGATCGCGACCGCGTTCCTCGCCACGAGGCTGATCGAGCGCGACCAGGGCATCGGCCTCGACAAGGGCGCCGACACGCCCGGCGCGCTGCTCATCACCACCTCGCTGATGCTCGGCGTCTACACGATCGTCAAGCCCGCGGCAGAGCAGGGCTGGACCGATCCGCAGACGCTCGGTCTCGGAGCCGTCTCCCTGGCGCTGCTGATCGGGTTCGTCGTGCGCGAAGCGAAGGCCGCGAACCCGATCATGCCGCTGCGGATCTTCCGCTCGCGCAACGTCTCCGGCGCCAACGCGGTCGAGGCGCTGCTCGTCGCCGGCATGTTCGGGACCTTCTTCATGGGGTCGCTGTACATGCAGGAGGTGCTCGGCTACGACCCGCTCCAGATCGGGCTCGCGTTCCTGCCGGCGACGCTGATCATGGCAACGCTGTCGGTGCGGTACGCCGAGCCGCTGATCATGCGCTTCGGTGCCCGCCGCTCGCTGATCTCCGGCATGGTCCTGGTCGCTGCCTCGCTGGCGCTGTTCACGCGGGCCGGGGTCGGCGGCACCTACGCCGCGGACGTCCTGCCGGTGATGATCCTGCTCGGCTTCGGGATCGGGGTCTCCTTCCCGGCGCTGATGTCGCTCGCGATGTCCGGCGCGACCCGGGAGGACGCGGGACTCGCCTCCGGGCTGGTCAACACGTCGGCTCAGATCGGCGGGGCGATCGGTCTCGCGGTGCTCGCGACGCTCGCGACCACCCGCAGCGACAACCTGATCGGGGACGGCCAGTCGACGGCGTCGGCGCTGACGAGCGGCTACCACCTCGCCTTCTGGATCGGCGCCGGACTGGTCGTCGCCGCCCTCGCCGGCGGCTACCACATCGCCTTCCTGATCGGCGCGCTGCTCGTCGTCGCGCCCTCTCTCGCGTTCAGCGTCCTCCAGCCCGAGGCCGAGGCCGCCGAGGCGAGGCGAGGCCGAGGCGAGCGCGAAGCGAGCGGAGCACGAGCCCGAGCGCCGCGAGCCGGCGTACGACGTCGCGTAGCGCGGACCACGCAAAGCACGGCGGCGGGTTTGTGACCCAGGAGGTCACAAACTCGCCACGTGGCGCCGACCTCTAGGGTCGCGGCGTGCAACGGGCAAGGAGCGTCCTGGCCGAAGCGCTCGCGCGCCTGCGCGAGATCACCCCGGAGCCGGTCTACGCCTGGCTGCGGCGGCTGGCCGCGATCGAGGGCGTCGACCGCGGGATGGTGATCGGAGCGCAGGCGTTCACGGCGCTCTTCCCGCTGCTGATCGTCGCCAGCGCCTTCGTCCCGACCGCCGACGGCAGGGACCTCGCCGGAGGGGTCATCGAGCGCTTCGACCTCGAGGGCAGCGCGCGGAGCGCGGTCGAAGCCGTGTTCGCGCCGCCCTCGGATGTCCGCCAGGGGGTCCAGGTGGCCGGCTTCGTCGTGCTCGTGCTCTCGGCGCTGGCGTTCACGCGGGCCGTGCAGCGCCTCTACGAGCGCTCCTGGATGCTCGACCGGCGCGGCGTGCGCGACTCGCACTGGGGCCTCCTCTGGCTGGGGGCCTTCCTCGTCTGGATCAGCGTCCAGCCCGTGGTCGTCGGGCTCTTCGACGGCGTGCTCGCGGTCCTGCTCTCCATCGCGCTCGGATGCGCGCTCTGGCTGCTGACCCCCTACATGCTCGTCGCGCGCCGGATCCCGTGGCGGGACCTCGTGCCGACCGCGGTCTCAGCGCGGAATCCGGCCGAGCGTCGTCAAGGTCGTTCGGTGCTCCTTATGCCCGGCCTGCTCACCGACGCCGCGGAGGAATACGGCGCGATCGGGATCGCGTTCATCCTCGCCTCCTGGACGACCGTGATCGGGATGGTTCTGATGGCCACCGCCACGGCCGGCGCGATCGCCGGCGACACCTGCGGGCGCATCGCGCGCGCAGCCCGTCGGCGGACCCGGCGCTGATCCGCTCAGGCGAAGGCGATGAGCAGCGCCGTCGCCACCCCCAGCACGACCCCGAATGCGGCCAGCGCGACGTCGAGGCTCGATTCCGACAGCCGGTGCCGGCCGCGCTCGAGGTCGGCGGCGAGGTAGCGCTCGCGAACCGACCCGTAGGCGATCATCGCGATTCCGTAGATGGCGAAGGCCACGCCGACGACGACGAACGGCCATTGCGTCTCGGAGTGCTGCAGCTCCGGCACGACCCGCCCGATCCCGATCCCGACGGCAAGCGCGGTCAGCCCGGTCCGCCACCAGGCGAGCTGGGTGCGCTCGAGCGCAAGCCAGGTGCGACGCGTCGCGTCCCGGATCTCGGGTGTCCTCGTCGTCCGGCATCGGGTTCGACCCCAGGATCGCAGGGTGAGCCGGGACCAGGCATGATCCCGCCGCGATGACCGATCTCGTCACGGGTTTCCCCGGCTTCATCGGCCGCCGCCTCATCGCCGCCCTGCTCGAGCGCGACCCCGACGCGCGCGTGGCCGCGCTCGTCGAGCCGCGCATGCTCGACACCGCGCGCGAGGTCGCCGCGACGATCGACGCCGAGCGGATCGAGCTGCTCGCCGGCGACATCACCGACCGCCGCCTCGGGCTCGACGACGCCGACTACGAGCGCCTGCGCGCCGAGATCCGGCGCGTCTTCCACCTCGCCGCGATCTACGACCTCGCGGTGCCGCTCGAGGTCGCCCAGCGGGTGAACGTCGAGGGCACCGGCAACGTGCTCGATCTCTGCCTCGCCTGCGAGCGGCTCGAGCGGCTCGCCTACGTCAGCACCGCCTACGTCGCCGGCCGGCGCACGGGGATCGTCTACGAGCACGAGCTGATCATGGGCCAGCAGTTCAAGAACCACTACGAGTCGACCAAGTTCCAGGCCGAGGTCTGGGTCCGCGAGCTGCTCGATCGGGTGCCGACGACGATCCTGCGCCCCGGCGATCGTGGTCGGCGACTCGCGGACCGGCGAGACCGAGAAGTTCGACGGCCCCTACTACATCCTGCGCGCCCTCTCCCGCGCCGAGCGGATGGGCCGGGCGATGCCCCAGTTCGGCCGCTCCGAAGCGGCCTTCAACGTCGTCCCGGTCGACTACGTGGTCGCCGCGATGGTCGCCGCCGCCGGCGACGAGGCGACGGTCGGCCAGACCCTGCACCTGGTCGACCCCGACCCGATGACCGCTGGCGAGCTGGTCGAGCTGCTCTCACGCGCCTACGCGGGCCGGTCGCCTCGCGGCCGCGTTCCAGCCGGACTCGTCGAGCGCTCGCTGCGCGTGCACCGGGTCCGCGAGCTGTTCGAGGGGATCCCGGCGGAGTCGATCGCCTACCTCAACCACCCGGTCGTCTACGACGCCCGCCGGACGGTCGACCTCCTCGCCCCGCACGGCCTCGTGCCGCCCAAGTTCGGCGACTACGCGCCGGCGATGGTCGACTTCTACCGCGAGCACGAGGCGGACCCGGCCCTGCGGCCGAAGCCGCCCGCCGGCTAGGAGGGGTCGGCGCCGGCTCGGGGGCGGTGCCGTCTCGATCAGCTTCGAGACCTCGCCGCGAGCTGCGCCAGGTAGATCCGCCCGCCGGCGCCCTCGCCGAAGCTCGTCAGATACGGCCTCGTGACGCCCAAGGCGCGGTCGTCGACCGCAGCCGGCGGCTCACCTGCGGGATGAAGCTGCGCAGCCGGCCGAGGCAGAAGTCGGCGTAGAGATAGCGGCCCTACAGCGAGGGCAGGGCGGGGTCCCTGACCACGTAACCGCCCGTGACCGCGCAGGCGCCGTTGTTGTGGCCGTAGGTGCGCACCGGGAAGGTGACCGGGTCCGGGCCCGGGAGCGAGGGGTTGAGGAGTTGGTTGCCCTCGTACTCCGGCCAGCCGAAATTCGCGCCGGCGGCGCGCGCGGAGGGGAGGAAGTCGATCTCCTCGACTGGTGTCCTGGCCGACGTCGCCGATCGCGAGCCGGCCGCCGTCGAAGGCGAACCGCCACGGGTTGCGGAAGCCGTAGGCGAAGATCTCGTCCCGCCCGCCGCGGTCGACGTACGGATTCGCTCGGCACCCGGTACGGGTCCGCGCCGGACTGGCGCGGGTCGATGCGAAGCAGCTTGCCGAGCAGGTTTCTGAGGACGGCGCCGGCGAGCCTGCCACCGTCGCCCGTCCCGAGATACAGCAGGCCGCCGGGGCCGAACTGGACCTGGCCGCCGGCGTGGTACTGGCTCCCGGGATGGGGATCACGATCACCCGCCTGCGCGAGCTGCGATCCGCCCGCGTCGGCGAGGCCGACGACCGTTTGAACTCGTCGATCTCGACGTCGCCGGAGCGGTTCACGAAGCAGACGTAGAAGAGGCCGGAGGTCGCGTAATCGGGCGCGAACGCGACCGACAACAGGCCCTCCTCGCCGCCCGCGTCCCTATCGGGGGGCCCGCGGACGAGGGAGGTGATATCGAGGAACGGCCCCCCGGTGGCGATCTCGTCGTCGAGGACCTGGACCCGCCCCGCCTGCTCGACCACGAACAGCAGCTGGGGATAGCCCGGAGCGTTGTCGACGTAGATGGGAGGTCGAAGTCGCCGAGCGGCACCGCCCTGATCGCGCCCCGCGCCGCGCCGGCGAGCAGCAGCGCGAGCGCCGCCGCCACCAGCGACACGAGCGCCGAACGCCGGATCAAGGCCGCACCCCCCTGCATTCGCGCGGGGATTCTAGCCGGCGCGCGACGAGCTGGTCGAGGGCCTCGGCGGGAACCCGCACAAGCTCCATACGCACGCGGGACCCGCGGAAGGGCACGCCCTCGGCCTCGAGCAGGCCCCGCTGGCGCGCTCCCTTCGCCAGCGAGCCGTCGGCGCGCACGACCCGATGCCAGGGCACGTCCGGGTCCTCGCATCCCGCGAGCGCCTGGCCCGCCGCCCGCGGCGCGCCCGGCGCGAGGTCCCCGTAGCTGGCCACGAACCCGGCCGGCACCGCGCGCGCCCGCCTCAGGATCTCCTCGGTCGGCGGCGGACACCGCGCCGAGTATGAGCTCACGAACGTCCGCCCTTGGTCGTTTACTGGTTGAGATGACCGCGCCGCACCAGCGATCGCCCTGTTCGAGACCGAGCTCGGGCGCATGGGCGTCGCCTGGGGCGAGCGCGGGCTGCGCGCCGTCTCGCTCCCCCACGCGCGCGACGCGACCACCCGAGCCCGGTTGCGCCGCCGCGCGCCCGGCGCCCGCGAGCTCGACCCGCCCGCCGGTTCGGGACGCGATCGACGGGATCGCCTCCCTGCTCGCCGGCGAGCGCATCGACCTCTCCGCGGTCGAGCTCGACCTCGAGGGCGTCGGGCCCTTCGACCGGCGGGTGGCGGAGGTGGCGCGAGGGATCCCCGGGCGAGACGCTCACCTACGGCGAGCTCGCGAGCCGGATCGGCGCCCCGGGGAGGCGCGCGAGGTCGGCCAGGCGCTCGGCCGAAACCGGCTTCCCATCGTCGTCCCCTGCCACCGCGTGGTCGCGGCCGACGGCGGCCTCGGCGGCTTCTCGGCGCCGGGCGGAGCGCGGACCAAGCTCCGGCTGCTGGAGATCGAACGCCGGCACGCCCCCGGGCCGCTGATGCTGTTCGAGGCTTGAACGCACTAGCCGAGCGCCGACTCGGTCTCGGCGACGAGCTCGGCGACCAGCGCCGGCGCCGAGGTGCGCCGGATCAGCGGCGCCCCCTGGCCCGCGAGCCGCATGACGATCTCGAGCTCGTCGCGCTCGAGCCCGGCCTCGCGCAGCTCGGCGAGCAGCATCGCCTGCACCGGATAGGGCGGTATCTCGGACGTCCTCCCGCTCGACCTCCTCGGTCCACGCCGTGCGCAGCGCGCGCGCCGGGCGGCCGGTGAACGCGCGGGTGACGATCGTGTCGCCGTCGGCCGACTCGGCGAGCGAGGCCACGTAGGCCGGCGGCGCCTGCGTCTCCTCGCAGCCGATGAACGCCGTGCCCATCTGGACCCCGTCGGCCCCCAGCATCGTCGCGGCGGCGATCCCGCGCCCGTCCATGATCCCGCCGGCCGCGATCACCGGCAGCTCGACCCGGTCGCTGACCTGGGGCACGAGCGCCATCGTCCCCACCAGCCCGGACTCGAAGTCGGCCGCGAACGTGCCGCGGTGGCCGCCCGCCTCGCTGCCCTGGGCGACGACCGCGTCGCAGCCGGCCTCCTCGACGCTCGCCGCCTCGGCGGCGGTGGTCGCGGTGCCGATCACGGTCATCCCGGCGTCCCGCAGCGCGGCCAGCGCGTCGGCCGGCGGCAGGCCGAACGTGATGCTGAAGACCGGCGGCGGGCGTTCGAGGAGGACCTCGAGCTGGCGCTCGAACGGCGACGGGTACGGCGGCGGAGCGCTGCCCGGCCCGAGGCCGAGGCGCTCGCGCCTGGGGGCGATCCGCTCGAGCATCGCCGCGACCGTCTCCGGCGCCTCCGGGGTCGCGAGCGGCGCGAACAGGTTGACCGCGAACGGCGCGTCGGTCAGCCGGTGGACCTCGGCGAGCTGCTCGCGCAGGGCGTCCGGCTGAAGCACCGCGCCGCCGAGCGAGCCCAGCCCGCCGGCGTTCGACACCGCGGCGACGAGCTCCGGCGTGTTGACGCCCGCCATCGGCGCCTGGATCAGCGGGTAGCGGACCCCGAGCAGGCGCGAGAGCCGGGTGTCTGGCCAGGCCATCCCCCGAGCCTAGCCGCGATCGGCGCCTCGGTCAGGCCGATTCGATCCGGTCGCGAAAGCCCGACGCGGGCTCGACCGTCGCCCCGAGCCCGTGGACGAGGTCGCTGAGCATGTGGTCGGAGGTCACCACCCGGATCGAGCGCGGGTTCGGGTCGGCGCGCACCCGCCGCACGATCTCGTCGTCGGCGGCGTTCGGCCCCGGCTTCGGCGCGTGCGCGATCTCGACCAGCGGCGAGACGATCGGCGGCCGCGGCTTGCGCTCGAAGACGACGGTGACGTCGTCGCCGCTCGCCGCCGACCAGCGCTCGAGCCTGTCCACCAGCCGCGCCATCGCCGCGTCGCGGTCGCGCCACCAGCCGTCGGGCCGGCTCCCGATCACGTTCATCCCGTCGACCAGCAGTCGCACCGGCTCAGAATCGCAGAGCCCGCTACGCGGCCGTCGCGGCAAGCGCCGGGACCGGGCGCCCGGCGGCGGCGGCGCAGGCGCGGGCGTAGGCGCCGGGCGAGCTGCCGATCTGGGCGGTGAAGTCGCGGATGAAGTGCGCCTGGTCGAAGTAGCCGAGGTCGAGCGCGAGCTCGGCGCCGCCGTCGGTCTCACCGGCGGCGATTCGCTCGGCCGCCTCGTGCATCCGGTAGCGCTTGAGCACCCACTTCGGGCTCACCCCGACGTAGTCGCGGAAGAGGCGCTGCAGGGTCCGCGGCGAGACCGCCTGGCGGTCGGCGAGCTCCGCCACCGTCGTCGACGGCGGCGAGGAGAGCATGTCCGCGACCGCGGCGCGCACGAGCTCGTACCGCGGATCGGGCTCCGGCAGGCGCTCGCGCAGGAAGTCCTCGACCAGCCGCAGGTGGGCGTCGGGGTCTCCGGCGGCGTCCGCCAGTTCGCGCTCGAGATGGATCCCGGCGGAGCCGAAGAGCTCGGGCAGGCCGACGATCCGGCCGCTGATCTCGCTCACGGGGCCGTCGACGAAGCCGGCGAAGCCGCCGGGCCGGAACTTGGTCCCGACCACCATCCCCGAGCCCTCGATCGCGTGGCGGGAGCGGCCCAGGGGGATCCCGTAGACCGCGATCAGGCCCGGCTCGCTGGAGAGGTTGACGCAGGGATGCGGGAGGATCTCCTGCTCGAACCGGCCACCGGGACCGAGGTCCCAGCGGACGATCCAGTGGCGGGCGACGTGCCCGAGGAGCTCGGGCGCGGCGGCACGCCGCGTGAGCTCGAAATGGGCCCCGCCCATCTCCGGCCGCAGGATCCCCCTGGTGTCGTCGTCGGTCTCGCGCATCTGTCGGTTTCTTCCAATACCTCGACGGGTCGCGGGCGTAACTTTGGCGACATGAGCCAAGTAGCGCGTTACGCGAAGATGACCGCCCGCGAGGGAAAGTCCGACGATCTGGCCGAGCTCCTGCTCGCCGCGGCCGAGAAGCTCGGCGACGACCCCGGTTGCGAGCTCTACCTCGTCAGCCGCGAGGCCGCCGACCCGGCCGCGATCTGGGTGACCGAGCTGTGGCGCAGCCGCGCCGAACTGGAGGCGACGATCGAGGCCATCAAGGGCTCCGACGAGGTCGCCGCCGCGCGGGAGCTGACCGCCGCCGGCGAGATGATCGAGCTCGAGTTGCTCGGCGGCAAGGGCCCGGTGCGGGCCGGGGACGGCGGGGAGCCGTTCGCGATCCGGACCCTGACCGACTCCGAGGACGCGGCCGCCAAGCACGGATTCTCGGAGGTCGGCGAGGCGCGCTTCGCCAGCGACGACCTGGGCGCCGTCGGGATCGGGCTCAGCCACCACCGGCTGCGGCCCGGAGCGCGGCAGGCCTTCGGCCATCGCCACCGCGCGGCCGAGGAGGTCTACGTCGTGCTCTCCGGGTCCGGGCGCCTGCGCCTCGACGACGAGATCGCCGACGTCGGCCCCCTGGACGCGATCCGCGTCGCGCCCGAGGTAGTGCGGGCATTCGAGGCCGGGCCCGAGGGACTCGAGCTGATCGCCTTCGGCGAGCGGATCAAGGGCGACGCGGAGGTCGTCCCCGAATGGTGGACCGACTGAGCGCTCAGCGCTCAGGTCACGTCGCGGCGCTCGAGCAGTGCCCAGGCGACCGCGCAGGTCCCCGCGGTCACCGCGGTGAGCACGACCGCTCCGGCGAGCGGCGACGCGTTGCCCTGGTCGAGCAGCGACTGCAGGAGCCCGTAGGGCATGTAGGAGGCGTTCTCGTCGAGCAGGATGCCGAGCACCTTCTCGGCCGGGAAGAGTCCGATCACGACCAGCAGCGCGGCGGGCTGGCTGCGGCAGATGAAGGTGATCGCGACCCCGAGCGCAGCGAACAGCATCGCGCCCAGCAGGACGCTGCCGAACAGCTGCAGGACCTCCGCCCCGGAGTAGCCGAGGGTCAGGTCCTTCGACGCCACCACGGGCGCGGCGATCGCCAGTCCGAGACCGATCGCGAACAGGGAGACGACGGCCGCCAGGGCCGCGTACGTGACGAGCTTCGCGACCAGGACCCGCAACCGCGATCCGGCCAGGAAGCGGTGGCTGATCGTCTCGTAGCGGTACTCGCCGCCAACCCGGATGACGGCGAAGACCGCGACGAAGACCGCGCTCATGATCCCGGCGGTGATCACGAGCGGCTCGCGCAGCTCGTCCGGCGTGGTCGTTCCGGGGTCGCCGGCTTCCGCCATCGAGGCCCCGACGATCAATCCGACCAGCCCCAGCAGCGCGATCGGCACGATGTAGGTCGTGCGCAGGGTTCGCACCGCGATCAGCTCGGACCGGATCAGCGCGGTCATGGTGCGACCTCCTCATCGGGCGTCGTCAGGTGCATGAAGACCTCTTCGAGGCTCGAGCCCTCGCCCGCGATCTCATAGAGAACGATCCGGTTGTCGAAGGCGAGCTGGCCGATCGCCTCCTGGCTGGCGCCGGAGACCGTGAGCACGTCGTCGCCGTTGGGGTGCGTCTGCATCCCGCCGTCGGCCAGGACCTGGGTCAGCCGCGCGAGCTCGGGAGAGCGCAGCCGGACCCGGCCCGTGTTGCCGTTCGCGGTCAGCTCGTCGAGCGGAGCGTGGGCGACCAGCTGGCCCTTGCTGATCACGACCACCTCGTCGACCGTCTGTGCGACCTCGGCGAGCACGTGGCTGGAGAGCAGGATCGTCCGCCCCTCGCGCGCCAGCTCCCTCAGGAAGCCGCGCAGCCAGCGGACACCCTCGGGGTCGAGGCCGTTCGCGGGCTCGTCGAGGACGAGGATCTCGGGATCGCCGACCAGCGCCGTGGCGAGGCCGAGGCGCTGGCGCATGCCGAGCGAGAACTGGCCGATCCTGCGGCTTGCCGCGTCGTCGAGATCGACGAGCTCGAGCAGCTCGTCGGCGCGGGAGCGCGGCATGCGGGCCTCGGCGGCCGCGATCCGCAGGTGGTTGCGTGCGGTCCGGCCGGGATGCGCGCTCGCCTCCAGCATCACCCCGACCTCGTGGAGCGGGTCATCGAGCTCGCCGTAGCGGACGGCCGGCGATCGTCGCGGTGCCGGACGTCGGCGTCACCAGGCCCAGCAGCGAGCGCAGGGTCGTCGTCTTCCCGGAGCCGTTGGGCCCGAGGAAGCCGGCGATCGTGCCGGTCTCGATCGAGAAGCTGAGGTCCTCGACCGCCTGCACCGGCCCGAAGTGCTTGGTCAGGTGCTCGACCTCGATCAGCGCCATCAGACCGGCACCGGCGCGGGCTTCGGCGGCTCGCTCGGCTCCTCTGCCCCGGGCTCATCCGCCGGGGGCAGGTCCGGGAGATCCGGGGTTTCCGAGCCCATGCGGGGCAGCCACTCGAGCCAGCTCGGCAGGTACCAGTTCCAGTCGCCGAGCACCTTCATCGACGCCGGCAGCAGCACGCCGCGGATGATCGTCGCGTCGATCAGCACCGCGACGGCCAGCCCGACCCCGAGCTCCTTCAGGTCGATGAAGCTCAGCGTGGCGAAGACCGCGAACACGCCGAACATGACGAAGGCGGCGCTGGTCACGGTCCCGGCCGTGGACGAGATCGCGTGGCGGACGGCCTCGCCCGTGCTCATCCCGGAGTCGTAGGCCTCGCGGACCCGGGAGAGGATGAACACGTGGTAGTCCATCGAGAGCCCGAACAGGATCACGAACAGGAACAGCGGCAGCCAGGAGGCGACGCCGCCGTTGGAAGTGAAGCCGAGCAGCGACTCGCCGTGGCCGTCCTGGAACACCAGGACCAGGACCCCGTAGGCGGCGCCGACCGAGAGCAGGTTGAGCACGATCGCCTTGATCGGGATCACGATCGAGCGGAACGTGACCAGCAGGAGCAGGAAGGCGAGTCCGAAGACGAAGGCGAAGATCAGCGGCAGCCTGCTGTTGGACTGGTCCCTGGAGTCCTGCGACTGCGCCGCGTCGCCGCTGACGTTGACCGTGGTCGCATCGACCTGGCCGACCGTCGCCGGGACGATCTCGTTGCGGACCTCGTCGAGGGCCGCGGCCGAGGCCGCATCGGTGCCGCTGCCCTTGCTCGGGATGTCGATCTGGGCGACGGTGCCGTCGTCGCTGTAGGTGACCGATGTCCCGGGCAGGAACGAGTCGGATGCCTCGACCTGGTCCTGAACCGCGGTGATCTGGGTCGCGACGTCGCCTGAGCGCACGTCGTCGGCCTCGACGACGACGCCCGTGGTCACGCCCTCGCTCGGGAACACCTCCTTGACCTGGTTGTAGGTCTTGATCACGGCGAGGTCCTGCGGCAGGTCGTCGACGCCGCTGATCACGGTCTTCATGTGCAGGGCCGGGATCGAGAGTGCGACCAGCGCGCCGCCGGCGAGCACGATCGACGAGCCACGGCCGCCGTGTGACGCGATCGATGACCGCGGTCCAGAAGCGCGACTCGCCGGCCGGGCGCCGGCGCCGGCCGAGGAACGGGATCCGCCCCTTCTCGACCCGGTCGCCGAGCCAGGAGAGGATCGCCGGCAGCACGGTCAGCGAGGCGAACATCGCGATCGCGACCACGATCATCGTCCCGTAGGCGAACGAGATGAACGCCTTGTCGCCGCTGATGAACATGCCCGCCATCGCGACCAGCACGGTGAGGCCGGAGATCAGCACGGCCCGCCCCGAGGTCGCGGCGGCGACCTCGAGTGCGGAGACCTCGGTCGCGCCCGGCGGCGCGCTCCTCGCGCTCGCGTCGCAGGTAGAAGAGCGAGTAGTCGACCCCGACCGCGAGGCCGATCATCAGGATCACGGCGTTGACGTTGGCGTCCAGCGGCAGAGCGGGCTCGGGATCGCGACCAGGCCGAGCGCGGCGAGCACCGAGGTGAGCCCGATCAGCAGCGGCACGCCCGCGGCGACGAGCGAGCCGAAGGTGATCGTGAGGATGATCAGCGTGATCGGCAGCGACAGCATCCCCGCCTTGCCGATGTCGCCGGTGATCGTCTCGTTGATCGCCTTGTCGGCGCTCGCGCCGCCGAACTGCTCGATCACCATCTCCGGGTGGTCGGCCTGCACGGCGGCGGTCGCGGCGAGGCGTGGGGTCGACCCGGTCCTTGGCCTCGGTCGAGTCCCCGGCGATCGTCGAAGTTGACGAGCGCCGCGTGGCCGTCGTCGGTGACCTCGGTCTCGCCGTCGAGCGGCGACTTCATGTTCTCGACGTACTGGACCTTCGCCGAGCCGGCCGGTGACGTCCTCGGTCGCCGCCTGGAACTCGGGATCGTCGAGCGTGAGCGTGTCGCTCTGCAGCAGCACGACCTCCTCGACCGGCCGCAGGCCGGCGTCGTCGAGCGCCTGCTCGGCGTCGTGCGACTCGCCGGTGAACTGGTCGACGTCGGTGAGCTCCTTGGCGCCGATCATGTTCCCGACCAGGAAGGCGACGACGACGAACGCGAGCCAGCCGAAGATCGCGATCTTGCGGTGGTGGCCGCTCCAGCGCGCGGCGCGCGCGGGCAGGTTCATCGCCTGCCTCGCCCGGCTGGGCGGCGGGCTCGGAGGACGGGCCGCCGTTCGATCGATCCGGCTCGTCCTGGATGACCCGTGTCTTCATCGCCGCTCCCGTCGCGATCGTGGACCCTCCCAGCTCCACCCGCGCGGCCCGCGGCGGAAGCCGGGAAACTCGCCGGTTCGGGGGGCGGGTTTCTGGTGTGTTCGCGCCGCCGCAGGCGTCAGGAGCGCAGGAACAGCAGCACGGCGAGCACGCGGCGCGACTCGCTGCCGGTCGACGGCAGGCCGAGCTTGCCGAAGATGCTGGAGACGTACTTCTCGACCGCGCGCAGCGTGATCACCAGCTCGTCGGCGATCCCCTGGTTGGAGCTCCCGGCGGCCATCAGCTCGAGCACCTCGCGCTCGCGCGGCGTCAGCTCGGCGAGCGGGTCGTCGCTGCGCCGCCGCGAGAGCAGCGTCGAGACGATGATCGGATCGAGCGCCGAGCCGCCGTCGGCGACCCGGCGCACCGCGCCGACGAACTCCGTCGACGTCGCTGATCCGGTCCTTGAGCAGGTAGCCGACGCCCTCGGCCGAGTCGGCGAGCAGCTTCATCGCCAGCCCGAGCTCGACGTACTGCGACAGCACGAGCACGCCGACCTCGGGATGGTCGCGCGCGGATCTCGAGCGCGGCGCGCAGTCCCTCGTCGCGTGTGCGTCGGCGGCAGACGGATGTCGACGATCGCGACGTCGAGCGGGTAGCTGTCGACCTTGAGCAGCAGCTCGTCGGCGGTCCCGCACTGGGCGACGACGTCGAAGCCCGCGTCGTCGAGCAGCCGCGCGAGCCCCTCGCGCAGCAGGACGCTGTCCTCGGCGATCGCTACGCGCACGGCATCTCCGCACGCACGCGCGTGCCGCCGCCGCGCGGGCGTCCAGACCCGCAGGCGGCCGCCGAGCGCCTCGACCCGGTCGGCGAGCCCGCGCAGGCCCGAGCCCGTTCGGTGTCGGCGCCGCCGACGCCGTCGTCGACGACCTCGACCACGAGATCGCCGTTGTGGCGGACGATGTCGACGGTCGCCGACGCGGCCTGGGCGTGCTTGCCGATGTTGGCGAGGCTCTCGCTGACCACGTAGTAGGCGGCGACCTCGACCTGCTCGTCGACGCCGCTCGTCGAGCTCGACGTGAGGCGCACCGGGACCGGCGAGGTCGCCGCCAGCGACTCGAGCGCGACCGCCAGGCCGTGGGCGCTGAGCACCGCGGGATGCAGCCCGCGCGCGACGTCGCGCAGCTCGTCGAGCGAGACCGCGATCTCCCGTCGCGCCTCCTCGATCCGAGCCCGGGCGCTCGGGTCGTCGTCCATGCGGCTTCCCGAGCGCCCGAGCTCGAGCGAGAGGGCGATCAGCCGCTGCTGGGCGCCGTCGTGGAGGTTGCGCTCGAGCCGCTGCGCGCTCCCTCTGGCCGGCCTCGATCACCCGCCCGCGCGAGCCCCGCAGCTCCTCGAGGCGCGCCTTGAGCTCGGCGTGCAGCCGCCCGTTCTCGAGCGCGATCCCCGCCGCGGCGCTGACCGCGTCGAGCAGCTCCGGCTCGTCGCTGAGCGACCGGTCGTGCACCAGCGCCGCGACCGGCTCGCCCTCGCGCTCGATCAGCGTCGTCGCCCGCCCGTCGTCGGTCCCGGGCAGCCGCACCGGCCGGCCCTCGGGATCGGCCCAGATCGCGATACTCGGGAGCCAGTACGCGAGGCTCAGCGAAGGATCGTGCAGCGCGCGCGCGAGCGGCGCCGTGAGATCGAGCGGCGCCGGCATCGCGCGCAGCTCGACCATCAGCTCGCCGACCGAGGAGCGGGCCAGGCGGGCGTCGAGCAGCGCGATCAGGAATGCGATCGGGGCCAGGCCGATGACCACGAACGTCGCGCGCTGGATCGGAAGGAAGAAGCCCTCCTCGGAGAAGAAGGCGCCGGCGATCATCAGCACGGCGATCATCACCAGCGCGAGCGAGAACGAATCGACCAGCAGGGCGGCGGAGCGCCGCAGTGGGCGGGCCCCGGCCCGGCGGCGCACGGCGAGCACCACGACGCCGGCGACCGCGAGCGCCGCGAGCGCGACCAGCTGGACCTGCTCCATCGAGGCCGCGAGGTCCGGCTCGGAGGCGAGCGCCAGCACGTTCTCCGGCTGAAGCCGCCGAGCATCAGGCCGAGCAGCTGCAACCCGACCGCGACCGCGTACGCGGCGCCGACGAGCGCCCGCTCGAGCCGGCCGTCGAGCCGCCCGGTCGGGAAGGCGAGGAAGACGTGCAGGAAGATCGCGACCGGGATCAGGTCGGCCGCCTCCCCGATCGTGAACGGCAACGCCGCGCTCGCCGACGAGAGGCTCGAGAGCGCGGTCACGAACCCGGCGACCACCATCAGCGGCCCGAAGCGGCTCTCCGGGCGGCGCCACCACGCGATCAGGCCGCTGAGGACGTACGAGCAGACGATCCAGTCGAGCAGCGCCGCCTGCAGGCCGGGCTCGGCGCCGCCGTGATCGCTGGTCACCCGCAGCACGACCACGCAGATCGCGGCCGCGACGCCGGCGAGCGCGATGCCCCAGAGGATCGCGGCGCTCGGCGCGACCCGCGCTCTGAGGACCATCGACCGTCCCGACCCCGACCCCTCCCGCGCGGGCGCGAAAGCGGACATCTCTCCCTCTCTGGGCGGCGGGGTCGATATCTCGACAGGCGCGCCGCCGAGCCCGAACGACGGGCTCGTCTCTAGCGACCTTACTCCCCGGGGAGGATCCTCACCGGCCGCCGCCGGCGGGCGGTGACCGGCGGTCAGTACCGCCGGCCGAGCCCGCCAAAGAACAGGTTCGCCCAGGAGCGCTTGCCGCATCGCGGGCACTTGCTGAGGGTGTGCGAGAGCACCGCGCCGCAGTGGCGACATTCGGGCTTCTGCTTGACGATCGCGGGCATCGGGGAATTGTCGCCGTTCGAGTGGGTAGGGGAACCATCGATGACCTTCGAGACCCCCGGGCCGCCCGCGCCCGCTCCCTCGCCGCCGCTTCCCGATCCCGGCCCCGGCCCGCCGGTGCCCGAGCCCGGCCCGCCGGATCCGCCGGATCCGCCCCGCCGTCGATCTGAGCTAGCCGCTCGCCTTCGCGTAGGCCTTGATCTGCGCTTGCGACGCCGACGACGTTGCCGAGCGCGATGTTGGCGTCGGTGAGGTGCAGGCCCCAGGTCGCGTCGGGCACCGCGTTGAGCACCGGGGCCCCTCGAGTGGCGAGATCTGCAGCACGTCGGCGTCGTCGCTGGAGTCGCACACGCCGCTGTAGGCGCCCTTGGCCTCGATCCAGGTCGTGCTCACCGCCGGCCGGGGGACCCCGACCGCCTCGGTCGCGAGCCCGATCGTCGTCCCGGGCGCGAAACGCTCGCTGGGAAAGATCGTGTCGAGCGTGCCGGCGCCGCCGCCGAGCGCGGCGGGGTTGGTGCAGAGGATGTCGCGGGTCGCCAGCCCGCCGGTCGAGAGCGGCCGCCGACGCGGCCGAAGTTCGAGTCGGCGGGCACCGGCGCGTTGAAGGTCGAGAACCCGATCGCGCAGCCGATCTGCTTGGCGGACTCGCAGCCCGGGATGTGCTTGAAGTCGCCGCCGACGAGCTTGCCTTCCTTGACCTCGACGTTGCCGCCGAACAGGTACGCCGCGACGAGCCGCTTGCGCACCCCGGGTCGGTCGTCGACCTGCTGGGCGATCAGCTGGCGGAGGACGATTGTCCCCTGGGAGTGGCCGAGCAGGACCACGCCGCGCCCGTCGTTGTACTTGCGCAGGTAGGTCTTCCAGGCGCGAGCACGTCGCCGTAGGCGAGCGCGCTCTCCTCCTCGGTCACCGGGGCCGCTGAACAGTGCCTGGAGCGTGATCTGGCGGTACATCGGCGCGAAGACGCGGCAGCGCTGCGAGTAGCGCGCCGCCTGATAGAGCGCGATCGAGCGCTCCTCCGGGTCGATCGAGAGGTCGGAGTTGCGCCTCTGGTCGTCGCTGACCGTCGGGTAGACGTAGAAGCAGTCGACCTTCGGCTTCTTCGCCTTCGGCTGGCTGGTGCCCAGCACCTCGCCCGTCGGCGAGATCTGGGTCGTGCTCGAGGCCGGGCTTGCACGGGTTGTCGGCGAGCCCCGGCTTGCAGAGCCAGACCGTGTCGTCCTTCGCGGCCGCCGCGCGTAGGGAACGCGAGACAGCATGCGACCAGGATCGCTGCCGCGACCGCGCTGCCCGTACCCAGCCTGCCCCGCACGCTGCGGATCTTAGACCTCGCCGTGGAAATACTCCACCTTGCTCGACCGCTCGACGATCGCGTCGTCGTCGCGGTTGCCGGTCCAGACGGCGATCTTGTCGCTGTCGGGGTACACCGGTCGCCGCCGGGTGCACGACGGTCGAGTACATCATCACCCGCACCGGCTCGGAGGTCTCGTTGCAGATCCCGTGCGCCCCCTGCGGCCCGGTCGAAAAGACCACGAGGTCCCAAGGCTCGAGCTCGGTCTCGCCGTCGGGATCGCGCAGGGTCGGCCGGCCGATCAGGACCAGCAGCCACTCCTCCTCGGCGTACTCGTAGTGGTACGGGCACAGCGCCTGGCCCGGCGGGATCTCGTAGACGCTGGTCCCCATCTGCTTCGCGCCGAGCTTCGGCCCGATGCGGTGCATGCCGCTGCGAAAGCCCTCGGGGTCCTCGTCGTCGTACTCGAACTCCGGGTTCGCGATGTTGATCCGGTTCACCGATCCTCCTCAGCTCTCCGGGCTCCCCGTTACCCGCAGGTCGCCGGGCTGCCACACCTCCTCGGTCCAGTGCTGCTCAACGGCCGGCGCCGAGAAGAACCCGATCACCTCGAGGTCCTCGCCGCCGCTGTTGTGAAGGTCGTGCGCCTCGCCCTCGGCGAGCACCACGACGTCGCCGGCGCGCACCGGGTCCGAGCCGCCGTCGCGCAGCAGCTCGCCGCTGCCGGCGAGGATGAACTGGGTCTCCTCGGCGGTGGCGGTGTGCGGCCCAGTCGTTCGCCCGGCCGGACGGCGAACCAGATCACCGTCGAGCTCGCGGCTCCATCGCCGCCCTGGGCGAAGAAGCCACCGACCCATTCGGCGTCGTCGCTGGTGCTCGAGGTCAGCCGCGTGATCTCGAGCCCGTCCTTGTTCCTGGGATCCATCTCGATCTCCTTCCGGTTCGATCGTCGGACCCTCCGAGGCCCCGGCCACGGTATCCGACCTCAGCAGGCGGAGAAGAAGCGCTCGAGCAGGTCGACGAGGGCCTCGTCGGAGAGCTCGGTCGCCGGCTGCAGGAGCTGGTTGAGCACCAGGCCGTCGAGCAGCGCCAGCAGCTGCGGGGCGTGGCGACGCGGGTCGCGGCAGCCCGCCGTCGGCAGCAGGCGCTCGACCAGCTCCAGGTACTCGCGCCGCACCCGGTCGAGCTCGAGCTGGAAGCCGGGCCGGCGGCGGGCCTCGAGGAAGAGCTCGTAGCGGGCGAGCGCGAGGCCGGCGCGCTCGGGCTCGAGCCAGCCGCGCACCTGCTCGGCGACCAGCTCGGCCGCCCGGTGCGGCTCGTACGGGCCGTCGGGGACGAGCGCCTGCATCGCCTCGACCGCGGGCCGCTCGAGCTCGACCAGGCGGCGCAGCGCGGCGGTCAGCAGCGCCTCGCGGGTGGCGAAGTAGTTGCTCGTCGAGCCCTCGGCGAGCCCGGCGCGGCGGTCGACGGCGCGGTGGGTGAGCCCGCGCCCGCCGTCGGCCTCGAGCACCGCCAGCGCCGCGTCGGCGATCAGCGCGCGGCGGTCGCCGGAGATCGTTCCCGCGGCGGCCACTACATCTGTAGTATGCCCGACGTGAGCGTGATCGCCGATCAGGACCTCACCCAGGTGGACCTCGGAGACCTGGACCTGTGGACGGACGGCCCTCCCCACGACCTCTTCGCCCGGCTGCGCCGCGAGGCCCCGGTCCATTGGAGCCCGCTCGCCGAGTACCCGGACGAGGCGGGCTTCTGGTCGCTGACCCGCGCCGACGACCTGCGCCGGGTGAGCCTCGACTGGCAGACCTTCTCCTCCTACGTCGGCGGGATCATGGTCCTCGACGACTTCGGGATCCCGCTCGAGGGCCAGCAGCAGCAGATGATCTCGATGGACCCGCCGCGCCACGACCGGATCAAGGCGCTGTTCCAGCGCGGCTTCACCCCGAGGCGGATCGCCGAGCACGAGGAGCGCATCCGCGGGATCGTCAACCGGTCCTCGACCGGGTCGCGGGCCAGGAGGAGGTCGAGCTCGTCAACGAGGTCGCCGGGCCGGTCGTCTCGCGCGTGATCGGGTCGTTCATCGGCACGCCCGAGGAGGACGACCAGCGCCACATCGAGGAGACCAACATGGTGCTCGGGTTCGGCGACGAGGACCTGCGCCCGACCGAGGAGGCCGTGGTCGAGATGATGACCCGGGCCTGGGACGAGACGATGGAGTACATCGCCGAGCGGCGCGCCAACCCGGGGATGAACGACCTCATGGACGTGCTCGTGCACTCCGAGGTCGACGGCGAGAAGCTCTCGGACACCGAGATCTTCATGGGCCTCGGCCTGCTCGGCGCGGCCGGCAACGACAGCACCCGTTCGGTCTTCACCAGCGGCATGCTCGCCCTGCTCGAGCAGCCCGACCAGCTGCGGCTGCTGCTCGACGACCCGGGCCTGATCGACGGCGCGGTCGAGGAGCTCCTGCGCCTCTACCCCGCGTTCTCGCACTTCCGCCGCACGGCGACCCGCGACGTCGAGCTCCACGGCCAGACGATCCGCGAGGGCGACAAGGTCCTGCTCTGGTACGTGTCGTCCAACCGCGACGAGTCGGTCTACGACGATCCCCAGCGCCTCGACGTCACCCGGCGCCCCGACCACCAGGCGTTCGGCGCCGGCGGGCGGCACTTCTGCCTCGGCGCCGCGCTGGCGCGGCTGGAGATCAAGGCGCTGCTCTCCGAGACCCTGCGCCGCTTCCCGGGGATCGAGCTCGCCGGCGAGCCGACGCGGGCCCGCTCGCTGTTCCTGAACCAGCTGAAGACGCTGCCGGTCCGCCTGCACGCCTGAGCCATCCATCGGGACTGGAGTGCCGCGGTCGTGTGGGATGCTCGTGGCGTGTCTCGAGGGGGACTGGCTGCAGCGATCGCCGTCGTGGCCTCGCCGCTCATAGCGCCGGCGGTCGCCGGCGGCGCTTTCCAGGGCTCGAACGGGCGGATCTTCTTCTACACCGGCGGCCCGGGACGCGACATTGTCTCGGTCGACCCGCAGGGCGGCGACCGCACCAAGGTGACGCAGGGCCAGGAGCCCGCCGTCTCCCCCAACGGCAGGCTGATCGCCTTCGTCCGCCGCGGCGACATCTACACGTGCAACAAGTCGGCGGCGACGAGCGGCAGGTCACCGACACCGCGGTGGTCGAGCGGGCGCCGTCGTGCTCGCCGAGCGGCACCAACTCGTCTTCGCAACCGATCGTCGCCACGGCGTTGGCGGCGACATCGTCTCGATCCGGGCCGACGGCAGCATCGCGAGCGCCTGACCGTGAGCGAGCACGTGGACTTCAGCCCCTCCTACTCGCCGAGCGGCAACAAGATCGTCTTCGTCCGCGCGTTCCTCCACCCGTCCGTCCGACAGATCTTCAAGATGGATTCCGTCGCGTCCAATCGAGTCCAGCTCACGGCATCGAACTTCGTCCCGTCCGAGCATCCGACCTGGTCGCCGGACGGCAACCGGATCGCGTTCGAGCGCTTCGTCAACGGCTCGCTGTCGCTCTACTCGATCGAGCCCGACGGCTCCAGTGAGCTCCAGCTGACCTTCGACGAGGACAGCCACGACCGCGAGCCGTCCTACTCGCCGAGCGGCAACAAGATCGTCTACGGCGGGCAGAACGACGTCGGCGATTCCGGGCTGTTCGTGATTCCCGCGCTCGGCGGGCCGCGGGAGCGGCTAACCGACCCAAGGCCGTCCGGGGTCGACGCCGAACCCCTACTGGGGGCCGACGCCGTAGCTTCGGTGGGGCCGGATGTCCTCGTGGTCGGCGCGGGGCCGACCGGACTGCTGCTTGCCGCCGAGCTCGAGCGCCGGGGCGTCGCCTGCCTGCTGATCGCGCGCTCGAAGCGCCGCAGACCTGGGTCCGGGCGACCGTCGTCCACGAGCGCACGCTCGAGATCTTCGAGGCGCTCGGGATCGCCGAGCCGCTGATCGCCGACGGGGTCAAGACCCGGGGCGCGCGCTTCTACTCGGACGGCGAGCTCGTCGGCGAGCTGCTCCTCGACGCGACCGAGAGCCGGTACGGCTACCAGCTCGGCGTCTCCGAGGAGGTGACCGAGGCGGTGCTCACCGACCATCTCGGGCGCAGGGCGGCGCCGTGAGCCGGTCGACCCGACTGGTCCGGACGGCGACCGCCGATGACGGCGTCGTCGCCCTCGGTCGAGCGCGGCGGCCAGCGGGAGGAGATCCGCGCACGGTGGCTGGTCGGCTGCGACGGCTACCACTCGACCGTCCGCGAGGCGGCCGGGATCGACTACCCCGGGGCTCCGATCGAGGCCGCATGGGCGGTCTTCGATGCCGCGGCCGAAGGCTGGGACGGCGCGAACGACCTCGTCCACGCCCACCTCGACCAGCCGCCGTTGATCCTCACCCCGCTCCCCGGTCGCCGCTGGCGCGTCTACATGCGGCCGGCCGCCGACGACTCCGACCTCGTCACCGAGGCGACCGCCGAGCTGCGCCGGTACGCGCCCGACGCCCGCTTCGTCGGGATCGAGAGCCCGGCCAGGTTCCGCTGTCACTCGCGCGTCGCGCCCCGTTACCGCTCGGGCCGGGTGCTGCTCGCCGGCGACGCGGCGCACGCCTGCAGCCCGAACGAGGGGCACGGCATGAACACCGGCCTCCAGGACGCCTTCAACCTCGGCTGGAAGCTCGCGATGGTCTGCCGCGGCGAGGCGGGCGAGGGCCTGCTCGACAGCTATGAGTCCGAGCGCCGCCCGGTCGGAGCTCGTAGATCGGCTCGGTGCCGCCGTCGAGGCCGCCACGCGCTCGCCGTCGCTGCCCAGCGCGCGAGCGCGACGCCGGGATCCGCATTGCGATTGCCGATCCCGAGATCGTCCACCACGAGGCCGCCGCGGCGTCGGAGATCGACCGCGCCTACCCGCCCTCCCGGGCGGTGGCCGGGGACCGCGGCTCGGATCCCCCACCGGGCGTGCTGCTGCCCGACACACCGCCGGTCCAGCCGGCGGGCGGCGACCCCGCGCCCCTCCACGAGCTCACCCATCGTCCCGGGCACACGCTCCTGGTGCTCGGTGGGCAGGAGGCCGACCCCGCCCGGGTCGGGGAGCTGGTCGCCGAGCTCGAGGCGGGCCCGCATCCGGCGGCCCATGCGGTCGTCAGGCTCAGCGCGAGCCAAGGCGGCGGCGACCGGGTCGGAACGATCGACGAGGGGCTCGCCGCGCGGCTCGGGGTCGCCGGGATCACGGTCCTGGCCGTGCGCCCGGATCGCTACATCGGGCTGCGCGACGACAGTGGGGACGCGCGGGCGGTCGCCGACTACCTGGAGGCGCTAGTCGCCTGAGCCCGGCGGCAGAGGCCGAGGAAGTGGCGCTTCTGGAACGGGCCGTTGACGAGGCCCGCCTTGACGTCCTTCGACCAGCCCGGGCCCTCGTTGCCGTCGTCGGGGATCGAGGTGTCGAAGCGCAGGCCCGCGATCACGGCGTAGGCGTGACCCGGGTTGGTGTAGACGGTGATCCAGGTGCCGCGGCCCTTCTCGCCCCAGCGGGCGAACGTGCGCGAGTCCTCGGGCGTGTCGAGGATACCGGCGCCCTTCGGGCCGAGCACGTAGCTGACGGCCCCGGAGCAGTCGTAGCAGCTCGAGCGCCAGCGCCCGTGGCCCCCGCCGGTGCAGTAGCCGGCCTCGTCGATGCTGTTCGCGGCCGTCGATCGCGTCCCTGACCTCCTGCGGGCGCGTTCTTCGGCGCCCGGGCCTGGCCGGTGGGCATCAGCTTTGCCTGGCTGCCCGGCGACCGGGGGCGGCGGCGCGTCGGTCGATCCGACGCCTCCGTTGCCGGCCGAGCGCGGTCGCGGGAAGGGCGAGCGCCAGCGCCGCCGCGCAGGCGCAACCGCCGCCGCGGGCTTGGGAACGAACGCCGACCTGAGCAACAAAATCCGCTCTCCTTCTTCGGCCTGCGGGGTTAGCTGACGGGCTGGCGCTAAAGAAGCAGCGCCCCCACCACGGCGGTGGGTTAGCCCCAAACGACTTGGTTCCCCCGCTCCCCGTCCGCTTACGGACGGGAATTAGGCAACGGGTCCAAGAACGCGGGGCAGCATACACATCGGTGCCACGGAAAGAGCCGCCAGGCGCGAACGCGCTCTTGCAGGCCGCGGGAGGGGCCGCCGACCGCCCGGGCTCGACCGCAACTTGCTGAGCTAGAGTGCGTTGGCCCTAAGGCAGGCAGTCCGTACCGAGAAACGAAGAGGGGTCCCCGAGATGAAGTGCAGGCAGGTGGCGGGCGCGATCACGCTCGCGCTCGTGGCGATGCTGGCGATCGTGCCGGCCGCGACGGCGAAGAAGAGCGAGACGGTCGACGTGTGCAAGCACGGCTGCGACTACCGCACGATCCAGGACGCCGTCGACGGGACGGGCAAGAAGGCCGTGATCAACGTCCACCCGGGCAAGTACCGCGAGGGCGTGCTCGTCTCCGGCCACAAGCACGACGGGCTGACGATCCAGGGCACGAAGAAGAACGCGAAGAAGGTCGTGCTCCAGGGCAAGCGCGCCAAGGACCCCGAGGGCCAGCCGGCCAACAACGGGATCGAGGCGATCAAGACGTCGACGGCGTCCGGGTGCTCAACCTGACCGCGACCAACTACCTCGCCAACGGGATCCACTTCGTCGACTGCGCCGGCTACCTGGCCAAGAACGTGCGCGTCACCTTCAACCGCTCCTACGGCATCTTCGCCTTCAACTGCACCGGCGGGCGGATGACGAAGTCGGTCGGCTACGGGCACGGCGACTCCGCCTTCTACGTCGGCGCGACCAAGGCTCAGAGGAAGCCGAAGTGGACCAACATCGACCACGTGGACGGCGTACGAGAACGTGCTCGGCTTCTCAGGGACGAACGCGAAGTACGTCCGCATCCACGACTCGAACTTCTACAACAACGGCGTCGGGATCGTCCCGAACACGCTCGACAGCGAGCCGTTCGAACCCAGCGGCACCTCGATCATCGAGGACAACAACATCTTCTGGAACAACTTCAACTACTTCCTCCCCAACTCGCGGGTGAAGACCGTCTCCGACGGCCTCGGCGAGTTCGGCGGCCTGACGATCCAGTTCCCCACCGGCGCCGGCATCGTGCTGCTCGGCGCGCGAGGGGTGGACGATCCAGGACAACAACATCTTCGGTCACTTCAAGTGGGGCGCCGCGGCGATCTCCGACCCGGTCGGCAACGAGGGCCACGACGCGGTCAGCATGGGCAATCAGTTCCTCAACAACTCCATGGGCCGCGACGGTACCGACACCAACGCCGTCGACTTCTTCAACGACGGCTCCGGTAGCGGCAACTGCTTCTCGGGCAATCAGAGCTCGACCTTCGATCCGAGCGACAGCGCCACGAACGCGTTCCTCTACCCGACCTGTCCCGCGCCGCCGCCGCCAGAATCGGGGACGGGCTCCGATACCGGCGATCCGGATCAGTTCGCCAACCTCGCGGGCTATGTGCTCACCGCCCCGCCGGAGAACCAGCAGTGCTCGTGGGTCGAACACCCGCACCCGCCGTTCGACGACTTCACCCCGCTCGACGGTCACCCCGGGGCCGACCTGCCCATGAGCGGGCGGAGAACGCTGGCGGCCTGCGCCCTGGCCGCGGCCGCGATCCTGGCGATCGCGGTCCCGGCATCGAGCGGCGCGCCCCAGGGCGCGGCGAAGACCTCGACGGTCACGGTCGCCGACGACTACTTCACGCCCACCGCGCTGAAGATCAAGCAGGGGTCGAAGGTGAACTGGGTGTGGTCGGACGAGAACCTCGACACCCACGACGTCGTGCTCAGCAACGATCATCCGAAGAAGGTCAAGAAGAGCGACTTCCAATCCTCGTCGGGGGCCATTGGCCTGGCGTTCAAGCGCAAGTTCAAGGTGCCCGGGACCTACGGCTTCGTCTGCACGTACCACCGCAGCGTGATGCGGATGAGCCTCAAGGTAAAGCGGCGCTGAGGACCCCATGACTCCGGACCCGTTCGGGCGCCGCGAGCTGTTCGCGGGCACCGGCGGCCTGCTGCTGTGCACGCTCGCCGGCCAGAAGGTGTTCGCGGGCGAGCCGGCCGACGTCGAGCGGCTGGCGAGCGAAGTCGCCGTTCCACCGAAGGTCGCCGCCGCCGAGCGCGCCGGCGCGGCGCCGGCTCCGACGCTGGCGGTGAACCGCGTCGGGGCCCGGCGCGAGTACTGGATCCAGGCCGAGCCGGTGAAGTGGAACATCGTGCCCAGCGGCCGCGACGCGATGATGGACCGCAAGGTCGGTGGCAAGACGAAGTTCGTCGCCTACGCCTACCGGCCCTACTCCGCCGGCTTCGCGGCGCCGCTCGGGCCGGCGACGATCCCCGGGCCGCTGATCGAGGCGGAGACCGGCGACGCGATCGTGGTCAACTTCCGCAACCAGGTCTCAGCCCCGGTGACGATCCACCCGCACGGCGTCTTCTACTCGCAGGAGATGGACGGCGCCTACAAGGGCCGCCACACCGACCCCGGCGGCTTCGTCCAGCGCAAGCGCACCTTCCAGTACGTCTGGGAGGCGCGCGAGGGGACCGAGGGCGCCTGGCTCTACCACGACCATGGGCCGATGGACCCGCTGCCCGTGTTCAAGGGCCTCTTCGGCCCGCTGGTGATCCGCAGGGCCGGCGCGCCCCGCCCCGCCCGCGAGTTCAACCTCGCGCTCCACTCGTTCACCCCCACGGCGACCGGACTCGACCGCAACTTCTCCTGCGTCAACGGCCGCGCCTATGCGGGCAACACCCCGACCCTGGGCGCGAACGTCGGCGAGAGCGTCGCCTTCAACGTCTTCGCCCTCGACAACGACTTCCACACCTTCCACGTCCACGGCCATCGCTGGACCGATCCGGCCGGCAAGGTGGTCGACAACCAGACGCTGGGGCCCGGCGACTCGATCACGGCGGCGTTCGTCGAGGACAACCCGGGCCGCTGGTTCTACCACTGCCACGTCTTCTCCCACCTGCACGAGGGGATGAACGGTTGGTACCTGGTCGGCTGAGCCGCGGACCACGGATCCTGGTCGTGACCGCGCTGGCGGCGCTCGCCCTGGCGCCGGCGGCCGGCGCCGCCAACCGCCGGGTGGCGATCTCCAACTACCAGTGGTCGGCGCCGCAGCTCGAGATCGGGCTCGGCGAGCACGTGACGTGGTACTGGACGGGCCCGGACACGGTCCATTCGGTCACCGGGGACTCACCGAACGCCGCCGGCCTGGACTCCGACCCGCAGACCAGCCTCCCGCACCACAAGGTCGGCGACAGCTTCGCGCTGAGCTTCGACTCGCCCGGGACCTACGCCTTCGCCTGCAAGCTGCACAGCACGGTCCGGGGGACGGTCACGGTCTCGGCGACGCCCGGCGACCCGCTCGCCGAGCCCGATCCGGTCCCGGCCGCCAACGTCGACCTGCGAGCGCCGCGGCTGCGGGCGCTGCGGCTCGATCCGCCGCTGATCGGCGGTCGCGGGGGCCGGCTTGCATTCGAGCTCGACGAGCCGGCGAAGCTCGACGCCGACTACTACCGGCGAGGCCACGGCGAGCGCCGGTTTGCCGGCTGGAGCAAGTGGCGCGGCTACCTCGGCCTGAACGAGATCCGCTTCGGCGGTCGCGGCGACCACTTCGCGGCCCGCCCCGGGCGCTACGTCGCCGAGCTCCGCGCCACCGACCGCGAGAGCAACCTGAGCAAGCCGCGCCTGGTCCGGTTCCGGATCGCTCGCCGGCGCTAGCGACTCCGGGCGACCGCGCGCCGACGGCCTCCCTACCGTGGCGGGATGAGCTCCGACGGGCGGCAGGCGACGGCGGTCTCGCTCGTCCTCGTGGCGATCGTCTCGGTGCAGTCGGGCGCCGCGGCGGCCACCCGGCTGTTCGACGACCTCGGGCCGGTGGGGACGGTGATGCTGCGGCTGGTCTTCGCCGCGCTCGTGCTGGCGGCGATCTGGCGCCCTGCGCTGGGCGCTCTGCGCGGGCAGCACGCGCGCGACGTGATCGCCTTCGGCGTCGCCCTCGCCGCGATGAACACGAGCTTCTACCTGGCGCTCGACCGGATCCCGCTCGGGATCGCGGTGACGTTCGAGTTCGTCGGCCCGCTCGCGGTCGCCTTCGCCGCCTCGCGACGACGGCTGGACCTCGCCTGGGCGCTGCTCGCCGCCGCCGGGATCCTGCTCCTCTCCCCCGCACCGGGCAGCGACGTCGATCTCCTCGGGGTCGGGCTCGCCCTGCTCGCCGGCGCCTTCTGGGCGGCCTACATCGTGCTCTCGGCGCGTCTGGGGCGAGCGTTTTCCGGCGGCCAGGGCCTGGCGCTGGCGATGCTCGTCGCCGGCGTCCTCACGCTACCGGCCGGAATCGTCGCCGGCGGCTCGGAGCTGCTCGAGCCCGAGCCGCTGGCGATCGGCTTCGCGGTCGCGATCCTGAGCTCGGCGATTCCCTACTCGCTCGAGCTCGAGGCGCTGCGGCGCCTTGCTCGCGGGACGTTCGGCGTGCTGATGAGCCTCGAGCCCGCGGTCGCAGCGACGATCGGGTTCCTGGCCCTCGGCCAGGATCTCTCGGCGCTCGAGCTGGTCGCGATCGTGATGGTGGTGATCGCAAGCGCCGGCGCGCTGCGAACCGCGCCGCCGCCGGCCGAGGGCTGAGCCTGCCGGGGCTCAGCGAGTGGAAGCGCCGACCGCCTCCTCCTCCTGACGAGGGGTGCCGGGGAGCGGCTCGACGCCGGGATCGTCGGCATCGGCCTCGTAGTCGGAGGTGCGGGTGACGTCGCGGCCCCTGGACACGCCGAGGCGGCGGAGGACGAGCGAGCCGACGACGACCACGATCAGGTTCAGCCCCAGGGCGACGAAGCCGGTGTAGATCGTCACGTCGGTGTCCAGGCCGAAGTTCGAGAGCGCGTACTGGGCGCCTCCGAAGTGCTCATGGCCGGTCGCCGGGTTCGGCGTGTCGTAGAGCATCAGCATCCCCGAGGCCAGACCGACGGCCCAGCCGGCGAGCAGCGCCCACCGGTGCGCGATCGTCCGCCACAGCCCGAGGACGATCGCCGGCAGCGTCTGCAGGATGATCACGCCGCCGATCAGCTGCAGGTCGATCGAGAACTGCGGGTCGAGGGCGAGCACGACGAGGAGCGCGCCGGCCTTGACCGCCAGCGACGCCAGCTTCGCCGCCCGCGCCTCCTGCTTTGGCGTCGCGTCGCGCTTCAGGTACTCCTTGTAGATGTTGCGCGAGAACAGGTTCGCGGCTGCGATGGCCATGATCGCCGCGGGCACCAGTGCCCCGATCGCGATCGCCGAGAGCGCGATGCCCGCGAACCAGTCCGGGAACTGGTCGTCGAACAGCACCGGGACGATCGTGTTCGGATCGTCGCCGATCGGCGTGACCCCGGCCGCGATCGCCATGAACCCGAGCAGCGCCAGCAGTCCGAGCACGAGCGTGTAGGCGGGCAGGGCGACCATGTTGCGCTTGATCGTGTTCCGACCGCGGGCCGCGAGCACGCCGGTCATCGTGTGCGGGTAGAGGAACAGGGCGAGGGCCGAGCCGAAGGCGAGGGTCGAGTAGCCGAGCGTCGCGGCGTTGCCGAGGAGGATTCCGTCGTTGGGCACGTCGGGCGAGGAGAACTTCTCCGAGGCGGCGGAGAAGATGTCGTCGAACCCGCCGAGGCTCGCCGGGATGACGATCACCGCAACGATCACCGTGAGATAGATGAGGCTGTCCTTGACGAACGCGATCAGTGCCGGCGCCCGCAGCCCCGACTGGTAGGTGTAGGCGGCGAGCACGACGAAGGCGAGGATGATCGGCAGGTCGCCCTCGATCCCGATCGTCTTCACGACCGCCTCGATCCCGACCAGCTGCAGCGCGATGTAGGGCATCGTCGCGACGATTCCCGTGACCGCGATTGCCAGCGCCAGCGACGACGAGCCGTGGCGACCGCGGACGAAGTCGGCCGGGGTGACGAAGCCGTGCTTGTGGGCCACCGACCACAGCCGGACGGCGGCCAGCAGCACCATCGGATAGACGATGACCGTGTACGGGACGGCGAAGAATCCGATCGCCCCGAGCCCGAAGACGAGCGCCGGGACGGCGACGAAGGTGTAGGCGGTGTAGAGGTCGCCGCCGAGCAAGAACCAGGTGATCCAGCCGCCGAACTTGCGCCCGCCGAGGCCCCACTCGTCGATGTTGTCGAGCGACTTGGCCCGGCGCCAGCGAGCGGCGACGAAGCCGAGCACGCTGACGAACAGGAAGAGGGCGACGACGATCCCGAGCTCGACGCCGTTGACCGCGGCGACGGTGGTCACGAGCCGCGCGTCTTGACGTAGACGAGTGCCGTGATCGCGACGCTGATCGGCACCCAGGCGAGCTGGTACCAGTAGAAGAACGGAAGCCCGATCAACTCAGGCGAGGTGTGGTTGTAGATCGACGGGAACAGGAGGCCGATCAGCGGCACCAGGAGGAGCCAATACCACACCCGGTGCGAGCGTTCTCTCTCCACGTGGCTTCTCTTACCCGCTCATACGAAACTAACACGAAGTTAAAGGTTCACAAACAATTCAGGCACGGCGCGAGGCCGGCCGACGGACGCGAGCCGCTAGCTTGCGCGGCCATGACCCCGTTGCGGCTCGTCCTGGTGGCACTGCTCGGCGCCCTGGCGCTGGCCGTCGCCGCGTGCGGTGGAGACGACGATTCCTCCGGCGCCTCGGAGCCGACCACGACCGCCGCGGCCGATGGCGAGGCCCCGCCCGCCGGCGGGTGCACCGAGATCGAGGAGGTCGACGTGCCGCTCTCCGGTCTGCACGACGACCGCGAGTTCACAGCCGCCGACTACGAGACGAACCCACCGACCGGCGGCGACCACAACCCGACCCCGCTCGCCGCGGGCACCTTCTACACCGAGCCGCCGCGGCTTGGCGAGGCGGTTCACCTGCTCGAGCACGGCGCCGTGATCGGCTGGACCAACGATCTCTCCGAGCAGGACCGGGAGGCGGTCGAGGCCGAGTTCAACGAGGTGTTCAAGGACGGCTACTACCAGGTGGCCACCGTCGAGAACCCCGATCTCGACGTGCCGTTCGCGCTCAGCGCCTGGGGCGCGCTGCAGCGGTGCGCGAAGGTGGATACCTCGATCATCCGCCCGTTCGTCGAGCAGTGGTACGCATCGCCGAAGACGTCCGAGGGCGGTTACGCCTGCCAGGGCGCCGCGCGCGGGCTGCCGAACTGCTGAGCCAGCCTCAGGGCAGGTCGAGGTACTCGAGCGCGCCGGAGTAGGCGAGGCCCGGCTGGGGCCCGCCCTCGAGCGCGTACATGCGCCCGCCACGGGCGACGCCGCCGAGGCCGTGGCGCGGGGTGACCATCTCCGGCAGCGCGCTCCAGGCCCCGGTATCGGGGTCGAAGGCCTCGACCTGCTCGATCGTCTGCCCGCCCGGGACGAGCTCCTCGCCGCCGAAGACGATCAGCCTGCCGCGGCTGACGACGGCCGTGTGGCCGCTGCGGGCCGTGCCCAGCGGCGGCAGCGACGACCAGCGCCTGGCGCCGGGGTCGTAGCGCTCGACGGTCGTCATCCCTCCCTTGACATCGCCAGGACGGCCGCCCGTGACCACCAGGTCGCCGCCGAGGGCGGCGGCGCCGACGTGGTTGCGGCCGGTCGGCATGTCCGGGCCGGTGGTCCAGCGGCGGCGGTCGGGGTCGTAGATCTCGAGCGTGCGCAGCCGCGAGTCGGTCTCGTCGTAGCCGCCGGCGGCGTAGAGCTTGCCGCCGATCGCGACGAGTCCGAGCGCCCCGCGGGCGCTGGGCGCGTCGGGCAGGCGAGCCCAGCGGTTCCGGCGCGGGCTGTAGCGGTACAGGCGGCGCGACTTGCGCTCGCGGCCGTCGACGACCCCGAGGTTGCCGCCGAGCAGGTAGACCCTGCCGTCGAGCGCCGTCACCCCGGGGTGGTTGACCGCGATCGGGACGCTGCGCAGTCGCCGCCAGCGGTCGGCGGAGATGTCGTAGCGCTCGAGCGCCCCGGTCGTGCCGCCGGTGGAGATGAACCCGCCGACGACGTAGATCCGGTCGCCGACGCGGGCGGCGCCGACCTCGGTGCGCTCGAGGATGCTCGGGCGCAGCGCCGCCCACGAGTCCGTGCTCCTGGTCGCCTCGTGGGCGCGGTCGTGTCCGGCGGCGAGCACGATCGCCGCCGCGCAGGCGAGCGCCACCGCGGCCCCGATCCCGACGCGACCGCCGATCGAGATCGCCCGCAGGCTCATCCCGGCTCCTGGTCGCGCCGCTCCCACCCCGGGCATTCGCCGACCGGAAGGCGGGGATAGCGCGGGTAGGCGGGATCGGATCGAGAGCGCTCGCAGAGCGAGAAGGTCGAGCCGCGGGTGTTGTGGATCAGCCGCTGGTGGGTGCAGCTGTCGCACAGTCCGGCGGGCGGCCTCGCCATCGGCTCAGTATTGCGCGGCGCGCGCCCCGGCAACTCGCCCTGGGCGCCGCGCACGAGCACCTCGCTCACTACTTCACTTTGTATAGTGAGGGCGATGGTGACTTTCCGGCGTTTGCTCGGCTTTTTGCGGCCGTACCGACGCCAGGTGGTCGGTTCGCTGGTCTTCGCCTGGCTCGCGATGGTGGTCACGGTCGTGATCCCGCTGCTGATCGGCGACGCGATCGACGCGATCCACGACCAGGACAGCTCGCGCCTGCTGCCCCTGGCGCTGGCGATCGTCGGCGCCGGGTTCCTGAGGCTGGGACTCACGGTCGTCCGCCGGCTGGTCGCCGGCAAGGTCTCGGTCGAGGTGGAGTTCGACCTCCGCGAGCGGATCTACAGCCACCTGCAGCTGCTCGAGCTCGGCTTCTTCGACGGCCAGCAGACAGGGCAGCTGATGTCGCGGGCGACGGTCGACCTGCAGTCGATCCGCTTCTTCCTCGGCTACGGGCTCATCTTCCTGACCCAGAACGCGCTCACGATCGTGCTCGCGAGCGTGGTCATGTTCGTGCTCTCCCCCGGGCTGGCGGCGCTGGCGCTGCTCCCGGTGCCCGTCGTGGTTCTCACCGCGGCCCGCTACAGCCGACTCTCGCGCCCGGCGCTGCAGGAGGTGCAGCAGCGGATCGCGGAGCTCACGGCGGAGGCGGAGGAGAGCGTCTCGGGGATCCGCGTGGTGAAGGCCTTTGCGCGCGAGCAGTACATGCTCGACCGCTTCCGCGACCGGGTCTCGCGGGTCTTCGACCAGAACGTCTACTCGACGCGCCTGCGCGCCTTCTACTCGCCGCTGCTCGGCTTCTTCCCGAGCCTCGGGCTCGCGGTGGTGCTGCTGATCGGCGGCCGCCAGGTTATCCAGGGCAACCTTTCGATCGGCGACTTCACGGTCTTCTACACCTACCTGGTGATGCTGATCGGCCCGATGCGGACGCTCGGGATCTCGCTCGGGATGGCGCAGCGGGCGGTCGCCTCCGGCAACCGGATGTTCGAGATCCTCGACCGCGAGCCGCGCGTGACCAGCCCGCCGGACGCCCCGCCGCTGCCGGAGGGGCCGGGCCGGGTCGAGTTCCGCGGCGTCGGCCTGCGCTACGACGGCGCCGAGCCGGCGCTCGCCGACGTCGACCTCGAGGTGGAGGCCGGGCGCACCGTGGCGCTCGTCGGTCCCACCGGATCGGGCAAGACCAGCCTCGTCGCCCTGATCGCCCGCCTGTATGACCCGAGCGACGGCGCCGTGCTGGTCGACGGCGCGGACCTGCGGTCGGTCGACGTCCACTCGCTGCGACGCTCGATCGCGTTCGTCGCCGACGACAGCTTCCTGTTCTCGGCCAGCGTGGCGGAGAACATCGCGTACGCCCGTCCCGACGCGACGCAGGAGCAGATCGAGCTCGCCGCGCGGCGCGCCCAGGCGCACGAGTTCATCACCGCCCTGCCGGACGGGTACGAGACGGTGGTCGGCGAGCGGGGGATGACGCTCTCGGGTGGGCAGCGCCAGCGGGTGGCGATCGCCCGGGCGCTCCTCGCCGAGCCGCGGGTGCTGATCCTCGACGACGCGACCTCGTCCGTCGACGCGCGCACCGAGGAGGCGATCAAGCGGGGCCTGCGCGAGGTGATGGAGGGCCGGACGACGTTCGTCGTCGCCCACCGCCTGTCGACGATCTCGCTCGCCGACGAGATCGTGGTCATGGACGGCGGCCGGGTCGCCGACCGCGGCACCCACGAGGAGCTGCTCCAGCGCTCGCCCCTGTACGCGGAGATCGCCGAGTTCGGGTGCGAGGACGTCGTCTTCCTGCAGAAGGACACGGAGGAGCGCGAAGTGGCGGTGGGGCTGTGACGCGGCGCACGAACGGCGCTCGCGGGCGCGACAGCGATCCGGTCACCGAGCGGGACCCGGCGGTCCAGGGCTCGAGCGTCGCCGAGGAGACCGAGGACCAGGCCAACCAGCCGGGCCGGCTCGCCGGCACGGTCTTGATGCTCCGCGACATCTGGCGGCTGATCCGTGGCGAGGACGAGCGCGCGCGGAAGGTCCGCTGGATGCTCGGGCTGCTGCGCCCCTACCGGGGCCAGGTGGCCCTGATGATGGGCGCCCTGGTGATCGCGACGGCGGCGGCGCTCGCTCCGCCGGCGCTCGCCGGGGCGGCGATCGACAAGGGGATCCAGGCGTTCGACGAGAGCGCGCTGACCGTGATCGTGATCATCTACATCGCCTCGGTGGCGGTGCTCTGGGCGACGACCTACGCGCAGACATATCTGGTCGGCTGGGTCGGGCAGCGGGCGCTGCAGGACCTGCGCTCGCGGATCTACTCGCACCTGCAGACGATGTCGATCGGATTCTTCACCCGGCGCCGGCCGGGCGTGTTGATCTCGCGGCTGACCAACGACGTGCAGGCGCTCGACAGCCTGGTCACCGACGGGATCGTGACCCTGTTCTCGAGCACGCTGACGCTCGTCGGCGTGGTCGTGATCCTGCTCCTCTACGACGCGCCGCTGGCGCTGGTCACGTTCGTCACCTTCCCGCTGCTGGCGATCGCGTCGGTGATCTTCCGGATCGCGTCGGCGGGCGCCTACCGGCTGACGCGGGAGAAGATCGCCAACATCACCGCGTACCTGCAGGAGACGCTCTCCGGGGTGCGGGTGGTGCGCACCTTCGGCCGCGAGGAGCGCCACGTGTCGCGGATGACGGCGCTCAACGAGGAGAACCGCGACGCGAACATGCGCACCGTCTATCTGAACGCGGCGTACTTCCCGGCGGTCGAGCTGCTCTCGGCGATCGGCACCGCGGTGATCCTGCTCTACGGGGGTTACCGGTTCATCGACGGCGACATCGAGCTCGGCGTGCTGGTCGCCTTCATCGGCTATCTGGCCGCGTTCTTCGACCCGATCCAGCAGATCTCGCAGCTGTACACGACCTATCAGCAGGGGATGGCTGCGCTCGACAAGATCTTCGACCTGCTCGACACTCGACCGGACATGGTCGACAAGCCGGGCGCGGTCGACCCCGGCCAGATCCGTGGCGAGATCGAGCTCGACGACGTCTGGTTCTCCTACGCGCGGGGCGGTGACGCGGAGGCGGGCGAGCTGGTCACCGGCGAGGAGGGGTGGGCGCTGGAGGGCGTCGACCTGCACGTGCCGCCGGGCCAGACGGTGGCGCTGGTCGGCGAGACCGGGGCCGGCAAGTCGACCCTGGCCAAGCTCGTGGCGCGGTTCTACGACCCGCAGCGGGGCCGGGTGCTGGTCGACGGGCACGACCTGCGCGACCTGCGCGCGCAGGCGCTGCGCAGCCAGCTCGGCATCGTGCCGCAGGAGGGGTACCTCTTCTCGGGCACGATCCGCGACAACATCGCCTTCGGCCGCCCGGACGCGAGCGACGAAGAGATCGTCGACGCCGCGCGCGCGGTGGGCGCCGACGTGTTCGTCGACCGGCTCCCGGCCGGCTTCGACACCGAGGTGGGCGAGCGCGGCGTGGCGCTGTCGGCCGGCCAGCGGCAGATCGTCGCGTTCGCCAGGGCGCTGCTCGCCGAGCCGCGGATCCTGATCCTCGACGAGGCGACCTCGAACGTCGACGTGCGCACCGAACGGGTGATCGAGCAGGGCCTGGAGCGGCTGCTCGCCGGGCGGACGGCGATCGTGATCGCCCACCGGCTGTCGACGATCAGGCGCGCGGGGCGGATCGTCGTCCTGGAGCACGGGCGCATCGCCGAGTCCGGAACGCACGACGAGCTGATCGAGGCCGGCGGCCGCTACGCGCAGCTGTACGGAGCCTGGGCCGAGTCGACGGCTGCTTAGGAGAGCGCTTAGGGGCTGACGCCGCCGCTGTCGGTGCCGCCGGTGTCGCCGCCGTCGGCGGGCGGGGCCGTGGGCGTCGCGCCGCCGCCGTCGGTCGGCGCGGGCTCGGTCGGGGTGACAGCCGGCGTGGTCGGCGCCGGAGTCGTGGTCGGCGTGGTCGGGACGACCGTGGTCGTCTCCGGGGTGACGGCGCCGCCCGTGTCGGTTGTCTCGTCGGCGCCGGAGTCGCCGCCGGAGTCACCGCCGCTCGACTCGCCCACCTTCGAGGGATTGCCGCAGGCGTCGAAGCCGAAGTTCTTCGCCGCGTCGGCGGCGTCGTCGCCCGCCTTCTCGATCGTCGCCTCGATCCCGGTCACCGCCTCCTCGTCGCCGCGATCGATCGCCGTGGCGCGGTCCGCGTAGGCGGCCGATTGCTTCTCGAGCGAGTTGAGGAAGTTCCCGAGCTTGGTCGTCCCGTCGTCGGGCTGGGGCAGCGTCTGCAGCTGCTCGAGCTCGCCGGCAACGATGTCAGCCTCGTCGCCGGCCGCCTGCACGGGGTCGCTCTGCTCCACGTCCGCGAGCGCGGTGTTGGCCTGGAGGCAGATCGTGTCGCCCTGGTCGATGTAGTCGGCCTGCGGGATCACGGTCGCGCCGCCTGTGCCGGTGGCTCCGGCCAGCGGGGTGGCCGGGGTCTCGTCATCGTCGCCCCCGCAGCTCTTGATCAGGAGCACGAACCCGATGAAGACGACCGCGAGCGCGCTCAGCGCAACGAGGCGCCTACGCTGGTAGACGTCCATGGTGTGCCCAAAGTAACAAACGAGTTGTCCCCACTTGCAGGGATAACTACCCCTGGGCGGGTGTTTTCATCACG
>CAWJHV010000023.1:0-17376 GCA_963842795.1 uncultured Solirubrobacterales bacterium | reverse complement strand
GCGATCATCGCGATTCCGTAGATGGCGAAGGCCACGCCGACGACGACGAACGGCCATTGCGTCTCGGAGTGCTGCAGCTCCGGCACGACCCGCCCGATCCCGATCCCGACGGCAAGCGCGGTCAGCCCGGTCCGCCACCAGGCGAGCTGGGTGCGCTCGAGCGCAAGCCAGGTGCGACGCGTCGCGTCCCGGATCTCGGCGGTGTCCTCGTCGTCCGGCATCGGGTTCGACCCCAGGATCGCAGGGTGAGCCGGGACCAGGCATGATCCCGCCGCGATGACCGATCTCGTCACGGGTTTCCCCGGCTTCATCGGCCGCCGCCTCATCGCCGCCCTGCTCGAGCGCGACCCCGACGCGCGCGTGGCCGCGATCGTCGAGCCGCGCATGCTCGACACCGCCCGCGAGGTAGCCGCGACGATCGACGACCGCCGGATCGAGCTGCTCGCCGGCGACATCACCGACCGCCGCCTCGGGCTCGACGACGCCGACCACGAGCGCCTGCGCGCCGAGATCCGGCGCGTCTTCCACCTCGCCGCGATCTACGACCTCGCGGTGCCGCTCGAGGTCGCCCAGCGGGTGAACGTCGAGGGCACCGGCAACGTGCTCGATCTCTGCCTCGCCTGCGAGCGGCTCGAGCGGCTCGCCTACGTCAGCACCGCCTACGTCGCCGGCCGCCGCACGGGGATCGTCTACGAGCACGAGCTGATCATGGGCCAGCTGTTCAAGAACCACTACGAGTCGACCAAGTTCCAGGCGGAGGTCTGGGTCAGGGAGCTGCTCGATCGGGTGCCGACGACGATCCTGCGCCCCGCGATCGTGGTCGGCGACTCGCGGACCGGCGAGACGGAGAAGTTCGACGGTCCCTACTACATCCTGCGCGCCCTCTCCCGCGCCGAGCGGATGGGCCGGGCGATGCCCCAGTTCGGGCGCTCCGAAGCGGCCTTCAACGTCGTCCCGGTCGACTACGTGGTCGCCGCGATGGTCGCCGCCGCCGGCGACGAGGCGACGGTCGGCCAGACCCTGCACCTGGTCGACCCCGACCCGATGACCGCTGGTGAGCTGGTCGAGCTGCTGTCACGCGCCTACGCGGGCCGGTCGCCTCGCGGCCGCGTTCCAGCCGGACTCGTCGAGCGCTCGCTGCGCGTGCACCGGATCCGCGAGCTGTTCGAGGGGATCCCGGCGGAGTCGATCGCCTACCTCAACCACCCGGTCGTCTACGACGCCCGCCGGACGGTCGACCTCCTCGCCCCGCACGGCCTCGTCCCGCCCAAGTTCGGCGACTACGCGCCGGCGATGGTCGACTTCTACCGCGAGCACGAGGCGGACCCGGCCCTGCGGCCGAAGCCGCCCGCCGGCTAGGTTCGCGGTGGCCGTTATGCGAGCGGCGCCGCCAGATCTCCGCCCCCGACTGCGTACTTCGGTACTCCATCGAGTACCCAAGTGCGCAACGGCCGAGGTTTCGCTCCCAGGTCCTGGCTAGCGCAGGGGCGCTCCGGCGCCGGCTCGCGCGGGCGGTGCCGTCTCGATCAGCTTCGAGACCTCGCCGCTGAGCTGCGCCAGGTAGATCCGCCCGCCGGCGCCCTCGCCGAAGCTGGTCAGATACGGCCTCGTGACGCCCAAGGCGCGGTCGTCGACCGCAGCCGGCGGACTCACCTGCGGGATGAAGCTGCGCAGCCGGCCGAGGCAGAAGTCGGCGTAGAGATAGCGGCCCTGCAGCGAGGGCAGGGCTGGGTCCCGGACCACGTAACCGCCCGTGACCGCGCAGGCGCCGTTGTTGTGGCCGTAGGTGCGCACCGGGAAGGTGACCGGGTCCGGGCCCGGGAGCGAGGGGTTGAGGAGTTGGTTGCCCTCGTACTCCGGCCAGCCGAAATTCGCGCCGGCGGCGCGAGCGGAGGGGAGGAAGTCGATCTCCTCACTGGAGTCCTGGCCGACGTCGCCGATCGCGAGCCGGCCGCCGTCGAAGGCGAATCGCCACGGGTTGCGGAAGCCGTAGGCGAAGATCTCGTCCCGCCCGCCGCGGTCGACGTACGGATTCGAGCTCGGCACCCGATACGGGTCCGCGCCGGACTGGCGCGGGTCGATGCGAAGCAGCTTCCCGAGCAGGTTTCCGAGCATGACGGCGTTCGGCGAGCTGCCACCGTCGCCCGTACCGAGATACAGGAGGCCGCCGGGGCCGAACTGGACCTGCCCGCCGGCGTGGTACTCGGTCGCCCGACGGGGAATCACGATCACCTGCCTGCGCGAGCTGCGATCCGCGCGCGTCGGCGAGGCCGACGACCGTTGGAACTCGTCCACCTCGACGTCGCCGGAGCGGTTCACGAAGCAGACGTAGAAGATGCCGGAGGTCGCGTAATCGGGCGCGAACGCGACCGACAACAGGCCCTCCTCGCTGCCCGCGTCCCCATCGGGGGGCCCGCGGACCAGTGCGGTGATATCGAGGAACGGCCTCCCCGTGGCGGTCTCGTCGTCGAGGACCTGGATCCGCCCGGCCTGCTCGACCACGAACAGCAGCTGGGGATAGCCCGGCGCGTTGTCGACGTAGATGGGATGCTCGAAGTCGCCGAGCGGAACCGCCCTGATCGCCGCCGTCGCCTGCGTCGCCGCGACGGCGCCGAGCAGCAGCGCGATCGCCGCCACCAGCGACACGAGTACCGAACGCCGGATCAAGGCCGCACCCCCCTGCATCAGAGCGGCGATTCTAGCCGCCGCGCACGGGGGGCCGCCATCGTCGATTCGGCCAATTCCCGCGCCCGGGCGCCCCGGCGAGCTGGTCGAGGGCCTCGGCGGGCACCCGCGCTACCCCCATCGCCACGCGCGCGCCGGAGAAGGGAACGCCCTCGGCTTCGAGCAGGCCGCGCTGGCGCGCTCCCTTCGCCAGCGAGCCGTCGGCCCGCACGACCCGATGCCAGGGCACGTCCGGGTCGTCGCATCTTGCGAGGGCCTGGCCGGCGGCCCGCGGGGCCCGCGGGCAGAGGTCCCCGTAGCCGGCCACGAACCCGGGCGGGATCGCGCGGGCGCGCCTGAGGATCTGCTCGGTCAACGCGGACATCGCGACCAGCGAGTATGAGCGGCTCGAACGCGGACCGGCGGCGGCTCACAAACATCCGCCGGCGGTCGTTTACTGGTTGAGATGACTCCCGCCGAACCAGCGATCGCCCTGTTCGAGACCGAGCTCGGGCGCCTGGGCGTCGCCTGGGGCGAGCGCGGGCTGCGCGCGATCGCACTCCCCCACGCGCGCGACGCGCTCACCCGTGCCCGGCTTCGCGGCCGCGCGCCCGGCGCTCGCGAGCTGGCCCCGCCCGAGCCGGTCCGGGAGGCGATCGACGGGATCGCCGACCTGCTGGCGGGCGAGCCAAGCGACCTCTCCTCGGTCGAGCTCGACCTCGGCGGCATCGAGCCCTTCGACCGGCGGGTGGCGGAGGTTGCGCGCGAGATCGGCCCCGGCGAGACGCTCACCTACGGCGAGCTCGCGAGCCGGATCGGCGTCCCCGGGGAGGCCCGTGAGGTCGGCCGGGCGCTCGGCCGCAACCGCTTTCCGATCGTCGTCCCCTGTCACCGCGTGGTCGCCGCCGGCGGCGGCCTCGGCGGGTTCTCGGCGCCCGGCGGAGCGCGGACCAAGCTCCGGTTGCTGGAGATCGAGCGCAGGCACGCCGCCGGCCCGCTGACCCTGTTCGACGGTTAGATCGCAGCGCCCGCGAGCGCCGTCTCGGTTTCGGCGGCGAGCTCCGCGACCAGGGCCGGGGCCGACGTGCGCCGGATCAGCGGCGCCCCCTGGCCGGCGAGCCGCATGACGATCTCGAGCTCGTCGCGCTCGAGCCCGGCGGCGCGCAGCTCGGCGAGCAGCATCGCCTGCAGCGGATAAGGCGGGATCTCCGCTCCCTCCCGCTCGACCTCCTCGGTCCACCGCGTACGCAGCGCACGAGCCGGGCGGCCCGTGAACGCGCGGGTGACGATCGTGTCGCCGTCAGCCGAGTCGGCGAGCGAGCCCACGTAGGCGGGCGGGACGCGAGCCTCCTCGCAGCCGATGAAGGCCGTTCCCATCTGCACCGCGTCCGCTCCGAGCACGGTCGCGGCGGCGATCCCGCGGCCGTCCATGATCCCCCCGGCGGCGATCACCGGCAGCTCGACCCGGTCGCGGACCTGGGGCACGAGCGCGATCGTGCCCACCAACCCCGAGTCGAAGTCGCCCTCGAAGGTGCCGCGGTGGCCGCCCGCCTCGCTGCCCTGGGCGACAACCGCGTCGCAGCCGACCCCCTCCACGCTCGCCGCCTCGGCGGAGGTCGTCGCGGTCCCGATCACGATCACCCCGGCCTCCTGGAGCGCATTCATCGCGTCCCGCGGGGGGACGCCGAAGGTGATGCTGAACACGGGCGGCGGCTGCTCGAGCATGACCTCCAGCTGGGCCTCGAACGGGGACGCGGGCGGGCGTGGCGGTGGTGCCGCGGCGCCAAGGCCGAGGCGTTCGCGCCAGGGCGCGATCCGCTCGACCATCGCCTCGATCGCCTCGACCGCCTCGGGGGCCTCGGGGGTGGAGAGTGGCGCGAACAGGTTGACCGCGAACGGCTCGGCGGTCAGCCGGCGCACCTCCGCAAGCTGCCCGCGCAGGGCGTCGGGGGTGAGCATCGCGGCGCCGAGGGAGCCGAGCCCGCCCGCGTTCGACACGGCGGCGACGAGCTCGGGGGTGTTGACGCCCGCCATCGGCGCCTGGATCAGCGGGTAGCGGATTCCGAGCAGCCTCGAGAGCCGGGTGTCTGGCCAGGGCATCGTCCTCAGCCTAGCCGCGCGCCGAGGATGGGCTCAGGCCGATTCGATCCTGTCGCGAAAGCCGGAGGCCGGCTCGACGGTCGCCCCGAGGCCGTGGACGAGGTCGCTGAGCAGGTGGTCGGAGGTCACGACCCGGATCGAGCGCGGATCCGGGTCGGCTCGGACGCGCCGGACGATCTCGTCGTCGGCGGCGTTCGGCCCCGGCTTCGGGGCGTGCGCGACCTCGACCAGCGGCGAGACGATCGGCGGCCGCGGCTTGCGCTCGAAGACGACGGTGACATCGTCGCCGCTCGCCGCCGACCAGCGCTCGAGCCGGTCGACCAGCCGCGCCATCGCCGCGTCGCGGTCGCGCCACCAGCCGTCCGGGCGGCTCCCGATCACGTTCATCCCGTCGACCAGCAGCCGCATCGACCCAGGATATGAGGCCTCGCCTACGGAGCCTGGGTATCTGCGGCCGCGCGACGGCTGATGACGATGATCAGCCAGACGGCGAGCGCGGTCCCGATCGCGCCGACGATCGCGAGCCCGATGCCGACCCAGAGCAACCACCCGAGCTCGACCCCGGCGTCGGCCTCCACCGCGACCCCCCGGGAGGCGTCGGCGTTCATGATCACCGCGGACCAGACCCCGGATTCGGGATCCCATTCGACCCGCTGCCGGCCCGAGCCCTCGCTCTGGGCGACCCAGATCCGCTCAGCCCCGGGCGCTCGCTCGGGTGCTCCGCCGTCCACCTCGTCGTAACGGGCGGTGTCGTGGTCGAAGTCGGTGAGCCGGGACTGCGCGACCCCGTCGAGGTACCGATCGACGTCCGCCGTTTCGGCGATGCCCACGAACACGGGCCCGGAGCCTCGGCCCTCGACCGTCACCCGCACGTTCCCGAGCAGGTCGTCGGGCGTCGGGCCCCCTGGATCGGTGCCGAGGTCGATCTGGTCGGTGCTGATCGCGAAGCCCGCGCTCTCCAGCGGCTCGTTGCTCGTGGTGAGGAAGCCGTCGTCGTCGCGGGCGAAGGCATCCACCGCGATCACCGCGAGCCCGCCGAGCATCAGCGCGACCGCGATCAGCGCCCCGATGCTGGTGCAGACGAGGGCGACCACCCGCCCGCCGGACCAGTTCGACCTTGCGGGCGGCGGTGGCGGCGGCGGCGGGGAGGCCGGCTCAGGAGCCGATTCCGGGGGGCTCGCTTCGACGTGCATCAGGTGACGTCGCGGCGCTCGAGCAACACCCAGGCGAGCGCGCAGATGGCAGCGGTGACGGCGGTGAGCACGACCGCCCCTGTGACCGGCGACGCGTTGCCCTGGTCGAGCAACGACTGGAGGAGCCCGTAGGGCATGTAGGAGGCGTTCTCGTCGAGCAGGATGCCCAGCACCTTCTCGGCCGGGAAGAGGCCGATCACGACCAGCAGCGCGGCTGGCTGGCTGCGGCAGATGAAGGCGATCGCGACCCCGAGCGCCGCGAACAGGATCGCTCCGAGCGCGACGCTGCCGAACAGCTGCAGGACCTCCGCGCCGGAGTAACCGAGCGTCAGGTCCTTCGACGCCACCATGGGCGCGGCGATCGCCAGCCCGAGACCGATCGCGACCAGGGAGAGGACCGCGGCCAGAGCGGCGTAGGTGACGAGCTTCGCGACCAGGACCCGCAACCGGGATCCGGCCAGGAACCGGTGGCTGATCGTCTCGTAGCGGTACTCGCCCCCGACCCGGATGACGGCGAAGACCGCGACGAAGATCGCGCTCATGATCCCGGCGGTGATCACGAGAGGCTCGCGCAGCTCGTCCTGTGTGGTCGTTCCCGGGTCGCCGGCTTCCGCCATCGAGGCCCCGACGATCAACCCGACCAGCGCCAGCAGCGCGAGCGGCACGATGTAGGTCGTGCGCAGGGTTCGCACCGCGATCAGCTCGGACCGGATCAGCGCGGTCATGGGGCGACCTGCTCATCGGGCGTCGTCAGGTGCATGAAGACCTCCTCGAGGCTCGAGCCCTCGCCCGCGATCTCATAGAGCACGATCCGGTTGTCGAAGGCGAGCTGGCCGATCGCCTCCTGGCTGGCGCCCGAGACCGTGAGCACGTCGTCGCCGTTGGGGTGCGTCTGCATCCCGCCGTCGGCCAGGACCTGGGTCAGCCGGGCGAGCTCGGGGGAGCGCAGCCGGACCCGGCCCGTGTTGCCATTCGCGGTCAGCTCGTCGAGCGGAGCATGGGCGACCAGCTCGCCCTTGCTGATCACGACCACCTCGTCGACCGTCTGTGCAACCTCGGCGAGCACGTGGCTGGAGAGCAGGATGGTCCGCCCCTCGCGCGCCAGCTCCCTCAGGAAGCCGCGCAGCCAGCGAATTCCCTCGGGGTCGAGGCCGTTCGCGGGCTCGTCGAGGACCAGGATCTCGGGATCGCCGACCAGAGCAGTGGCGAGGCCGAGGCGCTGGCGCATGCCGAGCGAGAACTGGCCGATTTTTCGGCTTGCCGCATCGTCGAGATCGACGAGCTCGAGCAGCTCGTCGGCGCGGGAGCGCGGCATGCGGGCCTCGGCGGCCGCGATCCGCAGGTGATTGCGGGCCGTCCGCCCGGGATGGGCGCTCGCCTCCAGCATCACCCCGACCTCGTGGAGCGGGTCATCGAGCTCGCCGTAGCGGCAGCCTGCGATCGTCGCCGTGCCGGAGGTGGGTGTCACCAGGCCCAGCAGCGAGCGCAGCGTCGTCGTCTTCCCGGAGCCGTTGGGGCCGAGGAAACCGGCGATCGTGCCCGATTCGATCGAGAAGGTGAGGTCCTCGACCGCGTGCACCGGTCCGAAGTGCTTGGTCAGGTGCTCGATCTCGATCAGCGCCATCAGACGGGCACCGGCACAGGCTTCGGCGGCTCGGTTGGCTCCTCTGCTCCGGGCTCATCCGCCGGGGGCAGGTCCGGCAGATCCGGGGTCTCCGAGCCCATCCGGGGCAGCCACTCGAGCCAGCTCGGCAGATACCAGTTCCAGTCGCCGAGCACCTTCATCGACGCCGGCAGCAACACGCCGCGGATGATCGTCGCGTCGATCAGCACCGCGACGGCCAGGCCGACGCCGAGCTCCTTCAGGTCGATGAAGCTCAGCGTGGCGAATACCGCGAACACGCCGAACATGACGAAGGCGGCGCTGGTCACGGTCCCGGCCGTGGACGAGATCGCGTGGCGGACGGCCTCGCCCGTGCTCATCCCGGAGTCGTAGGCCTCGCGGACCCGGGAGAGGATGAACACGTGGTAGTCCATCGAGAGCCCGAACAGGATCACGAACAGGAACAGCGGCAGCCAGGAAGCGACGCCCCCGTTGGACGTGAAGCCGAGCAGCGACTCGCCGTGGCCGTCCTGGAACAGCAGGACGAGGACCCCGTAGGCGGCGCCGACCGAGAGCAGGTTGAGCACGATCGCCTTGATCGGGATCACGATCGAGCGGAAGGTGACCAGCAGGAGCAGGAACGCCAATCCGAACACGAAGGCGAAGATCAGCGGCAGCCTGCTGTTGGACTGGTCCCTCGAGTCCTGAGACTGGGCCGCGTCGCCGCTGACGTTGACCGTGGTCGCATCGACCTGGCCGACCGTGGCCGGGACGATCTCGTTGCGGACCTCGTCGAGGGCCGCGGACGAGGCCGCATCGGTGCCGGTGCCCTTGCTCGGGATGTCGATCTGGGCGACGGTGCCGTCGTCGCTGTACGTGACCGATGTTCCCGGCAGGAACGAGTCGGATGCCTCGACCTGGTCCTGAACCGCGGTGATCTGCGTCGCGACGTCGCCTGAGCGGACGTCGTCGGCCTCGACGACGATGCTCGTGGTCACGCCCTCGCTCGGGAACACGTTCTTGACCTGGTTGTAGGTCTTGATCACGGCGAGGTCCTGCGGCAGGTCGTCGACGCCGCTGATCACGGTCTTCATGTGCAGGGCCGGGATCGAGAGCGCGACCAGCGCTCCGCCGGCGAGCACGATCGACAGCCACGGGCGCCGTGTGACGCGATCGATGACCGCGGTCCAGAAGCGCGACTCGCCGGCCGGGCGCCGGCGGCGCCCGAAGTAGGGGATCCGCCCCTTCTCGACCCGGTCGCCGAGCCATGAGAGGATCGCCGGAAGCACCGTCAGCGAGGCGAACATCGCGATCCCGACGACGATCATCGTCCCGTAGGCAAACGAGATGAACGCCTTGTCGCCGCTGATGAACATGCCCGCCATCGCGACCAGCACGGTGAGCCCGGAGATCAGCACGGCCCGCCCCGAGGTCGCGGCAGCGACCTCCAGCGCGGAGACCTGGTCGCGCCCTGCGGCGCGTTCCTCACGCTCCCGTCGCAGATAGAAGAGGGAGTAGTCGACCCCGACGGCGAGGCCGATCATCAGGATCACGGCGTTGACGTTCGCATCCAGCGGCAGCGCGAGGCTCGGGATCGCGACCAGGCCGAGCGCGGCGAGGACCGAGGTGAGCCCGATCAGCAGCGGCACGCCGGCGGCGACGAGCGAGCCGAAGGTGATCGTGAGGATGATCAGCGTGATCGGCAGCGACAGCATCCCCGCCTTGCCGATGTCCCCGGTGATCGTCTCGTTGATGGCCTTATCGGCGCTCGCCCCTCCGAACTGCTCGATCACCATCTCGGGGTGGTCGGCCTGCACTGCCGCGGTCGCGGCGAGGGTGGGGTCGACCCTGTCCTTGGCCTCGATCGAATCCCCGGCGATGACGAAGTTGACCAGTGCCGCGTGGCGATCGGCGGTCACCTCGGTATCGCCGTCGAGCGGCGACTTCACGTCCTCGACGTACTGAATCTCGCCGAGACGGCTGGTGATGTCCTCGGTCGCCGCCTGGAACTCGGCATCGTCGAGCGTGAGCGTGTCGCTTTGCAGCAGCACGACCTCCTCGACCGGCCGCAGGCCGGCGTCGTCGAGCGCCTGCTCGGCGTCGTGCGACTCGCCGGTGAACTGGTCGATGCTCTTGAGCAGGTTGGCGCCGATCATGTTCCCGACCAGGAAGGCGACGACGACGAACCCCAGCCAGCCGAAGATCGCGACCTTGCGGTGGTGGCCACTCCAGCGCGCGGCGCGCGCGGGGAGGTTCATCGCCTGCCGCGCCCGGCTGCGCGGCTGCTCGGACGACGGGCCGCCGTTCGACGGGCCGCCGTTCGACTCGCCCGGACCGTCCTGGATAACCCGTGTCTTCATCGGCGCTCCCGTCGCATCGTGTGCCGTCCCAGCTTCCACCCGCGCGACCCGCGGCGGAAGCCGGGAAACTCCCCGGTTCGGGGGGCGGGTTACTGGTGTGTCGGCGCGGCCCTGGACGTCAAGAGCGCAGGAACATCAGCACGGCGAGCACTCGGCGGGACTCGCTTCCGGTCGACGGCAGCCCGAGCTTGCCGAAGATGCTGGAGACGTACTTCTCAACCGCGCGCACGCTGATCACGAGCTGGTCGGCGATCCCCTGATTCGAGCTCCCGGTCGCCATCAGCTCCAGAACCTCCCGCTCGCGCGGCGTGAGCTCGGCGAGCGGGTCGTCGCTGCGCCGCCTCGAGACCAGGGTCGAGACGATGATCGGATCGAGCGCCGAGCCCCCGTCCGCGACCCTGCGCACGGCGCCGATGAACCCGTCGACGTCGCCGACCCTGTCCTTGAGCAGGTATCCGACGCCCTCGGCCGAGTCGGCGAGCAACTTCATGGCCAGGCCCAGCTCGACGTACTGCGACAGCACCAGCACCCCGACCTCAGGATGGTCGGCTCGGATTTGGAGCGCGGCGCGCAATCCCTCGTCGCGGTGGGTCGGCGGCAGGCGAATGTCGACGACGGCCACGTCAAGCGGGTAGCTGTCGACCTTGAGCAGCAGCTCCTCGGCGGTGCCGCACTGGGCGACGACGTCGAAGCCCGCGTCGTCGAACAGCCGCACGACCCCCTCGCGCAGCAGGACGCTGTCCTCCGCGATCGCTACGCGCACGGCATCTCCGCACGCACGCGCGTTCCGCCACCCCGGGGGGTCCAGACCTGCAGGCGGCCCCCGAGCGCCTCGACCCGGTCGGCGAGCCCTCGGAGGCCCGAGCCCGATTCCGTGTCGGCGCCCCCGACCCCGTCGTCGACGACCTCGACCACGAGATCGCCGTTGTGCCGGACGATGTCGACGGTCGCCGAGGCGGCCCGAGCGTGCTTGCTCACGTTGGCGAGGCTCTCGCTGACCACGTAGTAGGCGGCGACCTCGGCCTGCTCGTCCACCCTGCTGTCGAGCTTGATCGTGAGGCGCACGGGAACCGTGGACGTCGCCGCCAGCGACTCGACGGCGACCGGCAGGCCGTGGGCGCTGAGGACCGCGGGATGCAGCCCCCGCGCAACATCGCGAAGCTCGTCGAGGGAAACCGCGATCTCCCGTCGCGCCTCCTCGATCCGAACCCGGGCGCTCGGATCGTCGTCCATGCGGCTTCCGAGGCGCCCGAGCTCGAGCGAGAGGGCGATGAGCCGTTGCTGGGCGCCGTCGTGGAGGTTGCGCTCCAGTCGTTCACGCTCCCTCTGACCGGCCTCGAGCACCCGCCCGCGCGAGCCCCGCAGCTCCTCCAGGCGCGCCTTGAGCTCGGCGTGCAGCTGCCCGTTCTCGAGCGCGAGCCCCGCCGAGGCGCTGACCGCCTCGAGCAGCTCCGGCTCGTCGCTGAGGGACCGGTCGTGCACCAGGGCCGCGACCGGTCCGCCCTGGCGCTCGATCAGCGTCGTCGCCCGCCCGTCGCCGGTACCGGGAAGCCGCACCGGCCGGCCCTCGGAATCCGTCCACATCGCGTACTCGGGAAGCCAGTACGCGAGGCTCAGCGAAGGATCGTGCAGCGCGCGGGCGAGCGGCGCGGTGAGATCGAGCGGTGCCGGCATCGCGCGCAGCTCGATCATCAGCTCGCCGACCGAGGAGCGGGCGAGGCGGGCGTCGAGCAGCGCGATCAGGAATGCGATCGGGGCCAGGCCGATGACCACGAACGTCGCCCGTTGAACCGGAAGGAAGAAGCTCTCCTCGGAGAAGAAGGCGCCCGCGATCATCAGCACGGCGATCATCACCAGCGCGAGCGAGAAGGAATCGACCAGAAGGGCGGCGGAGCGGCGCAGTGGGCGGGCCCCGGCCCGGCGGCGCGTGGCGAGCACCACGACGCCCGCGACCGCGAGCACCGCGAGCGCGACCAGCTGGATCTGCTCCATGGAGGCGGCGAGGTCCGGCTCGGAGGCGAGCGCCAGCACGTTCTCCGTGCTGGAGCCGCCGAGCATCAGGCCGAGCAGCTGCACCCCGACCGCGACCGCGTACGCGGCGCCGACGAGCGCGCGCTCGAGCCCGCCGTCGAGCCGCCCGGTCGGGAAGGCGAGGAACACGTGCAGGAAGATCGCGACCGGGATCAGATCGGCCGCCGCCCCGATCGTGAACGGCAACGCCGCGCTCGCCGACGAGAGGCTCGAGAGCGCGGTCACGAACCCCGCCACCACCATCAGCGGCCCGAGGCGGCTCTCCGGGCGGCGCCACCACGCGATCAGGCCGCTGAGGACGTACGAGCAGACGATCCAGTCGAGCAGCGCCGCGTGCAGGCCGGGCTCGGCGCCGCCGTGATCGCTGGTCACCCGCAGCACGACCACGCAGGTCGCGGCCGCGGCGCCGGCGAGCGCGATGCCCCAGAGGGTCGCGGCGCTCGGCGCGACCGCGCTCTGAGGACCATCGACCGTCCCGACCCCGACCCCTCCCCGCGCGGGCGCGAAAGCGGACATCTCTCCCTCTCTGGGCGGCGGGGTCGATATCTCGACAGGCGCGCCGCCGAGCCCGAACGAACGGGCTCGTCTCTGACGACCTTACTCCCCGGGGGCGATCCTCACCGGCCGCCGCCGGCGGGCGGGTGACCGGCGGTCAGTACCGCCGGCCGAGCCCGCCAAAGAACAGGTTCGCCCAGGAGCGCTTGCCGCATCGCGGGCACTTGCTGAGGGTGTGCGAGAGCACCGCGCCGCAGTGGCGACATTCGGGCTTCTGCTTGACGATCGCGGGCATCGGGGAATTGTCGCCGTTCGAGTGGGTAAGGGGGAGACACGATGAGCTTCGAGACCCCCGGGCCGCCCGCGCCCGCTCCCTCGCCGCCGCTTCCGGATCCAGGCCCGCCGGTGCCCGAGCCCGGCCCGCCGGATCCGCCGGATCCGAGCCCGCCGTCGATCTGAGCTAGCCGCTCGCCTTCGCGTAGGCCTTGATCTGGCGCTTGAGAACGCCGACGAGGTTGCCGAGCGCGATGTTGGGGTCGGTGAGGTGCAGGCCCCAGGTCGCGTCGGGCACCGCGTTGAGCGCCGGGGCGCCCTCGAGTGGCGAGATCTGCAGAACGTCGGCGTCGTCGCTGGAGTCGCACACGCCGCTGTAGGCGCCCTTGGCCTCGATCCAGGTCGTGCTCACCGCCGGCCGCGGGACCCCGACCAGCTCGGTCGCGAGCCCGATCGTGGTCCCGGGCGCGAAACGCTCGCTGGGAAAGATCGAGTCGAGGCTGCCGGCGCCGCCGCCGAGAGCGGCGGGGTTGGCGCAGAGGACGTCGCGCGTCGCGAGCCCGCTGTCCGGTCGACCGAAGCGCGAGTTGGGGGGCACCGGCGCGTTGAACGTCGAGAACCCGATCGAGCAGCCGACCTGCCGCGCCGACTCGCAGCCCGGGACGTGCTTGAAGTCCCCGCCAACGAGCTTGCCTTCCTTGACCTCGACGTCGCCGCCGAACAGGTACGCCGACACCAGCCGCTTGCGCACCCCCGGTCGGCCGTCGACCCGGTCGGCGATCAGCCGGCGGAGCACGGTTGTCCCCTGGGAGTGGCCGAGCACGACGATCCCGCGCCCGTCGTTGTACTTGCGCAGGTAGGTCTTCCAGGCGCTGAGCACGTCGCCATAGGCGAGCGCCCGCTCCTCGTCGGTCGCCGGCTGGCCGCTGAGCAGTGCCATGATCGTGCGCTGGCGGTACATCGGCGCGAAGACGCGACAGAGCCGCGAGTAGCGCGCCGCCTGATAGAGCGCGATCGATCGCTCCTCCGGGTCGATCGAGAGGTCGGAGTTGCGCCCAACGTCGTCGCTGACGGTCGGGTAGACGTAGAAGCAGTCGACCCGCGGCTTCTTCGCCTTCGGCTCGCTCGTGCCCAGCACCTCGCCCGTCGGCGAGATCTGCGTGGTCGAGAGCCCGGGCTTGCACGGGTTGTCGGCGAGCCCCGGCTTGCAGAGCCAGACCGTGTCGTCCTTCGCGGCCGCCGCGGTAGGGACCGCGAGACAGCATGCGACCAGGATCGCTGCCGCGACCGCGCTGCCCGTACCCAGCCTGCCCCGCACGCTGCGGATCTTAGGCCTCGCCGTGGAAATACTCCACCTTGCTCGACCGCTCGACGATGGCGTCGTCGTCGCGGTTGCCCGTCCAGACGGCGATCTTGTCGCTGTCCGGGTACACGGTCGCCGCCGGGTGCAGGACGGTCGAGTACATCATCACCCGCACCGGGTCGGAGGTTCGGTTGTAGATCCCGTGCGCCCCCTGCGGCCCGGTTTCGAACATGACCACGTCCCAAGGCTCGAGCTCGGTCTCGCCGTCGGGATCGCGCAGGGTCGGGCGGCCGATCAGGACCAGCAGCCACTCCTCCTCGGCGTACTCGTAGTGGTACGGGCACAGCGCCTGGCCCGGCGGGATCTCATAGACGCTGGTCCCCATCTGCTTCGCGCCGAGCTTCGGCCCGATGCGGTGCATGCCGCTGCGAAAGCCCTCGGGGTCCGCGTCGTCGTACTCGAACTCCGGGTTCGCGATGTTGATCCGGTTCACCGATCCTCCTCCTGACGTTGGCGGTCGGCGCAGTCTTGCGCCTCGGCCGGGATGCCCGCGCCCGGTGCGCCGACTCAGCAGGCGGAGAAGAAGCGCTCGAGCAGGTCGACGAGGGCCTCGTCGGAGAGCTCGGTGGCCGGCTGCAGGAGCTGGTTGAGAACCAGGCCGTCGAGCAGCGCCAGCAGCTGCGGGGCGTGGCGGCGGGGGTCGCGGCAGCCCGCGGTCGGCAGCAGGCGCTCGACCAGCTCCAGGTACTCGCGCCGCACCCGGTCGAGCTCGAGCTGAAACCCGGGGCGGCGGCGGGCCTCGAGGAAGAGCTCGTAACGGGCGAGGGCCAGGCCGGCGCGCTCGGGTTCGAGCCAGCTGCGGACCTGCGCGGCGACCAGCTCGGCCGCCCGGTGCGGCTCGTACGGACCGTCGGGGACGAGCGCCTGCATCGCCTCGACGGCTGGCCTCTCGAGCTCGACCAGGCGGCGAAGCGCGGCCGTCAACAGCGCCTCGCGGGTGGCGAAGTAGTTGCTGGTCGAGCCCTCGGCGAGCTCGGCGCGGCGGTCGACGGCCCTGTGGGTGAGCCCTCGCCCGCCGTCGGCCTCGAGCACCGCCAGCGCCGCGTCGGCGATCAGCTCGCGGCGATCGCCGCTCGTGGTCTCGATCAGCGTGGGTGCCACTACATCTGTAGTATGGCGGAACCCGAGGCATCGAGCGGACCAGGAGGGCACGGATGAGCGTGATCGCCGATCAGGACCTCACCCAGGTGGACCTCGGAGACCTGGACCTTTGGACGGACGGCCCTCCCCACGACCTCTTCGCCCGGCTGCGCCGCGAGGCCCCGGTGCATTGGAGCCCGCTCGCCGAGTACCCGGACGAGGCGGGCTTCTGGTCGCTGACCCGCGCCGACGACCTGCGGCGGGTGAGCCTGGACTGGCAGACCTTCTCCTCCTACGTCGGCGGGATCATGGTCCTGGACGACTTCGGGATCCCGCTCGAGGGCCAGCAGCAGCAGATGATCTCGATGGACCCCCCGCGCCACGACCGGATCAAGGCGCTGTTCCAGCGCGGCTTCACCCCGCGGCGGATCGCCGAGCACGAGGAGCGGATCCGCGGGATCGTCAGCACGGTCCTCGACCGGGTCGCCGGCCAGGAGGAGGTCGAGCTCGTCAACGAGGTCGCCGGGCCGGTCGTGTCGCGCGTGATCGGGTCGTTCATCGGCACGCCCGAGGAGGACGACCAGCGCCACATCGAGGAGACCAACATGGTGCTCGGGTTCGGCGACGAGGACCTGCGCCCGACCGAGGAGGCCGTGGTCGAGATGATGACCAGGGCCTGGGACGAGACGATGGAGTACATCGCCGAGCGGCGCGCCAACCCGGGGATGAACGACCTCATGGACGTGCTGGTGCACTCCGAGGTCGACGGCGAGAAGCTCTCGGAGACCGAGATCTTCATGGGCCTGGGCCTGCTCGGGGCGGCCGGGAACGACAGCACCCGTTCGGTCTTCACCAGCGGCATGCTCGCCCTGCTCGAGCAGCCGGACCAGCTGCGGCTGCTGCTCGACGACCCGAGCCTGATCGACGGCGCGGTCGAGGAGCTCCTGCGCCTCTACCCCGCGTTCTCGCACTTCCGCCGCACGGCGACCGCCGACGTCGAGCTCCACGACCGGACGATCCACGAGGGCGACAAGGTCCTGCTCTGGTACGTGTCCTCCAACCGCGACGAGTCGGTCTTCGCCGATCCCCAGCGCCTCGACGTCACCCGGCGCCCCGACCACCAGGCATTCGGCGCCGGCGGGCGGCACTTCTGTCTCGGCGCCGCGCTGGCGCGGCTGGAGATCAAGGCGCTGCTCTCCGAGACGCTGCGCCGCTTCCCCGAGATCGAGCTCGCCGGCGAGCCGGCGCGGGCCCGCTCGCTGTTCCTGAACCAGCTGAAGACGCTGCCGGTCCGCCTGAACGCCTGACGCCTGACGCCTAGTCCCAGGCGGGACAGCAGCCGCTGGTCACGTGGTGCGGGTGCGAGCCGTTCGTGCGCATGATCGAGATGTTCGAGTCCGTCGTGGCCTTGCCGCTGCCGGTATAGGCGAGCTTCTTGCCGTCGGCGGAGAAGACCGAGTCCTGACCCGGGCCGAGCTTGCGCCGGTGCGAGCCGTCGGCCTTCATCAGCCAGACCGTGTCGCCCGGCCCGTTCTCGGTGACCGAGAAGGTGAGCCACTTGCCGTCCGGCGAGTAATCGGGATACCGTCCCTCGCGCGCGAGGCGCCGGAGCTTCGTCCCGTCGGAGCGCATCTGCCAGATCTCGTTCTCGCGCTCGAAGGCGACCTTGGTCCCGTCCGGTGAGAAGACCGGGTCGGTGTCGAACTTGCGCCCGCCGGTGAGCCGCTCTCGATTCCGGCCGTTCGCGTCCATGACGATGATGTCGAAGTGGCGCTCGTAGACGATCCGGCGCCCGTCGGGCGAAAACGAGGGGCTGTCGGCGTTCCCGTGCTTGGGCGTCAGGCGCTTCTGGTGGTTGCCGTCGGGGCGCATCGTCCAGATCGCGCCCTCGAAGCTGCCGGGGCGGAAGCGAAACCGGTCGAAGGCGATCTTGCGGCCGTTCGGCGAGACCGCCGGTGAGTCGCTCTCGGTGTTCGCGGCCTTGGTCAGCCGGTCGCGGTGGCGGCCGTTCGGGCTCACCGAGAAGATGAAGCTGTCGAGGTGCGGTCCCTGGTCGGAGAAGTAGATCTTGCCGCCGTGACCGCCCGCGCTCGCCGTCGCTGCCCCGAGGAGCGCGACCGCGAGACAGGCAATTGCCGTCAGGCAGGCGCGGCGGCCCATGCCGTCAGCTTAGACCGCGACCGGCGACCGGGTATGGGTCCGGCGGCCCTACAG